>NZ_JBHSNF010000002.1:0-313755 GCF_042657065.1 Rhodanobacter ginsengisoli
GCTCAAACGGACAGCGGTTGCCTTGAATTCCTGGCTGTAGCGGTAGGTCGTTCGTGGACCTGGTTTCGGCATCTTGTGGACTCCTGAAGTGGTAGTTCAGGGTGTCCACTAAAGCGTAGGAAGTCTCCCGTCCGCCTCGAACGAGATGTTAGCGGACGACCTCAACACTTTGAATAATTGCGTCGTCGGCAATTGGTTGAAGACAAATATTCATGGTGATTCCATTTCTTGTCAGTGCTCCACAAGTTACAGAAGCGGGAATCTGGGTTGCCATCTCCGGCCACTCGTTGAAGCAGACATTGCGAGGCGAGCACTCTGCGACTACTACTGGCCGCCAGCCAGCGGCAAGCAAGTGGTGACGCGCCACCGTGTAAGACTCTCCAGCCTTTGGCGAGGGATTACCCTGAGCATGAACGTTCGGACCGCCGCAGGTCGACGCGAGCAAGCTAGCTAGAAACAGGGATCTGCTGGACATTTTCATGACCGCTAACGCTTGAGTTGAGCGGCGGCGCAGCCGTCCGCCTCGAACGATCTGTTAGCGCGCTGGCCGTGCAGGAAGCTTAGGGCCGGCCGCTTTGAGATCTTGTAACCCCGACTGTAGATCGCTTTGGCGAATAAGTAACGCGCGAACGCCGTAGCCGTCACCGAAATCCTTCAAGTAACGCACCAAATTGATGGCGTTCGAGTCGTTAGTGCCAGACAAAGCGATATGCGCAGCACCTTTGCTGATGGGTGAAACTGAAAAAGACAGGTCGTTGATGTTGATCTTTGTAAGTACAACTTTGTAGACAACCAGGTCGTCCTTTGAGTCGAGGATGCGGACAACCAAGCGCCCTTGCCCCTCACTATTGAGCTCCAGGCGCAGCACCGAACCCCACGCGTCCGGGCCAACCCAGGTACCGGCTAATTGAGCTTTTGTCCGCGGCATTGGCGGCTTGATAGCTTGCGCGCCCATGCTCACAAGCAGCAACGCGAGTCCCATCAACGGCGCAAGTAAGCGTCTAGATTTCACGACTCCCCCTGCAAGCGCTAACTGCCTAATATACGGACCCGTGGGTCCGGTGATACATCCCTGATCATGCGCGGATGTCCGGGCATAACGTCTTGATCCGTTTAGAGCTTGTCCGTGCTGGGTCCGGCTAACCATCGGATGTATAGCCGGATCCGGCGCGCCGGCTTGATTGCTGCCTGTGAAGTGCCACAAAAAATGCGCCTTCGGTCGCCCCCTGCCCGCCGAGATTGCCCGCGCATCATCGAGCGTGCAAGGGCTGTTATCGGCCACTCGCCTGTCAAAGCCGCCGGCTCG
Source organism: Rhodanobacter ginsengisoli (assembly GCF_042657065.1). Lineage (NCBI taxonomy): Bacteria > Pseudomonadati > Pseudomonadota > Gammaproteobacteria > Lysobacterales > Rhodanobacteraceae > Rhodanobacter > Rhodanobacter ginsengisoli. The sequence goes on from NZ_JBHSNF010000002.1 coordinate 1,307, forward strand.
CCACGGCTATTGGGCGGCACCCGCTTCGTGGGCAGCCCTTTCCGGAAACGGTGTTCGATCGGGTCGGAACCCGCAGCGCACCCTGCCCGCTGGGGTTGAAGCAGGTGCACCCAGCCGACGGAGGCCGTGGGGGAACGTCCATCCGGCATCGATGTTGCCCTGTCTCGGGGGTGCGCCGGGCGCTGATCCGTGCCCCGAGCTGCCATGCCCGGCCAAATATCCTGGCGTGTCGGGAAATTTTCCCGGCGGACGGACGGGAGAGCTCGGGGTGCGGAGAAAATAGCCGCGATGGTCGAGAAAATTTCCCGGCGCGTCGAGCGGAGGGACTCGGCGGGTGAGGAAAATTGCCTCGACGGCCGAGAAAATTGCTCGGCGGGCCGGGAAAAAAGCTCGGCGAGTGAGGCTCACCTGCTCGGCGGGTCGAGCAAAAAGCTCGGGTGGCCGAGCCATTTGCTCGGGGCGCCGAGTGAATCGCTCGGGAGGCCGGGAAGAAAGCTCGGGCGGCCGAGCGAAACGGGTGGCGGGTCGGGTTCGTTGAACGGCGGGTCGGGCGGCGAGCTCGGGTGTTGCGGTTCGCTGGGCCGCGCGCCGGGTTCCGGCGGCGGGGCGCGCACAAAGAAGCCCGGTGCATGAGGCTGTTCGTCTCATGCACCGGGCCGTGGGGTCGGCCGGTCGGGTGTGGCGTGCGGTCGTCAGGCGGTGACGGGGTGGCCTCGGGGCAACCCCGGACTTCGCCCGCTGATGTTTACGACCCCCGATCTCGCTTTCATGCGGCCTTGCTGGTCAAGCCTTCGGCCTCCAGCGCCGTGCGTACGGCCGGGCGTTCCGCCACGCGCTTCTGGAAGGCCAGCAACGCCGGGAAGCCGGCCAGGTCCAGATCGACGTGCCTCGCCCAGTTGGTGACGGTGAACAGGTAGGCGTCCGCTACGGTGAAGTGATCACCCACCAGCCACGGCTGCTTCGACAGCACGTCCTCGATCAACCGGTAGCGGCGGAGCAGGTAGTCCTTGCGCTCGGCGCGGGTCTGTTCCGGCGTATCGGGCTTGAACAGCGGGCTGTAGGTCTTGTGCAGTTCCGAGTTGATGTAGCCCAGCATTTCCTGCAGACGGTAACGCGCCAGCGTGCCGTTGGCGGGCGCCAGGCCGCTCTCGGGCCTGAGGTCGGCCAGGTACTGCACGATCGCCGGGCCTTCGGTCAGCAGCTCGCCGTTGTCGAGCGCCAGCGCAGGCACGTAGCCCTTCGGGTTGATCTGCCAGAAATCCGTGCCTGTCTCGGTGTGCTTGGCCTTGCCGTCGACCTTTTCCAGCGGCAGCTCGATGCCCGCTTCCAGCGCCACGATATGTGGCGACAGCGAACAGGCGCCCGGCGAGTAAAAGAGTTTCATGCATTTTCTCCGATGGGAAACGTGGGAAGCACCGCCGCGCGCCGCAGGGCATGCGCCCGGGCCGTCGCGGCGATGACGCATGCTAGCCATCATGGTTACCGATGGATACCACCTAACCACCGGTTAGCGGAAGAATGTAGTATCCGATCGGTTACCGAATTCCCCGATGGACGTCCGATGGGTCTGCCCGTACGCAAAAGCAAAGTCGCCGCCCCACCCGCCTGCCCGCTGACCGAGAGCCTGGCCTTGCTGCGCGGTGCATGGGCGCCGAACGTGATCTGGTTCCTCAGTGGCGAGCCGCGCCGCTTCGGCGAATTGCGCCACGACATCCCGCGCATTTCCGCCCGCGTGCTCAGCGCGCGCTTGCGCGAGCTGGAATCGCGCGGACTGGTGACGCGACGGGTGCTGAAGACTTCGCCGCCATCGGCCGAGTACGCGCTCACGCCCCTCGGTCACGAACTCCTGCCCGCCATCCAGGCGCTGGCCAGCGTGGGCCAGAAGCTGATCGCGGGATGGGAGACCGGTGCGCTGAAACGGGCGCCGGCCGCGGCACACGCCCGGGGAAAATGATCGGACCGCCGCGCGACTTGTTCGGGATCGCGCTCCAAAGAAAAGGTGCCGATCTGGTCGTACGCTGCAAAATTCGCCTGCGCCTCGTCCACGCTGAGGCTTGGCGGCGCTACTTGCGGGTTCTGCTGCAGCAGCTTCAGCGTCTGCCGGCAGAACACCTCGGACTTGTCGCCCATCTTGATCAGCGCCCGGCGCTGCGCCGGCTGCAGCGCGATCAGCCTTCTCATGTTCTGCTACGGCGTCACCAGCGCACCCTCGATGGCAGTCAGCTGATCGGCCGTCAAGGCCAGCGAAGTCAGGTGCTGTGACGTCACGATCTCCGTATCAATTGATGAGGCCGCCTGCGTCCCGCCCAAGCTCCGTTGCGCGTCCAAGCGACCGGTAACGCCCGCTACATTCGGCTGACAACCGGACGCTGGGGGCGCCGAAACGATGCCAGAGCCGGCAGTGCGTGGCTGTTGGTGCGAGGGAGGGTGTGGCGCGGAGGTTGGCTGACAGGGGTGGAGCCGGGCCGGCGGCAACGGAAGAAGCATTGGCCCAGAACAGATAAGTAAGAACGTTGTCGATCAGAGATGCGCTATGGCAACATTTTCACAACTTGCTGGCGCTTGGCTTAGGGTTTCCATCGATATGGAATATTTTTATTGCAGTGCCATTAATGGACTTATTAACCTGGTTTAGCGAATTTATAGAAGACTTGGTGTAACCAATATCAATAACAAGATATATTGCTCTCTTTGACCCCTCTGATTTCATATATTGCGGCAACTGCCTCGTTACCCCTTTTTTTAATCCAGAAGTATTCGTTGATTTTTTAATTTCCACCAGGACACTATTTTCCTGATTGCTTCCGAACTTGAAATCTACCGGCCCCCTGCCTGAGTTGGATTCTCGAGCAATCATTACTTTGTTTGCGTGACAATAAGCATCGGCAACGCCAAAAAAAACTAACTGCATTGCCGATTCATTCTTATGAGACCCATCTGAATTATAAAATAGATCGCACAATCCATTATCCTCTACCAAGCTCTTAAATTTCTCACATATAGTCAACACCATTACCTCCACTTCATCCACTGAATTCGGATCAAATGGCTGCAATGAAAGTGGAAACTCTTTTGTAACCGCTTGCGTGGCAGGGAACCACAGATATTCACCAGCCCTGTCTTCGACGAAATTGTAGGGGCTGGCGACCTTCTCGCTATAAACTTTTACCAGATCATCAATCAAATCAGGGTTTTCCAATAGGATATTCTTGAATCTCTCCTTACTGAACGACTTGATGGCTTCTCGCCAAGAAGACCCAATAAGCGAATTTAGCCTCATTCGAAGATCTTCATTGTCCGCAGCAATTATATCTTTCCTACTCCATTCAAAAGCGACAGGCAGGTCCCTCAGAAGCGATCTCGGGACTAACAATATTGGTGCACCCGTATACGGATTCAACGGCATACCGTTTTGCACATCGATTTTTACGGGCCGAGCACCCTCCACCAAGAGCTCGCCATAAACTCTTTTTGTAAATTTTGCGAGATCAACCCGAATTACATTTGCAGTCATATCACTAATTCTATCAGGCCCAAAATCGGCCTCAAAAAGACCAACTAACTCAAATAGTTCTGGGTCATTCCTTCCCTTTCTTATTATTTGCTGAGCGGTAAAAAGTAGGCGATTTCGAAGGCCAGGACCTATTCCACTACCGGAAGTCCCCTTGCTTGAGTAGCCAATACAAAGTCCTTTTACCTCTGGCCACTTCATCATCGAATCAGCTTTACGCCAAAATACGTCACCCTGGTCATCTGAGGCCGCAAGCAGCTTCGCTATGGAAACAAAATGTTTCTGTAATTTTTGTAACTACTTTGAAACTCATCAATATCGCTATGCTTTAATAAGTGCGGATCAATAAATAGCCGCGTGTCCATATCAAGAACAGGATCAAGCGCATCTCTATCGGAGAGAAGAGAAGAATCGATTTGAAGCAGCATCGACAGCGACTGAGGCATACCACTACTCCGTGATTAAACTCTATTGATCCGTCTTCAACGTAGGAATAAATTCACTTACCCACACCCTGCTGCGCCCGAAACTCCCTCCTAACCTCCGGCTCCAGCACATCCATCCGCCGCTTCGGCTGAAACAGCGCCCGCTCCCCTGCCCCGAGCTGGCAATTTCGCGACAAGGTATCCGCGCCTTCCGAGGTCGTCGCCATCACATCCTGCAGATTGACCACCACACCGAGCGTGTCGCCCAGCGGTTGCAAAGCGAGGCAGATACGGTCGATGGTGGCCATGCGGCGGTACTGGCCGCCACCGACCAACACCAGCAGGTTGGCGTTGTCGAGCCACACGCTGGATTGCACACCGGGCAGCGGACGCACGGCGGCGCGGGCGGCTTCGTGGTCGATGCGGCGGGAAGGGTCGGCCAAATGCATCGAGCGCATCAGGTCGGTGTGCATGGCTTCGACGTGGCGGCGCATCGCGGGCTGATCGCCGGTGAGTCCGGCGACCTCGGCACCGGCGAGATGGCCGGCGGTGATCAGCGGATTCGTCAGGCCGGCCTGCTCGGGTCGGTCTTGTTTCTGAATTTGTGCGTCCCTGCCCTGCCCATCGCTACACGCTGTAGCGGCGACACAGGCAGCGGCGGCGATCAGCCAGCGCAGCATGGTCATCCATTCCCCCGAACGTTCGACCGAGCATACTCCCGCGAATCGACACTCACACCCGCGCAAGTTCGTTGATGGCAGACGCGGCCGATCGGCGATCGGACGAACCGGTGCTGCTCAGGACCTCATGAGCTCCGCTTGCATGCCGGTTATTGCGGACAGCGACAACGGGTTACTCGCCGCGCAAGCGCTTCAAGGCTGGGCGACGCCCGATGCCGATGCCGTGGCCCCTTTCCCCCGCGGCGGCCACGGCGCCGCGCGCCAGCAGGCGTAGAAATACGTCTTCAGCTGATCGAACACGGGGTGCAGCGGCATGCTGAAGCCGTCGCGGAACGCGCTGTTGCGGCCGCCGACCCAGGCGCCGAAGGACCAGCTGGAGACCAGGTCCACCAGGTCGGCGGGTGGGTAGGAGCGGCGGATCATCAGGGCGTTGTCGGCCACGTCCGCGCCGTCGCGCGGCTGATTCAGCACCTGCTTGCCGTTGAGCTGGAACCAGGAGCGGGTGCCGCGGGCCACGATCTGGCGGGCGCGGCGCGGGCCGACTTCGTCGTAGGCGGTCACGGTGGTCTGGCCGGGCTGGCACTGGATAGTGAGCCGGTGGGTGCCCTTGCGCACGACCTGGCGCAACTCCAGCGTCGGTGCCGGCGTGGACAGGTCGACGGTGGCGGTGACCGGCAGCCGGCCGTTGTTGGCCACGCCGGCCGCGAGCATCGGGTCGGCGCTCAGCCAGGCCGTGCCGCCGCGCGAGGTGGCCGCCTGCGCCAGCGCGCCGGGGGCGATGCCCATCTCCTTCAGGTACGCGCTCAGCTGGGGCGGCTCCTTCGCCGCGCCGGTCGGCAGCGCGGCAAGCCCGATGCGATCGCCGCCGCTGGGCGTCCAGCGATACAGGCCGCCCAGGTAGGCGTAGACGCAGGCATCCATGCACACGGCCGGCTGCGCCGACTGGCGCGCGTGCCGGGGCTTGCGCGGCGTGCCCAGGTGCGTGGCCATGCCGCCGGCGCGGAAGATCCGCCCCAGCGCCATGGCGGCCGCGGGGTCACCGCCGGGCACGTTGAAGTAGATGTCCGAGCCGGCGGGGATGCGGCCGGAGTGCATCAGCGCCTCGAAGCGCCGCGGCGCGCCGGCATCGATCTCGCCGTGCAGATACACCTGCGGGTAGCGGGTCACCGCCAGGGTCAGGCGGTCGCGGAACACGTCGATGGCGAGCCGCCCCGACGCGTGATGCGCGGCGTGGCCCAGCGCCGAGGCGCTGACGCCGAGGCCCAGCAACATGCACCACAGCGCATGCCGCGACGTGGCCCGGGGACGGATCGAACGTGGATCGGTGTGGCAAGACGGCACGCGTACTCCCGGCGGTCAAAGAAGGCAGTCTGTCGCTTGCCGGATGTCCCACGAGTGAACGCGCACCGCCCGGACATGGCGGCATCCCGCGCCCGATGTCGGCCGGGCCAGATGCGGCAGCCACGTCACCGTACCCGAGATCGCGCGGAAACCGGCGCCGCTGTCCCCTGCGCCGCCATTGCCTCTATCCTGCAGCGACCGTGGTTGGCGCACGGAACCGCACACGAGGACGACGGCATGCGGCGTTGGAATGGCTGGGGCGAGGAGTCCACTTCGGTGGCGCTGCCGGAACAGGGGGCCGCGTTTCTGGCGGCGCGGATCGGTGCCGGCCGGCCGCTGCCCGATGCCAGCCTGGACAGCGTGCTGGCGCGGGTACCGGCGTCGCGGCTGCCGCCGCATCCGCTGTGGGCGACCGCCGCCGACGACCGGCTGCGGCACGCCCGCGGGCAGAGCCTGCCGGATTGGCTGGCGATGCGTTCGGGCGACTTCGGCGTGTTTCCCGATGCGGTGGCCTATCCGGAAACCGCCACGCAGATCCGTGAACTGCTGGCCCTCGCGTCGGCGCAGGACCTGAGCCTGATCGTCTACGGCGGTGGCACCTCGGTCGCCGGGCACATCACGCCGCAGGCCGGCGACCGGCCGGTGCTGACGGTGTCGCTGGCGCGCATGAACCGGTTGCTCGAACTGGATCAGTCCAGCCAGATCGCCACCTTCGGCCCCGGCGCGAATGGCCCGCAGGTGGAAAGCGAGCTGCGCGCGCACGGCTTCACGCTCGGCCATTTTCCGCAGTCGTGGGAACTGTCCACGCTGGGCGGCTGGGTCGCCAGCCGCTCCAGCGGCCAGCAATCGCTGCGCTACGGCCGCATCGAGCAACTGTTCGCCGGCGGCACGCTGGAGACGTTCGCCGGGCCGCTGCAGATCCCGACGTTTCCCGCGTCATCGGCCGGGCCGGACCTGCGCGAGATGGTGCTCGGCTCGGAGGGGCGCTTCGGCATCCTCTCCGAGGTGAAGGTGCGGGTGAGCCGGCTGCCCGCGCAGGAGCATTTTCACGCGGTGTTCCTGCCGTCGTGGCCGCAGGCGCTGGACGCCGTGCGCGAGCTGGCGCAGGCGCGGGTGCCGCTGTCGATGTTGCGCCTGTCCAGCGCGATCGAGACCGAGACCCAGCTCGCCCTGGCCGGCCACCCCCGACAGATCGCCTGGCTGGAGAAATACCTGGGCTGGCGCGGCGCCGCGCAGGGCAAGTGCATGCTGACGTTCGGCGTGACCGGAAATCCCCGGCAGAACGCGGCCTCGCTGCAGCAGGCGAAGAAGCTGCTGCGGCAGGCCGGCGGCGTGTTCACCGGCACCCTGCTGGGCAGGAAGTGGGCGCAGAGCCGCTTCCGCTTTCCCTACCTGCGCGAGACCCTGTGGCAAGCCGGTTACGCGGTGGACACGCTGGAGACCGCGACCGACTGGAGCAACGTCGACCACCTGCTCCACCGCATCGAGGCGAGCCTGCGCGGCGGCCCGGGCGGCGAGCCGATCCACGTGTTCACCCACCTGTCGCATGCCTACGGCGAAGGGTCGAGCCTCTATACCACCTATGTGTTTCGCGCGGCCGGCAGTTACGCCGACACGCTGGCGCGCTGGCACACCCTGAAGCAGGCGGCGAGCCGCACCATCGTCGAGCATGGCGGCACGATCAGTCACCAGCACGGCGTCGGCCGCGACCATGCACCGTATCTGCCGGTGGAGAAAGGCGCGCTGGGAATCGCCGCCCTGCAGGCACTGGCCAGCCATTTCGACCCCGAGCGCCGGCTGAATCCCGGCGTGCTGCTGCAACCATGACGACGATGGCCTGGCATGCCCGCTGGCGCGAACAGGCCCTGCCCGGCCTGGCGGCGACCGAGTGGGATCTGATCGTGGTGGGCGGCGGCATCAGCGGGGCGGGCATCCTGCGCGAGGCGGCACGGCGGGGCTGGAAATGCCTGCTGATCGAGCAACACGACTTTGCCTGGGGCACCTCCAGCCGCTCCTCGAAGATGGTGCACGGCGGGCTGCGCTACATCGCCAAGGGCCAGTTCCGGCTGACCCGTGAATCGGTGCACGAACGCCAGCGCTTGCTCGGCGAGGCGCCCGGACTGGTCGATCCGCTGGGTTACATCTTTCCGCACTATCGCGGCGCCTTTCCCGGGCGCCGGGTGATGGGCGCCCTGCTGACGCTGTACGACTGGCTGGCCGGCAGGCGCAACCACCGATACGTGGCGCGGCCGCAGCTGGACTATCTGGCGCCGGGCCTGAAAGAGCAGGACCTGCTCGGCGGCTCGCTGTTCGGCGATGCGATCACCGACGACGCGCGGCTGGTGCTGCGCGTGCTGGGCGAGGCGCGGGCCGACGGCGGCGAAGCGCTGAACGGGCTGCGCGTGGTCGAGTTGTGTCGCGAGGGCGATCGCGTGGTCGGGCTGCTGGCCGAGGACAGCGAGGGCGGCGAGCGCCTGCGCTTCAGCGGCCGGGTCGTCGCCCTTGCCACCGGCGCGTGGTCCGACCGGCTGCGCCAGGTCAGCGGCCCCGAGCACATCCGGCCGCTGCGCGGCAGTCACCTGTTGTTGCCGGGCTGGCGGCTGCCGCTGGCGCACGCCTTCAGCTTCCTGCACGCCGAAGACGGCCGGCCGATTTTCGTCTTTCCGTGGGAAGGCGCCACGGTGATCGGCACGACCGACCTGGATCATCGCCAGGATCTCGACCAGGAGCCGCGCATCAGCGCGGCCGAAGTCGACTACCTGCTCGCCGCCTGCGCCCAGCAGTTTCCGGCGGCGCGGATCGTGGCGGCCGACGTGCTGTCGTGCTGGGCCGGGGTGCGCCCGGTGGTCAGCCACGGCGACGCCAGCACCCGCCCGTCGGACGAAACCCGCGAACATGCGCTGTGGATCGAACCGGGCTGCGTCACCCTGGCCGGCGGCAAGCTGACCACCTTCCGGCTGCTGGCGCTGGACGTGCTGCGCGCCTGCGCGCCGATGCTGGGCAAGGCGTTCGTCGACGATCACGGCGCCACGTTCGCGCCGATGCCGCCGATGCCGCTGCCGGCGCCGCTGACGCCGCACCAGCAGCAACGGCTGCGCGGACGTTACGGGCGCGAGTTGCCGGCACTGGCCGCGCTGCTGACGCAAATCGGCTGTGACAAGGTGGGCGCCAGCGAAACGCTGTGGGCCGAACTGGCGCTGGCCGCCGAACAGGAACTGGTGTTGCACCTGGACGACCTGCTGTTGCGACGGACCCGGCTGGGCCTGCTGCTGGCCCACGGCGCCGCGGCCGAGCTGCCGCGCATCCGGCAGCTGTGCCAGCCGCGACTGGGCTGGAGCGATGCGCGCTGGCAGCACGAACAGGACCGCTATCTCGCGCTATGGCAGCGCAGCTACAGCCTGCCCGCCCCGGATGCCGCATGAACCGGTAGCGCCAGCCACGACAACACTTCCGGAAAAGGAATGGACACGTGAGCGAACCGAGTTACCTGCTGGCCATCGACAACGGCACCCAGAGCGTGCGCGCCCTGCTGTTCGACCTCCACGGCAACCTGCTGGGCAAGGGCAAGGTGGACCTGCAGGCCTATGTGTCGCCGCAGCCGGGCTGGGCCGAACAGGACCCCGAGTATTACTGGCAGAACCTGGCCGAAGCCTGCCACCGGCTGTGGGCGCAGGTGTCGATCGACAAGCGCCTGATCAAGGGCGTGGCGCTGACCACCCAGCGCGGCAGCGTGATCAACGTCGACGCCGAGGGTCGGCCGCTGCGCCCGGCCATCCTCTGGCTGGATCAACGGCTGGCCGAGGTCAGGGGCCGGATCAGGGGACCGTGGGGCTGGCTGTTCACGCTGGCCGGCGCCACCGCGACGGTGGATTATTTCCGGGCCCAGGCCGAGGTCAACTGGATCGCCCAGCACCAGCCGGAGATCTGGGGCCGCACGCACAAGCTGTTGTTGCTGTCGGGCTTCCTGACCCATCGGCTGACCGGCCGGTTCGTCGATTCGGTCGCCTGCTGCGTGGCCTACCTGCCGTTCGACTACAAGCGCCTGCGCTGGGCCGCGCCGCGCGACTGGAAATGGCAGGTGATGCCGGTGCGCCGCGAGCAGTTGCCGGATCTGCGCAAGCCGGGCGAACTGCTCGGGCACATCAGCGCCGAAGCGAGCCGGATGACCGGCATACCCGAAGGCCTGCCGTTGATCGCCGCGGGCGCCGACAAGGCCTGCGAGGTGCTCGGCGCCGGCGTCGTGGAGCCCGGCACGGCGTGCCTGTCCTACGGCACCACCGCGACCATCAACACCACCGGCCGCCGCTACCGGGAGACCGTGCCCCTGCTGCCGCCCTACCCCGCGGCTGTCCCCGACCACTACAACAGCGAGGTGATGATCTACCGCGGCTTCTGGATGGTCAGCTGGTTCAAGCAGGAGTTCGGCCTCAGCGAAATGCAGCGCGCGGTCGAGCTGGGCGTCGAGCCGGAAGCACTGTTCGACGAACTGGTCGACAGCGTGCCGGTCGGCTCGATGGGCCTGATGCTGCAGCCCTACTGGTCGCCGGGGATCCGCGAGCCGGGACTGGAAGCGAAGGGCGCGATCATCGGCTTTGGCGACGTGCACACACGCGCCCACATCTACCGGGCGATCCTCGAAGGACTGGCATATGCCTTGCGCGAGGGCAAGGAGCGCATCGAGAAACGTTCGGGCATCCCGATCCGGCGCCTGCGCGTCTCCGGGGGCGGTTCGCAAAGCGCTGCCGCGATGCAGCTGACCGCGGATATCTTCGGCCTGCCGGCCGAGCGCCCGCACACCTTCGAGACGTCCGGCCTGGGCGCGGCCATCGACTGCGCGGTGGGGCTTGGGCTGCATGCGGATTTCCCCACCGCGATCGCTGCCATGACCCGCGTCGGCGACGTGTTCACGCCCCGCACCGAGGCGCAGCGCACTTACGAACGCCTCTATCGCGAGGTCTACCTGCGCATGTACCGGCAGTTGCGGCCGCTGTACCGAAGCATCCGCGAGATCACCGGTTATCCGGCGCACGGCGGGCGCGAACCTGCCGGCCGGGACGGAACCGGCTGACCCCGGCTATCTGCTCCGTCCTCGTCGCTTCGGGCGTCAGTGCCTGGCCGGCCGTTGCTTGCCGCCTTCGCTGGTGCGCGCGTGCGCCGCGGCACCCTTGAGCAAGTGGTGCTGGTGCTCGTCGGACGAGAGTTCGACCACCGGAGCGAAGCCGCCGAAGATCATCCGCTTGCCGTCGAACGGCATCGGGTGGGTTTCCATGTTCAGGCGCGGGTCTTTCATGGCCTTGGCCATGCCGGCGTCGCGGGTCTGCTTGTCGGGCCATTCGATCCACGAGAACACGACCGTCTCGTTGTCCTTGGCCTGCACCGCACGGCGGAAGTCGGTGAGCGTGCCGTTGGGCACGTCGTCGCCCCAGCATTCGAGCACGCGCAGCGCGCCGAACTCGATGAAGGCGGCATCGGTATCGCTCGCCTTGCTGATGAATTTCTTCTTGTTGGCCGTGGGCACGGCCAGCACGACACCATCGATATATGACATCTCGGCTCTCCCGTCATCACCCCTCACCCGGGGCTGGACAGCGCAGTGTGCGAGCGGTCCGGTTATCGCCGGATCATGGAGTGGTTAAGTCCTGATGGATGCATTCAGCCCCACGTTCGCGAGCCCGGCCGATGCAACGCCGACACCGGCACGCGGTGATCGACGTGGCCGGATCATCGACAGGGAACCTGCCCGCTTGCCCCGCTCGGCGACAGGCGGGTTACGATCCGGACCGGACCCGTCGGCCCGTTTCCCGGGACGGCGTTGCCGCCGGCGGACGCCACGCGTGGCCGACGCCCTTGAGGAGACGAGCGTGAGCCTTGTCGGCCAACCCCCGTGCGACCGCGGCGCCATCCTCGGCGGCGACGCCGCCACGCCCTGCCCGAAGGCATCGAAGCGCTGGACCCTGGTCGCGGCGATCATCGGTTCCAGCATGGCCTTCATCGACGGCACGGTAGTCAACGTGGCGCTGCCGGCGATCCAGCGCCAGATGAATGCGAGCAGCGCCGATGCGCAATGGGTGATGGAGTCCTATGCGCTGTTCCTGGCCGCGCTGTTGCTGATCGGTGGCGCGCTGGGCGACCGCTTCGGGCGCCGGCGGGTGTTCATGCTGGGCGTGGCGCTGTTCACGCTGGCCTCGGTCGGCTGTGCGCTCGCCTCCGACGTGGGGCTGCTCATCGGCGCCCGCGCGGTGCAGGGCATCGGTGCCGCGCTGCTGGTGCCGGGCAGCCTGGCGCTGATCAGCGCCGCTTATCCGCAGGCCGAGCGCGGCGCGGCGATCGGCACGTGGTCGGGTTTCAGCGGCATCACCGCCGCCATCGGTCCGGTCATCGGCGGGTTTCTGGTCGAACACTATTCGTGGCCGTGGGCGTTCCTGATCAACCTGCCGTTCGGCGTGGCGGTGCTGGTCATGTGCGCGCTGCGGGTGCCCGAAAGCGTGGGCTCGTCGCATGGCGACCCGGTCGACCTGCGCGGCGCCTGCTGGGTCACCGTGGGGCTGGCCGGGATCGTGTTCGCGTTGATCGAGGGGCCGGCGCGGGGATGGACGTCCGTACCGATCCTCGCCACCGCCGGCACCGGCGTGGTGGCGCTGGCCCTGTTCGTGCGCGTCGAGGCGCGCGGGCGAACGCCGATGCTGCCGCTGGCGTGGTTTCGCCAGCGCACGTTTGCCGGCACCAATCTGCTGACCCTGCTGCTGTACGCGGCGCTGGGCGGCAGCCTGTTCTTCCTGCCGCTGGACCTGATCCAGGTGCAGGGCTATGGCGCCACGGCGGCGGGCGCGGCGCTGCTGCCGTTCATCGCCATCATGTTCCTGCTGTCGCGCTGGGCCGGCGGACTGGTCGACGTGTTCGGTTCGCGCCTGCCGCTGGTGGTGGGTCCGGTGATCGCCGCCGCGGGCTTCGTGCTGTTCGCGCTGCCGTCGATCGGCGCCGACTACTGGACCAGCTTCTTTCCGGCCACCTGCATCCTGGGACTGGGCATGGCCGTCACCGTGGCGCCGCTCACCACCACGGTGATGAACGCGGTCGGCAGCGATCGCGCCGGCACCGCCTCGGGCATCAACAACGCGGTCGCCCGCACCGCCGGCCTGCTCGCGATCGCAGTGTTCGGCGTGCTGCTGACCAGCGCCTTCGACCAGCGCCTGGCCCACGAACTGGCCACCCTGCAACTGCCGCCCGGGCTCGGCGCCGGCGTGCTGGCACAACGCCAGAAGCTGGCCGGCATCGTGATTCCCGACGGCGCCGCGGCCGACGTGGCCGCCGCGCTCCGGCACGCGATCGGCGTGTCGTTCGTGGCCGGGTTTCGCTGGGTGATGGGGCTGTCGGCGGCGCTGGCGCTGGTCAGCGCCGTCAGCGCGTGGTGGCTGATCGAGGGGAAGCCGCGCTCGTCGTCGTGAGGCAACGGGGCATTCAGTGCCGCCGGCGCGCCGCGGCCGGGCTGTCGCTGGCGAAGCTCGACCACAGCCGGCGCAGCTGGCGTGCCGAGCCCAGCCCCGCGCGTTCGGCGGCGCGCTCCACGCTGTCGCCGCTGGCCAGCGCCTGGCGGGCGAGCGCCAGCCGCAGGCGGGCGTGATAGCGATTGACCGACATGCCGCTGGCTTCGCGGAAATGGCGGGTGAGGCTGCGCACGCTCATGTGCCCGATGTCGGCCAGGCGCGTCAGCGGCCAGTCCTGCTCGGGGGCCCGGGTCAGCGCATCCTGCACCTGATGGATGGCCGTGTTCATGTGGTTGCGCCCTTCCAGCCAAGGCGACAGTGCCGGATCGCCGGAAGCCCGCCGCACGTAGACGGCCATCTCGCGCGCCACCGCGGCGGCCAGCCGCGGCGAACCGAGTCGGGCGATCAGGTGCAGGGCCAGGTCGATGCCGGCCGTGATGCCGGCGCTGGTGCAGACGTTGCCGTCCTCGACGAACACGCGGCTGTCCAGCACCTCGGCGCCGGGCGCGAGACGACGCAGGTCGTCGAGCAGGCTGTGGTGGGTGGTGCAGCAGCGGCCGTCGAGCAAACCGGCCGCCGCCGCCAGCAACGCGCCCGAGCAGACACAGGCCAGTGGCCGGCCATGACCGCCATGCCGGTGCAGCCACGCGATGAGAGCTTTGCTGGCGGGCGAGGACACCACCTCGTCACCGCGGCCGGTGGCGCCGCATACGACGATCAGCGCGTGATCGCCCAACTGCTCCGGCAGCGGTTCGACCCCGGCGAGGCCCACGCCCAGCGCGGTCGAGGCGACCTCGCCGTCGGCCACCGGTGCCAGCATCCGCAGGCGCACCGGCAGCCCCATCGTGGCGGCGATGCGGAAAGCATCGGCCGCGCCGGCGAGATCCAGCAGGATCAGCGCCGGCGGCAGCACGAAGCACACCTCAGTGATCGGCGAGGACGTCATCGACGGTGCGGATGCGGGCAAAGCGGCCATCGAGTACCAGTTCCGTGCGTTGCTTGATGTCATCCACATCGTAGCGTCGTCCGCTGCCGGCGTGGACCATCGGAAAGGTCAGCGTCGCCTCGGTCACGTAGTCGACCGCGAAGCCGAGATCCGAGGCCACCCGGGTGGTGGTCTCGCAGCACTGCTCGGAGCGGATGCCGCTGACGATGACCCGGCCGATCCCGCGTTCGCGCAGCCACGCTTCCAGGCCGGTATCGGTAAAGGCATTGTGGACATGCTTGTGGAACACCACGTCGTGCGCGTCGGGCACCCAGTCCATCGGCTGCACCAGGCCGGACGCGGCATCGAAATGCGCATCGCCGTCCTCGTGCAGGATGCGCACGATCGGCCAGCCGCGCGCGGCGGCGGCGTCGAGCAGCTTCAGCAGGTTCTCGCGGAACGCGGGCACGTCGTCCTCGCGCCAGTACGGCGCATGCAGGAACGATTGCTGGACATCGATGACCAGCACGGCGGGCAAATCGGACATGGGGAACTCCATCGGCAAGGGAGTGGCCACTGTAGGCAGCCGGCCTTCCGCCCACGAGCCCCGTCGCGGACCGGTAGCGGACCGATCCGGCCAGGACGGTCGCCTCAGCGTCGCCGCGTCCCCGAGGAAAAGACTCCACCCAGCGGCGCCTGCGTCCTTCGATTCAAACTCCTGAAGGTCGGTGCGGGTCGGATGCCGTTGTCGAAGGCTGGGCCTGCGAGGTCAGCCACCCGGACCTTGGTGCAACGGCCAGATCGCCCTGCCCTGTTGCTCGCCCAGTGGACGCAGCAGCAGATGGAACGCGGCGACGTGCGTGATCATCAACAGGGGCACGTAGATGATCGGTATCGCGTAGACGGCGCCCAGTTGCCCTGCCAAGGCAGGAAGACCGGCACGGACAGCGTGGTAATAGTCGAGGATGAGGTCGACCGATCCGACGAGATTGAAGGCGACCACGAACGCCCGGAAGAGCGGACGTACCCTTGCCGCGAGAAGGGCCAGGAGAGCCAGCACGCCGGTGGCAAAGTCGCCGTAGGCGGCGAACCCCGCAAAGCTGGCGGGCAGATGTGGGCCAACGATGTCCGGCAGGATGAAGACGAGTCCGAAGAAGCGAAAGCTGTGCAGAGTGGCAATGATCCGCAGCGCTTCGAACCGGCCCATCGATTTGAGCCGGGGCCAGATGTACACGTTGAAGCACAGCAGCCAGGCGACGTAGCCCAGGACGAGATGCAGTTGAAAAATGGTTTGCGGCGACATGTAATCTCCTGTCAGATCCACGGTAACGACATCAGCGGGATTGCTGATCTGCAAACCCTGTTTATCACCGCTTTCTGCAAGCGACTATCCGCGACAAAGTGGCCGCCCCATGAAGAAAAACTTCACAGTCAGGCAGGGTGCACTGGACGGCGTGGAGGCATTCCTGAGCGTTGCCCGGCACCTGAGTTTTCGCAAAGCCTCTGCAGAACTCGGCGTGACCCCATCGGCGATCAGCCAGGTGATACGGGCACTTGAAGAGCGCGTCGGTACGGCGCTCTTCATGCGCACAACGCGCAGCGTCGGCCTGACCGAAGCTGGCGAGCGATTCCTTTCGCGCGCAAGACCCGCCTTCGAGGAACTCGTCGCCGCAGGCGAGGCGGCGCGCGATCTCGGGCGACGGCCTGCGGGACGCCTGCGCCTTTCCGTGCCTCCCGCCGTCGTGCCGATCCTGCTGGAACCACTGATCGCTTCGTTCTGCCGTACCTACCCCGAGATCGAGGTGGAGATCGCCGCAAACGAGAAGCTGGTCGACCTTGCGGCCGAAGGATTCGACGCCGGCATCCGCTTCGGCCAGTTCATCGCGGTCGACATGGTTGCCGTACGACTGACGCCGCCGTTTCGCTTTGTGGTCGTCGGCAGCCCCGCCTACTTCGCCGGTAACGCCCGGCCTGAACACCCGGACCATCTGAGTCAGCACGCATGCCTGAGATTGCGGCGATCCAGCGGCGCGCTCGCGCCATGGTCGCTCGACGACGACGGTCGCCCGATCGAAGTGGCCGTGTCAGGTCCATTCATCGCCAACGACTTTCCTACCATGCTTGGTGCGGCCGTCGAAGGTGTGGGTCTCGCCCAGGTACCCGAGCCGATCGCCGCCGAACTGGTGACTGCGGGGAAACTCGTGCAGGTGCTGGAGAGATTCGCGCCCGTGACGTCGGGCATGTTTCTCTACCATCCCGGCCACCGGCAGATGACATCGAAGCTGCGCGCCTTCATCGAACACGTGAAGCTGCGCGCTGACACCCTCGCAAAAGTCCCGCAGCCACGTTGAATGGCGATGAGCCGGACCCGAACGCGAAATCCGGGCCGCCGCGGGTTCATTGACCACCGGATTGAGCGCTCACCCCTGCGGACGCGTGACCTCCTGCCCTTGCCGTTGTCGCGGAGGAGGCGAATAATCCGCGCGCTGCGCTGCACAACCCCGCGTATCGCAGTCTGAGCTGTTCCCGTTTGCCGGCCCGCCGATGTCCTGCCGTGCCGGCGTGGAGCGCTCGTTCCAGGAAACCGCCTCGTGACCTTGTTGAGTGAGGAAACGACCGACGCCTCGGCGCTCCCCCTGCCGCTGCCGGTCTTTCCCGATTACCGCGTGACCTCGCTGATCGTGGCCTGCGCCATCTTCATGGAGCAGCTGGACGCGACCGTGCTGGCCACGGCGCTGCCCACGATGGCGCGCGACTTCCACGTCGGCGCGCCGTCGATGAGCATCGCGATGACGGTGTACCTGCTGGCCCTGGCGATCCTGATTCCGGCCAGTGGCGCGGTGGCCGAGCGCTTCGGCATCAAGCGGGTGTTCCAGGCCTCGATCGTCGTGTTCGTGCTCGGCTCGATCGCCTGCTCGTTCGCCGGCAGCCTGCCGATGATGGTGGCCGCGCGCCTGCTGCAGGGCGCCGGCGGCGCGATGATGGCGCCGATCGGGCGGCTGATCGTGCTGCGCACGGTGGAGCGCCGGCACCTGGTCTCGGCGATGTCGTGGACGCTGATCCCGGCCTTCCTCGGTCCGCTGATGGGGCCGCCGCTGGGCGGCTTCATCGTCACCTACCTGGACTGGCACTGGATCTTCTACATCAACCTGCCGATCGGCGTGCTCGGCTACTGGCTGGTGCGCCGTTTCATCCTGGAGATTCCCGCCGGCGCGACGCCGGTGCGGTTCGACCTGGGCGGCTTTGCGCTGTGCGGGGTCAGCCTGGGCAGCCTGCTGTTCGGCTTCGAGATGATCGGCCAGAGCGCCGACCTGGTCCAGGCGCTGGGCCTGATCGCACTGGGCAGCGCGGCCGGCCTGGGTTATCTGTGGCATGCGCGGCGGCGGCGCGACCCGCTGCTGGATCTGTCGCTGCTGAAGATCGACTCGTTCCGGCTGTCGGTGGTGGCCGGCTCGCTGATGCGGGTGACCCAGGGCGCGCAGCCGTTCCTGTTGCCGCTGATGTTCCAGATCGGTTTCGGCCTCTCGGCGGTGCGCAGCGGCGAGCTGATCCTGGCCACCACGCTGGGTGCGATCGTGATGCGCAGCGCCACCCCGGGCCTGCTGCGCCGGGTCGGGTTCCGCCGCGGCATGCTGGTCAACGGCGTGCTGTCCAGCCTCGGCTATGCGGTGTGCGCGCTGTTCCGGCCGGACTGGCCGTTCGCGCTGATGTTCGCCCTGCTGTTCTGCTGCGGCGCGTTCATGTCGTTCCAGTTCGCCGCCTACAACACGGTGGCCTACGAGGCCGTGCCGACCGAACGGATCAGCGCGGCCAGCAGCCTGTACACCACCCTGCAGCAGCTGATGCTCTCGGTCGGCATCTGCAGCGGTGCGCTGGTGCTCAAGCTCAGCATGGGCCTGGGCCGGCATGCCGAGCCGCACCAGCTGGATTTCTCCATCGCGTTCGTCGTGGTCAGCCTGATCTCGCTGAGCTCGACCCGCTGGCACCTGCGTTTTGCGCCGGATGCGGGGCACGAGCTGAGCGGGCACCGGCGCGACTGAACGGCCCCGCCCTGCTCGCCGCACGCGGGCGGCGGTCGATGGAGTGGACCGGCACGGGCAGAAAGGGCGGCCGTGACGGCCGGCCGCCCCGCTGCTGCGGCTGGCGTTACTTGCCCGCCGGGGTGTAGGTCAGGTCGGCGCTGCGGCTGTCGACGTGCGACCAGACCTCCTGGATCGCGCCGTTGACCGACTTGCGCATGGCGGCCGCCGAGTCCTTGCCGTACACGCCCTCGACCATCTTCCACAACGGCTGGTTGGGTTCCTTGCCGAAGTCCGCCCAGGTCTTGGAGTAGATCGACAGGATGAAGTCGGGTGCGCCGTGATCGGCATCCATCACCTGCACGAACGTGTAGTGGCTGGACCAGTTGGATTTCGCAGCGGCGGCGGCGATCTTCTTCGCTGCCGCCGTGAACGCCTCGGACGCCTCGTGCCCCTGCTTGAGCTTGAAGAACGTCACTTCCATCAGCGGACTGCCGGCGTCCATGTTGTCCTTGGCCATGTAGCTGAGTTCGGGTTTGATCTCCAGGAACGCGCTGGTTTCGCCTTTCAGGTGCGGATTCACATCGCTTTGCCACGCGGCCATGCACGGACTGCTCTGCACGTGCATCGCATCGAAGGCGGCCCAGTTCACGGGCTCGGATACATACGAGTACTGGTAGGTATCGCCGGTTTCATGCAGCCAGGTTGTCCATGCGTACTTGAATCCATGTTCTGCCAGACACTTGTTGAAGCTCTTGGCGCCGGCCTCGTAGGCCTGCTGATCCGGCGGCGCCACCGAGTCGGTGTAGACCCGCATGATGTTCGCCTTTTCCATTTCGGCGGCTTGCACACTTGCCACGCCGACCAGTGCCAACGCCGATACCACGCAAAGTGAAATACCTTTCATGAGAACCCCCCGCGAAGCTGCTGCCTCGCTCGATTAGGTTAGGTTACCCCTGCGATACCCCTCCGCCCCATTGCAGGGCGAAGGCACACAGTATGCGCGCAGAAATCGGCAAAGTGGCCTGCCCGGCCCCGTGCCGGCTTGACGCCAAGCGCGTCGGGCGCGGAAGATCGAATGATGCAAAGCACCATTTCCCATGCGGTCCCGATCAAGCTGGCCCTGCAGGGCGGCGGTGCGCATGGGGCGTTCACCTGGGGCGTGCTGGACCGCCTGCTGGAGTGGCCGGGACTGCAGATCGAGTCGATCAGTGCCACCAGCAGCGGAGCGATGAACGCGGCCGCCCTGGCCCAGGGCTGGCTGCATGGCGGCGCCGCCGGGGCGCGCGAATCGCTGGATGCGTTCTGGCTGGCGTTGGCACGGCAGAACGCAGCGACCGAGTGGTGGGTCGCTGCCGCGGGCACGCTCGATCCGGGACTGTGGTCGAAGGTGCCGGGCGCGCCGTTGTCGGCGAATCCGCTGCGGCCGCTGGTCGAGGCAGCATTCGACATCGATGCCCTGCGTGCGGGACCGATCGAGCTGCACGTGGCGGCGACGCGCGTACGCGATGGCGCGCTGACCCTGTTCGACAACGCCCATCTGAGCCATGACGCCCTGCTGGCGTCGGCCTGCCTGCCGCAATGGTTTGCCCCGGTGGACATCGACGGCGAGGCGTACTGGGACGGTGGCTTCGCCGGCAACCCCGTGCTGGAACCGCTGCTCGGTGGCGGCAGCGACGACCTGCTATGCGTGTTGCTGCAACCGTTCGACGGCTTCAGTGTGCCGCGCACGGCCCGCGACATCGCGGAGCTGTCGGCCCAGCTGTCGTTTTCCAGCGCGTTCAGGCGCGAACTGCGCGATCTCGCGCTGACCCGTCAGCGCATCGGCAAGCACCTGGCTCCGGGTGCGGCGGCCGGTCGGCTGCGCCGCCTGCGCATGCACATCATCACGCCGAAGGACGCCCTGACCATCCGCGACGGCTATTCCGCCGCGGATACGCGGCTGCGCCGGTTGCAGGCCCTGCGGGAACTGGGACGGGAGGCTGCCGAAAGCTGGTGCACACGTCACCACGACGATCCGGGCCGTCGCGAGAGCTTCGCTCTGTCGAGCTGGCTGGACGGCAGCTGCTGAGCGGCCCGCGCCGCCCTGCCGCGTATCAGCTTTCCGCGGTGAACTCTTCGTAGGCACGCACCGCGTCGGCTGCGTACATCAGCGAGGGCCCGCCGCCCATGTAGACCGCCACCGCCAGGGTCTCCATCACCTGCTCGCGACGGGCACCGAGCCGGACCAGCGCCTTGACGTGAAAGCCGATGCAGCCGTCGCAATGGGTGGCGACGCCGATCGCCAGCGCCATCAGCTCCTTGTCCAGGCCGGACAGCACACCCGGCGCCATCGCGGCCTTGGCCATGGCCGAGAAGCCGCCCATCGTGTCGGGCTCGGCGGCGCGGAAGGTGGCGATGGCCTGGTTCAGATCCTGGGTGATCTGCTTGTACGACTTGCTCGACATGGAGAACTCCGTGCGGGTGGTGGAGATGCCCCTGCAATCTATGCCCCTGCCGGCGCTATCGGCACGACTGCGACCGCATGTCGCGCCGACGCCGCGGGCCCCCGCGCGGATGCCGGATCGCCGATCGGTCGCCCGAGGGCGGGTACGGCCGCACGACGAACGTGACGGCGCGGTGGCTCAGGCCGACAGTGTCGGGTTCAACCCGCCGACGCGGTTTTCGGCGTGACGTAGGCCACGCTGGAGCTGATGCGGCCCCTGCTCCAGCCATCCATGAAGGTGCGCAGCTTGCCGCCCACCACGATGACCACCGGACGACCGGACAGACGCATCGCCTGGAAGGCCGATGGCGACATGGCCAGGCCGACCTGGTGCTCGGCCCGCATTCTTGCCGCCTTGGCCGCGAACCAGGCCTGCGGACCGGCCAGCACGCCCGACGCCGACTCCGCCTGGCGCGAGGTCTCGATGGTCTGGCGCAGATGCTCGAGATGGTTCTCGCTGAAGGCCTCGTTGAGGGCGGCGATGCTGAAAGGCGAAGCGACGTATTCGTCCAGCAGGACGCCCAGCATGGCGGCGACGCGCAAGGCGATCTGGCGATTCGCGTTCGACAGGTGCGGTGCGCTGGCGGGGGCCTGATAAGCACCCTCGATGGCCTCGATCAGCGCGCGGAACTCCGCCTGATTGAGCGGACGCTGATCCAGCGGGGTGTTGCGCCGGTCGATCAGCCAGAGCTGGTCGACCGCCGGCAAGGCATGCGAACGGTGGACCGCGCGGTCCCGTGCCTGCTCGACCGGCAGGCCGGCATCGACCATCTGCGCGGTCAGCGCTTCCTGGGTCAACGGCTGCGGCCGCACGTTGCCGTCGTCGTCGTACCAGCGGCGATATTCCAGCGTGGCCGGGTGGAACAGGTCCCGTGGCGGCTGCACCATCGCGCGCGCCTCGGCAGCGTAGTCCAGCGCGGGAGCCATCGCGCGCAGGCCGGCGGCCCGGGCCGCCAGCACGCGATCGAGCAGCACCTCGGCCGTGACCAGGTGCCGGTGATAGCTCGCCCGACCGTCGTGTTCGTCGACGACCGGGAAGTACACGAAACGGATGCGGGAGGGTTGTCCCGCGGATACGGACGGGCGACTGCGGGGGGCGGTGGAAAGCTTGCTCGTGCCATCGCACCCCTGGCCGGCGATCCGGCGCCCGATCGGCAGGGCACGGTGCGCGGTAGGCAGATCGCACAACATGGCATCGATGTCCGGAGTCAGGACAGTGACAGGCCGGGCCGGTAAGGCGTCCTGCACATTGGCGACTGATGCGGCTTGCACACTCACGAAAACGACCTTGATGGCTGTGGCAGGGTGGCGCCGAAATCTCCACTGGCGCCCCACCACCGGGGATACAGCTCAGGCCCTCCATACCGGACGGCTACGACACCACTTTTGCATTAGCCATGCCATCAAAGTGTGTCCCAGCTCTCATTAGCCGCATGCCGTGGTTGCGGTGAATGCCACGCCATGAGGCGAACCGCGGCGCCGCGGAAGACACCGGTACGGCGCGCTCGGCCCGCTTTCCCCGAAGTTCGCTCGAAAACAGGCAAAATACGCGGTCTGCAGCATGCGTTCGTCTGTTTTCAGCACGGACGAACCTGACTGCCCCCACTCGACTACGGATGAACCCCTTGACGATCACGACCGCCCCTACCTCCGGACAGGACGACGCGGATACCGCCCTGCTGGAGCGCCTGCGCGCCGCGGCGGAACTGCTGGAGTCCGTCGCAGCCGATCGGCAACTGCTGGATCAGCTGCCCGCGGACGACCGCCAGCGCCTGCACCAGGCGGTCGCGCAGCTCTACCATCCCGATCCCGGCGCGCGACGGATCAAGCTGAAGGCAGCCGAGAAGGCGCGGCATGCGGCGAAGATCCAGGCCGAGGACAGCGTGCTCAACCAGACCGGCATCCGCGCGCTGCGCCGGCGGCCGGTGTTCACCACGCCGAATGTGTTTGCACCCGAGGGCTTCCTGCCGCAGGACATCCCGGCCGATGCCGACGCGGCGCAGCCGCGCGAATCGATCGAGCCGAAGCATTGCTACGTATGCAAGCAGAAGTATTCGGCGATCCATTTCTTCTACGACCAGTTGTGCCCCGACTGCGCGGCCTTCAACTACGCCAAGCGCACCGAGCTGGTGGACCTGCGCGGGCGAGTGGCACTGCTGACCGGCGGCCGGGTGAAGATCGGCTACCAGGCCGGCCTGAAGCTGTTGCGCGCCGGCGCCGAACTGATCGTGACCACGCGCTTTCCGCGCGACTCGGCCGCCCGCTACGCCGAGGAGCCGGACTTCGCCCAGTGGGGCGACCGCCTGCAGATCTACGGACTCGACCTGCGCCACACGCCGAGCGTCGAAGCGTTCTGCCAGGAACTGGTGGCCACGCGGCCACGGCTCGATTTCATCATCAACAATGCCTGCCAGACCGTGCGCCGGCCGCCGGACTTCTACGCGCACATGATGGAAGGCGAGACGGCCGCCGTGCACGAGATGCCCGAGCACCTGCGCCGGCTGGTGGGGCATTACGAAGGGCTGCGCGGCTCGAACATCCTGCCCGACGCCGGAGCCTCGGCACTGGCCGTCGGCGGCGGCCGCACCGACCTGCCCGGGCTGACCCGCGCTGCCGAACTGTCGCAACTGCCGCTGCTGCCCGAGGAACTGCTGGCGCAGAGCCACCTGTTCCCCGAAGGCCGGCTGGACCAGGACCTGCAGCAGATCGACCTGCGCCAGCGCAATTCGTGGCGGCTGCTGATGGCCGAGGTGCCGTCGGTGGAATTGCTGGAGGTGCAGCTGGTCAACGCGATCGCGCCGTTCATCATCAACGCGCGATTGAAGCCGCTGATGTTGCGCACGCCCGGGCGCGACAAGCACATCGTCAACGTGTCGGCGATGGAAGGCCAGTTCTACCGCAGCTTCAAGACCACCCGGCACCCGCACACCAACATGGCGAAGGCCGCGCTGAACATGATGACGCGCACCGCCGCCACGGACTACCACAACGACGGCATCCACATGAACAGCGTCGACACCGGCTGGGTGACCGACGAGGATCCCGCCGAGCTGGCCGCGAGGAAGGTGCTCGAGGAACGCTTCCACCCGCCGCTGGACATCATCGACGGCGCCGCGCGGATCGTCGATCCGATCATCAGCGGGATCAACAGCGGCGAGCATGTGTGGGGGCAGTTCCTGAAGGACTACAAGCCCACCGACTGGTAAGCCCTGCCCGACCTGACGCGGCGAATGCCGGGATCGACCGCAGGCAGATCGTTTTCGATATGCCGACGTGGCCTGAACATCCGGCTGAATAGTCTGTCCCGATATCGACCAGCATCGTTCATCCGACCAGGGAATATCGTCATGCCCCATCTCGACGCGTCACGCTCCGGTTCGTTCAGGATCGGCGGAAAACTGGAAATCCACCGGCTCGGCTTCGGTGCCATGCGCATCACCGGCAAGGGCATCTGGGGCGAACCGGCCGACCGCGCCGAATGTCTGCGCACGCTCATGCGTTTGCCCGGGCTGGGCGTGAACTTCATCGATACCGCCGACTCCTACGGTCCGGATGTCTCCGAGCAGCTCATCCGCGAGGCACTGCATCCGTACCCGGGCCTGCTGATCGCCACCAAGGCCGGCCTGACCCGCACCGGGCCGGATCGGTGGATCCCGCTCGGTCGCCCCGAATACCTGCTGCAGCAGGTGCACAAGAGCCTGCGCCAGCTCGGTGTCGAGCAGATCGGGCTGTGGCAGCTGCACCGGATCGATCCCAAGGTGCCACGCGACGAACAGTTCGCAGCGATCAAGTCGCTGCTGGACCAGGGGCTGATCGCCCACGCCGGCCTGAGCGAGGTGTCGGTCGAGGAGATCGAGGCGGCCTCGAAGCATTTTCCCGTGGCCACCGTGCAGAATCGCTACAACCTGGTCGATCGCACCAGCGAGGCGGTGCTGGATTACTGTGCGCGGCAGGGTATCGGCTTCATCCCGTGGTTCCCGCTCGCGGCCGGCGACCTGGCCCGGCCCGGTTCGCTGCTCGACGCCGTGGCCACGCGCCACCACGCCGCGCCGAGTCAGGTGGCACTGGCCTGGGTCCTCCGGCGCAGCCCGGTGATGCTGCCGATCCCGGGCACGTCCAGGCTGGCGCATCTCGAGCAGAATGTCGCCGCGGTCGACATCGAGCTGACGGATGCGGAGTTCAGCGCGCTGGACGATGCCGGCAAGGTCGTGTTCGAGTCGGCCGCCCCGGCCTGAAGCGCAGGTCTTTCCCGCCGGGAACCGCGTAAACAGCAATCCGATGCATGACGGCGACGACGGGAACGATCAGCATGCGAACCGGCGAATCGGGCGACAGTCCGTTTCCCTGGTGCCTATTTCAGAACGGTCAGGGCGACCCTATGGTTGCGCCAGTCGCCGATCTTGGCGCAATGCATATTCGGGAGATCCATCATGATTGAGCGCAGATCCTTTGACAGCCTGGGCGGAGCCGACCACGGCTGGCTCAAGGCCAAGCACCATTTCTCGTTTGCCAGCTACAACGACCCCGGGCGCATGGGCTGGGGCGCACTGCGGGTGTGGAACGACGACACCATCGCCCCGCAGACCGGCTTTCCGCCGCATTCGCACGCGGACATGGAAATCATCACCTATGTGCGCGAGGGCGCCATCACGCACAAGGACAACCTGGGCAACGTCGGCCGCACCGAAGCCGGCGACGTGCAGGTGATGAGCGCCGGCAGCGGCATCACCCATTCGGAGTACAACCTGGAGCCGGGCACCACCCGCATCTTCCAGATCTGGATCATCCCCGATGGCCGCGGCCAGCCGCCGTCCTGGGGCGCGCGTCCGTTTCCCAGGGGCGATCGTTCCGGCCGGTTCGTTGCGCTGGCCAGCGGCTTCAAGGAAGACACCGACGCGCTGCCATTGCGCACCAATGCACGGGTGCTGGGCGCCACGCTGAAGGCCGGAGAGAGTATCGAGTACGCCCTGGACGCGGGCCGTCACGCGTATCTGGTGCCGTCCAGCGGGTCGGTGGAGATCAACGGCACGCGGCTGGATACCCGCGACGGCGCGGCGATCCGCGACGAGGACGTGTTGCGGATCAGCGCGATCGAGGACGCGGAGTTGGTACTGGTGGATACGGCCGCATAACGGGGTATTCCCCACCACGACCGAGTCGCCATGTCCACGATGCAAGCCATCCAGATCATCCACCCCGGCGCTGCCGAGGTGCTGCAACTGACCGAACGCCCGGTCCCCACGGCGGGACCGGGCGAGGTGCTGATCAAGGTGGCGGCGGCCGGGGTGAACCGGCCGGACGTGTTCCAGCGCCAGGGCAATTACGCCCCGCCGCCGGGTGCTTCCGACCTGCCGGGGCTGGAGGTCTCCGGAAGCCTGCTCGAAGGCGACTTCAGCGGCGACAATCCGTTCGGCCTCGAGCCCGGCGACGCGGTGTGCGCCCTGCTCACCGGTGGCGGCTACGCGGAATATGCCGTGGCACCGTTGGCGCAATGCCTGCCGGTGCCGGCGGGGCTTTCGCTGGTCGAGGCAGCCGCGTTGCCGGAGAATTATTTCACCGTGTGGAGCAACGTGTTCGAGCGTGGCCAGCTCGGCCGCGGCGAAGGCGGCGCGGCGGAAACCCTGCTGGTGCAGGGCGGCTCCAGCGGCATCGGCGTCACCGCGATCCAGCTGGCCCGCGCGTTCGGGCATCGGGTGTTCGCCACCGCCGGCAACGCGGACAAGTGCGCTGCCTGCGAGCGGCTTGGCGCGGAACGCGCGATCAATTACCGCGAGGAGGATTTCGTCGCGGTGCTGAAGCAGGCCACCGCCGGACGCGGCGTGGACGTGATCCTGGACATGGTGGCCGGCGACTACGTTCCGCGTGAAATCGACTGCCTGGCCGAGGGTGGCCGGCTGGTCTTCATCGCCACCCTGGGCGGCAGCAAGGCCGCCATCGACGCCGGCGTGCTGATGCGCCGCCGGCTCACCCTCACCGGTTCGACCCTGCGCGCCCGCCCGGTCGCGTTCAAGGGCGCGATCGCCCGCCAGCTGCACGCCAAGGTCTGGCCACTGCTCGCGGCCGGTCGGCTGCGGCCGGTGATCCATCAGGTTTTCCCGGCGGCCGAAGCGGCCCGCGCGCATGCGCTGATGGAGAGCAGCGAACACATCGGCAAACTGATGCTGCAGTGGTGAAGCGCACCGGCTGAACGCCGGCGACGCGACGGCGACCCGCGGTGGACAACAGGCTGAATTCCAGCGCAAGAGTCGGAGTGCCCCCGGGCAATGCAGTCGCCAGAATGGCTTCCACGCGATAACCTCTTGCCAGGTGCAGCCATGAAAGTCTCCCGCAAAAACGCCCTGCTTGCCGCCGCCACCGTGAACGACCCGCGCTGGGCCGCCGTGGTCGCCCATGACGCCCGCGCCGACGGCACGTTCTTCTATTCCGTGCGGACCACCGGCGTGTATTGCCGGCCGTCCTGCACCGCCCGCGCGGCCCGTCCGGAAAACGTGACGTTCCACCCCACGGCGGCCGATGCCGAGCGCGCGGGGTTTCGCCCGTGCCGGCGCTGCACGCCGAACCAGGCGTCGCTGGCGGAACAGCACGCGGCGATGGTCACTGCCGCCTGCCGCACGATCGAGCGCGCCGAGACGGCACCGACGCTGGAACAGCTCGCGAAGCAGGCGGGGCTCAGCCCGTTCCACTTCCACCGCGTATTCAAGAGCGTGACCGGGGTCACCCCGAAGCAGTACGCCAGTGCCCACCGCGCCGGCCGCCTGCGCAGCGAACTGGGCCGCAGCGGCAGCGTGACCGAGGCGATCTTCGAGGCCGGCTACAACGCCAGCAGCCGCTTCTACGAGAGCTCCAGCCATCTGCTCGGCATGACCCCCTCCAGCTATCGCGCCGGCGGGATCGACAGCGACATCCGTTTCGCGATCGGCGAGTGCTCGCTGGGTGCGATCCTGGTCGCGCAAAGCGACCGCGGTGTCTGCGCGATCCTGTTCGGCGATGATCCCGACGAACTGGCCCGCGATCTGCAGGACCGCTTCCCCCGGGCCAACCTGATCGGCGGCGACCCGGCCTATGAGCAACTGGTGGCCACGGTGGTCGGCTTTGTCGAGGCTCCGGCCCTGGGCCTGGACCTGCCGCTGGATGTGCGCGGCACCGCGTTCCAGCAACGCGTGTGGCAGGCACTGCGCGAGATTCCGGCCGGGTCCACGGCGAGCTACGCCGAAGTCGCGCGGCGCATCGGCTCCCCCACGGCAGCGCGCGCGGTAGCCGGCGCCTGCGCGGCGAACATGCTGGCGGTGGCGATTCCCTGCCATCGGGTGGTGCGCAACGACGGCGGCCTGTCCGGCTATCGCTGGGGCGTGCAGCGCAAGCGCGCACTGCTCGAGCGCGAGGCGCAGGCATGAACGCGCAGTGGCACGATGCACCCATCGCCCCGGCGGTTGACGCCGGTGCGCGGCTGCAACCGTTCGACTGGGCCCGCGTCACGTCCGATCTCGACGCACAAGGCTGGGCGTTGCTCGAAGGCGTGCTGTCGCCGCCGGAGTGTCGCGCGCTGGCCCGCCTGTATGCGAACGACGATGCCTTCCGCAGCCGCGTGGTGATGGAGCGCCACGGTTTCGGGCGTGGCGAGTACCGCTACTTCAGCTATCCCCTGCCCGATCTCGTCGCTGACCTGCGCGCCACGGCGTATCCCTTGCTGGCCCCGCTGGCCAACCGCTGGAGCGCCACCATGGGTAGCGACGTGCGCTACCCCGCCACCCATGCGGAATTTCTCGCCCGCTGCCATGCCGCCGGCCAGTGGCGCCCGACCCCGTTGCTGCTGCAGTACGGTACGGGGGATTACAACTGCCTGCACCAGGATCTGTATGGCGAACACGTCTTTCCGCTGCAGCTGGCGGTCCTGCTGTCCGCACCGGAACGCGACTTCAGCGGCGGCGAATTCGTGCTGACCGAGCAGCGCCCGCGGATGCAGTCGCGTCCGCAGGTGGTGCCGCTGCGCCAGGGCGACGCCGTGGTGTTTGCCGTCCACCAGCGCCCGGTATCGGGAACCCGCGGCAGCTACCGGGTGAACCAGCGCCATGGTGTCAGCCGCGTGCACACCGGGCAGCGCCACACGCTCGGCATCATCTTTCACGACGCCACATGATCACCGCGGAACTGTTCCCCGATTCGGCCGCTCCCACCGCGCGGACCGAGCCCTTGTGCGATGGCGCAGTGGTATTGCGCGGGTTCGCCCTGCCGGAACAGGCATCGCTGCTGCAGGCGATCGATGCGATCGTGGCGCAGGCGCCGTTCCGCCACCTGATCACGCCCGGCGGCCGGCGCATGTCGGTCGGCATGACCAATGCCGGGCCGCTGGGCTGGATCAGCGATCGCCAAGGCTATCGCTACGATGCGATCGATCCGGACAGCGGCAGGCGGTGGCCGGCGATGCCGGAGGTTTTCCTGCGGCTGGCCGGCCGTGCGGCGGCGCAGGCGGGCTTTGCGGATTTCGTGCCGGACGCCTGCCTGATCAATCGCTATCGCGCCGGCGACCGCCTGAGCCTGCACCAGGATCGCGACGAACGCGATTTCGGCCAACCGATCGTGTCGGTTTCGCTGGGGATCCCTGCGATATTCCTGTTCGGCGGCCTGCAGCGCGCGGACCGGCCGCTGCGCGTGCCGCTGGCCCACGGCGACGTGGTGGTCTGGGGTGGCCCGGCCCGGCTGCGCCATCACGGCGTGCTGCCGCTGAAGCCAGACCATCACGCCGCGCTGGGCGAGTGCCGCATCAACCTGACGTTTCGCCGGGCCGGATAGCCAAGGGAGGCTCCGTGCCGATGAAGAGCTGCGGCGTGGCGCCGGTCGATACCGGCATCGAAGCATGCTCGTCCGGCGTGGCTGCCATGGCATCGGCAAGGATCGGATGCCACGGCAGACCGCGGGTTCCCGTGCCGCGCTTGCCGCTCAATAGATCAGCCGGACACTCAGTTGCGCCTGGGTGATCGTCGACTTCGACGACAACCCGAGGCGCGCCCGTTGCGTACTTGCGCTGTCGATCCGCAATACCTCGGCGGTCAACCGCAACCAGTCACGCGGGCGCCAGTTGAGCGCCGCGGTCACTGCGTTGCCGTGCTCGCCTTGGGGAATGCCGGCATCGGAGCGCCCTTTGTGCGTGCTGAAGTGCTCGACGCGCAGCGCGGGACGCCAGTGGCCGCGATTCCAGCCGGCCAGCAGGAAGGCCGAGCGGAAACCGGTCCTGAATTGATTGTCATACCCCGGCTCGATCACGGTGGCGCCGTCCATCGCCTGGGCGATCCAGTGGATCGGGCCGGTGTCGGTACTGGCGCCCATGCTGGTGAACCAGGTATGCCACGCAAACACGCCACTGGCCGTATGCGCGGCCGGGTCCGCGCGGTTGTCGTAACGCATCAGCCTTACCCGACCCAGGCCGGGTGCATGCCATTCCAGATTCGCGTACCAGCCCATGCGGCTGCCGATGTTCTGGAACGGGTCGTAGCGCCTGGCCGTCGATTGATCACCATCACCATCACCGCCCGCCGTCGCATCGGGCTCGCGCAGCCGGCTGCCCAGGCCCGAGGTGAGATCGCTCAGCGACCAGCCGCGCACGGCAAGCAGGTTGCCGGCCGGGTCGTTGCGCCGGAACAACGCGCTGCGCAATTCCCAGGTATTGACCTCACCCCGCCATTCGAGCCGGCCCTCGGCACCCACCGCGTGCAATTCCTCACCGACCCAGCTGTTGATCGCCGAGGGCGTGAGCGTCCACGGACTGGTCCAGCCGATCGCGTCGTTCTCCAGCGAGATCGGCGGCAGGAAAGCGCCGGCCTGCATCGACCAGCGCCAGCGGTTGAGCGAGACCGGGCGATAGCGCAAGTAGGCTTCGATCA
The DNA here is from genome assembly GCF_042657065.1 of Rhodanobacter ginsengisoli. Taxonomy (NCBI): domain Bacteria; kingdom Pseudomonadati; phylum Pseudomonadota; class Gammaproteobacteria; order Lysobacterales; family Rhodanobacteraceae; genus Rhodanobacter; species Rhodanobacter ginsengisoli. The sequence goes on from NZ_JBHSNF010000002.1 coordinate 32,055, forward strand.
CGCTCACGGTCGGGCGGTCGGTGGTCTGGAGCTGGATCTCGGCCAGCGCCAGCAGCGCAGAGGTTAGCTGCGCCGTACCGACGACGGCGGCGCCACCGAACTGCGCATCCGTGCCGCCACCGCCGAAGCGCGTCTTGCCGAGGCCGCCTTTCGTCCAGCTGGTTTCGTCGGGCGCAGCGACCAGGCGGCCGTCGATATAGGCGTGCAGCTCGACGTCCTGCGCAAGGGCGGCCGAAGAGCACCATGCCGAACCCAGCAGGCAGAGCAGCCAGTTGCAACGCTTCATCGTGGCGCTCCCGCGGCAGCATGCCCGCGCTGCCCGGCGACGAACGCGGCGAAGGCCTCCGCCGGAAGCGCCCTGGAAATGAAGTAGCCCTGCGCATGATCGCAACCGATCGAGGCCAGGTAATCCAGCGCGCCCTGATCCTCCACGCCCTCGGCGGTGACGCGGTAGCCCAGCTGGTGACCGAGGTCGACGATGGAACGCACGATGACCCGGTCGTTCGGATCGGTGGCCAGGTGTTTGACGAACATCTGGTCGATCTTCAGCTCGCTGACCGGCAGGTGCCGCAGGTAGGCGAAGGTGGACTGCCCCACCCCGAAATCGTCGATCGCGATGCCGATACCCTGTTCGGCCAGCTGGCGCAGGATGCGTACCGCGATGTCCGGCTCGCCGATCACGGCACGCTCGGTCACCTCGACGGTCAGGCAGGAAGCCGGCACGCGATGAATCGAGAGCAGCCCGCCGATCCGCGCCGGCAGGTCGGCATCCTCCAGGTCGCGGGTCGACAGGTTCACCGCGATATGCAGCGGCAGGCCGCGTTCGATCCATTGCTGCGCCTGGGCCAGCGCGCTGGCCAGCACCCAGCGGGTAACCCGGTTGATATTGCCGGTGTCTTCGGCCATGCCGATGAATGCATCCGGCGGTACCCAGCCACGCCGGGGATGATTCCAGCGCAGCAGCGCCTCGGCGCCATCGACGCGCTGACTGACAAGATCGAATTTGGGCTGGTAGTGCAGCGACAGGCCATCGCGATCGAGCGCGTCGCGCAGGTCACCCATCAGCGACAGTCGCTCCGGGCGGTGCGGGTCGGTGGCCGCGTCGTAGAAGCTCAGCGCACTGGCCGAGCCGCCGGCGGCGAACTGCGCCACCTCGGCATGGCGCAGCAGCGTGCCTGCCTGCGAACCATCGACCGGTGCCATCGCGATGCCCACCGAAGGCAACCGGTCGATGCTGACATCGGTTTCCTGATAGGGCTCGTTGAGTACATCCAGTATCCGCAACGCCGCCGCAACCGCCGCCGTCTGGTCAGCCCCCGGCAGCCACAGCATGAACTGCGCATCGCTGGTGCGCGCGAGATACGCATCGACTGCGACCCGCCTGATGCGCTCGCTGGCGTCGCGCATCAGGCGATCGCATAGCGCATGGCCCATGGTCTTGACGATCTCCGGCACCCGCGTCAGCCCGACCATCATCAGGGCACCATGGTCCATGCCGTCGCCACCGAGGCTCTGGTCGACGCTGGCTTCGGCGGCCACCCGGTTGGGCAGATCCGTCACGCTGTCGTGCATCGCCTGATGGCGAATGTGCAATTCACGCTGATGCACCGCCGCAGTCATGGTGCCGAAGGCGTTGGCCAGCTGGCCGATTTCGTCGCGCCGCTGCATGCTTGCCGGCGCACGGTAATCACCCGCCTCGATGCGCCGCGCCGCAGCGGCAAGCGCCTCGACCGGGCGCGATACGCTGCGGGCGGTGAACCATACGCCGAGCAGGCCCACGCCCAACCCCAGTGCGAGCAACGCCGCCCAGGCGATCGCCACCGCACGGAACGGGCGCAGCGCATGGTCCAGCGAGTAGCCGAGCACCGCCACGACCGGGGTGCCCTGCTTTGGCTGCTTCAGGCGCTGCGCCAGAACCATGTATTCCTGGCCGTCCACTTTCGTCAGCAACGGCTTCCACGGCAATCCCTGGCCCGAGGCGACGAGACTGTCGACCAAGCCGGTGTGGCGATCGCCACGGGCCACCACGGCCCAGTGGCCGGGAGCCGACTGCGCCGCCAGCTCGACATCGCGCGGCAGCGCCGACAGCTGTTGCATATGCGCCAGCAACGCGTCATCCAACGGCACGTTCACCACCACCAGCCCCACCGGCTGCGGCGCGTAGATCGGCACCACCACCATCCAGGACGCCTTGCCATCCAGCGCGACCACGGCGGCCGTGCGCCGGTCATACGCGCTGTCGATCAGGTCGGGAAAGGGAAAGCGTGCGTGTGTGGTTGTCGCATCTGCGGTATCGGCCTCGATCGTGCCATCCAGGCCGATCAGCAGCATGCGTGAAGCGCCCACCCGGCGACCGTGATTACGCAGCACCGACAGGACGGTTCCGCGATCGCGCTCGGCGATGGCCGAACGCAGCGCGTAATCCAGCGAGAGCACTTCGACGTTGCCGGCTATCCGCGCCGAAATGTCATCCATTTGGGCCACGAACGCCTGTGCATTGGCTGTCAGCTGACGCTCGCCTTCGGTCACCAGCGCGCGCCGGGTCACCTCGTAGACCAGGCCTGCGGTCAGCAGTTGCACTGTCACCAGGGTCGCGACGAAGAACAGCGCAAGGCGGAGGCGGAAGCCCATGGATGGCATGACCGGTTCAGTAATCCAGATGTTCGCGATCCATGAACATGCGCGGGTCCGGCAGCAGCGACAGCGTGAAACTCAGCTGCACGGTGTCGGTGTCGCCCGCGATGGTCACGCTCTGGACCGGCTCCGGATGGCCCGGATGCAATTGGGGATGCCATACGTGTGCGGTGTAGCCGCCGGGAGCAAGATGGCCGAGCACCGCGGTGCCGTCACGGCTGGACATCGCGACGGCCGGTACCGCGGTTACGAACAGATAGGTGGCCATGTGGTCGTGGATGTTGCAGCCGACGGCGGCGATGCCAGCTTGGTCCAGGCTGAGTGCAGGCGAGCTTTCGCCCGGACGCAGCACGAACTCGAAGGTCTTGATGGCCGCGAACGAATAGACATGATGTCGCGTCCTGTCGCTGTTGCGGAACACCACCTTGTCACCGGGTCGCAGCACCTGCACGTACGGAATGAAGGTCTCATCGCGCTGGTCGATGATGTAGGTGGCGGGTGGCGCCGCGGAGGCGACAGCGGGGATGGCCGTATCCGGCGTCAACATGATTACCGCGTCGTTCACCGCGCGGCCATGGGCATCGCTGAAATGCACCACGACTTCCGCCGCATCAGCGGACCCCGCGCTCCCCAGCAGTAGCGCGACAACCATGAACAAGCAGCGCATCGACGATTTCCCGGTTCCCCATGCGTAACCAGCCTAGCGCAGTTTGCCTGCTCGCCGAGCCGCCATCGCGCAACGGCCGCGCGCCGGGGCTCGCTCGGGATCCAAGTGCCGATCCCGTCGCGGCTTGCTACCCTCGCCGGATCGACTGATCGCGAGGCAGGCATGATCCCCCATGGCATCCACACCATCGACACCGGTTTCCTGCGGCCGCAGTTCGATGCGGCGTATCTGATCATCGAGGGCGGCCGTGCGGCCTTCGTCGACTGCGGCACCAACCATTCGGTGCCACGCATGCTGGCGGCGCTGGCGGCCAACGGCCTGGTCGCGGCCGAGGTGGACTGGCTGATCCTCACCCATGTGCACCTGGATCATGCCGGCGGCGCCGGGGAACTGATGGCGCAGTTGCCGAATGCACGGCTGGTCGTGCATCCGCGCGGCGCGCGCCACATGATCGACCCGTCGAAACTGTGGGCCGGTGCCAGCGCGGTCTACGGCGAGGCCGTGATGGAACGCGAGTACGGGCGGCTGCGGCCGATCCCGGCCGAGCGTGTGATCGAGGCGGCCGATGGCCATGTGGTGGATCTGGCAGGACGGCCGTTGCGCTGCATCGACACACCCGGCCACGCGAAACATCACAACGCGATCCATGACGCTCGCGCCAACGTCTGCTTCACCGGCGACGTGTTCGGCCTGTCGTATCGCGAGTTCGACACCGCCCGCGGCCCGTTCGTCCTGCCCACCACCTCGCCGGTGCAGTTCGACCCGGATGCGCTGCACGCCTCCATCGAGCGTCTGCTCGCGCTGCAACCCGAGGCGATGTACCTCACCCACTACGACCGCGTGGATGACATCTACCGACTCGCCGCCGACCTGCACGAGCAGATCGACGCGATGGTGGCGCTGGCCCGCGAGGCCCATGGCCGCCCCGACTGTCACGCCGTGCTGGTCGAGGCGCTGACCACTCTGTATGCCGATCGGGCGCAGGCGCATGGCTGGACGCAGGGGCGCGACGCGCTGGATGCCCTGCTGCACATGGACATCGAGCTGAATGCACAGGGGCTCGAAGTCTGGCTGGATCGCTGAAAAGTGGCTTGGCGGCCGGACCGGCCGGGTACCGGCTCAGGCCAGCCGGGTACCGTTGGGCACCGGCCGCTCGATCGCGGTAAGCACCACGCCGTCGTCGGTGGGAAAGCCGGTCAGCAGGAACTGCGAACGAAACGGGCCGATCTGCTTTTCCGGGAAGTTGATCACGCCCACGACCTGCCGCCCCAGCAGGTCGTCGGCGCTGTACAGCGCGGCGATCTGCGCACTGGTCTTCCTTTCGCCGTAAGCACCGAAATCGACCCAGACCTTCCAAGCCGGCTTGCGCGCCTCCGGGAACGGTTCCACCCGGGTGACCGTACCGGCCACGATCAACACTTTCTCGAAATCGGCCCAGCTGATGGGTGCAGGTGTTGTCTCGCTCATCCTTCCAGCCTCGTCTTCAGCCAGTCCCGGCCCTGCTGCCACCAGTAGGTGGCCTGGGCGCCCAGATATCCCGCGGGACGGTGCGTGCTGCTCAAGCCGTAGTCGGCGAATTGCTTCCAGCGATCGTCGCCGTCGGCGATCGCCGCGGCCAGCAACTCGCCGGCGGCGCAGGTGGGTGCCAGACCGTGACCACCGAATGCCTGCGCCCACCACAGGCCGTTGTCGCTGCCGCCGATCTGCGGCATCTGGTGGCGCCCATAGCTCATCAGGCCGGACCATGCATGGTCGACCTTCACGCCCTGCAATTGCGGGAAGACACGCAGCAGGTCTTTCGTCAGCAGCCGCTGCACGCCATGCGCCGAGCGGTTGCGTATCGAAATGCGGCCTCCCCACAACAAGCGGGTATCCGGCAGGGCGCGGTAGTAGTCGAACGCGAAACGGCTGTCGTAGACCGCGGCGCGGGTGTGCAGGCAATCATCCAGCCGCGCGCCCAGCGGCTCGGTCACCATCACGTAGGTGGCGATCGGCAGGATCGCGCGATCGATCGATTTCTGCAGGCCGGCGAGATAGCCGCCGCAGGCCAGCACGACCTGATCGGCCAGCAGTTCGCCCTGCGCCGTGCGCAGACGCCACTGCAGGCCCTCGCGAACGAGGCTGTGCACCCGACTCTGCTCGTGGATGCGCACGCCCTGCTTCGCCGCCGCCGCGGCGAGGCCGATCGCGTAGTTGAGCGGGTGCAGGTGCAGCGCGGCGCGCTCGAACAAACCGTCGTGATAGCGTTCGGTTCGGATGCAGTCGCGCAGTTCGGCTTCGGACATCCATTGCCATTGCACGCCATAGTGCTCGGCCAGCAGCTGCTGACGCTGGCGCAACACCGCCGGATCGCGGAACCAGTTGGCCCAGATCACGCCCTGATCCACCGCATCGCAGTCGATCGCGTAGTCGGCGACGCGCTGCCGGATGCGCCCGACCGCTTCGGTGGTGAGCTTGAACAATGCCCGCGCCCGCGCTTCGCCGAGCTGATCGAGCAGCGACTGCTCGCCCAGCGAATAGCCGGCGAACACGAAGCCGCCATTGCGCCCGGAGGCGCCGAAACCGATCTGCTCGCTCTCCAGCAACACCACGTCGCGCACCCCGCGCTCGGCCAGCCCGAGTGCGGTGTTCAGGCCCGCATAGCCGCCGCCGATGACGACAACCCGCGCGTGCGCACTGCCCTGAAGCGGCGTATAGGCAGCGTATGGCGTCGCCGTGGCGCGATAGTAGGAGGCGGCGGCCGACGGTCTCATGCGCGGCGGGTCGTCCGCGCCGAGGCGGGGCGCCGGACCGGCGTGCCGGCCAGACGGCACCGTCGGCGCGCGAGCGATGCGCGTGACTCATCATGCGCCCACGCGAGCGACGGCTGCCTCACAGCTGGTCGAGAAATGCGCGCACGGTGGGCGCCAGCTTCGGATCCTGCATCGCCATGTGCATGGTGGCGCGCACCAGGCCCGCCTTGTTGCCGCAGTCGAAGCGGATGCCTTCGAAACGATAGGCCAGCACCTTGCCCTGCTCCTTCAGCAAGGCCTCGATCGCATCGGTGAGCTGGATCTCGCCGCCGGCTCCCGGCGTGGTCCGCTCGAGCAACTCGAAGATCCGACCGGGCAATACGTAGCGACCGACCACGGCCAGGTTCGAGGGCGCATCGGCCGGCCGGGGCTTCTCGACCATGTAGCGGATCAGCGCGCTGCGCTCGTCGATGGGCGTGGCATCGACGATGCCGTACTTGTCGGTATCGCCGGGCGGCACTTCTTCCACCGCGATCACCCCGGCCTGCTGTGCCTCGGCCAGCTCGGCCATCTGCCGCAGTGCGCCCTTGCCGCTGCCGATCGCACCGTTCCAGATCAGGTCATCCGGCAACACCACGCCGAACGGCTCGTCGCCGACGACGGGCCTGGCGCAGAGCACGGCGTGACCGAGGCCGAGCGCCTCGGGCTGGGTCACGAAGATCGCCCGCACATGCCGTGGCAAGGTGCCCTGTACCAGCGCCAGCAGTTCGTCCTTGCCCTTTTCGTGCAACTTCGCCTCGAGCTCGTAGGCCTTGTCGAAGTAATCGGCGATGGCATGCTTGTAGCGATTGGTGACGAAGATCAGGGTGTCGGCGCCGGCATCGACGGCCTCGTCGACGGCATACTGGATCAGCGGCTTGTCGAGTACCGGCAGCATCTCCTTGGCGACCACTTTCGTCGCCGGCAGAAAACGCGTACCGAGTCCGGCGACGGGGAAAACGACCTTGCGCAGCGGTTTGCTCACTCACTGATCTCCGGGGTGGCACGATGGATCGAAACGACGTTGTCCGGCTGTGCCGCTTCGCTCCAGCGGAACGAAGGCAGCAGGCTGGACACGCAACGGCGGAGTTCTTCCTCGTTGAAAACGGCAACGGCCTCGCTCGCCTTGTTCAGCTGTGCCTGCAGCAACTCCCACGACACTTCGCGGTGTTGCGCCAGGAATATCTTGGCATGGCGGGTGGCGCTGTAGTTCTCCAGCGGATGGAACAATTCCTCGAACAACTTTTCGCCGGGGCGCAGGCCGGTATACACGATCGGGATTTCGCTGCCCGGCTTCTTGCCCGCCAGACGGATCATCTGCTCGGCCAGATCACGGATCTTCACCGGCTCGCCCATGTCCAGGGCAAATATCTCGCCACCCTTGCCGAGGCTCGCCGTCTGCAGGATCAACTGGCAGGCCTCGGGAATCGTCATGAAATAGCGGGATATCTCCGGGTGCGTCACGGTGACCGGACCGCCGTCGCGGATCTGTCGACGGAACAGCGGAACCACCGAGCCCGCCGAATCCAGCACGTTGCCGAAACGCACCGTCATGAAGCGGGTGTCGGCATGCGCGTTGAGGTTCTGGCAGTAGATTTCGGCAATGCGCTTGCAGGCACCCATCACGCTGGTCGGATTGACGGCCTTGTCGGTCGAAATCAGGACGAAGCATTCGACCCCGACCAGGCGTGCGGCATCGGCGACCGTGCAGGTGGACAGCACGTTGTTGGCAAATGCCGTGCGCAGTTGTCCCTGCAACATCGGCACGTGCTTGTAGGCCGCCGCATGGAACACCACTTGTGGCCTGGCTTCCGCAAAGGCCTTCTGCATCGCGGCCCGGTCGCCGCAGCTGGCCAGGATGCCTTCGAGAATCAACTCAGGAAAATCCGCGCGCAGTTCCTGCGTGATCCGGTACAGGTTGTATTCGCTCTGCTCGACCACGGTGAGCGACTGCGCACCGAGCCGAGCCACCTGCCGGCACAGTTCCGAACCGATCGAGCCACCACCCCCGGTCACCAGCACGCGACGCGCACTGAGCGTTTCCCGGATGGCGGTCCAGTCCAGCTCCACCGCGTCGCGGCCGAGCAAGTCCTCGATCGCCACTTCCTTGATCTGGTTGAACTGGGCCCGGCCGGCTACGACATCCTCCAGCCGCGGTACCGTCCGGTAAGGCAGATCGGTCGAGTCGCAGAGCGCGACCACGCGCCGCATCTCGGCGGTCGAAACCCCAGGCAGGGCGATCAGCAACATGTCGACCGCTGCCTCGCGCGCCACCATCGGCAACTGATCGAAACGACCCAGCACCGGATGATTGTTGATGCTCGCGCCGCGCAGGCTGGGCTTGTCGTCGACGAAACCGACCACGGCATAACGGTTGTCACGACGGAGATCGCGTGCAAGCACTTCGCCCGCGCGATCCGCGCCCACGATGAGGACGCGTTTCACGGTCTGGTTGTGCAACAGATCGTTGCGGCTGTCCTTCCAGTACCGGTAAGCCAGTCGCGGCGCCCCCAGCAGCACCGCCAGCAGGCCCGGATACAGCAGCAGCACCGAACGCGGCACGCCCGCGAGGCGGTTGTACAGGAACAGCGACAGGCCGATGAACAGCGCACCGATCACCGCGGCACGGACAATGTTCCACAGGTCCGGCAAGCTGGCAAAACGCCAGACGCTCTTGTACAGCCCGGTCCAGCGGAAGATCAGCCCCTGCACCAGCAAGACGGTCGGAAATTCCAGCGGCAGGAAGCTGACGATCTCGTCGGGCCGCAGCGCATAGCGCAGCAGCTTCGCAAGCCACCAGGCCAGCGCGGTCACCAGCAGGTCGTGAAGCACGACGGCGACACGCGGATGAATGAAACCGACGAGCTTACGCAGGGACATGGGAAACCTTGGACGGGTGGCGGCGCAGACAGCGACGTTTCAGCGCCAGCCATGCGGCTGTCGCTGCCAGATAGACGATCATGGTAATCGGCAGCGCCATTCGAGGATGACTCCAGGCCAACCAGGCCAGTGGCGCCGCAACCAGCAGATTCCAGCCAAGGTAAGCCGCATCCGCCTGTGCATGTGTTGCGCCACGACGCACCAGCCATTGGTACAGATGTTCGCGGTGCGCAGTGTACCAGCGGCGACCGCGCCAGATACGCGTCAGCAGGGTCAGGCTGCCATCCACCGCGAATGCCGATGACAGGATCATCGCTGGCCACAGGAGCGCATGATCCGCACGCCACAGCATCGCGCTGAGCCCGAAAATCAGCAGGCCGAGGCTGCCGCTGCCGACATCGCCCATGAAGATGCTCGCAGGCGGCCGGTTGTAGTACCAGAAGCCCAGCGCTGCAGCGGCCAGGGTCGCGGCCGCCAGCGCCAGCGCCGACTGCCCTCCCGCCCATGCCAGCAGGGCCAGACCCGTTCCGACAAAAATGGCCTGTTGCGCCAGCAGGCCATCGATGCCGTCCATGAAGTTGTGCAGGTTGATGCTCCAGACTCCCCCCAGCAGCAAGAGTGGCCACCACCACCACGACAATCCGTTCACCAGCAGACTGGCTGAAAACGCGCCTACTGCCACCCATTGGGTCGCCAGCCGCGGCAACACGGGCAGTGAACGGTGATCGTCCCACCAGCCCGCCACAGCGACCAGCAGCAGCGCGATCCAGAGCCCGGCGATCACCCGGATCGGCCATGCTTGCGGTCCGCTGTACAGGGCGCCGGGCAGACAGATCAGCAGCGCCAGCACGATGCCGATGCCGCCGCCGCGCGGAGTCGGCAGATGATGCGAGCGACGCTGGCCGGGCTGATCGAGCATACCGCGCCGATACGCATAGGCGATCGCCCCGCGCACCAGCAACAACGTGATCAACAAACTCGTCGGCAACCATCCCATGGTCATGTCCATACTCATGTCATTCGCTGGCGACGCCGTGAATCGGCCGGATCGTGCTCCAGCTCTTGCAACTGGGGCATTGCCAATGGTGCGCCTTGGCACCGAAACCGCAGCGGCTGCAGCGATACATCGCCTGGCCCTCGAGCAGCTTCCTGGTCAGATCGCGCAGGATGAAGAAGTTTTCGCGAGCCTCGCCCTCGATCTTGTCCATGGTCGCGTCGATCAGTGCCATCAGACCGCGCACGGACGGCCGTTGCCGCAACTGCTGGGTCAGAAAATCGATCGCCGCCCGCTCGCCATCGCGCTGCCGATAGAGATGGGTCAGTGCCAGCACCGGTGACACGCCGTGGTAACGACCCAGCATGTCGCGCAGGAAGGCTTCGGCGCGTTCCATCTGCTGCGAACGCGCATAACTGTTCAGCAACGGCGGCAGGATATCCGGGGTAAAGGCGCTGTCTGCATTGATCGCCGCCTCATAGGCATCCACCGCCTCCGCATGCTGGTCATCCTCGGAGTGGAGCCGGCCGGTCAGCATGAACGCGCGCACGCAGTCGGGCTGACACTCGAATGCCTGCTGCAGGTAGTTCCGCGCCTCGGCGCGGGCGCCATGCTGACGCGAGCGGTCGGCGAGCTCGCAATAGAACTGCGCAATCATCGGCGCCTCGTCCTCGCCCGTCATCACCTCGAGGCGGCGGGCGTGTTCGATGGCCTTGTGCCAGTCGCGCTCGTGCTGATAGATCGCGATCAGATGGCGCAACGCCGAAGGAGCATGCGCATCCATCGCCACCAGGTCGGAGAACAGCGCCTCGGCGCGGTCCAGCAGGCCCGCACGCATGTAGTCCTCACCCAGTTCCAGCAAGGCGACCGTCTTCATCGCATCGGACAAGCCGGGGCGCGACACGAGGTGCTGATGCAGCCGGATCGCCCGGTCCACCTCACCACGACGGCGAAACAGGTTGCCCAGCGCCAGGTGCGTCTCGACCGTGTCGCGGTTGTATTCGGCCAGCTTGAGGAATACCTCGATGGCCTTGTCCTGCTCTTCGTTGAGCAGGTAATTCAGACCGCGAAAGTAATCCGAGGACAGCTCACTGACTTCGGCACCGGAACGCCGCGCGCCGATCTGGCGGGAGGCCCACCATCCAAGTGCAAACGCAACGGGTACCAGCGTAGCCAGTACATACAGAGGGTTCATGGATTGGCCGGCAGCTTCTTGTCCGTACGCGGTTGCCGGCGGCGCTCACGACGGTGGCGCGAGCTGAGGCCCAGCCATGCGGTGAGTCCGCCAAGCAGCCAGCCGAGCACCACCGCGCAAAGCAGGGCCGCCCCCTTGGGCAATTGCACGCTGACCAGGCCGAGGTCGTAGCGGACCATATCGGCGTTGAGCGCACCCAGCACGACGCCGGCGGCAATGAAAATGACCAGGATGATGATGGCAAGCAGGCGCATGACGCGACTTTACCCGATTGATCGCGACAGTCACAGACACGTGCACGGGTTGGCGAACGATCCTCGGGAGAGTGCTTCGTCTCGGAACCTGCCGGGGACTCCGGGCAAAAAGAAGGCAGGATCGACTTGCGTCGCCTGCCTTCGAACAGCTCTGCATCGTTACCGGATCAACCGGCCTTCTGCTCCAGATCAAGATCCACGCGTTCGCGCAATTCCTTGCCTGGCTTGAAATGCGGAACGTGCTTGCCGGGCAGTGCCACGGCTTCGCCCGTCTTGGGATTACGGCCCATGCGCGGTGGTCGGTAATGCAGCGCGAAGCTGCCGAAACCACGCACCTCGATACGCTCGCCATGAGCCAGTGCGTGGCTCATTTGCTCGATCACGCTCTTGACGGCCATCTCGACGTCCGCAAACGCAAGATGGGTCTGGCGCCTGGCCAGCGCTTCGATCAATTCGGATTTGGTCATGGGACCCCAATGTCCGTGACGTTAAACGGCGGGGCGGCGTGTGCCGCCCCGCGTCAGGCTGTCGCAACTATCAGTCAGCCTTGTTGAACTGCTCTTTCAGCAGCGCACCAAGTTTGGTCGTACCGCTGGCAGCGGAGGAATAATCCACGGCTGCGTCAGGTGCGTCCTCTTCGTCCTTCGCACGAATCGACAGCGACAGCTGGCGACCCTTGCGATCCATGCCGGTGAACTTGGCTTCGACCGCGTCACCCACCTTCAGATGCAGCGTGGCATCCTCGATGCGCTCCTTGGCGATATCGTTGGCACGAAGATAACCCTCGACGCCCTCGCCCAGATCGATCACGGCGCCCTTGGCATCGACTTCCTTGACGGTGCCGTTGACAATGGTGCCACGCGGATTGGCGGCCATGAACTGACCGAACGGATCCTGCTCCATCTGCTTGATGCCGAGCGAGATGCGCTCACGCTCTGGATCGACCGCCAGCACCACAGCCTCGATCTCGTCGCCCTTCTTGAAGTTGCGCACGAGGTCTTCGCCGGACATCTGCCAGGAGATGTCGGACAGGTGCACCAAACCATCGATGCCGCCGTCCAGGCCGATGAACACACCGAAGTCGGTGATCGACTTGATCTGACCGGAGACCTTGTCGCCCTTCTTGTGCATGGCGGCGAAGGCTTCCCACGGGTTCGAGCGGGTCTGCTTGATACCCAGCGAGATGCGGCGACGCTCTTCGTCCACGTCCAGCACGGTGACTTCGGTCTCGTCACCGACCTGAACCACCTTGGCCGGATTGACGTTCTTGTTGGTCCAGTCCATCTCGGACACGTGCACCAGGCCTTCCACGCCAGGCTCGATCTCGACGAAGCAGCCGTAATCGGTGACGTTGGAGACCTTGCCGAACAGGCGGCTGCCGACCGGATAGCGACGGGCAATGGCGACCCACGGGTCGTCGCCCAGCTGCTTCAGGCCCAGCGAAACGCGGTTGCGCTCCTTGTCGTACTTCAGCACGCGCACGTCCAGCTCGTCGCCGACGTTGACGACTTCGGACGGATGACGCACACGCTTCCACGCCATGTCGGTGATGTGCAGCAGGCCGTCGATGCCGCCCAGATCAACGAATGCGCCGTAATCGGTGAGGTTCTTCACCACACCCTTGACGACGGCACCCTCGGTCAGGCGCTCCAACAGCTTCTCGCGCTCCTCGGAGAACTCGGTCTCGACGACGGCGCGGCGGCTGACCACCACGTTGTTGCGCTTGCGATCGAGCTTGATGATCTTGAACTCGAGTTCCTTGCCCTCGAGGTAAACCGGGTCGCGCACCGGACGCACATCGACCAGCGAGCCCGGCAGGAATGCGCGGACATCCTTGATGTCGACGGTGAAACCACCCTTGACCTTGCCGGAAATCATGCCGACGATGGTCTCTTCCTTGTCGAACGCCTGCTCCAGGTCGTCCCACACCATCGAGCGCTTGGCCTTCTCGCGCGACAGCTTGGTCTCGCCGAATCCGTCTTCCAAAGCTTCGAGGGCTACCTTCACCTCGTCGCCTACCTGCACCTCCAGCACGCCGTCTTCGTCCTTGAACTGCTCGATCGGGACGATGCCTTCGCTCTTCAGGCCGGCATTGATCACGACGACGTCATTGCGGATTTCCACAACGATGCCGGTGACGATGGCGCCGGGCTTCAGCTTGGAGATAGCCTGTTGGCTCTGTTCAAACAGTTCGGCAAAACTTTCAGTCATGTTGATTCCATAGTGGGAAAAGACCGTGATTCGTTGCGCTTGCATTGGTGTTGCGCACGAACTTCCGATCCACCGGTCGGGGGTGTCTTCAGCGGTTCATCGGAACCTGCCGTCGTCACCGTTGGCCAAAATCCCTGCCGTGGCAGGGGCGCAAAAACCATGATGCAACCCGATCTAAGGCTGCACCACGGCCAGTACTTTCGCGACGACCTGATCGATGCTCATGCCGGTAGTGTCCACCAGCAGGGCATCTTCGGCAGGCTTGAGCGGCGCAACCGCACGCGATGCATCGCGGTTGTCACGCGCTTCAATTTCGCGCTGAAGGCCGCCAAGTGTAACGCTGAGTCCCTTTTCCTTCAACTGCTTATAGCGCCTTTTCGCGCGCTCGGCCGCGCTCGCGGTGAGGAAAACCTTGAACGCGGCGTCCGGAAAGATCACCGTGCCCATGTCGCGCCCGTCGGCCACCAGCCCCGGCGCCTTGCGAAATCCCAGCTGCAACGCCACCAGGGCCTCCCGCACGGTTGGCATCGAAGCGATCGCCGAGGCCGCCGCCCCGGCAGTTTCCGTGCGCAATTCATCGGTGGCATCGTGCCCATTGACGATCACCCGCGTCTCGCCGCCGTCGGGGGCCGCGCGAAACTGGATTTTCGTGCTGTGGGCGCAGCGGGTCATCGCCTCCACATCCGACAGATCCAGTCCGGCCATGCCAGCGGCGTAGCCCACGGCGCGGTACAAGGCACCCGAGTCCAGCAGCCGCCAACCCAGGCGTTCGGCCACCAGCGCGCTGATGGTGCCCTTGCCCGATCCGGATGGCCCGTCGATGGTGAGTACGGGAACGGATGGGGCATGGCTCATGGCAAGATCCTGGCTGAACGGGAGAACGCGGGAGTTTAACGCGTTGACCCCCACCGGGAACGCGTGCTATCTAGCCGATCTCTGTGCATGCAAGTCCACCCGAATTATCCATGACCGATCTTCGCCGCGAGTTTGAGCAAGCCGCCGAGGACATCCAGCGATTGGCCACGCGCCCGGACAACGACACCCTGCTGAAGCTCTACGCCCTCTACAAGCAGGGCTCGGAGGGTGACCTGCGGCGAACCCAGCCCGGATTCTTCGACTTCGTCGGCACGGCCAAGCATGAGGCGTGGGCCCAGCTGAGCGGCATGCCCGAGGAAGAAGCGATGCGCCGTTATATCGCGCTGGTGCACCAGTTGCTGTCCTGATCCCACGCTATAAGGACACGGCGCTTGCTTTTCGCCCCCCAACCCCGGCACATTCATACGATCGTTTGAGTCAATCCGGGGCGTCATGAATTATCCGAAGCTGTTCAGCCCGCTCGACCTGGGCCACGTCACCCTGCCCAACCGCGTCCTGATGGGCTCGATGCACACCGGCCTGGAGGACAAGGCGGCCGACTACGACAAGCTGGCCGCGTATTTCGCCGAGCGCGCCCGCGGAGGCGTCGGACTGATGGTGACCGGGGGGATTTCGCCAAGCATCCAGGGCTGGCTGAAGCCGTTCGGCGGGCGCCTGACGCTGCCTTGGCACAAGCCGCGACACCGCAAACTGACCCGGGCCGTACATGCCGAAGGCGGACGCATCTGCATGCAGATCCTGCACGCCGGACGCTACGGCTACCACCCGCTGTCGGTAGCCCCGTCGAAGATCAAGTCGCCGATTACCCCGTTTACCCCGCGCGCGTTGTCCGCCGGCGGCGTGGAACGCACCATCAACGACTTCGTGCGCTGCGCAAGGCTGGCGCAGGACGCCGGCTATGACGGCGTGGAAGTGATGGGTTCGGAAGGTTATCTCATCAACGAATTCATCGCGGCGCGCACCAATCAGCGCAATGACGCCTGGGGTGGCGACCCGTCACGGCGCATGCGTTTCGCCGTGGAGATCGTGCGCCGCACGCGTGCGGCGGTGGGAAGCGACTTCATCATCATCTACCGGCTGTCGATGCTGGATCTGGTCGAAGGCGGCCAGGACTGGCCGGAAGTCGTGGCCCTGGCCAAGGCCATCGAAGCGGCGGGCGCCAGCATCATCAATACCGGCATCGGCTGGCACGAGGCGCGCGTACCCACCATCGTCACCAGCGTGCCGCGCGCCGGCTTCGCCTGGGTTACCCGGAAGCTCAAGGGGGAAGTCGGCATTCCGCTGATAGCCACCAACCGGATCAACATGCCGGAGGTGGCCGAACGCATCCTCGCCGACGGTGACGCCGACATGGTCTCGATGGCGCGGCCGCTGCTGGCCGACCCGGAATGGGTGAACAAGGCCAAAGCCGACCGCAGCGAACGCATCAACACCTGCATCGCCTGCAATCAGGCTTGCCTCGATCATGTATTCCAGAATCGCCGCGCCAGTTGCCTGGTCAACCCCCGCGCATGCCACGAGACCGAGTTGAAGATCCAGCCCGCGACCGTGCGCAAGCGCGTCGCCGTGATCGGTGCCGGCCCGGCCGGCATGGCATGCGCCAGCACACTGGGCGAGCGCGGCCACGCGGTGACCCTGATCGATCGGGCCAGCGAGATCGGCGGCCAGTTCAACTACGCCAAGCAGATCCCGGGCAAGGAAGAGTTCCACGAGACGCTGCGCTATTTCCGTCATCAACTGGCCGACAACGGCGTCGACGTGCGGCTCGGTCAGGCAGCGGATGCCGAATCGGTGCATGCGGGTGGCTACGACGAGGTGGTGATCGCCACCGGCATCACGCCGCGTCAGGTCGACTTTCCCGGCAGTGACGACCCCCGCGTTCTGAGCTATCTCGATGTACTGGCCCGGCACCAGCCGGTGGGCTCGAAAGTGGCGATCATCGGTGCCGGCGGCATCGGCTTCGATGTGGCCGAGTACCTGGCCGAGGATGCGCCCTCGCCCACCACCGACGTGACTCGCTGGACCCGTGAATGGGGGGTCGACATGCAGCTGGCGCAGCGGGGCGGCCTGCAACCCGCCAGACCCGAGGCGCCTGCCCGGCAGATATGGCTGCTGCAGCGCAGTGAGGGCCGTCTCGGCGCCCGGCTCAACAAGACCACCGGCTGGGTGCATCGGGCCACGCTGAAAGCCAGGCAGGTCAGCATGATCGACAAGGTGACCTACCGTCGTTTCGACGATCAGGGCCTGCACATCACGGTCGGCGACACGCCACAGATCCTGCCTGTCGATACCGTGGTGGTTTGCGCCGGTCAGGAGCCCAATCGCCAGCTGGCCGACGAGTTGATCGCCGCCGGCATCAAGGTGCACGTCATCGGCGGTGCCGACGTGGCAGCCGAACTGGATGCCAAACGGGCCATCGCCCAGGGCACCCTGCTGGCCAGCCGGATCTGAGCTCACCCGGCGGGTGATCCGCCGGAAGCAATGACGCCGCGGCCTGGATGGCCGCGGCGCCGGAAAAAAGAGCGCCCCGCAGGGATGACGCATCGGTGTGGGCTCAGGGGGGGATGAGCCAGACATCGTATTTAGCGTCGCTGCGGGGCGAGGGCCGCCGCCACTAGGGGGAGGGGAAGTGGCGGGACGGGAGAGAGTTTATGATCGATGCGATAAAGTATCTAATATATATTTAGAGCACTATTGATTCGATATCCATATATGTTTGATTTCCGCCAGTTGCGCTATTTCATTGCCGTCGCCGAGGAGCTGAGCTTCACGCGGGCGGCGCTGCGCCTGCATCTTTCACAGCCACCACTGTCCCAGCAGATCCAGGCGCTGGAGCGGGACCTCGGCGTGCGTCTGCTGGAACGCACCAAGCGCCATGTCGAGCTGACCGAACCGGGCCGCGTCTTTCTGGAGCAGGCCCGGCAGATTCTGGCCAGGGCCGACGAAGCGCGCAGCCAGGTCGTTGCCGCCGCGGCGGGCTACAGCGGTCAGTTGCGGTTGGCGTATACCGCGTCGGTCTCGTTCCATCCGGCGCTTCCGCAGACTTTGCTGCGCTTCGGCCAGATCGCGCCCAATGTCCGCCTGAAGCTCAGCGAGATGTATACCGAACCCCAGTTTGCCTCGCTCCTGGCCGACGAGATCGACGTGGGCTTCGTACGCAACGAGCCGATTCATTCGCAGGATGCACGCAACCTGCGGCTCAGCGTGATTGATCGCGAACCCTTGCTGCTCGCCCTGCCCGCCGGTCATCCACTGGCCAGCCGCAGCAGCCTCCATCTGGCCGATGTAGCCGGTGATGCGTTTGTTTCCCAGCCACGCGAGCTGGCGGCCACGCTCTACGACCGCCTGGTGACGCTGGCGACCAACGCGGGCTTCCAGCCGGCGATCGTCCAGCATGCGCAGCAGATCAACGGCTTGCTGGCACTCGTCGCGGCAGGCCTGGGCCTGGCGCTGGTGCCGGCCAGCATGCGCACGGTGCGCCTGGCCGGAGTCAGCTATGTGCCGCTGGACGACCCCGATGCGTACATGCTGCTGGCGATAGCCTGTCGTACCGACCACCACTCGCCCGCACTGCAGCAGTTTCTGGCGACAGTCACCGAAACGGCGGTGGCGCCGGGCTTGTGATCGACCCGGCGAGTCGTTACACTTGCACGCTTACATTTTCGTTTAGTGTCAGGAGCTGGCCGTGAAGGTGCTTAACTCTTTGAAGTCCGCCAAGGCGCGGCACCGCGACTGCAAGATCGTGCGTCGTCGCGGCAAGGTGTTCGTGATCTGCAAGAGCAATCCCCGTTTCAAGGCTCGTCAGCGCTGAGTCCCATCGGATCCCGCAACGACGAAGTCGAGAAAAAGGCCGCGAAAGCGGCCTTTTTCGTATCTCCGCGCCGGATTGCGAAGCAACCCGGCGCGCGCGTTCGCCTCATTCGTAACGGATGGCGATGATCTCGTAGTGCTTGACGCCGTTGGGTGCGGTGAACTCGAGACTGTCGCCTGCACTCTTGCCGATCAGCGCGCGCGCTATCGGCGAGGACACCGCGATCAGCTGTCGCTTGATGTCTGCCTCCAGGTCGCCGACGATCTGGTAAGTCACCGCCACGCCGCTGTCCTCGTCTTCCAGATCGACGATGGCGCCGAACACGATGCGGTTGCCCGGATTGAGCTGGGTGACGTCGATCACTTCGGCCGTCGACAACAGGGCTTCGAGCTGACCGATGCGGCCCTCGGTGAAACTCTGCTGTTCGCGTGCAGCGTGATACTCGGCGTTCTCCTTCAGATCGCCGTGCGCGCGGGCTTCGGCGATCGCCGCGATGATGCGTGGCCGATCGACCGACTTCAGCCGCTCCAGTTCGGCACGCAGCCGTTCCGAGCCGGCTTTGGTGATGGGGGCGCGACTCATGCGCTGAGCTCCTTGTGCAATTCCTGCAGGCTGTGCACCTGGCCGTCGCTGCGGAAATCCAGCGAATGCACCAGCGCACGGGCGCCTGCCACGGTCGTGGAATAGGTGACGCGATGCTGCAGCGCTTCGCGCCGGATCGAGAACGAGTCGGCGATCGCCTGCTTGCCCTCGGTCGTGTTGACGATATAGACGATCTCGCCATTCTTGATCAGATCGACGATATGCGGGCGCCCTTCGAGCACCTTGTTGATGCGCTCGCAGACCACGCCGTGCTCGGCCAGGTAGCTGGCGGTACCCGAAGTCGCCACCAGGCTGAAGCCACGCGTGATGACCTCCCGGGCCACCGGCAACAGACGCTCCTTGTCGGCGTCGCGCACCGACAGGAACACCTTGCCGACCGTCGGCGGCCGGATCCCGGCCGCCTCGTGTCCGCGGGCGAAGGCGGCGCCGAAACTGCGGCCCACACCCATCACTTCACCGGTGGAGCGCATCTCCGGGCCGAGGATCGGATCGACGTTCTGGAACTTCAGGAACGGGAAGATCGCCTCCTTCACCGAATAGTAGGCCGGGATCACTTCACGGGTAGCCCCCAGGCTCGCCAGCGTGCGCCCCGCCATCACGCGCGCGGCGATCTTGGCCAGCGGCACCCCGATGGCCTTGGACACGAATGGCACCGTGCGCGACGCGCGCGGGTTCACTTCCAGGATGAACACCGTATCGCCCTGGATCGCGAACTGGGTATTCATCAGCCCGATGACCTTCAGCTCCCTGGCCATCGCGGTGACCTGGCGGCGCATCTCGTCCTGGATCTCGACCGACAACGAATAGGGCGGCAGCGAGCAGGACGAATCGCCCGAGTGCACGCCCGCTTCCTCGATGTGCTCCATGATGCCGCCGATCAGCACGTTGCCCTCGGCGTCGGCGATCACGTCCACATCCACTTCGACCGCATGGTCGAGGAAGCGGTCGAGCAGCACCGGCGAATCATTGGACACCTTCACCGCGTCGCGGATGTAACGCGACAGGTCGGCGTCATCGTGCACCACTTCCATCGCGCGGCCGCCAAGCACATAGCTGGGCCGAACCACCAGCGGATAACCGATCTCGCGCGCCAGCGCGATCGCCTCGTCGGCATTGCGCGCGGTGCGGTTCGGCGGCTGCTTCAGCCCGATCTTCTCGATCATCTGCTGGAAGCGCTCACGATCCTCCGCCAGGTCGATGCTGTCCGGACTGGTGCCGATGATCGGCACGCCGGCGGCCTCCAGCGCACGTGCCAGCTTCAGCGGAGTCTGACCGCCGTACTGCACGATCACGCCCTTGGGCTTTTCCACGTGGACGATTTCCAGCACGTCCTCCAGCGTCAGCGACTCGAAGTACAGGCGGTCGGAAATATCGTAATCGGTGGAAACGGTCTCCGGATTGCAGTTGACCATGATGGTTTCATAGCCATCCTCGCGCAGCGCCAGCGAGGCATGCACGCAGCAGTAGTCGAACTCGATGCCCTGCCCGATACGATTCGGGCCGCCACCGAGCACGATGATCTTGTCGCGATCGGTCGGCTCGGCCTCGCATTCTTCCTCATAGGTCGAATACATGTAGGCCGTGTTGGTGGCGAACTCGGCCGCACACGAATCCACCCGCTTGTAGACCGGGCGCACGCCGAGCGTGTGACGCAGATGACGCACCGCCGCTTCGTCGGTATTGAGCAGTTCGGCGACCCGCGCATCGGAAAAACCGAGCCGCTTGAGTTCGCGCATGCGCGGTTCGTCCAGCGCCGTGATTCCCTGTGCAACGACCTCCGTCTCGGTCAGCACGATGTCCTCGAATGCGGCCAGGAACCACGGGTCGACCCGGCTGAGGTCATGTACTTCTTCCAGCGAGAGGCCCGCGCGGAACGCGTCGGCCAGATGAAACACGCGGTCCGGCCGCGGCTCGCGCAACTCGCGCTTGAGCACCGCCACGCCGTCCTCCGTGCTGATGTCCAGCCCGGTGGGATTGAGTCCGGTCTTGCCGATTTCCAGGCCGCGCAACGCCTTCTGCAGCGACTCGTGGAAGCTGCGGCCGATCGCCATCACCTCGCCGACCGATTTCATCTGGGTGGTCAGCCGGGCGTCGGCGGCCGGGAATTTCTCGAACGCGAAGCGCGGGATCTTGGTGACCACGTAGTCGATCGCCGGCTCGAACGACGCCGGCGTGAGGCCACCGGTGATGTCGTTCTTCAATTCGTCCAGGGTGTAGCCGACTGCCAGCTTCGCGGCGATCTTCGCGATCGGAAAGCCAGTAGCCTTGGATGCCAGCGCGGACGAACGCGAGACGCGCGGATTCATCTCGATGACCACCACGCGGCCGTCCTCGGCATTGATGCCGAACTGCACGTTGGAGCCGCCGGTGTCCACGCCGATCTTGCGCAGCACCGCGATCGAGGCATCGCGCAGGCGCTGGTATTCCTTGTCGGTCAACGTCTGGGCCGGCGCCACCGTGATCGAGTCGCCGGTATGCACGCCCATCGGATCGAGGTTCTCGATCGAGCACACGATGATGCAGTTGTCCGCGGTATCGCGGACCACTTCCATCTCGAACTCCTTCCAGCCGAGCACGGATTCCTCGACCAGCACCTCGCTGACCGGCGACAGCTCCAGGCCGCGCTTGACGATCTCCTCGAACTCCTCGCGGTTGTAGGCGATGCCGCCGCCGGAGCCGCCCAGCGTGAAACTCGGCCGGACCACGGTCGGGTAGCCCACCTTGGCCTGGGTTACCAGCGCCTGTTCGAACGTTCGCACGACCTCGGCCTTGGGGCATTCCAGCCCGATCTCGGCCATTGCCACGCGGAACAGCTCCCGGTCCTCGGCCATGCGGATCGCTTCACGCTTGGCGCCGATCAGCTCGACGTTGTATTTCTCCAGTACGCCGTGGTCGGCCAGGTCGAGCGCACAGTTGAGGCCGGTCTGGCCACCCATCGTGGGCAGCAACGCGTCCGGGCGCTCCTTGACGATGATCTGTTCCACCGTCTGCCAGTTGATCGGCTCGATGTAGACCGCGTCGGCGGTCTCCGGGTCGGTCATGATCGTGGCGGGATTGGAGTTCACCAGGATCACCCGGTAGCCCTCTTCCTTCAATGCCTTGCACGCCTGCGCGCCGGAGTAGTCGAACTCGCAGGCCTGGCCGATCACGATCGGGCCGGCGCCGATGATGAGGATGCTCTTGATATCGGTACGCTTGGCCATCAGCGGGCCTCCTGCATCAGTGCGGCGAAGCGGTTGAACAGATAACTCATGTCACGCGGCCCGGGGCTCGCCTCCGGGTGACCCTGGAAGCAGAAAGCCGGCCGGTCGGTCAGCGCGAAGCCCTGCAGCGAACCGTCGAACAGCGAGGTGTGCGTGACTCGTGCATTCGCCGGCAACGTGGCCGGATCGACCGCGAAGCCGTGGTTCTGCGAGGTGATCAGGACGCGGCCATCATCATGATCCTTGACCGGATGATTCGCGCCGTGATGACCGAACTTCATCTTCAGCGTCTTGCCGCCGAGCGCCAGGCCCATCAGCTGATGACCGAGGCAGATGCCGAACAACGGGATCTTCGCGTCGAGCAATTCGCGCGTGGCGGCGATGGCGTAGTCGCACGCCGCCGGATCACCCGGTCCGTTGGACAGGAAGACACCATCGGGCCGCATCGCCAGCACGTCGGCGGCAGGCGTCTGTGCCGGCACCACGGTGACCTCGCAGCCCTGCTCGGCCAGCAGGCGCAGGATGTTGAGCTTGGTGCCGAAGTCGTAGGCAACCACCTTGAAGCGCATGGCCGGTTGATTGAACGACACGCTGTCCAGGTCGTACGTGCCTTCCTTCCACACATAGGGTTTGGCCGTGCTGACCACCTTGGCCAGATCCATCCCGTTCAGACCGGGAAAGGCACGCGCCTTGCGCAATGCATCCTCCGCATCGACCTGCTCCCCGGCCACGATGCAGCCCGCCAGCGCACCCTTGTCGCGCAGGATGCGGGTCAATCGACGCGTGTCGATACCGGCGATCGCGACCGTGCCATGACGCTTGAGGTAATCGGGCAGACTCTCGCTGCTGCGCCAACTGCTGGCGCGACGCGGTACGTCACGCACGATCAGTCCGGCGGCATGCACGGCGGTGGATTCGACATCCTCGGCATTGACGCCGGTATTGCCGACATGAGGGTAGGTCAGCGTGACGATCTGGCGTGCATACGAGGGATCGGTGAGGATTTCCTGGTAGCCGGTCATGGCGGTATTGAAAACCACCTCGCCGATGGTCTCGCCCGTCGCACCGACGGCATGACCATGAAACACGCTGCCATCTTCGAGGGCGAGCAGAGCGGGAATAGGCATACGGTAACCGCCTTTTGGATGCAGCAAAGTCCGCAAGCCGCTGAACTGCTGGCTTGTGGAGCTTGGTAGGGAATGGAGCTGGGCGGGACGAAATGATAAGCGGCGGCGACGTTTCTGTCCACCTTACCGAGCCTGAATCGGCGTTCTTTCGTACGCATCATGGTCTCGCGACCAAGGTTACACTAGCCACCATTTCACAAGGAGTTGAATGTCCGATGAGTGCCGTCATCCTGCTCGATCCCGCCCGACTCGACCGTCCGGATACCACGGTGCAGCATGAGCCTTTCCCGTTCATGGTGGCTCACGGACAGTTGCCGGAGGAGGCGCGCAGCGATCTCGAGCGCGATTTCCCGCGCTATGCCAGTGCCGGCTTCTTCCCGTACGACCCGAGCGATTGTGGCCCGACCGTCAACACCCTGATCGAGGACATGACCGCACCGGCATTCGCCAGCGCCATCGGTCAACGACTCGGGATCGACAACCTCGCCCAGTACCCGACCCTGGTGACACTGTGCCGCCTGCTGAACAAGCGCCATGGCACCATCCACACCGACAGCAAGTCGAAGATCGCCACTGCGCTGATCTATCTGAACACGCAATGGCCGGACAGCAGCGACGGTTGCCTGCGATTCCTGCACCGCATCGACGATATCGACAGCATCGTCGCGCCGGAACTGACCCCGCTCTACGGCGAGTTCGCCGTGTTCAAGCGGTGCGAAAACTCCTTCCATGGCCACCTGCCCTACGAGGGCGAACGGCGAGTGATCCAGGTCGCCTGGCTCACCAGTGAAAAGGAGAAACTGCGCAAGACCAAGCGCGGCAAGTTCTCGCGTGCATTCAAGAAGCTGGTCGGCAAGCTCGATACCCGACTCGGCGCCGGGCGTGATCGCAGCGCCTCGCATCGCGACTGAGCCGGCCATTTTTCAGGCCGGCCGCAACGGCGGGCGATGCAGGCAGATATCCCGAAGTCAACTCCGGAATTGACGAGCGCAGGTGACACTGCGGCTCAGAGCGCGGCACCGATCACGTCATCCAGCTGCCAGTGTCCCGGCCCCTTCCCCGCGATCCAGTACGCCGCGTGCAACGCGCCGCGCGCGAAAATCGAGCGATCCGTGGCGCGATGCCCCAGTTCCAGCCGCTCGCCTGGCCCGATCAGCATGGCCGTGTGTTCACCGACGATGTCGCCGCCGCGCACCACGGCGAAACCGATGCTGCCCTCGGCGCGTTCGCCGGTCCGACCTTCTCGGCTGTACACCGCCGTCTCCTCCAGCGTGGTGTTGCGCGCTGCGGCGGCAACCCGACCCAGCGCCAGCGCAGTGCCTGAAGGCGCATCCTGCTTGCGGCCATGGTGTGCCTCGACGATTTCCAGGTCCCAGTCAGGCAGCGCAGCCGCCGCCTGACGCAGCAGCCGCGACAGCACCGCCACGCCCAGACTGAAATTGGCCGCGCGCAATACGGCGATGCGGTCGCCGGCGGCCGCCAGGCGCGATTCCAGCGAAGCATCGAGGCCCGTGGTGCCGCTGATCAGCGCGACGCCGTGCGCAAGGCAGTGATCCAGTGTGGCGCCCAACGCGGTGGGCGCGCTGAAGTCGACGACGACATCGAGCGGCGGCGCATCGGACCAGTCATGCGCGTAACGCAAAGCGTCGGTCAAACCGGCAAATACCGGCAGACCGTCATGGGCCGAACCGGCGGCCACCACGGCGTGCACCAGCTCGAAACGCGCGTCGCCACCGAGCAGCCCCAGCAGGGTGCCGCCCATGCGGCCGGATGCACCACTGATGGCAAGGCGTAAAGGTCGGGTCATCCGCTTGCTCCGGTCAAAGGCCTTCAATGGCACATGCTACCGCGCGCAAGGCGAACCTTACGCGGTGACTTTCGACCAGAACTGCTTCACGCCATCCACCCAGCCCTTGGCTCGCGGCGTGTGCTTGTCGGCATCGCTGCCGCCAAACGTGGCTTCCAGCGACTCGAACAGTTCCCGTTGCTGCCTGGTCAGACGCACCGGGGTTTCCACCACCACATTGCAGATCAGGTCCCCGGGGCGACTGCTGCGTACCGACTTGACGCCCCGCCCACGCAAGCGGAACTGGGCTCCGGTCTGGGTTTCCGGTGGAATGCTGATCGGCACCTCGCCGTCCAGCGTCGGCACCGGCAGCTCGGCACCCAACGCCGCCTGCGAGAATCGGATCGGCAATTCGCAATACAGATCGTTGCCCTCTCGCTGGAAGATCGCGTGCTCACGCACATGCACTTCCACATACAGATCGCCGGCCGGCGCTCCGGACGGGCCGGCCTCGCCCTGGCCGGTCAGGCGGATGCGATCGCCGTTGTCGACGCCGGCGGGAATCTGCACCGACAGCGTGCGGCTCTCCTCGATCCGGCCTTCGCCGTGGCACTTCCTGCAGGGCTTCTCGATCGCCTGGCCGGTGCCACCGCAATGCGGGCAGGCCTGCTGGATCGAGAAGATGCCGTTCTGCATGCGCACCTGACCGTGACCATGGCAGGTCTTGCACTTGCTGACCTTGCCATCCTCCGAACCGGTGCCGTTGCAGTGATGGCAATTGACCTGGGTCGGCACCTCGATCTGGCGGCTGACGCCGAACACGGCCTCCTCCAGATCCAGCTCCATGATGTAGCGCAGGTCGGAGCCACGCCGCGGACGCCCACGGCCCCCGCCGTTCCTGCCGAAAATGTCGCCGAAAATGTCGCCGAAGATGTCGCCGACGTCGCCGAACCCGGCGCCGCCGCGTCCACCCATGCCATGCTCGAACGCGGCATGGCCGTGCTGGTCGTACATCGAGCGCTTCTGCGCGTCGGCCAGCACTTCGTAGGCCTCCTTGGCCTCCTTGAACTTGTCCTGCGCGGCGGGATCATCCGGACAGCGATCCGGATGGTATTTCATCGCCAATCGTCGAAAGGACTTCTTCAGATCGACTTCGCTGACGCTGCGCTCGACGCCCAGCACCTCGTAGTAGTCACGCTTGCTCATTCATGTATCCACACTGTTTGCCGCGCCCCTGCGGGAACCCGTGGTTCCGTATACCCAATCAACACACAGCCCGCGCCAGGGAATTCCTGGCACGGGCTGGTTGATCGGCCGTGCCGATAACGACGCCGATTATGACTTGTCGTCTTTCACTTCGGTGAACTCGGCATCCACCACGTCGTCCGGCTGGGCCGAGCCGCCCGGTGCGGATTGCGCACCGGCATCGGCCGCGCCGCCGCCCTGTGCCGCCGCATGCAACGCCTGCGAAACCTGCTCCAGCTTCTCGACCTTGGACTCGATCGCCGCCTTGTCTTCGCTGTCCTTGACCTTCTCCAGATCGGACAACGCGCCCTCGATAGTGCTGAGCTGGTCGGCCGGCACCTTGCCGCCGTGCTCCTTCAATGCACTGCGGGTGGCATGCACCAGCTGATCGGCCTTGTTGCGGGTGGCCACCAGCTCATGGAACTTGCGATCCTCTTCCTTGTTCGCCTCGGCATCGGCGACCATGCGCTGGATCTCGTCCTCGGACAGGCCCGAACCGGCCTTGATCTCGATCTTCTGTTCCTTGCCGGTCTTCTTGTCCTTGGCCGACACGTGCAGGATGCCGTTCGCATCGATGTCGAAGGTGACCTCGATCTGCGGCATGCCGCGCGGTGCCGCGTCGATGCCCTGCAGGTCGAACTTGCCCAGCGACTTGTTGGCACTGGCACGCTCGCGCTCGCCCTGCAGCACGTGCACGGTCACCGCGGTCTGGTTGTCGTCGGCCGTGGAGAACGTCTGCGCCGCCTTGGTCGGCACCGTGGTGTTCTTCTCGATCAGCTTGGTCATCACGCCACCCATCGTCTCGATGCCGAGCGACAGCGGGGTCACGTCCAGCAGCAGCACGTCCTTGACCGAACCGCCCAGCACGCCGCCCTGGATCGCCGCGCCCACCGCGACGGCTTCGTCCGGGTTGACGTCCTTGCGCGGCTCCTTGCCGAAGAAGTCCTTGACCGATTCCTGCACCTTGGGCATGCGGGTCTGACCGCCGACCAGGATCACGTCGTCGATGTCGGACACGCGCAGCCCGGCGTCATTCAGCGCCGTGCGGCACGGCTCGATGGTGCGCTTGACCAGATCCTCGACCAGCGCCTCGAGCTTGGCCCGGGTCAGCTTGATGTTCAGATGCTTCGGACCGGAGGCGTCGGCCGTCACGTACGGCAGGTTGACGTCGGTCTGATGATTGGAGGACAGCTCGATCTTGGCGCGCTCGGCGGCGTCCTTCAGGCGCTGCAGGGCGAGTGCATCCTTGCGCAGGTCGATGCCCTGCTCCTTGTTGAACTCGTCGACCAGGTAGTCGATGACGCGCATGTCGAAGTCCTCGCCACCGAGGAAGGTGTCGCCATTGGTGGCCAGTACCTCGAACTGCTTCTCGCCGTCGACTTCGGCGATCTCGATGATCGACACGTCGAACGTGCCACCGCCGAGGTCGTACACCGCGATCTTGCGGTCGCCGCCCTTCTTGTCCATGCCGTAGGCCAGCGCGGCCGCGGTCGGCTCGTTGATGATGCGCTTGACGTCGAGACCGGCGATCTTGCCGGCGTCCTTGGTCGCCTGGCGCTGGCTGTCGTTGAAGTAGGCCGGCACCGTGATGACGGCCTCGGTGATCGTCTCGCCGAGATAGTCCTCGGCGGTCTTCTTCATCTTCATCAGCACCTTGGCGGCGATTTCCTGCGGCGCCATCTTCTTGCCGTCGGAGGTCTGCACCCAGGCGTCACCGTTGTCATGCGCCACGATGGCGTACGGCACGATGTGAATGTCCTTCTGCACCTCGGCGTCGGTGAACTTGCGCCCGATCAGCCGCTTCACCGCATAG
Source organism: Rhodanobacter ginsengisoli (assembly GCF_042657065.1). Lineage (NCBI taxonomy): Bacteria > Pseudomonadati > Pseudomonadota > Gammaproteobacteria > Lysobacterales > Rhodanobacteraceae > Rhodanobacter > Rhodanobacter ginsengisoli. The sequence goes on from NZ_JBHSNF010000002.1 coordinate 60,125, forward strand.
AAGGTGTTCTTCGGATTGGTCACGCTCTGGCGCTTGGCCGAGGCGCCCACCAGCACTTCGCCGTCCTTGTTGAAGGCGACGATGGACGGCGTGGTGCGATCGCCCTCCGAATTCTCGATGACCTTGGTCGTGCTGCCATCCATGATGGCCACGCAGGAGTTGGTGGTGCCCAGGTCGATACCGATGATCTTGCCCATGTGTATGCTCCAAATCTTGTTGCGGCCCCCGCGGCCGCGATGGTTTTCAGATGGGGGTCGGTGCTGGCGATTCAATGCCGACAAGGCCCCGGATGCGATTTCGTGGTATCCGCCGGCGCGCCGTTCAGGCAGGCGCCAGCGAGTCCCGGCTCAGTCTTTTGCCACCGCGACCAGCGCGGGGCGAAGCAGACGATCATTCAGGACGTAGCCCTTCTGCAGCACGTTGACCACGGTGCCCGCGGCCTTGCCCGGAGCATCGACCATGCTCACCGCATGGTGGCGCTCCGGATCGAGCGGCTGACCGAGCGGATCAATCTGCGCCATGCCATTGTTTTCAGCGACTTTCAGCAAGGCCTTCAGGGTCAGATTGATGCCTTCGCGCATCGAGGCCACGTCGCCGCCCTCCACGGCCAGGCCACTCTCCAGGCCGTCGTAGACCGGCAGCAACTCGTTCAGCAGCTTCTCGTTGGCGAAGCGGCGAGCCTGTTCGAGGTCGCGATGCAGTCGACGGCGCTGATTCTCCAGCTCGGCCTTCTCGCGCAACACGGTCTCGAGCAATTCGGCATTGCTTGCCTCCAGTTCCGCCACGCGTGCTTGCAGGCTCTCCAGTTCGGTGCCGATGGTCGAGGACTCGCCCGCCTGGTCCTGCGACGCCTCACCGGGCGACTGCGGATCGTTGTTCTGCATGTATCACTCCAAACGAAAATTCGTGGCCGGCAGGAAAGCCGACCGTCCACTGACTTGCGAGAAACCCCGCTCCCGCTGCGGTTATAGGGTCGTGGCGGCGCGATTCAAGGCGTCACTGAGCAATCCGGCGGTGGCCTGCACCACCGGGATCACCCTTTCGTAGGCCATCCGGGTCGGGCCAATGACCCCGACCGCCCCCAGTACCCGCCCCTGCGCGCCGTAACTGGCCGTGACCACGCTGCAGCCATCCAGCGCGGCGAAGCCGGATTCCTCGCCAATGAACAGCCGTACGCCGGGCGCCCTGGCGCAGACTTCCATCAGCTGCAGCAATTCGTTCTTCTGCTGGAACGCGTCAAACAGCTCGCGCAGGCGCTGCAGGTTGGCCAGTTCCGAATAGGCCATCAGGTTGGTCTGCCCGCTGACCAGTACGTCGCTACCGCCGGCCTGCGGCGCGAACGAGGCCGTGGCGAGCTCCATCGTGCTGGCGAGCAATCGGTTGAGCTCGCTGCCCGCTTCGCGCAGTTCGGCCAGCAGGCGCAGGCGGATGTCGTCCACACGCAAGCCGGCAAACTGGCTGTTGAGGTAATTCGCGGCCTGCTCCAGCTCCCGGCCTTCCAGCGGTCTTGCCAGTTGCACGATGCGGTTCTGCACCTGGTTGTCGGTGAATACCAGGATCACCAGCACCCGCGCGTCCGGCAACGGCACGAAATCGATGTGGCGCAACGGGAAATCCGCCTGGCGCGGTACCGTCACCACACCGGCGAAGCGGGTCATCGCCGACAGCAGGGTCGACACATTGCCGAGCAGATCCAGCGTGGTGGTCGGCCCCGGCGGCAACTCGCTCTGCAGGCGCGCCATCTCCGCATCCGGCAGCGGCTGCAGTTCGATCAGGCTGTCCACGAACAGACGCAGCCCGCGCGGCGTCGGCACCCGCCCCGCCGAGGTGTGCGGCGAAGCCACCAGCCCGGCGTCCTCTAGATCCGCCATGATGTTGCGGATCGTTGCCGGGCTCACATCCAGGCCGGACGAACGCGACAACGTGCGCGAGCCGACCGGCTCGCCGTCGACCAGATACTGGGCGATCAGCGTGCGCAGTACGCGTCGCGCGCGTGCATCGAGATCGTGGACATGCGGGTTGATCATGCGTTGTAGCAATCCTTGAGACCCGACAGAAATAAGGTCTCCGCGCCCGGCTTGCAAGTGGAGGCGGTGTTTTGCGCCGCCCGGCTGCCGCTACAATCCACCCACCCCATCATTTGCCTGCCCATGCTCACTTCGCTCTACGTCCGTAATTTTGCTGTCGTCGAGGCTGCCGAGATCGCCTTCGGGCCGGGCCTGACCGTGGTCAGCGGCGAAACCGGCGCCGGCAAGTCGCTGCTGGTGGATGCCCTGATGCTGCTGGCCGGCGCGCGTGCCGACAGTGGCATGGTAAGGGCCGGCAGCGATCGTGCCGAGCTGGCGGCGGAGTTCGACCTGGCCGGACTGCCCGAAGCCCGCGAATGGCTGCAGCGCGAAGAACTGGACGAGGACGGCAATTGCCAGTTGCGCCGGGTGATCCGCGCCGAAGGCAGTTCCAGGGCATGGATCAACGGCCGTCCCGCCAACGCACGCCAGCTCGGTGAACTGGCCTCCTTGCTGGTCGAGATCCATGGCCAGCATGAGCACCAGGCACTGTTGTCGCGACCGCATCAGTTGGCCCTGCTGGACGCCTACGCCGGTCACGATGACCTGCTGGTGCAGGTACGTGACGCTTCGCTTCAGTGGCGCGAACTCGGCTTGCGCATGCGCAAGCTCAGCGGTGGCGAGGATCGCGACCAGCGGATCGAACTGCTGCGCCACGAACTCGGCGAGCTGGAAAAGTGGGCACTGCCAACCACCGAACTGGGTGAACTCGAAGCGAATCACAAGCGACTGGCCAATGCCGGCCGGCTCGCCGAGGGCAGCGCCGGCGTGGTAGAGCTGCTTGATGGCGACAGCGAATTCGCACTGCGTCGTGCGCTCGGTCGAGCCCATGCGGAGTTGGGCAAGCTGGCCGCCCTGGATGACAAGCTGACCCCGCTGCTGGAGCTGCTGGACAACGCCAGCATCGAACTGGGCGAAGCCGCCGATGGGCTGGGCCGTTACGCGCAGGATATCGACCTCGACCCCGAGCGCTACACCGAAGTGGACAACCACCTGGCGCGCCTGCATGAGCTGTCGCGCCGGCACCGGCTACCGGTGAGTGAATTGCACGACAAGCTCGCTTCCCTGCGCACCGAGCTGGCTGAGCTCGAGGGTGCCGGCGATGCCCTGGAACAGTTGGCGGCGCAACGCCAGCGCCTGCAACATGAATACAGCACCGCAGCGACCCAACTGAGCCGTGCGCGTGGCGCGGCCGCGGTGCGCCTGGGCGAGGAAGTCAGCGTGCTGATGGCGGAACTGGGCATGGCCGGCGGCGTGCTGCGCGTCGAACTGGAACCGGTGACCGGCGATGAGCCGGATGCGCAAGGCCAGGAACGCTGCGAGCTTCTGGTGAGCGCCAACCCCGGCCAGCCACCCCGCCCCCTGCGCAAGGTGGCCTCCGGCGGTGAACTGGCACGCATCAGCCTGGCGATCGAAGTCGCCACGCTGGGCAAGGACACGGTAGGCAGCATGATTTTCGACGAGGTCGACACCGGCATCGGCGGCGCCGTGGCCGAAGTGGTCGGGCAGAAATTGCGCTCGCTGGGTGATCTGCGCCAGGTCCTGTGCGTGACTCACCTGCCGCAAGTGGCTGCACAGGGGCACGCGCACCTGCGCGTCAGCAAGCACAGCGACGGCGACTCGACCCGGACGCAAATCGAAAAGCTCGACGCCGGCGGGCGTCGTGATGAGCTGGCCCGCATGTTGGGCGGCGTCGAAATCACCCGTGAAACCCGGGCTCACGCCAAACAGATGCTGGATCGGGCCCAGACTGCCTGAGCACAACGATCCGCCTCGGTACGACTCGGATCAGCCGTTAGGCGGGAGCAGGCCGCGCTCGGTCGCCATCCGGTAAAGATCCAGCTCCGAACCCGCACCGAGCTTGCCCATCAGGCTCGCGCGGTGGATATACACGGTTTTCTGGCCAATCCCCAATTCCGCTGCCACCTGCTTGGGCGTGAGTCCGCCAGCCAGCAACAGGAATACCTCCCGTTCGCGCGCAGTCAGGCGATTGATCGGATCCAGTGCCGCATTCGGTCGATCGGCCCGACGCTGGCGCAGATCCGAGCTGAGGAAGCACTCGCCATGCATTACCGCACGCAGGCCAGCCACCAGCTCTTCCGGTGCGACACCCTTGGTGACGTAGCCACTGGCGCCGCGTCGCAGGGCCTCGGACACATAGGGTTCGCCGTCGTGCATGCTCAGCACCACGATGTGCGTCTCCGAGCAGACGCTGAGCAGGTGCTCGATCAGCGGCAACCCGCTACCGTCAGGCAGCGACAAATCCAGCGCCACCAGGTGCGGACGCCAGTGACTGACTGCTTCCACCGCATCGTCGGCACTACGACATTCAGCGACGACATCGAGATCAGGTTCCATCTCGATCAGTCGCTTGAATCCCTCACGAACGATGGCGTGGTCATCGACCAGAACAATGCTGTACATCCCCCTACTCTACACATTCACCAGCCCCTTGCGCACAACTGTCATAAAGCATCTCCTCGAAGACAGGAGGGGGCAGCATCCGTGCGGAGTGGACATGTACCATCCGTGCATGCAAGCGAAATCACTCCATCTGCCCGACTCCGGCCCCTTGCTGGGCATCGGCTATCTGCTGCTGTGGCTGCTGCTATGGCCCACCGTCCAGCCATACTGGATGCTGCCGTACGGCCTGCGTTTCGGCGCCTTGTTGCTCACGCCGGTTCGCTACTGGGGCTGGCTGCTCGGCGCCGAACTGGCGGCCGCGGCAGGCATCGGCGTGGTCCAGGGCCTGCCGCTAGGCTGGGCGGGTTTCGCCATGAACTCGATGCCCGAGCCCCTGGTCATGGCGGCCGTTCTGTTGATGCTGCGACGCTTCACCCTGCATGCCAGCCTCAACAATCCGCAGGAGGTCACCCGGCTGCTGCTTTCGGTGGTGATGGTAGTAACTGCCACCATGGCGGTTGACGCGACGATGCTGACGCTCACGCGCCAGCCGGGTTCGCCTGAATTGATGATTGGCGTGCTCGGCGAGGAATTGCTCAGTCACTATCTGGGCATCCTGCTGATCGTACCGTTGATGATCATGCTGCTGCGTACCCGGATCGATCGCCGGGCACTGGCCAGCTTGTTCATGGACGGTCTGTTGGTGATGTTGCCATCGATGGTCATCCTGCTGCTGCTGTCCGAGCAGGCCGAGCCCCAACCGCAATTCGCCCGGGTCCTGTCCCTCGCACCTGTGCTGTTTTTCGCGTTCCGCCACGGCTGGCGCGGAGCCAGCATCGCGATGCTGACCACCAGCCTCGGGATGACCTTGGTAGATCGCCATCTCGGTCACGCCCCGTCAACGGCCGCCGCCTACCTGTTTCTGGCGGTCGCCGGTACCGGTGCATTGCTGCTGGGCTCGGCCAGTGATGCCTTGCGCCGGAGCAGCAAGCGGGTGGCCGAGCAGAACGTCTATCTGGGTGCGGTCAACCGCCGACTGGATCAGCTTGCCCATCAGCTGCGCGATGCCGCCCGTGGCAATCTGCAGGCGGACGAAAACCAGCGCCGGCACCTGGCCGCCGAACTGCATGACGAACTCGGCCAGAACATCACCGCCATCCAGACCCACGTCAAACTCGTGCAGGCCCGCCTGCGGCAGGCGGGCATGGAAGACATCAGTACCTCGATCAACTCCATCCTGGCGCATATGCGCCGTGCCTTGCATCGCCTGCTGGATGACTTGCGCCCGGCTGTTCTGGATGAGTTCGGGCTGTTGCGTGCACTCGACGAAGGTCCGATCAGAGACCTCCTCAGCGCGGCCGGCATGGCTTACCGAACCGAGCTTCACGGCGATCCGCGCCTGCTCGACGACGACACCCGCACCGCCATCTACCGGCTGGTTCAGGAGAGCGCCACCAATGCGGTCAAGCACGCTCAAGCCAGTGAATTCAGGTTGCGGTTGCGCATCGGCGAGCGGCAGGGCATTGCGCTGGCCCTGCTCGATCTGCGCGATGACGGCGTCGGCCTGACCGGGCGGCTCCCGCGAGGAGGCCGCGGACTGCAAGGCATGCGGGATCGGGTGACTTCACTGGGCGGCCAGTTTCGCCTGCGCCCGGACCACTCCGGCGTACATTTGCGTATTTTGCTGCGGAGCAACAACGGATACGTGGATGGTGGGCAGTGAAACTAGGAATTTTTCCGATACCGGAAACGTGAAGACATCGTTACGATCGGTTCATCGATGTGGGGGAGCCACCATCGCAAGATGGTGGATCAGGGTTGTCGTGGGGACGGCGGCTCTGAAAAAACGGCAGGATGCCGTTTCGCCGCTACCTGGCGAGGGATTTCGGCAATCGCGAACCATTCGCGGGTGCCAACCGACAGGTAGGGGAGTAGTCGCGGGTGGACAGGAGTCCGCCTCGCGGCTTTTTTATGCCTGACATTCAGCCGGACCCAAGGCTTGACGGTGTGAAGGCGCAAGCCAAACGCAGCAGATCAGCCTTTGCGTGAACCCGGCTTGGGTCGCACATACAGGACCAGACTGTGGTCCTCGATCACATAACCGTGGCGCGCGGCAATTTCGCGCTGCAGGCGCTCGATCTCTTCACTGACGAACTCAATCACCTTCCCGCTGTCCACATCAATCATGTGGTCGTGATGTTTGCCACGATCGAGCTCGTAGACTGCCTGGCCACCTTCGAAGTTGTGCTTGACGATGATGCCCGCGGCCTCGAACTGGGTCAGCACGCGATATACCGTCGCCAAGCCGATATCTTCCTGGTGGGCGAGCAGCTTTTTGTAAACATCTTCCGCGGTGAGGTGCTGCACCCCTTCTTCATCGAAAATCTGCAGGATGCGCATCCGTGGGTGGGTCACCTTGAGGCCAACCCGGCGCAATTCCTTGGTTTCCTGTTCCATACTCACCCTCCCCGCACACGGCGTTTCCAAGCCGGTAGTGTATCATCCGTCACCTTCACGATCCTGGACGCAACACGCATGCAAAAGCTGATCACCCTGCTGGTTTTCGTCATGCTGGCGCTTCCCCTCGCCGGCTGCCATATCGTCTATACGCCCGATGTGCAGCAAGGCAATCTGCTGGACAAGAAAGTGGTCGATCAGCTCAAGCCGGGCATGACCAAGCACCAGGTGCTGGTGCTGATGGGCACGCCTTCGGTCGCCACGCCGTTCGACCAGAGCCGCTGGGATTATGTGTCGACGTTGGCCAAGCGTGGCGGCCCACTCAAGATCCGCACGCTCAAGCTGACCTTCAACAACGATACGCTGGTGCGCTCCGAGGGCGATTTCTTCGCCCAGGATGCCCAGGAGCTGGTCAAGGACAGCAAGAAATACAACGCGGGCTATCCGGTCAACGAAACGAAGGGTGACAAGAGCAAGTCCCCGGATGACAACAAGGGCGATGGCGGTTTCGGCCAGGGCGACAACGCCGGTCATTGACCGATATTCCGGCTTGAATCGGGCAGGATCGAGGCATCCCGTCCGATCGGAGTTCAGCGAGCCCGGCGGCGACGTGCCTCCATCGGATCGAGCACGAGCGGCCGGTAGAGTTCGATCCGGTCGCCTTCCTCTACGACATGGTCCGGCGGCACCTTTTGCGAGAAAATGCCCGTCCGGCGACAGTCGACGGCACCCTCCGGAAGCATTTGCAGTATCCCGGACGCCTCGATCGCCTGCCTCACCGTGCTGCCGATGGGCAGCCGGACGCGCCGCAGGATCGAGCGCCCCGCCTGCGCATGGACCACCTCCACCGTGACGACGCGCTCATCCATACACACGCTCGGCCTCGCGGCAGAAATCGTCCACCATACGCCCGGCCAGGCCTTGAAAGCCCAGTTTCAACGCACCACCGCCGAGCCGGCCCGCGTACTCGAAATCCAGCGCAAAGGCCACCTTGCAGCCGGCTTCGCCCAATGCAGTGAAGTGCCACACGCCCTCCAGACTGCGGAACGGGCCATCGACCAGGCTCATTTGCAGACGAGCGGGTGGCTCGACCGCATTGCGGGTGGTGAAGCTCTGCCGAAACCCGGCGAACTTGAGATCCAGCCGCGCCACCAGCACATCGCTCTGGCGCTCGACAATCTCGGCGCCGACACACCAGGGGAAGCGCTTTGGGTATGCTTCAACATCATTGACCAGGTCGAACATCTGCGCAGGCGAATACTTCACCAGTGCGCTGCGGCGAATTTCAATCACGGCAACCTCGATGGTTTTTGCATTCATCCGTGAATGCGAGGATCAACAAGCAGCCATCCATGGCTGCACTTTTCAAAGAGTCCGTTCCAGATGGGACAGGGCCGATCACAGGGCAACGCGCCCGAGTTTAACGGACATGGCCAAGACGAAGGATAAAGACAGCAAGGGAGGCGGTACCATCGCGCTCAACAAGCGCGCCCGTTTCGAATACGCCATCGACCAGCGCTACGAGACCGGGGTCGCCCTGCAAGGCTGGGAGTTGAAGGCACTGCGCGCGGGTCGGATCAATTTCGGCGACAGCTACGCGATCGTCAAGAACAACGAGATTTTCCTGGTCGGCACCTCCATTCCGCCGTTGATCAGTGCATCTTCCCATGTGATCGCGGAGGATCGACGCACCCGCAAGTTGCTGCTGCATCGAAAGGAAATCGACCAGCTGGTCGGCGCGGTCGAGCGCAAGGGCTACACCCTGGTACCCACCGCAATGTACTGGAAAGGAAACAAGGTCAAGGTCGAGATCGGGCTGGCTCGCGGCAAGCAGGAACACGACAAGCGCAACACCGAAAAGCAGCGCGACTGGCAAATCGAGAAGCAGCGCACCATGCGCTCGCACAATCGCGCCGTCTGAGCCCGCCGCGACAAAAAAAAGCCCCGCGAATGCGGGGCTCTTTCTGGGTCTACGCAAACTCGGCTCAGGCGAACGGATCATCCAGCACGATGGTGTCCTCGCGATCCGCACCGGTGGCAACCAGCGCCAGGCGGCAACCGGAGAGTTCCTCGACCGCACGCAGGTAGGCGCGGGCGGCGGGCGGCAGCTTGGTCCAGTCGCGGATGCCGGCAGTGGACTCGCTCCAGCCGGGGAACTCCAGGTAGACCGGCTTGCATTCGTCCCAGCCGTCCGCATCGAGCGGGGCCAACTCGCGGCGCTTGCCCCGGTATTCATAGGCGATGCAGACCTTGATCGTCTCCAGGCCATCGAGCACGTCGAGCTTGGTGATCGCCAGCCCGTTGATGCCGTTGATCTGGGTGGCGCGCTTGAGCGCAACCAGATCGATCCAGCCGCAACGACGCGGACGGCCCGTGCTGGCACCGAACTCGTTGCCGACCTTGCGCAGGCGCTCGCCCATCTCGTCCTTCAGTTCGGTCGGGAACGGGCCGCTGCCGACACGGGTCGCGTAGGCCTTGCAGATGCCCAGCACATAGTCGATGTCACCCGCGCCCACACCCGTCCCGGCCAGCGCACCACCGATGGTGGTGTTGCTGGAAGTGACGTAGGGATAGGTACCGTGGTCGATGTCGAGCAACGCGCCCTGCGCGCCCTCGAACAGGATGTTGCCGCCCTCCTTGCGCACGTCATGCAGGATGGTCGCGACGTCGTCGACCATCGGGCGGATGTATTCGCCCCACGCCAGCGCGTCGTCCAGCACGGTCTGGTAGTCGATCGGCTCGACCTTCAGCCACTGGGTGAGGATGAAGTTGTGGTAGTCGACCGCGGTTTTCAGCAATGCCGGCAATTCATGCGGATACATCAGGTCGGCCACGCGCACGCTGCGACGGGCCACCTTGTCCTCGTAGGCCGGACCGATGCCGCGCCCGGTGGTACCGATCGCCTTGCCGCCGGCGGCCAGTTCCCGCGCCCGGTCGACAGCAATGTGGTACGGCATGATCAACGGAGTCGCCGGGCTGATCTTGAGCCGCGAGCGCACTTCGACGCCATTGGCCTCGAGTTCGGCAATCTCCTCCATCAATGCCGGCGGCGACAGCACCACGCCGTTGCCGATCAGGCACAGCGCGTCGTCGCGCAGGATGCCCGAGGGAATCAGGTGCAAAACGGTCTTCTTGCCCTTGATCACCAGCGTGTGACCGGCGTTGTGGCCGCCCTGGAAGCGCGCCACTGCGCTGACGCGCTCGGTCAGCAGATCGACGATCTTGCCCTTGCCTTCGTCGCCCCACTGGGCACCGAGAATTACGACTGACTTGCCCATGATCTTCTCACTCAGGTTTGCGACGCCCCGCGGATGGGGTTACGCGTGTCTAAAGAAACAGCTGCAATGGCACCGGCCCGACGACCATCGCACCGGCACCGGACAGGTGCAAGAAGTGCGACGGCCATGGCGGCGAATCGAGCACCATTGCCTGCCAGCGCAATCCTCGACCAGAAGCGTCAGGCAGAAGGTGCCTGTCAGCTGCTGTGTCGAGGAAGCAACTCAGCGCTTGGGTGCGGGCTGGTCGAAGTAGCGCAGGAATTCGTTGTCGGGCTTCATGATCAGCACGCCCCTGCCGTCCTCGAACGATTTGCGGTATGCCGCCAGGCTGCGATAGAACGTAAAGAATTCTGGATCCTGGCTATACGCCTGCGCGTAGATCGCCGCGGCCTGGGCATCGCCCTCGCCGCGGATCGTCGCCGCATCACGACGCGCATCGGCTCGCAGCACCTGACCCTGACGATCCGCATCGGCCTGGATCGTTTCCGCCGACTCCTGACCGGTAAAGCGCAACTCGTTGGCCAGTTGCAGGCGTTCGGCACGCATCCGCTTGTACACCGATTCGCTGACCTCGTTGGGCAGGTCGATGCGCTTGATGCGCACGTCGACGACGGCTATGCCGAGATTCTTGCGCGCCGAGGCATCGGTCTGTGCACGCACCCGTTCGGTGATGTCCTTGCGCCCACCAGAGATGAGGTCGGGCAAGGTACGCGCATTGAATTCGAAACGCAGCGCGTCCTTCACGATCGGCGTCAATCGCTGGGTTGCCTGAAGCTGGTCGCCACCGGTGGATCGGTAATACATGGCGTTGTCGACGATGCGCCACTTGACGTAGAAATCGACGTTGACGCTCTTCTTCTCGGAGGTGAAATAGCGCTCCGGTGGCGCGTCCAGCGACAAGATGCGCTTGTCGAAATGCATCACCTGCTGGATCACCGGCAATTTGAAGTGCAGGCCCGGCTGATAGTCGGTCTGTACGATGCGACCGAATTGCAGCACCAGCGCGCTGTGTCCCTCGCTGACCACGAACATGCTGTTGAGGCCGAGCAGAAGCAGTACCACCGCAATGATGGCGGTCGAGATCTTCATCATGGCTGTGCTCCCTTGTCGGCTGTGCCACTGGCAGGAGCCGTGGACGGCACGATCGCACCCACGGTGGCGGAACCGGTTTCAGGCGTCGCCGCTGCGCCCCGCAGCGCCGGCAGGTTGATGATGTTGCGGCCGTTGGAACCGTCGATCACCTTCGGGTTGTCTGCCATCACCTGTTCCATGGTCTCCAGCCACAGGCGCTTGCGGGTTACTTCCGGGGCCGCCTTGTACTGGGTCAGCAGGAGGTCGAAGCGTGCCGTGTCGCCTTTCGCACGTGCGATCCTCTCGGCTTTGTAGCCGGCGGCTTCGGCGGCGATGCGGGCCGCGTCGCCACGGGCCACGGGCACCACCTTGCTGGCGTAGGCCAGGGCGCCGTTCTCGATGCTCTGCTTGTCCTCGCGGGCGTTGTTCACGTCGTCGAAGGCGTCTTTCACCTCGTCCGGGGGGGCCACGTTCTGGAAGCTCACCTCGGTCACGCGCAGCCCGGAGTTGTAGCCGTCCAGGGTCTTCTGCAATGCCGTCTGCGCCTCGGCGACCAGGTTGGCGCCGGCGGCGGACAGGACCTGATCCATGTCGCTGCCACCGATCACCCCGCGCACCGCTGCCTCGGCCGCGGCGCCGATGGTACCGTCGGGGTCATTGAGCGAGAACAGGTACTTGCGCGAGTCGTCCACCTGGTACTGCACGGTGAAGTCGATGGTGATGATGTTCTCGTCGCGGGTCAGCATGGCCACCTTGTCGTTGACCGAGCGGATCCGCGTGGACTCCACCTTGGTGACCGACTCGATCGGCTGCGGCAGCTTCAGGTGGAAACCGGGCGACAGCGTGCGTGAATACTGGCCGAAACGCAGCACCACGCCGGCCTGACGTGCGCCGATGATGGTGTAGCTGCTGAACAGCAGCCCGACCACGAGCAACACCAGGATGCCGGTAAGGATGCCGCCAGGCCCCTGCCCCAGCTTGTTGCCGCCACTTTTCAACTTGTTGAGCAGGTCATCCAGCGGCGATTTGCCGGAGGGGCGCTTCCTGTTCCACGGATCATTCTGCCCATTTTTGCCGGGTTCATTCCATGCCACGAGTCAGTCTCCTTGAAGCGTTCTGGAGGCCGGCAACCACGGCCGGAACACACGTTGAACCGGGTTACACATGAGATTCAGCCTGAGCTGTCCAAACGGCGAGCGGCCCGTCAAACGGGCTGCACAAACGCGGGCCATTCTATCAGAGCCGAACCATGCCGTCCGCAGCCCGAAGGCGTCATTCCGCGATGGCCAGCAGCTCACGCAGCAGCAAGGCTTCGGTCGCGTCACCGCCGCTGAGCGGGGCGATCACGCTGCGCGGCGCATCGATGCGCAACTGCCAGCCGTGCTCGTCCACCGTTTCGCCACTGATCGCGCCGGCGGCCTTCAGCCGCGCGTGCAGTCGCCCGGCGGATAGCGGCAACTGCAGTGCCGACTGAACGCGCTCGCCGCCGAGCAACTCGCCCAGCGCCTGACGCAGCAGATCCAGACCGACCCCGGTGGCAGCAGACACCCAGACTCGTACCGGCTTGCCCGCCGCATCGCGATCGATGCGCGGCTCGGCGCCGGCCAGGTCGATCTTGTTCATGACATGCAGTTGCGGCACGTCACCGGTGTCGATTTCCTCCAGCACACTGTCGACCACGCGATGCAGGCGCTCGCGCTCGTCGTCGGCGGCATCGCTGACATGCAGCAGCAGGTCGGCATCCCTTGCCTCGGCCAGGGTCGCGCGGAATGCTGCCACCAGGTCATGCGGCAGCTCACGGATGAAGCCCACCGTGTCGGCCAGCACCGCCGGGCCGCAGCTCAGGTCCTCCAGCTTGCGCACGGTCGGATCGAGCGTGGCGAACAGCAGGTTGGCGGCATAGACCTCACCGGTGGTCAGTGAATTGAAAAGCGTCGACTTGCCGGCGTTCGTGTAGCCCACCAGGGCCACTCGCGGCACCGTATTGCGCAACCGCGCGCGACGCTGCTGACCGCGCTGGGTCTGCACTTTCTGCAGTCGCTTGGTGAGCATCTTGACGCGCTCGCCGATCAGGCGGCGATCGGTCTCCAGCTGGGTTTCGCCGGGACCGCGGTTGCCGATGGCACCACCACGCTGAGCGTCCAGATGGGTCCATCCGCGCACCAGCCGGGTGGCCAGATGCTTGAGCTGGGCCAGTTCGACCTCCAGCTTGCCTTCATGCGAGCGCGCACGCTGGGCGAAGATATCCAGGATCAATCCGGCACGATCGACCACGCGGATGCCCAGATGCTTTTCCAGGTTGCGTTCCTGCACCGGCGTGAGCTCGTGGTCGACCAGGACCAGGTCGGCTTCCAGCGCGCGAGCCGCCTCCGCCACCTCGTTGGCCTTGCCGCTGCCGATGTAAAAACGCGGATTGGGATCCTCGACCCGGGCGGAGACGACGCCCAGCACCTCGGCTCCGGCGGACTTCACCAATTCGGCGAATTCCTCGGCGCGACGCACCGTATCGCCTTCACCACGGGAATGCGGCAAGACCAGCAGGGCGCGATCGCCTTTCCTTTCTCTTTCAAACACGGATGGGGGTGATCCTCAGGAGCAGAACCACTTCATGCGGGCGAACACCCGATCAATCAAGCGTCCGCCTCGGCGGTCGCGATCGGCGCGTCGGACTGATGATCGGCTCCATCATGGCCATCGTGGCCGTTGCCGATGCGCACGTTGCGGCTCGGCACCACCGTCGAAATGGCGTGCTTGTAGACCATCTGGCTCACCTGGTTACGCAGCAACACCACAAATTGATCGAACGACTCCACCGTACCCTGCAACTTGATGCCATTGACCAGATAGATGGCCACCGGCACGCGCTCGCGCCGCAACGCATTCAGAAACGGATCCTGCAACGACTGCCCCTTGGACATTTCTTGTTCTCCCCTTGCCTCGAACGGATCCGGGTAAAAAACGCCAATGACGCCCCGAACCAACATGACCCGGATGTTAACTGCTTTCAAATGCTTGATGAAAGGAGATTTTCGCGCAGCAAGTCGCAATTGGCCGCGGCGACGGACTACCGCGGATCGCAGTAGGGCCTCAGCGGTCGATCGGGATGCCGGGCGCACCGAGGAACCGGTGCACGGCATCGGCAACGGAAGCCGGCAACCCCGGCCGGTCGGGGTCGAACATGCGCGCACTGAAATCGCTGCGCAGCCAGGTGATCTGGCGCTTGGCCAGCTGACGGGTGGCGAAGATTGCCCGGTCACGGAATTCGCCCGCTCCGGTCAACCCCTCCAGGTGCTCCCACGCCTGGCGGTAGCCCACCGCCCGCAGCGCCGGCAACTCGGCATGGAGGTCGCCGCGGGCATGCAACCCGCGTACCTCGTCGAGGAATCCGTCCGCCAGCATGGTGTCGAAGCGGCGGGCGATGCGTTCGTGCAACGCGCTCCGATCGAGCGGCAGCAACGCCAGCTTGAGCACCCGCCACGGGAAAGGGGTGCCGCTGCCGCCCCGTTGTTGTTCGGACAGCGGCCGGCCGGTCAATTCGAACACTTCCAGCGCACGCTGCAGGCGCTGGGTGTCATGGGGCCCGATCCGGCTCGCTGCCAGCGGATCCCGTTGTGCCAGTCGCGCATGCATGGCGGGCCAGCCGATCTGCGCCGCCTCGCTGGCCAGGCGCGAGCGTATCGCCGGATCCGCCTCGGGCAGGTCGGACAACCCCTGCTGCAGGGCGCGAAAATACAGACCGGTGCCGCCGACCAGCAAGGGCACCCTGCCCCGCGCGCCGATCTGTTGCATGGCGCTCAACGCATCGACGCGAAAGTCCGCCGCCGAATACGGCTGCGACGGATCGCGGATATCCACCAGCGCATGCGGGTAACGGGCCAGCGTGAGCGCATCCGGCTTGGCCGTACCGATGTCCATCCCGCGATAGACCAGCGCCGAATCCACGCTGACCAGATCCAGCGCAAAACGCTCGCTCAACTCGCAGGCCAGCGCAGTCTTGCCCGAGGCGGTCGGTCCCATCAGGAAAATGGCAAGGGGGCGGCTGTCGATCGGCATCGTGAAAGTGTAGGGGGCGCGCTGCCGTGCGGCCAGCCGAACGGCCCGACAACCCGTCGAGGCCGGCCCACCGGCAATCGTGCGGTGGATCGGCAGGCCCTATAATTGGGGTTTCCCCGCCCGTTCAATGGGCCAACCGATGGACTCCCCATGCCACAGACGATGAAAGCCCTGGTCAAGCGCAAGCCCGAACAGGGCATCTGGATGGAACAGGTGCCGATGCCTGAGGTCGGTCCGAACGAAGTGCTGATCAAGATGGAGAAGACCGCGATCTGCGGCACCGACCTGCACATCTACAAGTGGGACGAATGGAGCCAGCGCACGATCACGCCCGGCCTCACCATCGGCCACGAATTCGTCGGTCGCATCGCCGAGATCGGCCCGGGCGTGACCGGCTATGCCATCGGCGACCGCGTCTCGGCCGAGGGCCACATCGTCTGCGGCCATTGCCGCAACTGCCGCGCCGGCCGCCAGCACCTGTGCCCGAACACGATCGGCATCGGCGTGAACCGCAACGGCGCATTCGCCGAGTACATGAGCATGCCGGCGTCCAACCTGTGGCCGATCCCCGACCAGATCCCGTCCGAGCTGGCCGCCTTCTTCGACCCCTACGGCAACGCCGCGCACTGCGCGCTGGAGTTCGACCTGATCGGCGAGGACGTGCTGATCACCGGCGCCGGCCCGATCGGCATCATCGCCGCGGGCATCGCCAAGCACGTGGGTGCGCGCAACGTGGTGGTCACCGACGTCAACGATTACCGCCTGAAACTGGCCGCCGACATGGGCGCCACCCGGGTGGTCAACGTCACCAACCAGTCGTTGCGCGACGTGGTCAAGGACCTGCACATCGAGGGCTTCGACGTGGGCCTGGAGATGAGCGGCAACCCACGCGCGTTCAACGACATGCTCGAATGCATGTACCACGGCGGCAAGGTCGCGATGCTCGGCATCATGCCGCGCGGCGCCGGCATCGACTGGGACAAGGTGATCTTCAAGGGCCTCACCCTGCAGGGCATCTACGGTCGACGCATGTACGAGACCTGGTACAAGATGACCCAGATGGTGCTGACCGGATTCCCGCTGCAGAAGGTGCTCACCCACCAGATCCACATCGACGACTTCCAGAAGGGATTCGACCTGATGGACGCCGGCACCTGCGGCAAGGTGGTCTGCTCGTGGAACTGACCGGCTGAATCTCCCGAAGCCGCTTCGCGGCCGGCTCGTCGGCATGTGATGCGGCAGCTGGGCGGCGGACCCGCCGGTCCGTAAACTGCAGTCTCTCCGGTGGGATGCCGGGTGGTTGGTGATGGTCACCGGCGGCATGCCCCAGGCACCGCCGGATCGCGACGTTCATGGAGTGCCGTCCACATGTTTGATCGTCGTCTGCTGGGTGATCCGCGCCTGTTGCGCGCGCGCGCGCAAGCCGGGCACGTGTATCGGTCCCGTCGCCTGCGTCGCTGGCTGCTGTTCGTCGGCATCGCCCTGGTGGTATTCGGCCTGCTCGGATTCTTCGCGGCACCGCCATGGCTGAAATCGCAGTTGCAGCAGCGTCTTGGAACCCGGCTTGGCCGCCCGGTTACGATCGGCGAGGTCCATCTGAATCCCTATACGCTGCGACTGGAGCTGGACCGGCTGCACGTCGGCGAATCCGATCGGCAGTCCGCCTTCGTCGATGTCGACCGGTTTGTCGTCAACGCCTCGTGGAGCTCGTTGTTCCGCTGGGCTCCCGTGCTCGACGAACTCGCGCTGCAGCACCCGCAGCTGCATCTGGTCCGCCTCGGGCCGCAACGCTTCAACTTCTCCGATCTGCTGGCCGGCCTGAGCGGACCTGCGGATCCGAAAGCCGCACCGGCGCGCTTCGCGCTGGCCAACATCAGCGTGCACGACGGCGATATCCGCTTCGACGACAAGGTGCTGGGCACCAGCCATCGCATCGACCGGATCGAACTGGGTATTCCGTTCCTGGCCAACCTGCCCGCCACCACCGATCTCTTCGTCAAGCCGTTGTTCGCTGCGCGTATCGACGGCAGTCCGCTGCGCATCGACGGTCGGACCAAGCCGTTTGCCAGCAGTCGGGAATCCGTACTCGAGTTCCAGCTCGATCACCTCGACCTGCCCCGCTATCTCGGCTACGCACCCGCGGCGCTACCGGTGGCGATTCCGCGCGGACAGCTGTCGGGCAAGCTGGAGCTGCACTTCGTTGCGACAAAAGCGGATACCCAGTTGCGTCTGGACGGCCAGCTGTCGCTGGACGACTTCAGCATGACCACGCCCGGGGGCGCCGCGCTGCTGGAGCTGGGTCACGGCTCGGCGGAATTGACCGACGTGCAGCCGCTGCTTTCGCGCTATCGCCTGGGCAGGGTGCTGCTGGACCGGGCCACCTTGCACTATCGTCTCGGCGCAGAAGGGCACAGCAACTTCGACGTGCTGACCGCAGTCGACACCGGCAAGCCGCCCACCGGACCCGCCGCGTCTGCGAACGACGTGCGGATCCATGCGCTGGACCTTCAGCGGAGTCGACTCGACTATACGGATGCGAGTGGCGCCGTGGCGGGAACAGCCACGCTGACGAATCTGCGCGGCAGCCTGCGCGGCCTGTCCACGGTAGCAGCGCCGGCAGCCACCCTGGTCATGTCCGGCCAGTTGAACGGCGGCGGACTGGGCGTCACCGGCAAGCTCGATCTTGCGGGCGCCCGCTTCGACGGCAGGCTCGCCCTCGACGGCGTCGCGCTGGCGCCACTGCAATCGCTGGCGATGCCGCAGCTGCAAGCCCGCATCACCAGGGGCAAACTGGATGCCCATGGCCAGCTTCAGGCAAGCTGGGGCAAGCCGATCAACCTGCACATGGAGCCAGCGCAGCTCACCATCAGCAACCTGGTGTTGCAGCGCGATGCCACCGACGTCACGCCGGTGGCCTGGAAGTCCGTCCAGGTGAAGCTGGACCGCTTCGACCTCGCCGCGCGCAACGCCCAGGTTGCCAGTGTCGACGCACAGGGACTGCAACTGGATGTGAAGCGATTGCGCAACGGCCAGGTGGACCTGGCCGGGCTGCTCGCCACCGCCACGACGACCCCATCCCCGGCATCGAATCTCGCGCCGCAGGCCACTGTCCCCGCCTGGCACTGGCAGGTCGATGAGCTGAAGGTCGAGGACGGCGATGTGGCATTCGTGGACCTCACTGCCGATCATCCGGTGCCGGTCGATCTGCATGCCGATCGTTACCGTGTCGAAACCCTTTCGTCGAACCTGCAGCTACCGCTTACGGTGACGCTGACCGGAAAACTCGGTCGCGGCCGCTACGATGTCAGCGGCAAGATCACGCCACAACCACTGGTCGCGGATCTTCAGGTCAGGACGCGCGCACTGGACATTGCACCGCTGCAGTCGCTGATCAGCGTGCCACTGAACGTACGCATCGGCAGTGCGCTGCTCAGCCTCGACGGCCGGCTCGGCTATCGCGATCAGGGCAGTGCGGATGCCCGCATCAGCTATCGCGGGGCCGCCACGCTGGGCCGGGTGCGCGTGCAGGACAAGGTCACCGGCGACGATTTCCTGCGTTGGCACTCGCTGGCCGCCACCGGACTGCTTGTGCGCCTGGGCGAAGGTGCGCCACATGCGGATGTCGGCGGTCTCGCACTCAGCGATTTCTATGCCCGGGTGATCATCAACAGCAATGGCCGTCTGAACCTGCAGGACGTCGTGGCCACCGGGGCCGGCGCGGCGGCCGTATCGGTGACACGTGTCGAGAAGACTCCCGCCCCCGCCACGACGACGGCGACCACGCCCGCGACCGGATTGCCGGCGGGACCGCGGCCGGACATCCGGATTGGCCAGATCACCCTGGCCCGGGGGCAACTCAACTACACCGACAACTTCATCAAGCCGAACTACACCGCCAACGTCACCGATCTGGCCGGCAGCATCGGCGCGTTCGGCACCCGCGAGGGATCGCCGGCGCTACTGGTGCTCCAGGGCAAGCTGGACGAGAACTCCCCGGTGGACATCAACGGCAGCATCAACCCGCTGACGCCGGTGGCCTTTCTCGACATCAAGGCGAAAGCCGACGGCGTCCAGCTGACCCGCCTGTCGCCCTACTCCGGCAAATACGCCGGTTACCCGATCACCGGTGGCGTACTCAACGTCGACGTGCACTACATGCTGGACCAGCGCAAGCTCACTGCCGACAACCACATCTTCATAGAGCAGCTCACCTTTGGTGAGCGCATCACTACGCCCGGCGTGAGCCATTTGCCGGTCAAGCTGGCGGTGGCTTTGCTGAAGAATGCGCAGGGCCAGATCGACGTGCATGTTCCAGTGTCCGGTTCGCTGGATGATCCGAAGTTCAGCATGGGCGGCCTGATCTGGCACGCCTTCGTGAACCTTATTGCCCGCGCAGCCACCGCGCCGTTCCGCCTGCTTGCCTCGATCGGCGGCGGCAAGCATCCGGACCTCGGCTACGTCGAGTTCGCGCCGGGCTCCGCCGTGCTGAATGACGCGACGCTGTCGCGCCTTACCCAGTTGGCGAAGCTGCTGCAGCAAAAGCCGTCGCTCAAGCTGGACATCACCGGGCGGATGGATCCGGCGGTGGACGAGAAGGGCCTGCGCGCGGTAATGGTCGAGGACCTCGTGCGCAAGGAGAAGGCCGAGCATGACGGCGACAAGGTCGATCCGTCGACGCTCAAGCTGACTCCCGATGAATACGAGCATTACCTGACCCGGGTCTACCGGCACGCGAAGTTTCCCAAGCCGAAGAATCTGATCGGTTTCACCAAATCGCAGCCACCGGAGGAGATGCGTCTGTTGCTGGAAACGCACATGCCGGTCGATGCCGCCGCCCTGCGGCAACTGGCCGATCGCCGCGCCGCGGCCGTGCAGCAGTGGCTGCAAGGCAAGATCGACCCGCAACGTCTTTCCGTACATCCGCCCCGGCTCGATGCCAAGGGCATCAACGACAAGGGCAAGACCACGCGGGTGGATTTCGGCCTGCACTGAACGCCCCGGCGACACATCGAGGAGGCAGCGACTGGCGCGGCGCCTTACAATGGCGCTTTGCCATCCAATGGTCGGGATTCCCATGAGCTATACAGCCCAGGCGCGCTACGCCAGCGAACTCCAATCCATCCGCGAGCAGGGCCTGTTCAAGGCCGAGCGGATCATCACCTCGCCGCAGTCCGCCGAGATCGAACTGGAGGATGGTCGCAAGGTATTGAATTTCTGTGCCAACAACTACCTCGGCCTGGCCGATCATCCCGAAGTGATCCAGGCCGCCAAGGACGCCCTGGACACCCATGGTTTCGGCATGGCCAGCGTGCGTTTCATCTGCGGCACGCAGGACCTGCACAAGCAGCTCGAGGCGAAGATCGCCGCATTCTTCGGCACCGAGGACACCATCCTCTACGCGGCCTGCTTCGACGCGAATGGCGGCCTGTTCGAGCCCTTGCTGGGCGAAGAGGATGCGGTCATCTCCGACGCGCTGAACCACGCCTCGATCATCGATGGCATCCGCCTGTGCAAGGCCAGGCGCTTCCGCTATGCCAACAGCGACATGGCCGACCTGGAGAAACAGCTGCAGGCGGCCGATGCGGCCGGCGTACGGACCAAGCTGATCACCTCCGACGGTACGTTCTCGATGGACGGTTTCATCGCGCCGTTAGACCAGATCACGGCACTGGCCGAAAAGTACAACGCCATGGTGCATATCGACGAATGTCACTGCACCGGCTTTCTCGGTGACAGCGGTCGTGGTGCGGCCGAGGTGCACGGCGTGATGGACAAGATCGACATTTTCACCGGCACCCTGGGCAAGGCGCTCGGCGGCGCAGTGGGCGGTTTCACCACGGGCCGCAGGGAAGTCATCGAGTTGCTGCGCCAGCGTTCGCGTCCCTACCTGTTTTCCAACTCGTTGCCGCCGCACGTGGTCGCCGCGGGAATCAAGGTATTCGACATGCTCGCCGGTGCCGGCGACCTGCGCGAGAAGCTGAAGGAAAACACGCGCTATTTCCGCGAGCGGATGAGCGGGGCCGGTTTCGACATCAAGCCGGGCGTGCATCCGATCGTGCCGGTGATGATCCATGATGCAAAGAAGGCGCAGGCGATGGCCAGCGCACTGCTCGACGAGGGCATCTATGTCACCGGATTCTTTTTCCCGGTGGTGCCGCAGGGCCAGGCACGGATCCGCACGCAGATGAGCGCGGCGCATACCCGCGAGCATCTCGACCATGCGATCGACGCATTCACCAGGGTCGGCCGGCAGCTGGGGGTGATCGGCGCCTGATTCGCCGGGTGCCGGCGCGGCGGCGCGGCGGCTCAGTTCCGCGCCGGTGTCTTCTCGCCCTTGCCGCGGGTTTCGAGCGCACGAACCTCGTCCACATCGAGCTGGCGCCACTGTCCCTTGGCCAGCTCGCCCAGAGCCAGTGGACCGATCGCGACCCGGATCAAACGGAGCACGTCGAAACCCAGCGCGGCCAGCAAACGACGAATATGCCGGTTGCGACCTTCATCCAGCACCACCTCCAGCCAGGCGTTCTTGTCGCCGGCGCGCAGCACGCTCACCCGCCTGACCTTCAACGTGTCACCGGCATCGTCGATCCCCACCCGCATCGCCTGCAACGTCGCAGCATCCGGCTGTCCAGCCACCTGCACGTGATAGGTCTTGTCCGTGTGCGTGACCGGATCGGTGATGCCCGCCGCCCAGGTCGTATCGTTGCTGAGCAGCAACAGCCCCTCGCTGGCCTTGTCCAGTCGTCCCACCGGCCCCAGCCAGGGCAAACCGGCCTGCGCCAATGCGCTGTAGACCGTGGCGCGTCCGCGCTCATCGGCAGCACTCACGATCAGTCCGCGCGGCTTGTTGAACATCACGTAGACATGCTCGACGGCCCTCACCGGCTTGCCATCGACGGCCACCAGCTGTTGATCGAGCATCGTCGGATGATACGGGTCGCGAATGATCCGGCCATCCAGGCTCACACGCCCCTCGCGCACCCACTGTTCGGCCTGGCTGCGTGAACAGGCGCCCAGCTTGGACAGCACTCGCGCCAACCCATGCCGTGGTGTCGGCCGGGTTGTAGCGGCAAGCAAGGATCGGGGAATCTGGCGTGGCATGGGGCTAGCGTATAGGCCGAAGCCACGACGCCACAAGCAAAGTCACCATGGCGGGACAGGGGCCGGGGCCAACCAGCCCCCCCCAATCCGTTTCCTCCAGGCAAAAAAAAACCCGGCCGAAGCCGGGTTCTTTATTTTCTGCTACTCAGGTTCGATTACTGCTGAACCTGCAACTCCGTGCGACGGTTCTGTGCGCGACCGGCATCCGTGGCGTTGTCGCCAATCGGATCGTTCTCGCCGTGGCCGATCGGCCCTTCCAGACGGCTTGCATCGATACCGTGGCTGGTCAGGTAGTCGTACACGATCGAGGCGCGACGCTCGGACAGCTTCTGGTTGTACTCGTCGGTGCCCTTCGAATCGGTATAACCGGCGACGGTCACGTGCACCTGCGGATAGCGCTGCAGGGTATCGACAGCCTGGTTCAGGACCGAGAGCGAATCAGCGGTCGGCTCAGCCAGCGACTTGGCAATGTCGGTCTCGCCCTTCCTCGGACGATCGTACTTGAAGTTCACGCCGCGCAGATCGATCACGACCTTCTGCGGGCAGCCGTCCGGACCGACGATCGTGCCAGCGGCGGTTGCCGGGCACTTGTCGTCGCAGTCGTTCACGCCATCCTTGTCGCTATCGAGGGTCGAGCAGTCGACCGGCGGCGGCGTGGCAGCAGCCACTGGAGCCGGGGCAGCTGCCGGGGCGCCGAAGCGGGTAACTACGCTGAAGCCCAGGAACCAGTCGCCATAACCGCTCTTGCTCGGCTGGGTGCTGTTGTCCCAATCGTAGCGATAACCGGCTTCCAGACGAATGTCCGAGCTGTCGGAAACCGTCTTGGACACACCACCACCAAGCTCGGCAGCCGGCGACCAGCCATTGTCCGACATATTCTGGTGATGGCTGCCCATCACACCGCCCAACAGGTAAGGCCGCCATGCGTTCCAGTCACCCGCATAGAAACGAGCCGTCGCACCGATATTGGTGCTGGCCCAGGAATTGTTGCTATGGCCGCCACCACCGGCAATGCCGTTATCCATCTTGCGCTTGGTGCGATCGATGAATGCATCGACTGAGAAGTTCGGCGCGAAGAAACGACCAAAACCCAGCCCGTAATAGATCTGGCGGCTGTTGGTATTGCGCTTGTGATCGTTGAAGTAGGCACCCACGGTCGGGGCGATATACCAACGACCATCGTAGGAAGAAGTGGCCATGCCG
Organism: Rhodanobacter ginsengisoli; assembly: GCF_042657065.1. NCBI lineage: Bacteria > Pseudomonadati > Pseudomonadota > Gammaproteobacteria > Lysobacterales > Rhodanobacteraceae > Rhodanobacter > Rhodanobacter ginsengisoli. The sequence goes on from NZ_JBHSNF010000002.1 coordinate 83,757, forward strand.
GTGCTGGAGCTATCGGCGGGAGCGGCAGTGGTGTCCTGCGCATGAACGGCACCTACGCCGCCCAGGGCCAGCGCAATCAGAAAGTACAAGCCCTTACGTTTCATCAGGTGTCTCCTCATTTGTTAGGTTTTCGCGTCCGTTCAACCCCAACCGGAAGCCGCGTGATTCAGAACTGAATACGTCATTCAGAGCTTTGGTAGCCCCCACTTGGCGTTACTGCGACAAGCGGCGGAGAGTGTAGCAAAATCGTTAAGTGGGTAGCGTTTTAACACCAATGAAACTAAATCCCGGTGAGCCTTCGTTCAGGAAAGCCATTCGGAAAGCACAAAACCGAATTGCAGGCCTTCCCAATGCCCTGCTGCGACCTTCACACCGGCCCCGGTTTCACCCTGACGCTTAATATTCCACTCACGCCGTCTTTACAACGTGAAGAGCGCAAGGAACTGCTGCAACGGCATGGCATCGAGTTGAACCGGATCTTTCGTCGCCGCCATGATCGCCTTGACCCGGTGCGCCGGCAGATGGCCCCGCATGGCCGCCTCGAACTTCTGCAGCAACACCGGAATGCCCTCGGCACGACGCTTGCGGTGGCCGATCGGATAGTCGATCGAAACCTTTTCGGTGCTGCTGCCGTCCTTGAAGAACACCTGCACCGAGTTGCCGATGTAACGCTTGGCGGGGTCGAAGTAGTCCCGGGTGAACTGCGGGTTTTCGACTACCGTCATCTTGTCGCGCAAGGCGTCAATGCGCGGATCGGCGGCGACGTCGTCGTTGTAATCACTGGCCACCAGGCGACCGAAGATCAGCGGTACCGCCACCATGTACTGGATGCAGTGGTCGCGATCCGCGTAGTTCGCCAGCGGACCGGTCTTGTCGATGATGCGGCAACCGGCTTCCTGCGTCTCGATGACGATCCTTTCGACCTGATCGATCCGGCCAGCCACTTCACCGTGCAGCTGCATCGCGCATTCCACCGCGGTCTGCGCGTGGAACTCGGCCGGAAAGCTGATCTTGAACAGCACGTTCTCCATCACATAGCTGCCGAACGCACGCTCGAACTCGAACGGCTTGCCGTTGAACGCCACGTCGTAGAAACCCCAGGTCCTGGCGGACAGCGCCGACGGATAGCCAACCACGCCACGGTAGACCGCATTGATCGCATGGGTCACCGCACGGCGGCAGGCATCGCCCGCCGCCCAGCTCTTGCGTGGACCGGTGTTCGGCGCGTGGCGATAGGTGCGCAGCGCACCGTTGTCGATCCAGCTGTGCGACACGGCGCTGGTGATCTGCTCCTTGTCGCCGCCGAGCATCGCGGTGGCGACCGCGGTGGAAGCCAGCCGCACCAGGATCACATGATCCTGGCCAACCCGGTTGAAACTGTTCAGCAGCGCATAGCAACCCTGGATTTCATGCGCCTTGATTGCATAACCGAGTACGTCACGCACGGTCAGCGGCTGGCCGCCCTCACGCTCGGCCTTGCGGCTCAGGTAATCGCCGACGGCGAGGATGCTGCCGAGATTGTCCGATGGATGACCCCACTCCGCTGCCAGCCAGGTGTCGTTGAAATCCAGCCAGCGGATCTGCGTGCCGATCGCGAACGCAGCCTGCACCGGGTCAAGCTCATGGCTCGTACCCGGCACGCGGGCACCGCCCGGCAAGGTCGCCCCGGGAACCAGCGGACCGAGATGTTTGGTGCACTCGGGAAATTTCATCGCCAGCATCGCGGTGCCGAGCGAATCGAGCAGCATGTAGCGCGCGGTATCGTAGGCCTCCTTCGAGTCGATCTGGTAGTCGATCACGTAATCGGCGATATCGACCAGCGGCTGATCGGGATCGGGACGGACGGCGGAACGGATGTCGTGCGCACTCATGACGGATCTCGCAACAGGGAAAACCACCATTTTAGCCGACTGGCGTCCGGAGCGCCGCTTGACCGCAACAGATCGCCCCCCGACAATTGGTCAACACACCCCAGAGGGGAGTAGTTCCCGAGGCGGGTACGCCGGCCTCGGTGCAGTGATCGTCAACACGAGCGACGCTTCGCTCCGGTCACTTCGGCAGCCATGCTGCGAACGAGACTTTTGTGGTGGATACGGGCCGCGCGCGTCCGTATCCACTACATTGTCCGACGCGCATGGAACCTTGCATGGACATCTTTTCCCAGCACTTTCTCTCCGGCTTGCTGGCCATCATCCTGCTTGATCTGGTGCTGGCCGGCGACAATGCCATCGTGATCGCGATGGCCGCCAGTCGCCTGCCCCGGACACTGCAGGGAAAGGCGGTGTTCTGGGGTACGTTCGGTGCCGTCACGGTGCGCTTCGCGCTGACCGCGATCGTCGTCTACCTGTTCAAGTTGCCCGGGCTGATGCTGGTCGGCGGCCTGCTGCTGCTGCCGATCGCATGGAAGCTGCTCCGCCACGACGACGACAAGGATCCCGAGGTCAGTGCCGGCGATACCTTCTGGAGCGCCCTGCGCACGATCATCGTCGCCGACGCCCTGATGGGCATGGACAATGTACTGGCGATCGCCGGCGCATCGAAAGGGCATCTGAGCCTGGTCATCATCGGACTGTTGATCAGCGTACCCCTGGTCGTATGGGGCTCCACCCTGATCCTGAAACTGATCGATCGCTTCCCGGTCATCATGTACATCGGTGCCGGCGCGATCGCGTTCACCGCCGGCCGGATGATTTCACACGACTTCTGGCTCAGTGACTGGTTCGACGCGCACGGCTGGGTGAAATACGTACTGGATGTACTGCTGGTGGCCGGCATTTGCGGTGGCGGCTGGCTGGTGCAGCGACGACGTGACCGAGCCCACCCGCGCACGCCGGAAAAACTCCGTTGAACGACAAGTAATTATTGTTTTACAATAATTATTCATTCCAAAACGGGTATTACTCTCATGCCAATCAAGGTCAGCTCCCGACGCATCTGGAATCGCCCCTGAGCTTCGCCGTCGCGCACCGGTTCCGCTGGCTGGCCCATGCGCTGGTCGGCAATATCATCATCAGCGGCGTTGTCTCGTGGCTGGCCAGCAGCCAGATCCCGCAATATCGGCTCACCATCGGCATCGGCTTCTGGGGCACGCTGATCGCCGCCCTGCTGGCCTACGCCGTATCGGATCTCGTCGACGAAGGAGCCCGCGCCAACCAGGAAAACCGGGAGTTCATCTGATGCCTATCGTGGTGGCACTGGATGTGATGCTGGCGCGGCGCAAGATGAAATCGAAGGATCTGGCCAGCATCATCGGCATCAGCGAAGCCAACCTGTCCCTGCTCAAACAAGGCAAGGTCAGGGGCGTGCGCTTCGCCACTCTGGAGGCGATCTGCCGGGCGCTGCAATGCCAACCCGGCGACCTGCTGGAATATGTCGTCGACGATGCGACGCCGGAAGTCAGTCACGACGCCAGAATCGGTTCATCTCGAGATAGGTGAACGACGCCGACCAGGTAATCAGGACAAAACCGGCGAGCGCCTCGGTGCCCGCGAGAAAACGTACCGGGCCGGCCGGGATCACGTCACCGAACCCCACCGTCGTGAAGGTGACGGCGGAGAAATAGACGTGGTCGACCAGCGATGCGGCCGCGATGCCCTGGATATGACCGAACGAGGGACTGCCGATCTGCAGCAGGTAGTAGGCAAGCCCGAATATCCAGATCTCGACAACGTGCACGCTGAGCACGCCGAAGATGCCATACAGCACCCGTCGGCGGCGCTGTCCCTCGACGTGATCAAGGTGTCCCAGTCGCCGCGACAACCAGGAGAGTACCTCGTAATGAATCATCACGCACACGGCAACGGCCACGACGGTGACCACGACCACAGCGAGGTTGACGCCCCAATCGCCGTAGACACCTTGTGTCCAGCGTGTCTCGGCGGTTGACGCCACCATCAGCCAGTCCAGCGCGGCTATCCGCATCGCAGCATCCCTCCCCTCGCCGCCCGCTGCAGGGCGGGCACCCGATCAGCGTCGTCGATCGGCATGCAGTGTAGATCCTTCGAACTGGCAAGGGCGATGGAACAGGGTCGAACGGCTTGCGCGTGAAGCCATCCCCGGGATCAAGGGGCAGCGACTTGCGCGGCGCGCGAGCACGCTGCGTGCCCGACAGGCTGGGCTACGTCGGGCACCGGACGATATTTTCGACCGCGGGGTCGGGCGATCATCAATACATGGTCGGCATGCGAACGGTGACGGTCGCGTCCGGGGTGTCCCTGGTCACGCCGACGCCGAGCGTGAAATTCAACGTGCGCTTGTCGCTGAGCTTGTAGGAACCGCCCAGCAGCAACGTCCCCAGCACGGCCTTGGCCGAGCCAGCCACTCTGTGGTTGTTCTGCCTGGTCGTGCCCACCCAGCTCTGGTCGTAACCGATGCTGATGGATGCCCTGTCGTTCAGGGCAAGGCCCATGCCGACACTGGCATCGACAATATCGCCAAGCTTCACGCGTCCCAGCGGCTGCTTGCCGCCGCCCAGTACCGTCAGGCTCACATTGTTGCGCGGAAAGTTGTGCAGGTAGCTAACGTTGCCGAAAAATACCACCGGATCCGATGGATACAGCCAGGTCACCCCGGGCTGCAATGAATAGAATCCGGAACCGGTGGGTTGTTGCAGCGGCAAGCCCGTACCGGTCGCGTTCTGCACACAACGCGCCACGCAGTCCGTGGTGACATCGAACAGATCCGTCCCGGTGCGCGACTTGAAGCGGAGCCAGCCCACGTAATAAGGCTTGTCGGCACCGCCATCGTTGAACTGGTAGCGGGCAGTCGCCTCGATGTCACCGAGGCCGTGACCACTGGTCGTGAACACTCTGTTCTCGGCGCTGCCAGTGAAGATTTCCCGACTGACCGTATCGGTGTGGGCATAGACGTACGGCACCCGAAGTTCGACCTCCAGCCGGTTCGTCAACCCGTAACGCATCGCCACGGCAGCCGTCTGGGTGGTGGTCTTGACCTGACGCGCATCGATCAGGCCAATCAGGATCGCCGGGATCACGGTGTAGCCGATAAGGTCCACCCGATCGACCGACGAATACCCAAACTGGTAGGAAGGCTCCACCACCAGTTTCCCCTTCGGAGTCAGCACGCCTGGCTGATCGAAGATCGGCGCAACCGCCGGTGGGCGGTCATAGCCCTCAGGAGCCCGACCTACCGGCGCGGCATCCGACTGACTGGCAACGGCGGGCATGGGTGCGGCCGAACCGCCGGCACCGGCGGCACCGACGTTGCCGCCGCGCTGTTGATCCAGTACATCCAGTCCGACCCGCCGCCGCAGAGCGCGATAGTCTGCCTCCTGCGCCGCCAGCATGCGTTTCATCACCGCAATCTGCCGATCCTGCATGGCGATTTCGCTGCGCATGGCATCCAGCCGTTCGGCCTGGACTTCCAGGCTTTTCCGGATGGCCTCCGACAACTGCCTGGATGCCAGCTCCTTCCTCGCCTTCGTCGCCGCGGTCGAGGCCCCCGTGTCGACAGTGTCCTCCGCCGGCGCGGCGGCGACGCCATGTGCCTTGGCAACGCCACCGATCAGCATGATTCCAGCGCAACCGGCGATGTATGTTCCACGCCATCTTTGGTGTCTCATCGCACTTCTCCCGAAGTCGCTCACGGGCGCTTTACCGGATGGGACGCCTGACCTTCGGTTCCGGCAAACACATGACTTTGCCGTTCAGGCGAGGCCCTCCCGCTAATGTCCCTGCGTGCCGATCGCCGCCGCCTGCAGGCTGTTCGCCAGATTGATGCTATGAAGCAGATCGACGTTATTCACAACGATGTCGAGCGTGGTCAAGCTCTGGATGTTCTGGCCGTCGAGCGTGTTCTGGATCACCGTCGCTGCAGTCGCCTGGGTGAATGCGGTCGCGTCGAATTTGTTGTCCGGACCGAGCTGGAACACGCTGGCACTGCCAGTGGCCGCCAACAATGCACCGGCCTGCTCCCGGGTCATGTTCCCAATGTCGGGAATCTGCACACCGGCACTGGAAACACGTGAGCCATTGACATAGATCTGCCGATTCAGCCCGAACGACGCCAGCAGCCCGCCACCCACGTCGAAGCCGCCGCGAATGACGTCCAGACGGCCTTCGCTCACCGGCTTCCATCTCTCGGCCGGGGCCATCGCGATCAGAGCATTGCGGGCGATCGGTACCGCCGCGACGGTGGGTCGCTGTGCCGCCGCCTGGCTGCAACACACCGCGCCAAACAGTACGCAGATCCAGTTCAGCTTGATGGCTGCCTGTCCCATGACCGACTCCTTCAGATGTCATTCGGCCCGCGCTTGGGCATCACCAGATTGCCCAGTCCGCGGCGATCGATACCCTGGCCCAGCGGGGCCAGTGGAGCGACGCGCCAGTCGTCCGGACTGTTGAAGACAGCCAGAAGCCGGCGGTTGTGGATCACGAAGACCAGACGGGTCTTCCATGCGGCTTCGAACTGGGCTCGCGGGATCGAACGCGTACCCAGCGCGGGATCGCCCACCAGCACCCGGCCGTCGCGCAACCCCTTGATCACTACAAAATGGTGGTAGCCGCGTTCGTCGATCAGCGCAATCGCCGGCAGATGCTCCTGCCGCAGCTTGTCCAGTGGCACTTCGAAGCCATCCGCGTCGAACCCGTTGGTCTGCAGGTAGCGCTTGATGTCGAGCAGCGAAAACCCCTCCTTGTTGATCTTCGCCTGGTCTCCATGGGCGTACATCTCCCTGAATACCTCCTGCTCGCTTACCGGATAGTCATACTGATAGGTAAGCAGGGTCGCGACCGCCGCCGAGCCACAGCTGAAATCGTATTTCTGGCGGATCGTGTTCCTGAAGCGCGCCTCGCGCAAACTGGTCAGGCGCAAGGTGAACGTGCCACCCGATGAGCCAGTGAGCACGACCGGCGCGCGCGCCATGGACGCCGGCGGAAGACAGGCCAGCAGCAGAACTGCGAGCCAGATCGGTTTCATGGCTGAAACTGTACGTTGAGGATGGTGGCGTTCTGGATGAGCACGCCATTGCCTGTGTTCTGGATCACCATCGGCAAACCGGAGGCGCCGTTGAACGAGCCCGCACCGATCGAATTGGATCCGGTCACCACATGGTCGCTATGAGTGTCCGTCACCGTTCCATTGAGTGTCATCTGTTGATCGACCTCACTGCCACCGCTCAAGCGAGCCAAGGTAGCGGCGTCGACGCGCCTGCCGAAACCCTCCACCTGACCCGGCGGGCGGACCAGCCCGGTATGAAGATCAACTGGCGCCGTGGCTGCTGTTGGCCCAGCGGCGATGACCTCGCAGGGCGTCAAGCCAAGCCCCAACAATGCCAGCCCACACAAAGAAGAACTGACTGATCGCATGGCGAATTCTCCCTCGGCTGATTCCTGCGTCTCCTCCGACCGAAACACAGAACCTGCGACCGCTCGCGCAAGGCAAGCGGGCCGCACCCATTTCGAAGCAGCAGGGCCAAGAGGCGCCGGGCGCCCCTTGGCCGGTTGCTACCCGTTCATGGTCCGACGTTGAGATTCGCCTGAACGTTCACGCTTTGCTGGATCAGCGATCCGACGCCACTGTTCTGCGCCATGACCGTCACTCCAGCCGCCGCCGCAGCGGCACCGTCCATGTGGTTGGACATGTCGAACGTGCCGGCATCCACCGTGTTCGACCCGCCCGCACCACCGGCTCCGCCAGCGGCTCCGTTACCGTTGCCACCCGTGCCGGATGCACCGCTGCCACCGGCTCCGCCGGCACCAGCCACGCTGTCGGCCGCACCGCTGGCGCCACCCGACGCCGTCGCGCTGCCACTGGTCGAAGTGGAGGTACCGCCCGAAGCGGCGCCACCCGTCCAGTCACCATTTCCACCCGTCGCCGTACCCGTGTTGGTACCGGCACCGCGAGCACGGGCGCGCGCATCGGCGTAATTGTCGCCGTTGCTGTCGCCACCCCAGGCATTGGCATATCCCACCGCGTCACCGCTGGAGGCGCCACTACCGCCGGCCCGACCGCTACGGGCATTGGCATTGCCGCCGTCGCCGCCGGATCCGCCACGACCGCCATGACCATCGCCACCGTAGCCGTCACCACCGGATCCGCCACGCCCACCATTGGCATTGCCCCAGTTGCTGGCGACATTGCCGATGTCGCGTGCACGGATGTCGGTCACGGTGCCATCAAGCCGGCTGATCGCAACCGCCTTGCTTGTGTTGAACGAGCTGGCTATCGATGACGACGCTGTGCCGCCATTGTTGGCTGCAGCACTACCCTGCCCATCGGCGTACGCGTCACCCGTACCACTATTCGTGTAGGTATCCGTGTAGGTGTGCGTGGAGCTGTTCGAATGTGTCGAGCTGTCACTGGTCTGTACTGCACTTGAGTGTCTCTGCGCCGAAGGTCCGGCTCCGCCAGTCTGGGTGTCATCAGCCAAGGCCGGAAGAGTAAGCCCCAATCCAAGGCATATCGCTGTCAAAAGTAGAGTCTTTCGCATGGTTGTTCTCCTGGAACGATGCGGTGACCCCCCTGTTTTTTTGCGGTGAAGCAAGTATTTAGAGCAAATTTCACGCCAGCCAGCAGAGCTTTTTCGGATTCCTGTCAATTTGCTGGAAACTCAATCCGTTGGAGACTCTACTTACTGGCGAACATGAGGCGAGTCGCATGATGAAAAACCGCGAACTGAATCAGCTCCGCAACATGGTGGCCTCGCGGCAGACTCACCAATCCGCGTGGCATCAGGGGATCCGGCACAGATACCGGCCCTGCAGCGTCCCGCTGCAACATGTAACAAAAGTGATACAGCTGGAAGGCTGCGGGAATGACTCGAATGATCCGGAACGCATTGCGCAACTGATGACATCATTTCCCGGACAATGACGAAGGGAGCCTCGCGGCTCCCTTCTTCTTGTCAATGCACGCGTGCTCAGCGCTTGTCGATCGGCACGTAGCTCTGGTCTTCCGGCCCGGTGTAGTTCGCGCTGGGACGAATGATCTTGCCGTCCTGGCGCTGCTCGATCACGTGCGCGCTCCAGCCCGAAGTGCGGGCGATCACGAACAGCGGTGTGAACATCGCGGTAGGCACGCCCATCATGTGGTACGCGCTGGCCGAGAACCAGTCGAGGTTCGGGAACATCTTCTTGACCTGGGCCATCACCTGCTCGATGCGCTCGGAGACCTCGAACAGGGTCGGGTTGCCACCGTCGGTGCACAACTTGCGCGAGATCTCCTTGATGATCTCGTTGCGCGGATCGGACACCGTGTAGACCGGATGGCCGAAGCCGATGATGATCTCCTTGCGTTCGACGCGGGCCCGGATGTCCGCCTCGGCGGCATCGGCGCTGCGATAGCGCGCGATGATCTCCATCGCCACCTCGTTCGCCCCGCCATGCTTGGGGCCGCGCAATGCACCGATCGCACCGGTGATCGCCGAATACATGTCCGAGCCGGTGCCGGCAATCACCCGGGCGGCGAAGGTCGAGGCGTTGAACTCGTGCTCGGCGTAAAGCACCAGCGACTTGTCCAGCGCCTGCGCGTGCAGGTCGCTGGGCCGGCGACCGTGCAGCAGATGCAGGAAATGCGCGGCGATCGAGTCGTCATCGGTCTGCGTCTCGATGCGCTTGCCGTTGTGGCTGAAGTGATACCAGTACAGCAGCATCGAACCGAAGCTGGCCATGAGCCGGTCCGCGATCTCGCGGGCGCCGGTGACGTTGTGGTCGTCCTTTTCCGGCAGCACCGTGCCCAGCACCGAACAGCCGGTGCGCAGCACGTCCATCGGATGGGTCGATGCCGGCAGCAATTCCAGCGCGGCCTTGACCGGCGCCGGCAAGCCACGCAGGCGCTTGAGCCTGGCGCGGTAATTGTTCAGCTCGGCCCAGGTCGGCAACACGCCATGCACCAGCAGGTGCGCGACTTCCTCGAAGCAGCCCTTGGTGGCCAGCTCGTGGATGTCGTAGCCGCGGTAATGCAGGTCGTTGCCGCTGCGGCCGACCGTGCACAGCGCGGTGTTGCCGGCGGCGACGCCGGAAAGCGCGACGGATTTCTTCGCCTTGGGCAGGGTTTGGGTGGTTTCGCTCATGGATGGAACCTCGATCGATGAAGATGTATCCGGCAGGCCCGCACGGCCCGGGGAGAAGGAACGCGTCGATCAGTCGGATTTGCCGTCGGCAAACAACTCGTCGAGCTTGCGCTCGTAGGCGTGGTAGTCGAGGTAGTCGTACAACTCCTCACGCGTCTGCATGGTCGGCACGGCGGCCTTCTGGGTGCCGTCGCGGCGCACCGTCTCGTAGAAATTCAGCGCCGCCTTGTTCATCGCCCGGTATGCGCCGCAGCAGTACAGGATGATGTCGACGTCCGCACTGGCCAGTTCCTCGCGGGTGAACAGCGGGGTCTGGCCGAATTCGGTGATGTTGGCGAGGATCGGCACCTTCACCGCGGCCCTGAACTGGCGATACTGCTCCAGCGTGTAGATCGCTTCCGGGAAGATCATGTCCGCACCGGCCTCGACGCAGGCCTGGGCCCGTTCGATCGCCGATTCCAGACCTTCCACCGCGATCGAGTCGGTACGCGCCATGATCACGAACTGCTCGTCGCTGCGCGCGTCCACCGCGGCCTTGACCCGATCGACCATTTCGTCCTTCGACACGATCGCCTTGCCCGGCCGATGCCCGCAGCGCTTGGCGGCGACCTGGTCCTCGATGTGCAGCGCGCCGGCACCGGCCTTGATCAGCGAGCGCACCGTACGCGCGATGTTGAACGCGCCACCCCAGCCGGTATCCACGTCGACCAGCAAGGGCAGCTCGCAGACATCGGTGATGCGGCGGATGTCGGTGAGCACGTCTTCCATCGAACTGATGCCCAGGTCGGGCATGCCCAGCGAATTGGCGGCCACGCCACCACCGGACAGGTAGATCGCCTTGAAGCCTGTTCGCTGCGCCATGCGCGCCGCATAGGCGGTGATCGTACCGACCACCTGCAGCGGCTGCTCCTCGACAACGGCTGCGCGGAATCGCGCGCCGGGGGATGCTGACTGTGCCATGACACCTCCGCGTAAAACCGGCATTTTAGCGCACTGCGGCCCCGGCCATGCTGTCACTGCCCATCTCGTGCCGGGGTGACGAACCGGAATGCACCACGTACATTCGGGAGCATGGGCAAAACCACGCCTCTCGCCACACGCATCCTGCGGGGCCTCGCCATCGGCGTGGTCGCGGCCGTCGTCACCCTGGGTCTCGGCCAGATCCACCCGCCGGTACTCGAGCTGATGCGCAAGGTCTCCGTCGCGGTATTCGACCCGTTCGGACAGATCTTCCTGCGCATGCTGTTCTTCGTGGTGATTCCGCTGGTGTTCGCCTCGCTGGCGTCGGGTGTGGCCCAGCTCGGCCAACTGGAAAAGCTGGGGCCGCTGGCCGGGCGCACGTTCACCCTGTTCGTGGCCAACATGCTGATCGCCGTGGCGATCGGTCTGCTGATGATGAATCTGCTGCAGCCCGGCCACCACCTGGCTGCGGGCGCGCAGGAGCTGCTGATGCAGCAGTACGGCGGCAGCGCGCTGCAGGCCGTCGAGACGGAGGCCGGCCGGCCGGGCATGAGCTTTGCCAGCGTGGTCGAGATGTTCATGCCACGCAATCTCTTCGGTGCGTTCGTCGGCAATGACCGCGGTGCGCTGGGCGACGTGCTGCCGCTGATCGTGTTCGCGATCCTGGTCGGCGCCGCCGCCACCCGCCTGCCCGAGGACAGGCGTCGCAAGGTGCAGGCTGGACTGGACATCATCAGCGAAGTCATGACCGGGATCGTGCACTTCGCCCTGCGGCTGGCGCCCTATGCCGTGCCGGCGATGATCTACAGTGTGATCGTCAAGGTCGGCCTGGACATCCTGCTGACCCTGTCGGTGTTCGTGATCGGCTGTGCTGCAGCGTTGGCCCTGCAATTGTTCGGCACGATGTCGCTGTGGCTGCGCGTTCTCGCGCGGCGCTCGCCGCTGACCTTCTTCCGCCAGGTGCGTCCGCTGCTGATCACCGCCTTCTCGACCAGCTCCAGCAGCGCCACCCTGCCCGCCGCGTTGGCCACCGCCCACGACGAACTGATGCTGTCGCCCAGCACCGCGGGCTTCGTGCTGCCGCTGGGCGCGACCATGAACATGAGCGGCACCGCGCTGTTCGAAGGCTGCGTGGTGCTGTTCGTGGCGCAGGCGTTCGGCGTGGATCTCGCGCTGGGCCAGCAAGCGGTGCTGATGCTGCTGGCCGTGCTCAGCGCCGTGGCGGTGGCCGGCATTCCCGGCGGCTCGCTGCCCCTGATCGCCGGATTGCTGGCCACATTCAACGTGCCGCCCGAGGGCATCGGCATCATCATCGGGGTGGACCGCATCCTGGACATGCTGCGCACCACGGTCAACGTGGGCAGCGACATCGTCACCGCCACCGTGGTTGACGACCGGATACGCCGCGCCAGCACCTCCGCCGCGGCGTAACCCTGTCCACCACCCGTAACGCGGCGCCACGCGGAGCACACCCCTCCGCCCAATCGATAGTCAATACCAATGGAACCGATGCCGACAATCAATTAGATTAATCGGACAGGACGCCATATCCTCACGTTTCACTTTCAACCACCCAGGAAAACATCACCGATGTCGCTGATCAACACCGAAATCAAGCCGTTCAAGGCACAGGCCCTCAAGAGCGGCCAGTTCATCGAAGTTTCCGATGCCGACCTGAAGGGCAAGTGGTCCGTCGTGTTCTTCTACCCGGCCGACTTCACCTTCGTCTGCCCGACCGAGCTGGAAGACCTGGCGGACAACTACGCGGAGTTCCAGAAGCTGGGCGTCGAGATCTACTCGGTGTCGACCGACACGCATTTCGCCCACAAGGCCTGGCACGACACCTCGGACGCGATCGGCAAGATCAACTACACCATGATCGGCGATCCGACCGGCCTGATCTCGCGCAACTTCGAGGTGATGATCGAGGAAGCAGGCCTCGCCGATCGCGGCACCTTCGTGATCGACCCGCAGGGCAAGATCCAGATCGTCGAGCTCAACGCCGGCGGTATCGGCCGTGACGCATCCGAGCTGCTGCGCAAGGTCAAGGCCGCGCAATACGTCGCCTCCCATCCGGGTGAGGTCTGCCCGGCCAAGTGGAAGGAAGGCGAGAAGACCCTGGCGCCGTCGCTGGACCTGGTCGGCAAGATCTGAGTCACACCGCGCCATGCGCCGCGGGCCCGGGATTCTCCCGGGCCCGCACCCTCCCAAAGACTGTGCCAGACGACGCCCGGGTTTCCCGGGTGCTGGCCGAACTCACCCTGAAGAAACCCGTCGACGGAGTCCGCCATGTTGGATGCCAACCTCACCGCCCAGTTGAAGGCCTATCTCGAAAAGGTTACCCAGCCGATCGAGATCGTTGCGTCCCTCGATGACAGCGCAAAGTCGATCGAGCTCAACGAGCTGCTCGGGGAAATCACTGCGCTGTCCGAACGGATCAGCCTGGTCCGCCGCGATGACAACGAGCGCAAGCCCTCGTTTGCGATCAACCGCGTCGGCAGCGACATCGGCGTGCGCTTCGCCGGTATCCCGATGGGCCACGAATTCACCTCGCTCGTACTCGCCCTGCTGCAAGTCGGCGGACATCCGTCCAAAGCCGCGGCGGACGTGATCGAGCAGGTCAGGAATCTCGACGGCGACTACCGCTTCGAGACCTATTTCTCGCTGTCCTGCCAGAACTGCCCCGACGTGGTGCAGGCGCTGAACCTGATGAGCGTGCTGAACCCGAGGATCCAGCATGTCGCCATCGACGGTGCGCTGTATCAGGACGAGGTCGACGCGCGCCAGGTGATGTCGGTGCCGACCGTCTACCTCAACGGCGAAGTGTTCGACCAGGGCCGCATGAGCCTGGAGCAGATCCTGGCGAAGATCGACAACGGCAGCGCCGAGCGTGAAGCCGGCAGGATGCGCAACAAGGAAGCATTCGACGTACTCGTCGTCGGCGGCGGCCCGGCCGGCGCGGCGGCGGCGATCTATGCCGCGCGCAAGGGTATCCGCACCGGCGTGGCCGCCGAGCGTTTCGGTGGCCAGGTGCTGGACACCATGGGCATCGAGAACTTCATTTCGGTGCAGCACACCGAGGGGCCGAAGCTGGCCGCGGCACTGGAGCAGCATGTCAGGGACTACGACGTCGACATCATGAACCTGCAGCGCGCCGACCGGCTGCTGCCGGCGAAAGGTCCCGGCGAGCTGATCGAGATCCAGCTCGCCAATGGCGCCTCGCTGAAATCGAAGAGCGTGATCCTCTCCACCGGCGCGCGCTGGCGCCAGATGAACGTGCCCGGCGAAGAGCAATACCGCAACAAGGGTGTGGCCTATTGCCCGCATTGCGATGGCCCGCTGTTCAAGGGCAAGCGCGTGGCGGTGATCGGCGGCGGCAACTCCGGCGTGGAAGCGGCGATCGACCTGGCCGGCATCGTCAGCCACGTCACCCTGATCGAGTTCGACAGCAAGCTGCGTGCGGACGAAGTCCTGCAGCGCAAGCTGCGCAGCCTGCACAACGTCAGCATCATCCTCAGTGCGCAGACCAGCGAGGTGCTTGGTGACGGCCAGAAGGTCAACGGCCTGCTCTACACCGATCGCGTCGGCGGCGGCACCGGGCACGTCGAACTCGAAGGCATCTTCGTGCAGATCGGCCTGCTGCCCAACACCGAGTGGCTGAAGGGCACGCTGGAGCTGTCCGCACGCGGCGAGATCATCATCGACGATCGCGGACAGACCTCGCTGCCCGGCGTGTTCGCCGCCGGCGATGCCACCACCGTGCCGTACAAGCAGATCGTGATCGCGATGGGCGCCGGCTCCACCGCCGCGCTGAGCGCATTCGACCACCTGATCCGCAGTCCGCTACCGCTGGCCGAAACCGCGGAGGCGGAAGCCGAAGCCGCCTGAGCGACTGCGCAGCCCGCTGCCCCGTACCCGGATCCCGGCGCGCCGGGCACGGGCGCGGGTGCGTGACACGGCGCAGCGACCAGGACGGGATCTCGCGATGATCGCGATAGCCGTTCCGCGCATGCGGCTCTTGGGTTTCGTCGCCATCGCCGGCATATCCGTCTCCCATGAGCCCACTGCAGCAATTCATCCAGGCCCACCCGCGCCTGTTCGTGTTGACCGGCGCCGGTTGCAGCACCGACTCCGGCATCCCGGACTATCGCGATCGGGACGGTGAGTGGAAACGCGCGCCGCCGGTGAACTACCTCGCCTTCATGCACGAGCCGGCCACCCGCCGACGTTACTGGGCGCGCAGCATGATCGGCTGGCGACGCATCGGCGGCGCCCGGCCCAACGCGACGCATCGCGCGCTGGTCCGGCTGGAGCAGCGTGGCCAGGTCGAACTGCTGGTCACCCAGAATGTGGACCGCCTGCACCAGCGTGCCGGCAGCGAACGGGTGATCGACCTGCACGGGCGCCTCGACGAGGTGCGCTGCATGAACTGCGTCTGGCGGCTCGGCCGCCACGATTTCCAGCACCTGCTGATCGAACGCAACCCGGCCTGGTTGCACCTGGACGCGGCCGCCGCACCCGACGGCGACGCGGATCTGGAGCACGCGGACTTTGCGGATTTCGATGTGCCGCCCTGCCCGTTCTGCGGCGGCATCGTGAAGCCGGACGTGGTGTTCTTCGGCGAGAACGTGCCGCGCGAGCGAGTGGATGCAGCGACACGCGCGTGGCAGGCGGCCGACGCGGTGCTGGTGCTGGGTTCCTCGCTGATGGTCTATTCCGGCTACCGCTTCGTGAACGCCGCGGCGCGCGCGGGCAAGCCGGTGGCGGCGGTGACCCTCGGGCGCACCCGCGCCGATCCACTGCTCACCCTGAAGATCGACGCGCCCTGCGACCAGACGCTGGCGTTTCTCCATCCGGCGGATCCGCCGGTCACGAGCTGATGGCACCGACGCGGGCACCACCCGGCCCGGCCTGGATCGACGCGGCGATGCGCCCGACCTCGGCCAGCACGGCATGGCGTCCGTCGGCATCGGCCGGCGATTCCGCGTAGTACGCCGTCACCAGCAACGGCTTGCGCTGCGGCGGCCACAGGATCGCGACGTCGTTGGTCTCGCCGTGGGCGCCACTGCCGGTCTTGTCGCCCCCCGTCCAGCCGGCCGGCACCCCGGCGCGCAGCTGGGTGCTGCCGGTGCTGCAGCCACGCAGCCATGCGAGCAGCTGCGCGCGCGAGGCCGGAGACAGCACACCGTCCAGCAGCAGCCGTTGCATGGTGTCGAGCATGGCGTTCGGCGTGGTGGTGTCGCGGAGGTCTCCGGGGCTGCCCATGTTGAGATCGGGCTCGATGCGATCGAGCCGGGTCACCGGATCGCCCAGGCTACGCACGAATGCCGTCAACGCGGCCGGGCCACCCAGACTGGCCAGCAGCAGGTTGGCGGCGGTGTTGTCGCTCAGCGTGATCGCCGCCTGGCACAGCTCGTCCACGCGCATGCCGGGCGCACCGACGCGGCGACGGGTCACCGGCGCATAGGCCAGCAGCGCGTCCGGTCCGAACACGATGTGCCGATCCGGATGCTCTGCCCCACGATCGACGCGCGCCAGCACCGCGGCCACCGCCAGCAGCTTGAACGTGCTGCACATCAGGAAACGCTGATCGCCACGATGCGCGATGCGACGCCCGCTGCCACTATCGAGTATCGCCACGCCAAGCCGCCCACCGTGGCGGCGCTCCAGCGCGGTCAGCCGCGTGACCGCGTCGTCGGCCTCGACCGTCATTGCAAACACGGGGCCGAGGGCCAGCATCGAGGCACCCGTCAAGGCGGTTTTCAGCAGGTCGCGGCGATTCATCGGGTCACCTTTTCAGCAGCGGGGAATGACGGCGCACGGCGTGCGCCAACCACCGTATCCTGGCGACTGCCGCGGACCTTTCGACGCCGAAGATGTGGCAAAGATCGGGCAGCGTCACCGTCGGTGCAACCCCGCGCACTCATCCTCCCCCGTGCGCTAACTTGCCGCGCTGCTGCCGTCCAGTACCTGCGCTTCCATGCCGCAGTTGCTGATGCGGCAGGTTGTCGCGACAGCCTCTTTGAAGCCGGTTCGCCGCAGAGCCGCCTGTCTGGCGGGCATACAATGCAATGATGACCACGTCATCCCCATTGCGCCGGCTTGCATCACCGGCGGCTGCCCTCCTGCTGGCGTGCGGCCTGGGCGGCCCGACGGCATCGGCGATGGAAGCCCAGGCCGCCGTCGCCACCCATCCACCGGTTCCCGACACGATCCAGCAACGCGCCATGGCCTGTACCAGCTGCCATGGCGTGCATGGCGAGGGTTCCGCCGGCAGCGAGGGTGCGCCGCGCCTGGCCGGCAAACCGGCCGGCTACCTGCTCGAGCAATTGCGCTACTTCCAGAAAGGCCAGCGCAAGCATGCGGCGATGGAATACGTGGTGCGCCAGCTCGACCTGGCCTACTTGCGCGAGCTCGCCGAGTACTTTTCCAGCCAGCAGGTGCCTTACCGCCCGCAGCCGGTCCCGGCGGTCTCCGCACAGACGCTGCAACGGGGACAGCGACTGGTCGAACATGGCGATCCGGGCATCGGGGTGCCGGCGTGCACCAGCTGTCACGGCAGCCGGCTCACTGGCGTGCAGCCGATGATGCCGGGCCTGATGGGCCTGTCCTACGACTACATCGCCACCGAACTGACGTCGTGGCGCACGAATACCCGCGCCGCCAAGGAGCCCTATTGCATGGGCATCGTCGCCAATCGCATGCGCGAGACGGACGTCGCCGCGGTGGCCGCGTGGCTGGCCAGCCGCGAGCCGCCCGCCGACATGCACCCGATCCCGGCCAGCGCACAGACCGAACCGCTGCCGGGATGGTGCGTGATGGGCGAGAGTGGAGTGGACCCATGAAGATGCTGCGTCGAGCCGTCCTGCTGCTGGTGCTGCTTGCCCTGGCGCTGCTGCTGTGGCGTCACTACGCTGGCGGCGCCAGGCCGCAGCAACCGTCGCCGGCGCTACGCCAGGCCGAGACCGCCACGTTGCACGATCCCGAACGCATCGCCCGCGGCGCATACCTGGCCACGGTCGGCGATTGTGCCGCCTGTCACACGATGCAGGGCGGCCCGCGCTACGCCGGTGGGCGTGCCTTGACCACGCCGTTCGGCGACGTGCCGGCACCGAACATCACACCGGACCCGGACACCGGGCTCGGCAAGTGGAGCTTCGAGGATTTCTGGCAGGCCCTGCACGAAGGCAGGGGTCGCCATGGCGAACTGCTGTATCCGGTGTTTTCGTACACCTCGTTCACCCGCGTCACCCGCGACGATGCGCTGGCGATCTTTGCCTATCTGCAGTCGTTGCCCGCGACGCCACAGCCAGCCACGCCGCTGGGCCTGGAGTTTCCCTACAACGTGCGCAGCAGCCTAATCGCATGGCGCGCGCTGTACTTCAAGCCGGGCGTGTTTCGGCCCGATCCGGCCAGGTCGGCCACGTGGAATCGGGGCGCCTACCTGGTCGAGGGCCTGGGCCACTGCAACGAATGCCACGCCGCACGCAATGCGCTCGGCGGCATCGAAAACGATGGACAGCTGAGCGGCGGCCGTATCCCGCAGCAGGGCTGGTACGCGCCGGACCTCAGCACCCGCAAGGGCGGTGGCCTGGAAGGCTGGAGCGAACAGGATATCGTCGACCTGCTCAAGCGCGGCCAGTCGGCCAGGGGAGCGGCGTTCGGGCCGATGGCCAACGTGGTGAGCCAGAGCACCCAGCACCTGACCGACGCGGACCTGCACGCGATGGCGATCTACCTGCAATCGCTGCCGCCACCGGCCCCGGCCGCAGCCGCCCCGGTCACGCCCTTGTCCGCGACGAGTGCCCGCAACGGCCAGAGAATCTACGCGCGGCATTGTGCGGACTGCCATGGCACGGATGGCAACGGCGTGGCCGGCATCTATCCGCCGCTCAACGGCAACACCTCGGTGAACGAGCCGACCGGCATCAACGCGATCCGCACCGTGCTGCTCGGCGGCTTCCCGCCCGTCACCGCAGGCAATCGACGGCCCTATTCGATGCCGCCCTACGCCGGGCCGCTGAGCGATCAGGACGTCGCCGACGTCGTCAGCTACATCCGCCAATCCTGGTCGAACAAGGCACCGGCGGTCACCCCGGCCGACGTCAGCACGCTGCGGCACACGCCGAACGACTGATGCGGCGCGACGGCGCCGGAGCCTGAAGGCATGCGCCTGTCACCTCAGGAGGCCTGCGACAGATAGCCCGAGGTCACCCCCAGCCCCGAGGCCGCCACCTGCGCGGGGGTGCCCTGCACCACCAGTCGACCGCCTTCGTCGCCGGCGCCCGGGCCCATGTCGATGACCCAGTCGCCGGCGCCGATCACGCGCAGGTCGTGCTCGACCAGGATCACCGTGTGGCCGGCGTCGACCAGGCCATGGAGCTGCGTCATCAGCCGATCGACATCGGCCGGATGCAGGCCGTTGGTCGGTTCGTCCAGCACATACAGGGTGTGGCCACGCTGCTGACGCTGCAGCTCGGTGGCCAGCTTGATCCGCTGCGCCTCGCCACCGGACAACTCGGTGGCAGGCTGGCCCAGTCGCAGGTAGCCCAGCCCCACCTGGCGCAGCGTCGACAGCGCGCGCGCCAACGCCGGCACCTCGTCGCCGAAGAAGTCGGCCGCGGCATCCACGGTCAGGGCCAGCACCTGGGCAATATTCTTTTCGCGCCAACGGATCGCCAGCGTGTCGTCGTTGTAGCGCGCGCCGTGGCAAGTCGGGCACGGCGCATACACCGACGGCAGGAACAGCAGGCCGACCGACACGAAGCCCTCGCCCTCGCAGGTGGCGCAGCGGCCCTTGGCCACGTTGAATGAAAACCGGCCGATGTCGTACTTGCGCCGGCGCGCCTCGATCGTGGCCGCGAACAGCTTGCGCACCTGGTCGAACAGACCGGTATAGGTGGCCAGGTTGGACCGCGGCGTTCGGCCGATCGGCTTCTGGTCCACCTGCACCAGCCGCGTGACGATCTCCATCCCCGCCACGATGCGGCCGCCGGCCGGTGCCGGCGCCTCCCCGCCGGGCAGCTCATCGCCCTCGTCGTCCGCGACGTGGCGCATGCCCAGGTGGGCGCTGACCAGCTCCACCAGGGCCTGGCTGACCAGGCTGGACTTGCCCGCACCGGAAACACCGCTGACCGTGGTCATCGCGCCCAGCGGAAAGGCCGTGTCCAGACCCTGCACGTTGTTGCGCTCGATGCCTTCCAGCCGCAGCCAGCCGAGCGGCTCGCGCGGCGTGCGCGGCGACGGCCCCATCGCCTCGAACAGGTAGCGACGGGTATGCGAAGCGGCACAATTCTGCAGGCCCGCGAGCGGACCGCTGTAGAGCACCCGCCCGCCCTGCTCGCCCGCCTCGGGGCCGATGTCGACGATCCACTCGGCGGCGCGGATCACGTCCAGCGCGTGCTCGACCACGAACACCGAATTGCCGCCCGCCTTGAGTCGTGCCAGTGCGCGCAGCAGCGCCTCAGTATCCGCCGGATGCAGGCCGGCCGAGGGTTCGTCCAGCACATAGACCACACCGAACAGCTGCGCCCGCAACTGCGTCGCCAGGCGCAACCGCTGCAGCTCGCCGGGCGACAACGTGGGCGTGCTGCGATCCAGCGACAGGTAACCCAGCCCCAGGTCCGCCAGCGTATCGATCCGCGCGCACACGTCCGCCGCGACGCGACGCGCCACCAGCGCCTTCTCCGGATGCGCCGCATCGTCCACGCCCGCGCCTTCGGCTGCCGCACGCAACCGCGCGGCGAGCTGGCGCAGCGGCAACCGCGAGGCGGAGGCGATGTCGATCCCGCCGAAGGTCACCGCCAGCGCCTCGCGTCGCAACCGCTTGCCAGCGCAGGTGGGGCACGCGCTGGCCACCATGTAGCGCGCCACGCGCTGCTTGATGGCGGCGCTCTCGCTGTGCGCAAAGGTGTGCATCACGTATTCGCGGGCGCCGACATAGGTACCCTTGTAGTTGCCGGGCTCGCCGTGCGCATATGCAGCCCGCGCTACCTCGGGGGCCACGTCGCGGTACACCGGCACCACGGGCTGCTCGGTGGTGAACAGGATCCAGTCGCGCTCCGCCTGCGGCAGTTCGCGCCACGGGCAGTCCACGTCGTAGCCCAGGGTCACCAGGATGTCGCGGTAGTTCTTGCCCTGCCAGCCTTGCGGCCAGGCGGCGATGGCGCGCTCGCGGATGCTCAGCGCGGGATCGGGCACCAGCGAGGCCTCGGTTGCATCGAACACCTTGCCCAGCCCGTGACAGTCCGGGCAGGCACCCGCCGGGGTATTCGGCGAGAACGCGTCGGACTCCAGCAACGCCCGCCCCGCCGGGTAATCGCCGGCACGCGAATACAGCATGCGCAAGGCATTGGAGATGGTGCTGAGGCTGCCCACGCTGGAGCGCGCGCTGCCCCCGCCACGACTCTGCTGCAGGGCCACCGCTGGCGGCAGGCCGTCGATCGCATCGACATCGGGGACACCGGCCTGCTCGATCAGCCGCCGCGCATACGGTGCCACCGACTCGAAGTAGCGCCGCTGCGCCTCGGCATACACCGTGCCGAACGCCAGCGACGACTTGCCCGAACCGGACACCCCGGTGAACACCACCAGCGCATCGCGCGGGATATCCAGATCGATATTCGCCAGGTTGTGCTCGCGCGCCCCGCGCACGCTTACGCAGCCATTGTCGCCCGGCGTGTCGGCGGGTGAAGGCGGGGCTTGGATGGACATCGGCGGACTCCCGGCAGCGGATCGTGGCCGCCACGACAATGCGACCAAAGCCGTTGATTGTAGTGGGCTGGCCAGACCCGCTGCGGCAGCGGCTTCTGCCGCTGGGAATCTGCCGCTCGGATGCTGGCGCCTGCGACGATCGTCCAGCCGTCGGGAACGTGCCGAGCGAGGGTTGTCGTTCGCTCACGCCTTCTTGAACCGCACGAACAACAAGCCGCCGATGAGCAGGCCGATCGGCAGCGTGATCAACGGGATTCGACACGGGATGTCGACCCTGCTCTCCCCCGATCGACGCTCGTGAGCCGGTCGATTGACCGCACCCGGACAGAGGCGGAAACTGCCACACGGGAGCCCGGGAGCCGTCTTGCATCAACGCGGGGAGGCTGTCATGCAAACAAGAGATCTGATCATCCGATTCACCGTCGCCACCACCATGCTGGTCGCTGCCGGTGGCCTTCAGGCCGCCGGCAAGAAGGCGCCGACGGACGCACAAATGATCGCAAGTGCGATGCACGCCGCACCCGCACACGTGGCCAGGAACGCGACGATCGTGGCAATAGGTGCGGACGGCAAGATGCGCACGCTGCGCAAGGGCAGCAACGGTTTCACCTGCATGCCGGACAGCCCGGCCACGCCGGGCCCCGACCCCATGTGCATGGACGCCAACGCCATGGCATGGGCGAATGCGTGGATAGCGCACCAGCCTCCGCCGGCCGGCAAGCTCGGCGTGATGTACATGCTTCAAGGCGGCACGGATGCAAGCAATACCGATCCGTACGCGACGAAACCGGAAGCGGGCAACCACTGGATCAAGACCGGACCACATTTCATGATCGTGGGCGCGGACCAGAGTTTCTATGACATGTACCCGAAGAGCGCCGAGCCGGATACCTCCGCTCCGTACGTGATGTGGGCGGACACGCCGTACCAGCACCTGATGGCACCGATCAAGTGAGGCAGTTGCGTTGATCGCTGTCGACCGGCCTGCGCAGCACGCAGGTCGGTCGCAACGGTTGTGCACCGGCGATGCCGGCCTCCCCACCGATCGCGGGAAGCCGGCTTTCGTCGCCACCGGCACGGCAACCGCGAAGCCCGATTCTTCCGGCACCAGGGACGATCACTCGCCCTCCGGTTCGAGCGCGTATTTCCAACTCAGATCTGTGCTTGCCCGCCATCCACGAACAGCTCGATGCCGGTGATGAAGCTGGCGTCGTCCGAGGCAAGGAAGGACACCGCGCCGGCGATCTCGTCGGGCGTACCGGTGCGACCCAGTGGCGTGATGGCGGCAGCCTGCGCGCTGAACTGTTCGATCTGCTCGTCGCTCAGGCCCAGTTCGCTCTTGTAGGCCGGCGTCACCACCGTGCCGGGTGAGACGACGTTGACGCGAATCCCGGTGCCCTTCAGGTCCGACGCCCAGGTGCGCGCGAACGAGCGCAGCGCCGCCTTGGTCGCCGCGTACACGCCGAATGCAGGTGCGCCCTTGATCGACACGATCGAACCGGTGATCACGATGGCGGACCCGGCCTTCATCAGCGGCAGGGCCTTCTGCACGGTGAACAGGGTGCCCTTGACGTTGATGTTGAAGTACTTGTCGAACTGCGCTTCGGTGATCGCACCCAGCGGCGCGAACTCGCCGCCGCCCGCATTGGCGAACAGGATGTCGAGCCGTCCATGACGCTCGCGGATGACGGTAAAGATGCGATCGAGATCGTCCGCCACGGAGATGTCGCTGCGAATCGCAATCGCACCGGGGCCGATCTGGGTGGCCGCGGCGTCCAGCTCCACCTGTCGCCGGCCGGTGATATAGACGGTGGCACCTTCGCGCACCAGGCGCTCCGCAGTGGCCAGGCCCAGGCCCGAGCTGCCGCCGGTGACCAGGGCGATCTTGCCGGCGTGTCTGGTGCTGTGAATGTTGGTGGGCGTATCCATTGGATGTCTCCAGGGCGCGATCGAATATCGCGGATTGAAGCAAAGTCTATTTGCCGACATATTCATGATAAATACGGCTTTTGTGGTTTCTTTATCTCCACAGGGAGATAATCTGGCGAACCCCAAAAGTGCGGCGACCATGGATCATCTGCAGGCCATCCGGGCCTTTGTACGGGTCGTGGAAGCGGGCAGCTTCATCCGCGCGTCGGAATCGCTGCAGATACCCTATGCCACGCTCAGCAAGTCGATCCAGGCGCTGGAGAAACGGCTGCGCGTAAAACTGCTCGAACGCACCACCCGCCGGGTCAGCGTCACCGAGGATGGTGCCGCCTACTATCAGCGCATGCGCCAGTTGCTCGACGAACTGGACGACGTCGAGGCCACGCTGGGCCGCGCCCACGCCAGTCCCCGCGGCCGGCTGCGGGTGGATACCGGTGGCTCGGTCGCCAGTGGCATCCTGATTCCGTCGCTGCAGACATTCTGCACGCGCTATCCGGACATCGACATCCAGCTGGGCGTCACCGACCGCACGCTGGATCTGATCGGCGAAAACATCGACTGCGCGATCCGCAGCAGTGCGAATGATCCCGCCATGGTGGCGCACCGGATCGGCGCGCTGGAGTGGACCACCTGCGCCAGTCCCGACTACCTGGCCCGACACGGCTCACCTTCCCATCCGCGACAGATCGCCAGCGACGATCACACCGTGGTCGGCTATTTCCTGGCGCGCACCGGCCGTACCCAGGCGCTGCATTTCCTCGACGCGGGCAAGCCGTTCGAGGTCGAGGCGCACAACCGCGTCAGCGTCAACGAGAGCAACGCCCACGTCGCTACCGCGCTAGCCGGACTCGGCCTGGTGCATACGCTCGACTTCATGGTGCGGGCGCATATCGAACGCGGCGAACTGGTCGCCGTCCTCAAGGAATGGCGACCCGCCGCGCAGGACGTCTACATCGTCTATCCGCCCAACCGGCAGCTGAGCACCAAGGTACGCGTGTTCATCGACTGGGCCACCGCGCTTTTTGCCGAACGGCAGTACCCGGTCGAGTGAGACGCAGCCGTCTAGTCGGATCAACCTTGCCGAAGCCCCCGCGACGGATTCGGTCTTTCAGCCCTCGTCGTGCCACGCCGCCGCGAAGCTGCGCTGCAGAAATTCCACGAACACGTGGATGAGCATCGACGACTGGCGATGCTGCGGGTAGACCGCGTGCACCGTCCCCGGAGGGGGCCGGAAGGCGTCGAGCACGGTCACCAGTTCGCCGCTGGCCAGCGCGGGCGCGACGATGAACGTGGGCGACTGGGTGATGCCCAGTCCCTGGATCGCCGCGTCGCGCAGCAACTCGCCATTGTTGGCGCGGTAGCGACCGGTGACCACCTTGCTCCTCTCCTCGCCGCCGAAGGCCCATTCCACGTGGGGCCCGTGCCCATACAGCAGGCAGTCGTGCCCGGCCAGCTCGGCGAGCGTGCGTGGCGGTTCGCGGCCTTTCAGATAGTCGGGGCTGCAACACAGCACCAGTTGCACCGGCGCAATCCGGCGCGCCACCAGCGAGGAGTCCGCCAGCTCGCCGATGCGCACGGCCAGATCGTATCCCTCGCCCAGCAGATCGACCATGCGGTCGCTGAGTTCCAGTTCGACCGACACCTGCGGAAATTCGGCCAGGAATTTCGGCAGCAGCGGACTGAGGTGCATCGTGCCGAACGACATCGGGGCGGTGATGCGCAGTCGCCCGCGCGGCGAGCGGTTGGCGCCGGTCATCGCCTGCTCCAGTTCGTCGACCTGCTGCAGGATGGTGCGCGCCTGCTCGTAGTACGCGCGCCCCAGGTCGGTCGCCCGCAGATGGCGGGTGGTCCGCACCAGCAGGCGCACGCCCAGCTGGGCCTCCAGCGCGATCAGCCGTTTGCTGATGAACTGCTTGGACAATCCCAGCCGCTCCGCCGCCGCCGTGAAGCTGCCGGTGTCGAGCGTGGCCACGAAAAGGCGCATATCTTCGAGCTGGCTCATTGTCAATCAAATGGCGACGATGTTACGCATCGTAGGCTGTTTATCGGCTTCTGAGTAGACATTAAAGTGCGCGCCACGGTCAGCCATGGTGCCGACCGATCACTTTCCTGGAGGCTCCTCATGAACCATTCCGCCGTTTCATCCTCAGCTCTGGTTGGCCGCGTTCTGTTGGCCGGCCTGTTTCTCGTCAGCGGCTTCGGCAAGCTCGTCGCTCCCGCCGCCACCAAGGCGTATATCGTGTCGGCCGGCCTGCCCGTGCCGGATCTGGCCTATCTGCTGGCCGTGGTGGTCGAGGTCGGCTTTGGCCTGGCCCTGGTGCTCGGTTATCGCACCCGCGCGGTGGCCGCGATCATGGCGGTGTTTACGCTTGCCACCGCGTTCGCCTTCCACGCCCATTTCGGCGACCAGAACCAGATGATCCATTTCCTGAAGAACGTCGCGATCGCCGGCGGCCTGCTGCAGGTCGTGGCACTGGGTGCCGGCGCCTACAGCCTGGACGGCTTGCGTGGTCGCGCAACACGACCCGCGCTGGCATGAGTCTGCCTGACTGATCCAGCGTAAATGCCGGACGCCTCGGCGTCCGGCATTTTTTGCCCGCAAGTCCACGGCAGGCACGCCGCGCCCTTCCCCTCCGGCGAGCTTCCCTTGGGCCGCCGCCGGCTGGCCCCATGTAGGTCCGGACGCCAACGCGCCCATGCTCCGGATCATTCCGGCGAAAGCGACGCCTGGCGAACGATCAGCGATTATCAGAAACCCATCTCCAGGAGTTGACTCCATGACCGAATCCACCGAACGCGCCATCCTTGCCGGCGGCTGCTTCTGGGGTATGCAGGACCTGATCCGCCGCCAGCCGGGCGTGCTTTCCACGCGCGTGGGCTATTCCGGCGGCGACGTGCCCCATGCCACCTATCGCAACCACGGCACGCATGCCGAGGCCATCGAGATCACCTACGACCCGCAGGCGATCAGCTACCGGACCCTGCTGGAGTTCTTCTTCCAGATCCACGACCCGAGCACGCTCAATCGCCAGGGCAACGACCGCGGCCTCAGCTACCGTTCGGCGATCTTCTACACCAGTGAAGAGCAGAAGGCGGTGGCCGAGGACACCATCGCCGACGTGGATGCCTCGGGCCTGTGGCCCGGCAAGGTGGTGACCGAGCTGGCCCCGGCGGGCGACTTCTGGGAAGCGGAGCCGGAACACCAGGATTACCTCGAACAGTTTCCCACCGGCTACACCTGCCACTTCATCCGGCCGGAGTGGAAACTGCCGCGCCGCAAATAGAGCAGGTCCGGCTGTAGCCCACAACGGCCGGCAGCGGATCGGGCCGATCGCTCCGGGCCGGCCCGATCAGCGATCCGTGCTCTCCCTGGCGGACCCTTCGATCGCCTTCTCGAGGCGCCGGTCGGGGATCAACCACAGCAGCGCGCCCAGCGCGTACACCGACTGCGCCGCCCAGGGCCGCCAGAACGTCAACGCGATCCCGCCCAGGTAAAGCACGGGCGAGAGCCTGCCTTTCCAGTCCGACCCGACCGCGCGCCGGAGTACCGAGCCGGGTCCCTCTGCCGCCATCAGCGTTTGCTGGAGTATCCAGTAAGCGACCGCCGCCATCAGCAGCACGGCACCGTAGACCGCCGTCGGCACAGCGGCGAAATGGTTTTCGCCCATCCATGCGGTGGTGAACGGAAACAGCGACAGCCAGAACAGCAGATGCAGGTTGGCCCACAAGGCGCCACCCGAGATCCGGTGGCTGGTGGCAAGCATGTGATGGTGGTTGTTCCAGTAGATGCCCACGTACACGAAGCTCAGCACGTAGCCGAGCAGCACCGGTGCCAGCGGCAGCAACGATGCCAGCGAGTGCCCGGTCGGAACCCTCAGCTCCAGCACCATGATGGTGATGATGATCGCGATGACCCCATCGCTGAACGCTTCCAGCCTGCCCTTCCCCATCCGAGATCTCCGTTTCCACGACCGCCGACCGGTCGAGCGCCAGCTTGCCTGATGGCGCGCCCGGCCGCACGGCAACATCCATGCGCGCAAGGACGTCAAGAGACCGCCCGACGCCGGGCTCGAGTCGGTGCGCTCAGGCGTTGCGCACGTTGTGTTGCTGGTCCTGTGCCAGGATCTGATGCAGCGCGGCGACGACCTGGGCACCCTCGCCCACCGCGGCGGCCACGCGCTTGGTCGAACCGGCACGCACGTCGCCGATCGCGAACACGCCCGGCACGCTGGTTTCCAGCGGCAGCGGCTCGCGCTTGGCCGCAGACCATTGCGGGCCGCGGCCGGCCAGGCCGGTACAGATGAAGCCATGCGCATCGACCTCGATGTCGCAACCCCGCAGCCATTCCGCGTTCGGCTCGGCACCCACGAACAGGAACAGGTGGCGCAGTGGCCCGCTCCATTCCGAACCGCCGTCGCGGTGGCGAAACGTGGCGCCGGCCAGTCCGCTGATGGCATCGCCGCGCAAGGCGGTCACCTCGGTGCGCGTATGCAGGGTGACATTGGGCAACGCGGCGATCCGCTCGATCAGATAGCGCGACATCGACGCTTCCAGCCCCGCGCCTCGCACCACCATATGCAGATGCTTCACCCGGGGCGAGAGAAACGCCACCGCCTGCCCCGCCGAATTGCCGGCGCCGATCAGCGCGATCTCCTCGCCTTCGCAGAGTTTTGCCTCCACCGGCGAGGCCCAGTAGGACACGCCCGCGCCCTCGAACATGGCGAGGTTCTCGATGTCGATCCGGCGGTAGCGCGCACCCGAGGCCACCACCACGCTGCGTGCGCGCATGCCCTGACCGTTGTCCAGGCGCAGCGTGAACGGCGTGTCGGGTTCGCGCCGGTCGCCGGCGCACTCCAGCGCCAGGACACTGACCGGGATGGCGATCTCCGCACCGAATTTCTGCGCCTGGACAAACGCGCGGGCGGCCAGCGCATGGCCGGAAATGCCGGTGGGAAAGCCCAGGTAATTCTCGATCCGCGCCGAGGCACCGGCCTGCCCGCCGAACGATCGGGCATCGAGCACCAGTACCGACAGCCCCTCCGACGCCGCATACACCGCGGTGGCCAGGCCGGCCGGGCCGGCGCCGACCACGGCCACGTCGAACATCCGCTGCGGATCCAGTTCCGGCGTGATGCCCACGCAGGCCGCCACCTCGACTTCCGACGGATGCCTGAGCAGCGCACCGTTGGGGCACAGCACGATCGGCAGGTCGTCGTCCCGCAACCCGAAACGTTCGACCAGGGCATGGCCTTCGCCGTCGCCCGCCACATCCAGCACCGAATAGGGATAGCCGTTGCGCGACAGGAAATGTTCCAGCCGCACCAGCGCCGGATCGCCCGCCCGTCCGGCCAGGATCGAGCCGGCGCCCTCGCTGATCAGCGCCGTGCGACGCAGGATGAACGCGCGCATCACGATCTCGCCCAGCTCGGCCGAACCGATGATCAGCGCACGCAGGTGGGCGCCATCGAACGTCAGCACCTCGCAGCCGCTGGTGCCGGCGCGCGCCTCGGCCAGTGTGGCGCGCCCCGCGAGCTGACTGATCTCGCCGGTGATGCCGCCGACCGGCAGCAACGCGATCAGATTGTCCTTGCCACTGGCCTGGGGGCGGCGGATCAACACCTCGCCGGCGGTGACGACGAACACCGGAGCCTGCCGTTCACCCGCCGCGTAAAGCAGCTCGTTCGGCCCGAAGCGTTTCGGCGACGCCGACGCAAAACGGCGCATGACATCCAGCTGGGCGACGTTGAACACCGGAAACAGCTGATCGCCCCGCGTCCTGGCCAGGTTGAAGCTCATGCGATTGCTCGTGCGGGAAGTTGCGCTGCAGTCTCGCGCTGGCCCGGACCGCTGGCAAGCCGTTTCCAACCCTCGCCTTTCATTCCGATGCGGCAGCCACCGGCGCATGGCTGTCCGACGCGCTCGACACCTGATCCGCGGACGCGCAGCGCGGCATCCGGACTCGGCGCACTGGAACCGATGCACGGATTCCGACCCACCAGCGGGACAAGGGCACAGCGGTCGCCTCGGAAGAACTGCAGCCAGCCTCGCCGCTCCGTTTCGCCCTTGCGCTCAACCACCGCCAGCAGATCGCGGTGGTGTCTCGGGCGGCAGGCTGAGGATCCAGGCCGCGATGGCGTCGGCATCGGCAGGGGGCACATTCAGATCCGGCATCACACCCGACCAGGGGCCCTGCCCACCGTGCTCGATGAAGGCGGCCAGCATGGTCCTTGCGTCCGGTTGATCGCGGTAACGCCAGGACACCCAGGCAAACGCCGGCCCCACCAGACCCTCATGTTGCTGATGGCAGTTCATGCAACCCAGGCGATCGAGCGCAGCCGGCGTGCCAGTCGGCGTGGCATCCGATGCATGCATCATTCCGCCCATGCGCCCGTGCATCGGCATCGGCATTTGCCCCAGCCCGGACAGCCCGGCACCGGCGGCTGGCAACAGTCCCGGCAACAGGCCCGCGGCAAGCAACAGACGTTTCATGACTGGGCACCTCCATCTGATCGGCCCCGTTCCGGCGATTCCATTCACGGGATGGGGCTGGCCAACTCGCTCGCCCTCGACCTGCGAGTCCGGCGTGGTCGAGTGCTCCGTTCCACGCCAACCATGCGGAACGAACCACATGCACGTCTCCGTTCGGTGACATGTGGAATTGTCCGTCCGCGCTCATCGACATCGCCCCGCTGCATGGCATGTGGCAGCTCACGTTGCCGCCGCTGTGCCGCGCGTCACTGACGGCGCAATCCTTGCCGTGCCGCATCAACCGTTCTGGATCGGGCCGCGTGGCCGGACTGCACACCTCGCTGGCATGCCCGACACTTTACGCCGACGTCATGCCACGATCACATGCGACGTGAGCATGGCGCCCATGACCAGCACGCACACCAGCAGGCAGGCGGCAAAAAGGCTTTGCAGCATCAGGTTCTCGAATTTCATGATGGCTCTCCTCAGGCAGGGAAATGAAGCTTTCGCGAGAGGAAGAGCAATCACCGTGCCAACCGGACACAGGAACGGAAAAGCTCACGGCTTGGCCATTTCCTGCCTCGGCCACGGGACCCGCCCGCTGTCCGCGGACGCTGGAGAGGATGTCCGGACAGCAACGGCGGACGGCGCACCGGGGCGGGTCGCCGCTCATCGGCGCACCTTGCAGGGAGCCCGTCCATGGACGGAGCCACGGCACGCCGTGGCTGGCTCAATGCCCGCTGGAATCGCCGCGGCGACTGCTCTCGAACAGGAACCAGGTGCGCCGTTCGGTCTCGTCGATCCAGACCTCGATCAGGCTGGCAGTGGAGAGATCGTGGCGCTCGTCGCAGACACCGTGCGCCTCGCGCAGGCGCGCCGCCAGGGTCTTGTTGTCCTCGCGCAGCTCGGCCAGCATGTCCGACGGCTCGACGTACTCCGCGTCATTGTCGGACACGCGCTGGAGCCGCGCGATGTGGCCGATCGAACGCAGTGTGTCGCCACCCACCTTGCGTATCCGCTCGGCGATCGGGTCGGTCATGGCGAACAGCTGGTCGGCCTGCTCGTCCAGCATCAGGTGATAGTCCCGGAAGTGCGGGCCGCTCATGTGCCAATGGAAATTCTTGGTCTTGAGGTAGAGCGCGAACACGTCGGCGAGGATCGCGTTCATGACGCCGGAGATGTCGCGAGTCGCGCGGGCGTCCAGGTCGGTCGGGGTTGCCAGCGGTGCATGCTGCTTCCCTTTGAGCGTGGCGCCCTTCGCCGCGGCGGATTTTCTGGTGGGCTTTTTCATGGTGATGTCCTCGCGCTTGTCTTGAGTTGTCGAATACCCCGGAACGACCCGCATCGATACCGACCATGCAGGCGAGACGCTGGCCATCGGCTCGATCAAGGCCGCCGAAGTTGCACCGGGAACGCCGTGACTTCGAACGAAGCGACCCTCGCGTGCCTCCCGCTGCGGGCATCGACATGGAATACGGCGTCAGCGCGAGCTCGCGTGGGGCAACGTCGGATGAATCCGGGCCAGGCCGGTCAGCCACCCGCTTCGCGTTTGCGCTCCTCCTCGATGGTGAAAATCGCCTCGGGTGTGGACTCCAGTCTCGCCCGGGCGATCGGCTGACCGCTTTCGTCGGAAAAGCCGTAAGTACCGTCGTCGATCTTCTGCAGTGCCCGCTCGATATGTCTGATCCGTCTGTCATTCACGTCATGAAGGGCCTGGTCGACTTCGCGCCGCGCCATGTCCTGCGCGTCGTCCTCGAATTCGGCAGCTTCGGAGGGATGCTCTTCCTCGTGCGTGCGATCGGCGGCAATGGTCCGCCGTTCACTGCCGAGCAATTCGTCGCGCAAGGCCTGCAGTCGCAGGCGTTGCTGCTCGATGAACGATGTGTCCAGTTCGGGATGCTGCGGCCTGGTGGAGTGTTGCGTCATCGACTTTCTCCTGCAATGAGACTGGCAGCAGCGGCTGCCGCCCGGTCAGCCTGCAACTGCGCCGAACGGATCAGCGTCGCTGCCGGCTAGCGTGTCGAGCCTGCCATCAGAACGACCCGCACCCGCAGGCCACGGGAAGTATTTCCGTTGTCGATGGTGAGTGGCTTGGATATCCGTGCGGGCCCACCACCGGCGAACACGCTCCCACCCACTGGCGAAGCGCGCCGCCTCGGCGTCATCGCGCGTGCCGCTGCGGCAACCCCGCCACATGACTCAGCCCCGCATTGCCGGCGGGGTGTAGTCACAGGCACCCACGCGTTCGCCCTCGATCTGCGAGTCCAGGGTGATCGAGTGCCCCCGTTCCAGACCGACCATGTGGAACGAACCATGCACATCCCCGTTGGCCGACATGTGGAACTTTCCGTCCCCGCTCATCGACATCGCCCCGCTGCATTGCATGTGGTAGCTCACGGTGCCACCACTGTGCCGCACGTTACTGACGGCGCAATCCTTGCGGTGCTGCATCCACTGCTCCGGATCGGGCAATTTGGCCGGACTGCACACCTCGCTCGTATGCGTCGTCGTCGGCATGGCCGGCAGTCCGGCCATCTGCATGTGCACCGTGGTGCTCATCTTCATCATGCTGCCGGGCTCTGTCGCCCAGGCCGAGGCGATGGCGAACAGCAGGCACAGGCCGGCCCAACGACGGGGGATACGAATCTTCATGACGAGCTCCCATGGGTAATCCACTGTGGGTCGGGGGCGCCGGCCGGTAGCCGGCACTTTACGCCGACGTCGTGCGGAGGCAATACCGGCGCTCCGATCCGCAAGTCGAACTACCTGGCGAGGCTCATCGGCGCACCGATGCAGCTCGCGGCAGCCTGCTACCCGATCAACAGCTTTGCCCTGCTGCCTGCCCCCGCGTTCGAAGGCGGGATCTTCCCGGCGATCCTGCTGCCCTGCCTCATCGCGGAGCCGTCGTTCGCCCTGTGGCTGATGCTGAAAGGCGTGAACGTCACGGAGTGGACGAAGCGCGCAGACGCGAGCCCGGCGATCGCGTCACCGACGGAAATCTGAATCCACCCGACCGAATCGTTCGGAGGCTGCCCCGTCAAATGATGTGAAAGATCCAGTGCAGCGTGACCAGCACGAGCACTTCGGCAAACACAAACACGAAAAAGCCGACACAGAACCTGCCCACCGGCTTTTCGATCCAGAGCTTGTAGGAACCTTTGGCAGGACCCGCAGCGAGATCGGCGCCGCCGGTTGAAAGCCCCGTCATCTCGCGCTCTTCAGCGTTTGCCACATTCATACTCGTCCCCCTGACCGATGGTAATCGCTTCCCAACCATAAAGCCCGGAGATACGCCAAGGCAATTTCAGGCAGAGGCGGACGGTTACGCCATGCCAGATTGTCGTTGTCGCGCATAGCGACCCGCGGGTCATGCCGGCCAATCAAGCCCCTGCCCGTCCCAAAGCCGGTGCCGGATGACCCCGATCTCCCCTTGCTCCCCAAGGGGCTACCATGCGGGAACTGCACCTGCACAGCACAACGACCGGGCGCCAAGAATCCGGGAATACCA
Source organism: Rhodanobacter ginsengisoli (assembly GCF_042657065.1). Classification (NCBI taxonomy): domain Bacteria; kingdom Pseudomonadati; phylum Pseudomonadota; class Gammaproteobacteria; order Lysobacterales; family Rhodanobacteraceae; genus Rhodanobacter; species Rhodanobacter ginsengisoli. The sequence continues at coordinate 117,365 of NZ_JBHSNF010000002.1, forward strand.
TGATCACCAAGCTGCCTCCCCTCGCTGAAATGCTCGACCTGATCCCCGATGCGATCTGCGTCGTCGATGCCGAGGGCTGTTTCCTGCTCGTCAATGCGAGCTTCGAGCGCATCTTCGGCTACACCCCCGAGGAGGTGCTTGGCCGGCCAATATTCGAACTGGTCCATCCCGATGACCGCGCCGCGACCGTGCAGCAGGCCGAACAGGTGATGACCGGCGCGCTGCAGCGCCATTTCCGCAATCGCTACGTCCACAAGAACGGTCACAGCCTGGACATCCAGTGGTCGGCCCACTGGCTGCCCGACCACGGCGTGCGCATCGGGGTGGGCCGCGAGGTGACCGAGCTGCGCCGCGTCGAGCGCGAACTCGAGCACCGCGCGAGCCACGATCCGTTGACCGGATTGCCCAACCGCCACCGGCTGCAGGGAGCGCTGCAATCCGCCATCGCGCATGCGATGCAGGCGGATGAGGGCCTGGCCGTGCTCTACCTGGATCTTGACGGCTTCAAGGGTGCCAACGATCGCGGCGGGCACGACGCCGGCGACCATGTGTTGCGCGAGGTCGCAAAACGCCTGCAGCAAGGCCTTCGGCAGGGCGACCTCGTCGCTCGCGTGGGTGGTGACGAGTTTGTCGTGTTGCTGCCCGGCTGCCGCAATGCAGCGGCAGCCGGCGGAGTCGCCGATGGCCTGCGCGCCCGTCTGAGTCCACCCTACGTGCTGCCCGACGGTCTGTTCCGGCTGGATGCCAGCGTCGGGATCGCCTGCTTTCCGGAGGACGGAAGCGACCCGGCCGTCCTGCTCGCGCACGCCGACCGCGCGATGTATGCAGCCAAGCGCCAGCGCTAGCGGCAATGCGCTGACGCCGACCTGCCGCGCGAGTTGACCGCGAACGCCGGGCGCCCTTCATTGTGCGCCCGCCCCATGGAGTTCGGTCAGGGCCTCCGAGTCCCGTGCATCAGCGAAGGTAGAACGACAGCAGCGACGTCGGCGGAACGAAGGGAGACGTCGCTGCCGGTCGGCAGCCCCGGCGGAAAGCGATGAGCAACCCGCCGGGTCCGTAGCCATCAAACCCAGGAGGGTTCATCCCGCTCCTTGCGCTCCCTTGGCGCAATAATCCACCCGCAACCTCCGTGCGGCTTCCTTGGTGAGGCATCGACATGAAAGCGAAACGGGTGGTGTTCGTTCTGCTGCTGGGTACGGTCCTGGCCTCACCGGCAGCGACACCGACACCGAAGGCAGTCCGGATGACGACCGGCAACCTGTTCGACCCATCGCCCGCGCCGGATGGCCGGCGCATGGTGGTGATCGGCATGGTCGAAGGCAAGGAACAATTGTTCATCACGGCACTGAACGGATCCCATGCGGTGCAGATCACGCACGGCGCGTGGGATCACGAAGACCCCGCCTGGTCGCCGGATGGCCGACGCATCGCGCTGGTGTCCAGACAGGGCGGCGGTGAAACCATCGTCACCATCGATCCGGACGGCCATCACCTCGTGCGTATCTCGCCGACCTCGCGACGGGCCATTCATCCGAGCTGGTCGCGCGATTCGAAACAGTTGTTCTACTGCACCGACGACGACCTGCACCCGCCGAAGAAGAACACATCGGAAATCTACGCAGCCGATGTCGCGACCGGCGCGATCAGGCCGGTGATCAGTGGCGGCGTGAATACTTACCCGAACCTGTCGCCGGATGGCCGGCACATCGTGTTTCGCCGCATGCTCGGCGAGACGAATTCCGAGGTGTTCGTTGCCGACAGCGACGGCAGCCACGCGGCAAACCTGACCCGCAATCCGGCATTCGACGGCTGGCCCGCGTGGTCGCCGGATGGGCAGCACATCGCCTTCGCCTCCAATCGCGCGGGTGGGCCACAGGTCTACAAGATCTACGTCATGGCGGCCGACGGTTCCGGCGTCAGGCTGGTGGCCGAATCCGACGGTCGTGGCACCGCGCCGAAATGGACACCCGACGGTCGCAGCATCCTGTTCACCATCTGCAAGCGCGCGGGTACCGGTTTCGATTGCGAGGTGTATCGGGCTCCTTCAGCCGAGCAGCCCTGACATCTTCCCGGCCGACGGCCGTCGAGGCCTCCCGCTCCATCGTGTGGCGGCATCGAACGCATGGCGAAGCCCGGTTTCCCGCTGCCTGGACCACGAGGTGCGCTTCGGTCGATGAAAGCAGTGCGCCGCCACCGGCGATCTGCACGACATCCCGGGTCGAACTGGAATTGGGTATGCCATTGCAAAACCACCGCAGCGTGAGGATGATGTACCGATCGTCAGGGGCGATGACAATCTCGGTGGGCCAACACGGATTCGAGCCACCAGGGCGATGGCGATGCGAAAGCACTGAGCGGCTTTGCGTCGTGTCTTGAGGAGTTGAGCGCAGTCATGCCCAGATTGATAGCGGGCTGTCGTGCATGAACGCGGCCGGACGCTACCGCGCGTTCATCAGCTATAGCCACAGCGATGCACCGGTGGCAGGCTGGCTCCATCGCAGCCTGGAAGGCTACCGCGTCCCGAAATTCCTGCGCGGCAGCATGGGCGAGTTCGGTACGGTGCCGGATCGGCTGCAGCCCATCTTTCGCGATCGCGAAGAGCTCGCCAGTGCCGGTGCGCTGGGGGAGCGACTGCAACAGGCGCTGGCCGAGTCGGAGGCGTTGCTGGTCATCTGCTCGCCGGATGCGGCGTGTTCGCACTGGGTCAACGAAGAAATCCTGGCGTTCAAGCGACTTGGCCGCAGTGATCGCATCTACTGCCTGATCGTTGCCGGCGAACCGAATGCCGGCGACGCACGCGAATGTTTTCCTCCGGCCTTGCGGTTCGAAATCGAACCCGACGGTCGACTCGGTCAACGCTCCGCCGAGCCGATTGCCGCCGACATCCGGCCGGGCCAGGATGGCAAGGGCCTGGCTCGGCTCAAGCTGCTCGCCGGCTTGCTCGGCATCGATCTCGACAAGCTCCGAAAACGTGAGGCACAAAGGCGACATCGACGCATGCTGGCGATCGTGGCGGCATCGATGACCGGCATGACCATCGCGCTGGCGCTGGCGGGCATGGCATGGATCGCGCGCAACGATGCACAGCGTCGCCAGATGCAGGCCGAGAGCCTGCTCGGATACATGCTGGGCGACTTGCGCCAGAAGCTTGATGACAGCAGCCAGGTCGCGTCGATGGACAGCGTCAGTGACAAGCTCCTGGGCTATTTCGCCAGCCTCGATCCACGCGATCTCAACGATGAAGTCCTGACACAGCAGGCGCAGGCGCTGACCCAGATCGGCCAGGTTCGATTGCGCCAGGCGCGCTACCCGGAGGCGCTGGCCAGCTTCAAGAATGCCTACCGGCGCAGCAAGGCATTGGCCGACAGGCATCCGGGAAACGGGGATCGTCTGTTCGACCGGGGCCAGGCGGAATACTGGGTGGGTTACGTCTATTGGCAAAGTCGCGATCTCGAGGCCGCGCAGACGTGGCTGACCCGTTACCGCGATACCTGCCGGACGGTGTATGCGATGGATCCCAAGCGGGTCGAATGGCAGCACGAGCTGGCGTATGGGGACAGCAATCTCGCCGTGCTGGAACTCGATCGGGGGCAGCTGCAACAGGCGAGCGAAGGTTTCCTGCGCTCGCTCGGCATGCTCGAGACGATTCTTGCCAGGACACCCGACGACCCGCAGCTGCTCATGGAGGTCGCCGATCAGATCTCATGGCAGGGCAACGTGGAGGAGCAGTCCGGGCATCTCCAGCAGGCCCTGGTGCTGGCCGCCACGAAATCGGGAATGCTGCAGGATCTGGTGGCCTCGCAGCCCAGCGATCCGAATTGGCAGGCGCAATTGTCGATTGCCGAGACGATGCAATCCGAACGGTTGCGGATCCTGGGCGATTACGCCCGGGCTGAAGCCGTCGCCTCGGATGCGGTGGGGCGCATGCGCCGGCTCACGGCCGGCGACCCGGCCAACAAGGACTGGGCCGAAACGCATTTGCATGCGCTCACGCTGCGGGCCGTGGCGCGCATGGCCGGGGGCAAGCCGGCGTCGGCTCGCGACGACCTGGCGCTGGCGCAGCCGCTGATGGACGCCGTGGCCCATGTCAAGAGCGCCAATCGGTTCGTCCGCAGGGACATCATCGACGTACTGACGTTGCGCGCCATGCTGGCCTTGCAAGGCGGCGATCACGCCTCCACCCTCGCCGCCGCCAATGCCTTGCAGGCGCAGTCCCAGGGCCAGTCGCCGCTCGATTCTCCCGAGGCGGTGGGCCGCCATGCACTGGCCGAGGTGCTGATCGGCATGGCCGCGACCGATGCCGGCCGGCCGGCCGATGCAACCGCCCATTTCAGCGCTGCCCGCCGGCTGCTGACACCGCGGGTGCATGGCTCGCGCTACTGGCGCGTGCTCGACCCCTGGGCACGCCTTTCGCTGCTTGCCGGGGACCCGGCCGAAGGTACGCGAGTCCAGGCGCAACTGACTGGCTTCGGCTATGTGCCGTCGATGCCGTGGCCCGGGGCAGGACCCGAGAGCGGCTTGAAGAGCGAAAGATGAATGGCGTGCAGACCCCCGTCCGCACGATGCGATGGCCTCCCGGGGCCAGACCGGTTACCTGAAATGACACGAGGGAATGAACCACCTCATCGATGTTCCACCACCAAGCCACCACGACGACATAGGGAGACGCGCCATGAAAAAGATCATCCTGACGGCAGCAGTCCTGATCGGTTCCTCCATGGGAAGTGCATTCGCGCAGGGCAGTCCGATCATCAACCTGAGCGTGCGTGACACGCCTTCGAATGGCCCGGATGGTTACACCGACGTCGACGCCTGCGGCATGACCTACAGCTACAGGTATTCCGGTGGCAGCGGCAGGGGTGGCGACGTGATATTCACCAAACGCGGAAAAGTCACCATCGTGCTCAAGCTGAATGACGCATCGCCAAGCAATCGACGCTACACCTTTGGCGACGTCATGTTCGAGGGAGACGACAATGACCAGCTTTCCTGGTCGGGCAGCGCCCCGACCAGCGGGGTGATTCACGACACGAATGATGCCGTGCAGACGGCCAGCTACAAAGTGATGGTGGACGACTCGACCAAGGCCGACTGCTCGATCCCGTGCGATCCGAAGATCATCAATCGGTAGCGACGCAGCGGAGCCGGGTCCGCTGGGAAACGTGCTCCCGGCGCGCTCGACACGATTCGGACTGGAGCTGCGGACCGAGCCGTCCTGCCAGCTCCGATCCGGGTCGGCGCGTCCCGATTCCCGATCGGTCCGCTCACCTGCCCGATCGCGCCGCCTGGTGCTCAAATGCGTAGAAGCACAGACATGGTGCATGCGGGCAATTCCTGGTTGCGGCGCCCCCCTGGGTCAGGGTCGACTTGTGTGGGGATCCAGTGGAGGGGAAAGTGCACTCAGACCGCTTCGATACGGATGCCCCGGCCTTGATCGAGGTCAAGACGAACGGCGATATCGCGGAATAAGCTTTCTCATATGCCACGGACCTTCCACATGCCTCGCACACCGCGCCACTACCTGTTCTGGTTGGTGGTGGTGGTGTTGCTGTGGCAGCAGATGGCATTGGCGGCAAGCGCCTGCGCCATGTCCGTGCCCGACATGGTTGCAGCCGAAACGTCGGCGTCGCAGCCGGCCTGCATGAGTGGCATGCCGGGGCATGCCGACCGGCTCATGTGTGCCCAGCACTGCACAGGGGGCACCCCGGTCCAGTCCGATGCACGATCGCCGAACGTGCCGGGCTCGCTGCTTCCGCCGCTGGCGCCGGTCGCCCTGGCCGTCGTCATGTTGCCACGCACCGGGGCGTCGTTTGCCTCGGTGGATCAGGGGCATGTCTTTCGCCCCCCGCTCAGATTGTTGTTCTGCTCCCTGCTGATCTAGCACTCGCCATCTTCATCGTGTCGGGCTCGCGCCCGTGAGGGTGCGGCGAACTTCGCAAGATGGCGGGAGTGTTCACTCATGTTGTCGATTTTTTCTATCCGGCGTTTGCAGACGCCGGCGCTTGCTGTGCTCCTGGCGGGAGTCACGGCGATGGTGCCGATGGCTCATGTCGAAGCCACCGTTGCCGTGCGCCCCGCCAGGGGCAGCAGCCCTCCCGAAGGCGCGGCACAGACATCTGCCGCAGGGCTCTCGGCCGACGTGCTGGTGCAGCACGTGCTGCAACGCAACCCGGGCATCGAGGCGATGCAGGCCGCTGCCGATGCGGCCGGCGCCCGGATCGAGTCCGCCGGCGCGCTGGATGACCCGATGGTCAGCTATGCGGTGGCACCCGACACGGCAGGCGGCCCGCGTCAGGGACTCAACCAGAACGTGCAGATCAGCCAGCGTTTCCCCTGGCCGGGCACCCTGGATTTGCGTACTCGAGTGGCGACGGCCGAAGCGGAGTCGGCCGACCAGCAGGTGGCCGACCTGCGCCTGCGGCTGACCGCGCTGGCACGAGCGGATTACGCCCAGTGGTATTACGTGCATCGCGCGCTCGCCATCAATGCCGAGAACACGCGGTTGGTGACGCATCTGCGTGGAGTTGCGGAAGCGGCCTACGCCTCCGGGCAATCGCCGCAACAGGACGTCCTGCAGGCGGAAGTGGGATTGGTTCGCCTGCAGAACCAGGCCTTGGAACTCAAGCGCCTGCAACGCACGGTACAGGCGAAGATCAACACCCTGCAGAACCTCGATCCGGACACCGCCGTGCCCGCGCCGGTCGAGCTGCCGCGGGAGGCGCCGCTGCCGACTTCCGCCGCACTCCAGGATGCGGCGCTGGCGCGTTACCCGATGCTGCGGAGCCTCGATGCACGTGTCGACGCGAGCCGTGGCCAGGTCGATCTGGCGCACAAGAACGCCCTGCCGCACGTCAGCCTGCTGGCCGGCTACAACAGCCTGATGGACATGCCGGCCAAGCGACTGACGGTCGGTGTCGCGATCAACATTCCGTTCGGCGGCAACCATCGCGGCGAGGTGAGCGAGGCCAATGCACGCCTGCACGAGAGCGAAGCAAGACGGGCCGATGCGCGCAACCAGTTACTGAGCAATCTCGAGCAGACTCGCGCGACCGCGGTCCAGGCGGTCGCCACTATCCAGCTTTACAACGGCAAGATGCTGCCGTTGATCAGGCTCAACATGCAGGCAGCCGAGGCCGACTACAGCAATGGTTCGGGTACGGGCGATTTCCTGAAACTGATCACCGCCCAGCAGCAGTACCTGATGGCCGAACTGGAGCTGGCGCGCGCGCGTGCGGATTTCTATACCCAGCTGGCCTCCCTCAACTATCAGACGGGCGGTGCGATCTGGCCCTCCCCGCTGCCTGCCACTTCGCGAAATACGACGCCATGAAAACATCAAGATGGATTCCCTTCGCCGTCATTGTCGCGCTGCTTGCGCTCGTGTCCGGCTTTTTTCTCGGCAAGCGCGAGCACTCGGCGGAAAATTCCGACAAGGCCTCCCGCTCGGCGACTGCGACGCCGGAACGCAAGATTCTTTACTGGAAGGGGCCCATGACCCCCAGCTTTCACAGCGACAGGCCAGGAAAATCGCCCATGGGGATGGATCTGGTGCCCGTCTACGCTGATGAAGGTAGTTCCGCCGAACCTGCCGACGTGAAGATATCCCCGGACGTGGTCAACAACCTCGGCGTACGTACATCCGAGGTCGAACAGGGCATGTTCTCCCATCGCCTTGAGCTGGTCGGATACGTCGGTTACGACGAAGACACGATCACCAGCATCAATACCCGCGCCGATGGTTGGGTGGAAAAACTGGCGGTCAAGAACGTGGGTGAGTCGATCAAGCGGGGTCAGCTGCTTTACCAGTTGTTTTCCCCCAAGCTGGCGACGGCCGCGCGCGAGTACCTGGTCGCTTTGGCCAGCGGTAGTCCATCGCTGATCGCCGCGTCCCAGGAACGGCTGCGATCACTGGGCTTCAGCAATGCACAGATTGCCCAGCTCAAACGCACCCGCAAGGCCAGCGAGCGTGTATCGCGGTATGCCGAATCTTCGGGGGTCGTGACCAGTCTTGGCGTGCACGAAGGCGGCTACGTGATGCCGGCGACCCAGGTCATGACGCTGGCCGACCTGAGCACGGTGTGGGTGCTCGCGGAAATAGACCAAAGCCAGGCGGCGCTGTTGCATGTGGGCCAGAAGGCGGTTGCCGATTTCGACGCGTTTCCCGGCCAGCACTGGAATGGCGTGGTCGATTACGTCTATCCGGATATCAGCAGCATGACCCGCACGGTCAAGGCCCGGCTTCGCTTCGCGAACGCCGACAGGCGTCTGCAACCCAACATGTACGCCCATGTGACGCTGCAGGCGACCCCGCAACAAAATGCTCTTTTCATTCCCGATCAGGCGCTCATTCGCACGGGTCATGGCCAGCGAGTGATCGTGGCGCTCGGCGACGGTCGCTTCGACGTCTGTCCGGTGGAAGCCGGGATCACATCCGGCGACAAGGTGGAAATCCTCAAGGGTTTGCGAGCAGGCCAGCACGTGGTGACTTCGGCGCAGTTCATGCTCGATTCCGAAGCCAACATCGATGCCGCCGCACTGCGCCTGGGCGCGGGTCGGCCCGGTTGTCAGGAACCACCCCATTCCGCGGGGAAGGGAACCACCGGGCAAACCCGGGCCGCTTCGGGCATGGCCGGCATGGACAAGTCGGGCCAGTCGATGCCAGCCGGGACGCGCGACAACGGGGCACAGCCACAATGATCGCCGCCATCATCCGCTGGTCGTTGCGCAACCGTGGTGCCGTGCTGCTGGCATTGGCTTTCGTTGTCCTCGCCGGCCTGTATTCGATACAGCACACGCCAGTGGACGCGATCCCCGACCTTTCCGACATCCAGGTGATCATCAAGACGCCTTATCCCGGGCAGGCCCCGCAGGTGGTGCAGGACCAGGTCACCTATCCGCTGGAAACGGCGATGCTGGCGGTGCCGGGCGCGACGGTGGTGCGCGGCTATTCGTTCTTCGGCGATTCGTACGTCTACGTGATCTTCAAGGACGGCACCGACCTCTACTGGGCCCGCTCGCGGGTGCTGGAGTACCTCGATCAGGTGGCCGCCAGCCTGCCGGGCGATGCCCGCCCGAGCCTGGGTCCGGATGCCACCGGGGTGGGTTGGGTCTACGAATACGCACTGGTGGACGAGACCGGCGACCACGACCTGGCCCAGCTGACCAGCCTGCAGGACTGGTTCCTGAAGTACCAGCTGCAGACCGTGCCGGGCGTGGCCGAAGTGGCCACGGTCGGCGGCATGGTGAAGCAGTACCAGGTGGTGGTGAACCCGGACAAGCTGCGCGCCTACGGCCTGACCCTGGCGCAGGTGAAATCGGCGATCCAGCACGCCAACCAGGAAACCGGCGGCGCCGTGGTCGAGCTGGCGGAAGCAGAGTATATGGTGCGCGCCAGCGGCTACCTCGAGGGCATCAAGGATCTGCTGCAAGTGCCGTTGCTGACCGACAGCAACGGCATCCCGGTGCAGCTCAAGGACGTGGCCGACGTGCGGATCGGCCCGCAGATCCGCCGTGGCGTCACCGATCTGGATGGCCAGGGCGAGGCGGTCGGCGGGGTCATCGTGATGCGTTACGGCGAGAACGCGCAAAAGGTCATCGATGGGGTCAAGGCCAGGCTGGCCTCCCTGAAAGGCGGTCTGCCGGCCGGCGTGCGGATCGTGCCCACCTACGACCGCTCGCAGCTGATCCGCTCCGCCATCAGCAACCTGCGCGGGAAGCTGTTCGAGGAATTCCTGGTGGTGACCCTGGTCTGCCTCGTGTTCCTGTTCCATTTCCGCTCGGCGATGGTGGCGGTGGTCAGCCTGCCGATCGGCATCCTGATGGCGTTCATCGTGATGCGACTGCAGGGACTGAATGCCAACATCATGTCGCTGGGCGGCATCGCGATCGCGATCGGCGCGATGGTCGACGGCGCGATCGTGATGATCGAGAACCTGCACAAGCACATGGAGCGGGAGCCGGTCACCGCGGCCAACCGATGGCGGATGGTGGCCGACGCCACGGTCGAGGTCGGCCCGCCGCTGTTCTTCTCGCTGCTGATCATCGCGGTGTCGTTCATGCCGGTATTCACGCTGGGCGAACAGGCCGGCCGCATGTTCAAGCCGCTGGCGTACACCAAGACGTATTCGATGGCCGCGGCGGCGATACTGGCGATCACCCTGGTGCCGGTGCTGATGGGCTATTTCATCCGTGGCCGCATCACCCCGGAACACGCCAATCCGGTCAACCGTCTGCTGACCGGACTCTACCGTCCACTGGTGAACGGCGTGGTGCGCAAACCGTGGCTGGTCGTGCTGGCCAGCGTGGTGGTGGTACTGATCAGCCTCTGGCCAGCCAGCCGGCTCGGCTCGGAATTCATGCCGCCGCTGGACGAGGGCGACCTGATGTACATGCCGTCGGTTCGCCCCGGCGTCTCCGCCGGCAAGGCCCAGCAGCTGCTGCAGCAGACCGACAAGCTGATCATGAGCGTGCCGGAAGTGAAATCCGCCTTCGGCAAGATGGGCCGTGCACAGACCGCCACCGATCCGGCGCCGCTGTCGATGGACGAAACAGTGATCCAGTTCAAGCCGCCATCCGAGTGGCGTCCCGGCATCACCCGGGCCGACATCCGCCGGGAGCTGGAGCAGCGGGTGCAGTTGCCGGGCTTGACCAATGCCTGGGTGATGCCGATCAAGACGCGCATCGACATGCTCTCCACCGGCATCAAGACGCCGGTGGGGATCAAGGTCGGCGGACCCGATCTGCAGGTGATCCAGGGCGTCGGGGCGCAGCTGGAGAAAATCCTGCCGCAGGTGCGCGGCACGCTGTCGGTGTACTCCGAACGGCCGGCGGCCGGTGGCCGCTACATCAACATCGACATCGACCGCGGCCGGGCGGCTCGGCTCGGCCTCAACATCAGCGACGTGCAGGACGTGGTGCGCACCGCGATCGGCGGCATGAACGTCACCGAGACGGTGGAGGGACTGGAGCGTTACCCGGTCAACCTGCGTTACCCCAGTGACTGGCGCAATTCGGTGGCGAGCCTGCGGCAACTGCCGATCGTCACCGCCCGCGGCGGGCACGTGGTGCTGGGCGACGTGGCCGAAATCGCGATCGGGGACGGTCCGCCGATGATCAAGAGCGAGGCGGCCCGGCTCACCGGCTGGACCTATGTCGACATCGCCGGCCGCGACGTCGGCTCATACGTTGCCGAGGCGCAGAAGCTGGTCGCGCAACAGGTCAAATTGCCGACCGGCTATTCGCTGACCTGGTCGGGGCAATACGAATACATCCAGAAGGCGAACCGGAATCTGGCGCTGGTGCTGCCGCTGACCATCGCCCTCATCGCGTTGTTGCTGTACCTGGCGTTCCGCAATGTCGCCCATGTCCTGATCATCCTGGGCACGCTGCCGCTGGCGCTGGCCGGCAGCGTCTGGCTGCTGCACCTGCTCGGCTACAATCTGTCCGTGGCCGTGGCAGTCGGCTTCATCGCTCTGGCAGGCGTCACCACCGAAATCGGCGTGGTGCTGGTGGTCTATCTCAATCAGTCGGTGGGCGTCTATCTTGAGCAATGCAAGGCCACGGGCAGCTCGTCGAGCTTCGAGGGCGTGCGCGACGCCGTGCGCGATGGTGCCTTGCTGCGCCTGCGGCCGATCGCGATGACCGCGGTGGCGATCATCGCCGGCCTGCTGCCGGTGATGTTCGGTGGCGGCACGGGCTCGGAGGTCATGCGCCGCATCGCCGCCCCCATGGTCGGCGGCATGGTCAGTGCGCTGATCCTGACCATGCTGGTGATTCCGGCGGCTTATCTGCTGTGGGAGTGGCGTCGCCTGCGCAAACAGATCGGTCCTGCCGACTCATCCGATGCCGCGGGGGGCCACCCACCGGGGCCTCGCAGCAATCCACGGGAGCCGCAATGAGGTGCCGATAAGTCACGCCCCTCATCAACGCCATCAACATCATCAGCCGCGAAGTCGGAAAGAGTACGCAGCAGGAACAATCCGTCCCCTGTGTCTCCCCTGCTCCACAACCGGTACGCGGCGACCGCACCCGCACAGACCACGCGCGTCCGGCGCTGGTCCGGGTTGAACACGCTGAATCCGGCGACCACGACGACGGTAAATATCGCGCGCAAGAGGCCCAAGCTGATCGATGAAAGGCGCAGCGCAAGGCAGCCGGCTTCGGGCGCCCATCACCGGGGAAAAGAGCGCCGGCGGCGGTGCCCGCTGTCATGATCCGCCCGGGCCATGGGGCCGCGGCAGCCAATACGATTCAGCTGTCTCCGTCCCGGCTTTCCAGGACGCCTCTGCTTTTCTCGTGCCGGATCGATGCCCGACCTGATCGCCTGTTCCCGTCAAGGGGCTAGTGCCGCAGCAGGCTCAACAGCACCTCGAGCACGATCAGCAGCACGATGGCGATCTCCAGCAATTCGGCGCGCCGGCTGGAGGCCTCTTCGTACAGCGCCGCATAGGTATCCCGGATGATCGCCAGCTTGCGGTCGACCGACGCACTCAACGAGGGCACGCGGAACAGCCCCAGGGCGGCGCTGTAGACCCGCGCCAGGTAGACGTCCTCGGTGACCTGCAGGGCGTTGTCGACTTTCTCGGTCAACTCGGTGGCCTCCGCCACCAGCATGTACAGGCCGCGTGCGAGGTGGGCGAAGCGACGCGCCGCCAGCAGCGACACCGCGCCGCGCGCTTCCTTGACGCGGTCGTACATCCGCGGCAACTCGTCATCCAGCAACGCGTCGTAATAGCGGAACTCGACCAGCTGCGCGTTGGCCACCTCGATCACGTCGGCCACGTCCGAATCCCCGCGCGGCTCGTAGATGAACGCCCGATCCCAGGTCAGCACGACAAGGTCGTCGGCATAGTAGGAGTAACTGTGCGTCAGCAGATCGCGGCGCGCGCCGTCGGACAGCGGACGCGTCTCGCCCGACAGCAGTCCGGTCAGGTCCACCCGTTCGCGCAGTGCGGCCGCATCGAGCGGCTCATCAAGCGTGAACACCTTGCCGAGCAGATAGTCCTCCTGCAACGCCGTATCCGCCGCGGGACGATCCAGCGCGGGAGCGATCACGGCACACACCTGGTCGCGCAGCGCCGTCCAGAACCCGGCGGGCGACGACGGTCCCACCGCGCGGTCGAGCGCGTTGAATTGCGCCACGAACCGCGACCAGGCGGCATCGACCACGGCCACGCGCACGGCCAGCGCAGCCACCCCGAAGTCATAGAGCCGCACGCTGGCCTGCGCCGTCACCGCCACGCCATCCAGCATCAACGGGAGCGGTTCCATCAGCAGTTGCAGCGGCGGCACGTCGAAGGCCAGCGCCTTGGGCGGCGTATTGATCAGCCGGCTGCGACTGCTCGCCCCGCCGACGTGCGCAAGCCATGCCGCTTCGGCGCCGGGAAGATCGATCGCATAGGCAATGTCGAACAGTCGCAGCGCAACCAGCTCGCCGGACCGGATCGTAATGGAAGATGCATTCGCCACCTTGCGCTCCCTGATCCCCATACCTGCCACGCAGTGTAGTCCGCTTCCGCGACGGGCACGCCGGCACGGCATCCGGGAAACGACTGGCCTCGGCGAGGGGCCGGGGCGTCAACGCGATGCGACTTGCCCTGCCCCGCTTCCCTTACAGCAGCGTACAGCCGCAGCCCTTCCTGAGTGTCTCGGCCCGGTGGGTTTCGGCGCTTGCGCTGCCCCTGCTTCGGCGCAAGTCGTTCCTTTCCATGGCAGGCATCGTATCGAGGGTATCGAGCACGTCGTACATGAAGCCGAAGTCCGCATCGACACGCTCCACGTGATCCGTACCAGTCAGCACTTGCAGGCGGGCCACCCAGTCGTCGTAGCTGCCGACGAAGACGCGCTCGTCACCGCCGAACTGCTGGATCGTGGCGTCCACGATCACCTCGTCGCCGGTAGCGTGCCAACGGAGCAGCACGCCCACGTGAGAGGTCTTTTCCCGCAACGGTATGCGGACTGCCTTCTTTGCCCGCTCGGTCGGCTCGTCGCCGGCGTAGTTGCCGAAAGGCGCCTCGAGAAGCTGCCTTGTCACACCGGCGCAATCGCCCTTGTCGCGGGTGGAGTACGGCAGGGCCCAGGACTTCAGCTGTTCGTTGGTCAATCGAGGCATGGCACGCTCCAAGGGTTGGGAGGGATGGGCCGGCATCGCAGGGAGCCGCATTTTACTCCGATGAACACGACGGCATCCACGCAGAAAAGGTAATCTGACGTCTGTTTCGACAAGGCACCCCGATGAGCAAAGGCACCCACGACTACCCGAGCGATCCGCGCAACGAAACCATCCTGATCAGCGTCAACGGCGAGCTGTTTCCCCGGGACGAAGCACGCGTGTCGGTGTTCGACAGCGGCTTCGTGCTGGGCGACGGCGTTTGGGAAGGCCTGCGCCTGCACGACGGCGGCCTGCCCTTTCTCGACCAGCACCTGGACCGACTGTACGAGGGCGCGCGGGCGATCGACCTCGACATCGGCCTCGGTCGCGAGCAGCTGACGCAGCGCATCGTCGACACGCTGCGCGCCAACGGCATGCGGTTGGACGTGCACATCCGGCTGATGGTGACCCGCGGCATCAAGGCCACGCCGCACCAGGATCCGCGCTTCGTCATCGGCGACGCGACGATCGTCATCATTCCCGAATACAAGCAGCCGCTGCCGGCCACGGTCGAGCAAGGCATCCGCCTGTTCACCGTGCATGTGCGGCGCGGCGCGCCCGACGTGCAGGATCCCAAGCTCAACAGCCACTCCAAGCTCAATTGCATCCTCGCCTGCATCCAGGCGCAGAAGGCCGGCTACGACGAGGCGCTGATGCTCGACCCGCACGGTTTCGTGGCGACCTGCAATTCCACCCACTTCTTCATCGTGCGACGCGGCGAGGTGTGGACCTCGAGCGGCGACTACTGCCTGGGCGGCATTACCCGCGCCAACGTGATCCGGCTGTGCCGCGCGCACGGCATTCCGGTGTTCGAGAAGAACTTCAGCCTCACCGACGTCTACGGCGCGGAGGAAGCGTTCGTCACCGGCACCTTCGCCGGCGTGGTGCCGGTCAACGAGATCGATGGCCGCATCATGGGCGACGGCAAGCGCGGCGCCATGGTCGAGCGGCTGCAACGGCACTACATGGATCTGGTGAAGGCGGAGTGCCGATCGGATCCCCGCCTGTGAGTCCGTCGCGCGAAGGCCTGCGCCTCGCGATGTGGTCGGGGCCGCGCAACATCTCCACCGCGATGATGCGCGCGTGGGAAAACCGCGAGGACACCGTCGTCATCGATGAGCCGTTCTACGCGCACTATCTGCTCGCCACCGGCGCACCGCATCCCGGGCGCGACGAGGTGATCGCCGCGCAGGGCACGGATGCGGCGACCGTTGCCGCGATGCTGACCGGCCCGATCCCCGACGGCCGGCCGATCTGGTACCAGAAGCACATGACCCAGCACATGCTGCCGGACATGCCGCTGGGCTGGCTGGGCGACGTCACCAGCTGTTTCCTGATCCGCGAGCCCGAGGCGGTGGTCGCCTCGTTCACGATCCAGCGTCCCGATGCCGCGGCGTGGGAACTCGGCTTCGAGCAGCAGGCCCGCCTGTTCGATCACGTGTGCGACCGGCTCGGCACGGCGCCGCCGGTGATTGATGCCCGCGATGTACTGAAAGACCCCGCGGGCATCCTGACCGCATTGTGCGCGCGCCTGAGTATCCCCTTCAGCCCACGCATGCTGCAGTGGCCTCGGGGTCCGCGCGCCAGCGACGGCGTATGGGCGCCACACTGGTATGCCGCGGTCGAGCGCTCCACCGGCTTCGCCCCCTGGCGCGAGCGCGAGGTCAGGCTGACCGCGTTCCAGCGCGGGCTGGTCGACCAGTGCCGGCCGCATTACGCCAGGCTCTCGCCGTACCGGTTGTCGGCCGAGGGTGCGGCACCGATACGTTGACTGCAGGCTCTCGCTCGCGAGACGCCCACCTCGACTCTCCCGTCGCCGACGCCGGCGCGCCGATCAATTGTCGGCCCTGACCCTTCGCCCGGCGTAGCCTGTCGGCCGCAGCCCCGCCGCGACCCGCCGGAAATACGCCCGCTCGACCTCGAAATAGCGATGGTCGGCGAGACTGCTCGCATCGCGCGCACTGACGTCGCTCCAGTCGTCGAATTCCGTCAGCGCATCCGCGTGGGCCGGGTCGATCTGCTTCAGCACCTTGCTCACGTTGTCGTCGATCAGCAGCACGTCGCGATCGCGCGGCGCGTAGCCGACCATCTTCGCCGAGCGGTTCACGCATTGCCCCATGACCGTCGGGGTCTGGAATTGCTGCGGCCCCATGTTGGTCGACACCACCGGCCCCAGCGCGATGGTGATGCGCAACTTGATCGCAGCGGCGATATCGGTGGCGACGCCCGGCCAGCGCACCAACTTGAAATCGCGGAAATCGTCGAGCAGATCCGCCGCGACGCACATCGCGCGCATCACCGGGTTGCTCATCGGCAGGCTGGACTCGAACTCGTCGTAGTGAAATCGCACCAGCGCACCGTCGCCGTTGAATTTCTCGACGACCCCGGCAGACAGGCTCGCGCGCCGGTACAGGTTGCGGCTGAAGCGGTTGATCAACCGCGCCACGTCGACCAGCGGCAGTTCGCGGAACAGCACCGACGACTGTGTCAGGTCGACATACATTATCACCGCGTTCTCGAGATTGAGCTCGTCGCGCAGCCCCAGGAAACGCAGCGCTTCGGGGCTGGACTGGAAGTAATGCGTCTTGCCCGCCAGGCCGCTGTCGCTGGCCTCCTGCAGCGCCTCCAGCAACAGCTTGCGGTCGTCGCTGCCGAAGCCGCGCTCGTCGATCTCGTAAGCCTCGCCGGGCCGGGTCTTGTTGAACAGCTGCACGATGCCGACCTGCCGACCCTGCCAGCGCACCGGCGAGACCAGCGTGTGGATCGGCACGAAGCCGGACTGCTTGTCATAGGACGGAAGGTGCCGGGCATTCGCCTGCAGGTCGTTGCTGACGATCAGGGCGCCCTTGTCCCAGCATTCGCCGACCACCGTCCACGCCTCTACCAGCTTCATCCGGAGGATCGCCGCGGTCGCGGCCGGATCGACGTTGCAGGCCGCCACGAACGCAAAGCTGCGTGGCGATACGCCCCGCTCGTCACCTGCGTTGAATACCGGGATATACAGCGACGCGGCTTGCGCGTGCAGGGCCTGCGCCAGCCGCTCGACCATCTCGGTCAGCTCGCTGCGCAGCCGGGCCAGATCGCGATGCGCCGGCAAAGCGTCCTGCTCGGCGCTCTGCGCACGCGCCTCGGCCTTGCCCAAGTCGGCCCGCACCCGCGCCAGTTCGGCATCCTTTATCGCCAGCTCGGTGTCTTTTCCGGTCACCACCTTGTCGTGGTACAGCTTGGCCAGCGTGGCGATGCCCAGGGCACCGACGAACGCACCGGCCATCTTGGCGTATTCGATCCACTCAATCACGGCACACCCTCCGATCTCCCCGGAGTGGTCTCCCCGAACGAAAGGTGGCCACCCGGCGCAACCCACGGATCCTGTGTATCGCGGACGCCCCCGAGGCTGGCGCAGCACTGCCGCGCCGCAGCATGAAGCGGGCGGTTCAATATATCCCAATGCAAGGCCAGGGAGACGAAGGGAGCCCATGCGACCCGACTGCCCCGCTCCGGCTGCCGAAACCGGCGAACCCGGGCTCGGAGTAGACTTTCCGACGCCCTGGCTTCAGGGAAAGTGCATCTGGACTCCTGATGCCCGATTCGGAGAAGGCAGCCACGATGGCTCCCGAATTCCAAGGCCGACTGCTACCGAAAGCAGGGCACCTCGGCACCACCCGCAGCCTGGGAGAATCGACATGACAGACAAACATGCGGGCACCTGGTTTTGCGGTGCCGTGGAGATCGAAGTCACTGGTGCGCCCGACGCAATGGGCTACTGTCATTGCAGCTCCTGCCGCTCCTGGTCGGCCGGTCCGGTGAATGCCTTCACGTTGTGGAAGCCCGACAGCGTCAAGGTCACCAGGGGCGCGGAATATGTCGGTCATTTCCAGAAAACAGCGACCAGCGACCGCCAGTTCTGCAAGCAGTGCGGCGGACATCTGATGACCACCCATCCGACGTTCGGCCTGACCGACGTTTACGCCGCAACGATCCCGACCCTCGCCTTCGCACCCGGTGTCCACGTCAATTACGCCGAGACCGTGCTGCGGATGAAGGACGGCCTGCCCAAGATGAGGGACTTCCCGGCCGAACTGGGTGGGTCCGGCGATACCCTGCCCGAGTGAGCTTTGTCCCGGCAGCCGAAGGGACTGCGATAGTCGGCGCAACCTGACTGCCCCTGTCCCTCTTCCGCCATCTCCCGCCAACCTCCAGGTTTTCTCCACGGGGTCTTCAAGCATGGGCCTCCCGGGCGTGTTGAACTGCGGTCAACGGCGCCAGCGCGGTTTCGGCGCCGGTATCCAGACCCCACGGGAGACGCGACATGCCACTGGTCACCATCGACGTCATCAAGGACGTCTTCACGCCCAAGCAGAAACAGGACCTGATCGCCAAGGTCACCCACGCGATGGTCGAGGTCGAAGGCGAAAGTCTGCGCGGCGTCACCTGGGTGCGTATCAACGAATTCGAAGGTGGTGACTGGGCCATTGACGGCAAGGCGCTGAGGGCCTCCGACGTCCATGCGCTCGCCGCCGGCGTCGCTGCCTGATCGGAAGCCGGCCCGTCTGCCTCCCGCGATTCCGCCACGGAGTAACCGAACCATGCGCATTGCCAAGCAGGACATACCCGTCAGGATGAATGTTCCCGGTGCCGTGGCTCGCCAAAAGACCGATTTCGGCGACACCACCGGCTACGGCAAGATCAGCGGCGAGTACTTTTCCCTCGGCAGCGGTACCGATATCGCGCCGCTGCTCAAGGGCCTGGAAAACGATCTTTGCCAATCCCCGCATTGGGGCTATCTGCTGCAAGGCGAGCTCACCGTGACCTACGCAGACGGCAAGGACGAGAGGATTGCCGGTGGCGACCTTTTCTACTGGCCGCCGGGACACAGCGTCAAAGTCGGCGAGGATGCCGAAGTCATCCTGTTCAGTCCGCAGCATGAACACGGTGAGGTCATCGATCACATGCTGCGCAGGATGGCTGGCTGATCGCGGCGCGACGACCGGACCGGAGCTGCCGTGAAAGCAAATGGTGCCGGGGCCGATTCAGCGCCCCGGCACGACCTTGCCGGCCATTGGACACCGCCGCCCGGTGGCGCACGAAAGCGTGCGTCAACCGCGAGCGCCGCACCCGCCGCGCCCGGCGTCGGCCGCAGGCGCCCACCCGGCGTCGAGCATTGTCCCTGACACCATGTTTCGCGGCATCATGCGATCAACACGCATGAGGAGTCGTCACCCATGGAGTTCTTCCGGACGGGCCATCGCCGCCATCGAAAGATCAAAAGCTTCCACTGGCTGCTTGCACTGGTCGCGATGACCGCGACAGGCGGCGCACGCGCCACGCTGCCGGCACCCGCGCAGACCGTCCTGTTCATCGGCAACAGCTTCACTTACGGCGCGCATTCGCCCGTGTGGCGTTATCACGCCGACCTGGTGCATGACCTCAATGGCGATGGCGTCGGTGGTGTGCCTGCCCTGTTCAAGCTGTTCACCCGGGAAGCCGGCCTGAACTACGACGTCAGCCTGGAAACGGCCGGCGGCAGGACGCTCGAATTTCACTACACGCAAAAACGCGGGCGGCTCGATCGCGCGTGGGATCACGTGGTGATGCAGGAATACAGCACGCTCAGCCCCGACCGGCCGGGTGATCCGACCACGTTCAAACAGTACGCCGACAAGCTCGCCACGATGTTCCGGCAGGAGAATCCCTCGGTGGATATCCGGCTGCTGGCGACATGGTCACGTCCCGACCAGACCTATCGGACCGGTGGCCACTGGTACGGAAAGCCGATCGAGGCCATGGGCGATGACCTGTACAAGGCCTACGCCCGGGTCGCCGCCGGCAATCCCTCGATCAACGGCGTGATCGCGGTGGGGAGTGCCTTCAATCGCGCCATCCGCACCGGCGTGGCCGATGCCAACCCGTACGACGGCATCCACTTCAACCAGGTCGATCTGTGGGCCTACGACCATTACCACGCCAGCACGTACGGCTATTACCTCGAGGCGTTGATGGATTTCGGAAGCATTACCGGCAAGGATCCGCGCAGCCTTGGCAAGCACGAAACGGCGGCCGACGAACTCGGTCTGTCGCCGGAACAGGCCGAGGCATTGCAGGATGTCGCCTTCCGGCAGCTGGGTCAGGTGCCCTGACCTGCACGCAGGCGTCAGCCTCGACTCCCCCTGCGCACCGGTGTTCGATGTCCTGATCGAGACGATGGCACGCGCCCCATCTCGGCAGCGACGTGCTTCAGGTGACGTCATCCCGAAAGCGGCCATACAGGCCCCCCAATCGACCGGCACCTGGCACAGTTCGACCAGTTCGTCCTACGGCAACGTGGCCTACACCAACCTGCCCTGCATCACCGACGCCGGTTCGAGCTGCGGCGCCAATTTCAACGGCCTGGGCCCCAATGCAGGCATCGCCATCGTCGGGGGCCACGAGCTCGCCGAGACGGCGTCCGACCAGTTCCCGAGCACCGGCTGGCTGGACGCCAACGGCTCGGAAAACGGCGACAAGTGTGCCTGGATTTCGTCCGGCCAGGGCGCCTCCGCCAACGTGGCGTTTTCAGGCGGCAACACCTTCCCGGTGCAGTCGTTGTGGAGCAACGCGTTCAACAGTGGGGCCGGCGGCTGCGTGCTGTCCTATCCATGATGTAGCGCAAGAAAGGCCGTTCACCTGACCGTGGCGCCGACGATGCCGCATGCCTCGCCGGCGCTGACTGAGTCAGGTTGAGAGAGAGCCCGGGATTGAGCGGCACCCCGCGGCGAGGACCGGTTCGTCGACGCGACCTGACCTTCCAGGTCCCGGCGCCCGGGGCCGCTACAGATGCCGGCGTACCGAATTCGGCACGACTTGTGCCGCCGTCTCGTCGTCCGCCGCCACCGTGGCATTGCGTCCGCCCTGCTTGGCGACATAGAGCGCGGCGTCCGCACGCGCAAACAGGTCGTCGACCTCGTAGCCCCGCTCCGGATCGGCCTGCGCCACGCCCAGGCTGAGCGTCAGGCCGGGAATCGGCGGATCGGCCAGCGGCGCGCGCGCAGCCACTGCCTTGCGCAAGGTTTCGGCCAGCGCCAAGGCATGAGGCACCGCCTGGCCGGGACAGGCAATCATGAACTCGTCGCCACCGAAGCGGCCGAACAAGTCGTCGCTGACCAGATGCTCGTGCGCCAGGCCGACCACCAGCGCCAGCGCCATGTCGCCCACCAGGTGCCCCTGCTGATCGTTGATCCGCTTGAAGTGGTCCAGGTCGAACACGATCAGGCTGAGCGGCAGGTTGTACTTCGCCAGGTGATCGATGCGGTCGCGCAGTTCGTTGCCGAAAGCCTGGCGATTGAGCGTGCCCGTCAGCGGATCATGCATGGACAGGTGTTGCAGCTCTTCCGATTTGCGCTGCAGGTGGCTATGCGCAGACTTCAGCACGCGCTGCTGGCGCGCCAGCCGTTCGGTTTCCTCTTTCAGTCGGCGACTGTGCCGCCAGGCGGTCCACCAGGCCAGCAGCAACCCGCCCAGCGCCAACAGCCACAACCAGGTCAGCGAATGGGTGGCAGGCCGCTCGACCGACCCTTGCGTGGCCACGCCCGACGGGGCCGCAGCAGTCGTGCGTGTCTGCCCCTTTGACGGTGCCGAAGAGAGGCCCTCCGCCGCCCGCGGCGGCGCCGCGGGACCATCACCGCGATCGGGCGAGACAGGCATGGCGGAGGGTGCGGGCACGGCGGCCGGGGCGGGAGCGATCTGCACGATCCCCGGCAAGGTCGCGGCCGGCGCAGGGCTCGGCGCCAGAATAGGCGGTGGCGGTGGCGGTGGCCTGAATCGGCCACCCGGCGGCGGGGGCAAGCCCTGGGGCGGCGGCCCGAATCGACCGCCCGGCGGCGGGGGCAGGCCCTGGGGCGGCGGCCCGAATCGACCGCCCGGCGGCGGCGGCGGGCCTCCGGGCGGCGGCGGGAAGCGCGGGTCACCCTGCTGGGCATGCGCGAGCGACACGCCGGCGCATGCCAGCACAGCTAGAACCAGCATGCTGGCCAGTCGATGCATTCCCTCGGGCTCCCCTGCAAACCAGCCACACTCTAACGGTTCGGGCTTCGCCCTGTCATGCCCGAACCGGGGTCAGCGTGAACTGCCCCCCGATTTTCCGGAAATTGTCTCTGGCACCTTTTTCCTGGCACCTTTTCGGCATCAAGCCCGCGTCAGATCGAGATGCAGGAACTGGTTGAATTCACTCTGGCAGTACCCCGAGAACGCCGCGCCATTCCGGAAGCCGCGGTGCCGGTACAGCGCAAGCGCGGGCTCGAAAGCCGGGCCGCTTCCCGTCTCGAGGCTGAGCCGGCGGGCACCGCGTGCCGAGGCGGCGGCGATGATGGTCTCCAGGATCGTCGCGGCAACACCCATGCGGAGGAAATCCGGATGGGTGCGCATCGACTTCACTTCGCCGTTGCCATCCGCAAGCATTTTCAATGCGCCGACGCCGGCCACCCTCGGGCCGCGCCAGGCGGTCCACACGGTTACCTCGGCGACCTGCAGACCGGACAGATCGAGTGCGAAGACACTGCCCGGCGGCGAGTTCCGATGCATGGATGCCAGGTGGAGCGCCAGCAGGTCGCGGACCTGGTCGCCCGTCAGGTCGTCCTCTCGAATTTCGAACACGCCGCCTCCGCCAACCAGGTGCCGAGCCGGCGATAGTGTGCAACATCGTCGATATCATCGGCAGTGGGCAAAGGGGACCGAAAGGGTCACCGGACGGGGTGGAGCAAGCCAACCCACCGGCGCCGTCCCGACTTCGGCAGATTCGGCACCCACCCGTGCCATCACCCGGCCCGGAAACCCGGGGGGCGGTGCCGATGGTTCCA
This sequence comes from Rhodanobacter ginsengisoli, assembly GCF_042657065.1. Classification (NCBI taxonomy): domain Bacteria; kingdom Pseudomonadati; phylum Pseudomonadota; class Gammaproteobacteria; order Lysobacterales; family Rhodanobacteraceae; genus Rhodanobacter; species Rhodanobacter ginsengisoli. Next base: position 140,345 of record NZ_JBHSNF010000002.1, read on the forward strand.
CTCGCCACGCCCAAATGGTGGTATCCCATCCCTGTGTCGGCGCGGCGTGTCGATCTGCGCACCCGTCGTTCGTCGATGGGAATGAAGGGCATCTTCCCCTGCCCGGAACCAGGAGAACCCACATGGCCAGCAAGAACACGATTTGCCTTTGGTATGACGGCACCGCCCTGGATGCCGCGACGTTCTACGCCGAGACGTTCCCGGACAGCACCGTGGGCGCCGTCCATCGTGCGCCGGGTGACTATCCCGCCGGCAAGCAGGGCGACGTGCTGACGGTCGAGTTCACGGTGATGGGTATCCCGTGCCTGGGCTTGAATGGCGGGCCCGAGTTCCGGCACAACGAGGCGTTCTCGTTCCAGGTGGCGACCGACGACCAGGCCGAAACCGACCGCCTTTGGAACGCGATCATCGGCCACGGCGGCCAGGCCAGCGCCTGCGGCTGGTGCAAGGACAAGTGGGGCCTGTCGTGGCAGATCACCCCGCGCGCCCTGATCGCCGCGGTCACCGACCCGGATCCCGCCGCCGCCAAGCGCGCGTTCGAGGCCATGATGGGGATGACGAAGATCGACATCGCCGCGATCGAGGCCGCGCGGCGCGGCTGACGACCGCCCCGCTCGGCCACCGTGGCGGAGCAAGGGTCGGGGTCGCCTGTGGGACAGGCGCACTCCGCCCCCTGTCTTCGATGGCGTCACACCCTCATCCGGAGCCATCCCATGACCCCCATCATCACCGCCTTCGAACGATCGCCCGATCGCGGCAAAGGACTCGCCCGCGACATGCGCGTTCGCTGGGCGCTTGAAGAAGTGGGCCAGGCTTACGCGGTTCGTCTTGTGTCGTTCCACGCGATGAAGGAACCCGCGCATCGGGCGCTGCATCCTTTCGGGCAGATTCCCACCTATGAAGAAGACGATCTCGTCCTGTTCGAGTCGGGGGCCATCGTGTTGCATATCGCGGAGCGCCATGCGGGCCTGCTGCCGGACGAGGCGAATGCCCGGGCGCGCGCGATCGCATGGATGTTTGCCGCACTCAACACGGTGGAGCCACCCATCCTTGAGCTCGCCACCGCCGGGCTGCTGGAAGGCGACAAGCCCTGGACCGGGCAGCGCCTGCCGCTCGTCAGGGACCGCATCCGCAACCGGCTGGGCGACTTGTCCGCTCGCCTTGGCGATGCCGACTGGCTCGATGCCGAGTTCAGCGCGGGCGACCTGATGATCGTGGGGGTGTTGCTCCGGTTGAAAGCGTCGGGTCTGCTGGACGAGTATCCGAACCTCGCCGCCTATGTCGCCCGCGGCGAAGCACGGCCCGCCTTCCAGCGTGCTTTCGAAGCTCAGCTGGCTGTGTTCACCGGCACGCCTCCGACTGGCTGACGAAAGTCCGTCTTGCGTCGCGGACCCGTGGTCGGGGTCGATCTCCCCGAGGCCGCTCCCGGGGAAAGTGCACTCCGTCCCCCGTTCTGCCCGCTCGGCAGCCATCCCCCTCGGGAGCATGGTGCGCGCGTGGACGGGTTCGTGCATCATGCTTCATGTCCGGTCGATCACCGGCGCCAGCCACAGGGAATCGGCCAGTCGGATGCGCAGCCGGAAGACCACTCCGATAGCCGTCGCCATCACCCTGTTGGCCGTCGGCCTGCCCGTGCTCGCTGCGTTATGGCTGGCCCATCGCGAGAGCAGGTCCGAGGCTTCGGCACAGACACAGTTCATGGCCGGAGAAGTGCTCGGCCGGGCCGAGGGCATGGCCGATCAGGCGATGGCGGCCTATCGACGGATGCGGGCGCTGACGACCCCGCCGTGTTCGGATACCGGCCGGCAGCAGATGATTGCCATCGCGCTGGACTACAGCTATCTGAAAGCGGTGGGCCACGTTGCCGATGACCGCGTCGAGTGCTCGTCTTTCGCGCCTGGCGGCGACGGATCCAGGCTTGGAGGGTTTGCCTATACCAGCATGTCCGGCGTCAGGATTGCACCCCGGGCCGACCTGGGTACGGGCAAACGGTTTCTGGTTCTGGAAAAGGATGACTTTGTCGCGGCCGCCCTGCCCGAAGTGCTGGTCGATCTGCCTTTCAATCGAATCCACATTTCCTCGGGCGTGTTCGGGAGGAGCGCCGGGCCGCGCCTCGCCGGAAACGGCACGTTCGATCCAGCGTGGCGGGAGCGGCTCGGCCAGGCCCATCAGGCGACGTTTGTCGACGGCGACAACCTGGTGACGATTCGCGTGTCGAGCCGTTACGATCTGGCCGGCTACAGCGCCATTCCCGCGACCTATCTGCATGCCCGCGCTGTCGCGTTTGCCCTCGTCCTGGTGCCGATCGGCCTGCTGTTGGGCGGGGCTGGCGCGCTGGCGAGTCTCTATCTGGTGCGAAAACGCGCATCGTTGCCCGCGGTGCTGCGCACTGCGCTCAGGAAGATGGAGTTCGTGCTGCACTACCAGCCGATCGTCGAGCTTGCCTCCGGCCGCATGGTGGGAGCCGAAGCGCTGCTGCGCTGGCCGCGCCACGACGGCAGCCAGGTCATGCGGCCGGACGCCGTGATCCGGGTCGCCGAGGACTGCGGGCTGATACGGCGCCTGACCGTCTACGTACTGGCGCAACTGGCCACCGAGGCTCCGGCCTTCATCCGCCAGCATCCGGATGGCTACATCAGCATCAATCTCTCGCCGTCCGATCTGCATGATGAGGACATCCTCGAGCAGTTGCGCCAGTTGATCGAAACGCCCGGCATCGCGGCGAGGAATCTTGTCGTGGAAATCACCGAGCATTCGTTCCTGGACCCGACGCGTGCCAGCAGGAACATCACGGCGATCCGCGCGCTCGGCATCCGCGTGGCCATTGACGATTTCGGCACCGGCTTTTCCGGCCTCTCCCACCTCGCCACGCTGAAGACCGACTACCTCAAGATCGACAAGGTCTTCGTGGATACCATCGGCACCGACTCGGCCACCAGTGAAGTCGCGCTGCACATCGTGCGCATCGCGCATTCGCTCGGCCTGACCGTGATCGCGGAAGGCATCGAAAGCCGGTTGCAGGCCGATCTTCTGCGCGAACAAGGCGTCGAGTATGCGCAAGGCTGGTTGTTCAGCCACGCACAGCCGATGGAGGCGTTGCTGCGCGGACAGGCCGCCGCCTGAGGCGTGACGGGTCAGCGGTGCGCCCCCGCCATTTGCCATCGCACCGGCATGGTGCCGACCGGCAGATCTCGCGAATGCCGGCATGCCGGGTGCCGTGGCATCCCCGGAGTCGCGACAGCGATACTTGAGATCAGCCTCGAACGCGCGAAAATCACCCCCTTGTTTGCCACCTGACCAGCGGAATGAACCTGTCCATGGACCGATCGAGCTTTGTCCCCTACGAGCCGCTCAACCAGCTGAAACCGTTTGCGAACGACGTGTGGATCGCCGACGGTCCGGAAATCAGCATGCGCCTGGGCCCCGTTTCAATGCCCTTTCCCACGCGCATGACCGTCGTCAAGCTGCCCGACGGGAGCTTGTGGGTGCATTCGCCGATTGCCTGGAACGAGGCCCTGGCCGCGCAGCTCCGCGAGCTCGGGTCCGTGCGTCATCTGATTGCGCCCAATTCGATGCATTACTGGTACCTCCCGGACTGGCAGGCGCACTTCCGCGAGGCGACCAGCTATGGACCGCCGGGGCTGGAAGCCAGCGCCAAACGACCACTGCGCATCGATGTGACGCTGGGGGAAGCACCTCCCGACGCCTGGCAGGACATGTTCGAGCTGTGCCTGTTTCCCGGCAGGATCATGACCGAAGTCGATTTCCATCATCGTCCCAGCAGCACGCTGATTCTTGCCGACCTCATCGAGAATTTCGAACCCGCGAGGGTGAAGCGCCCGCTGCTGCGCGGGCTTCTTCGCTTCGCCGGCGTAACCGATCCCCATGGCAAGGCGCCGTTCGACATGCGGCTCAACTTCAGAGGCCACCGTGACGCGGTGCGCGCGTCGGGCAGGAAGCTCATCGACTGGCGGCCCGAACGCGTGGTTCTGGCACACGGACGTTGCCTGACCGTCAATGCCGCCGAAGCCGTTCGCCGGGCATTTGCGTGGACCCAATGAGGCTGAAGCGGGTTACGGCGAACCGTGCAAGGAGTCGGGTTCATTGACCCCCGTGCAAGCTGGCCGCCGGAGATCACGAGCCCAGCGCATCGGCCTCGATCGCGTCCGCAAGGCGTGGAAACGCGGGCTTGAAGCCCAGGTCTTCGCGAATGCGGCTGCCGTCGAGAGGCGCATCGAAAGCGCGCGCCCGCTCCGCCTGCGAGCCATCGGGCGCGGGCTCGCCCACCGATGCGAACAGCGCGGCTAGATCGGGAGCTTCGTCGTCCGCAACGTTGTAGATGCGATGCGCCGGAGCGATTGCATCGAGCACGCAGGCGATGGCCTGCGCAACGTCGGCGTGGTGGGCGATCGACATGCGTTGATCCGGCGGAAAGCCACGCATCATCGGGACCGCTTCCGCGATGTGCGGATCGCCGTCGCCATAGACGAAAGGCAGGCGCAGCACGCGCACGTCGAGACCGTCGATCGCCAGCAGGAAACGCTCGGCGGCCAGCTTGCTCGAGGGATACGCGTCCACCGGCGCGCAGGCGTCGTCCTCGCGGGCAAGGCGACCGTCCCTGGGCCCGTAAACCAACCCGGTGCTCGTGAACACGAAGCGCCCGACCGACGCGGCGCGGGCGGCGCTCGCGAGGTGGTGCGTGCCCAGATCATTGACCGCGTGCGCCTGCTCGGGCGTGGCGCCACGGAAGAATGCGGCGCAGTGAACCACGGCATCGACGCCGTGCACGGCCGCTTCGAGCGATTCAGGGACAAGCAGGTCGCCCACGACGAGTTCGACACGATCGTGGCGCAGGTGGTCAGCACGCGCCTCGTCACGCACCAGGGCGCGCACATGATCCCCGCGCCGGGCAAGGCGTTTGACGAGCCGGCTTCCGATTTTTCCGGTCGCGCCGGTGACGAGTATCTTCTTCATGGGGGCAGCGTAGCGGGCGGCGCACGGCAGGCATTGGAAGAAGCGGCCAGGCCTTGCGCCGCCGTCGCGCCTGTCATCAGAATCGATCCATGCACACGAGCTTCAACCGCCATCGAATGGGACCGGGTCCGTCGACATCGACCGCCGTTGCGGAAATCCTGGTGGACGAATGCGAACGCGACCTGCCACTCATCGCCCTTCCGCGCCCGCAGATATGTCTCGTCGCCCGCTTCGGACCATCGGCGCGCAAGGGCCTCGACGTCCATGCGCTCGGCGTGCAGCAGACGGTCCATCGAAAGCTCATCCGCGGCGGGCAGCGCACCGTGCTCGCGCGCCTCCACCTGGGCACGTACGAAGCGGTGCTCGGCGTACCGGCTGCGGATACCGCCGGACGCATCGTCGCACTCGAGGACCTGTGGGGCGACGCCGCGGCCCAGCGCCTGCTCGATCGGCTCGCCCGCGCTCCCGACGCGGTCGCCGCGACCGCGGTCATGGAGAGCGCCATCGCCGAACGCACCGCCAGGGCGGATCGACCCGGCGCCCGGACACAGCTCGCCTTCAACGCCGCCGGAAGGCTGGGCAGCGCCAACGTGGCTACCGTCGCCAGCGACCTCGGCGTGAGCGAACGGCATCTGCGTCGCGTGTTCCGCGAAGCGGTCGGGGTAAGCCCGAAGACGTTCGCCAGGCTGACACGCTTCCACCGCGCCCTGGGCGCCGCGCGGGAGAAAGGCGCGACCAGCTGGGCCAGCATCGCCGCCGCCGTCGGCTACTACGACCAGGCGCATCTCATCGCCGAGTTCCGCGCCATCGCCGGCGCGACGCCACGCGCGTTTCTTGCCGAGCTCCACGGGACAGGCTGATCGATCGGACGCACGATCGCATCCCGTGTGCCGCAGCCGCGGCGTCAGCCCCGTACCGCGTAGCGCCAGCATCACCATTCACCCGGCCCCGGACCCAGACCAGGACCCGGCGGCCGCCCCGCGCCATATCCGCTGGATTACCCCGTCCCCTTGTGCCGGGAACCAGGGGACATCAGCGCGCCTCGACGTCCTCCATCCCGGTTGCCGGGAAGCCCGGCCGCCTTCTCTACAAAACATCAATGAACAAAGTGATAGCTTCTGAGACCCTGAAGCTTGGCGAAGCGGAGATTGTCGACATGGTCCACAAACTGCAGTCCAAAACGCCCTTGCAGACTGGCTGGACCGAGCAGCTGCACGACGGCACGCCTGTCTGGATACGACCGAGCAACAGGCACGACGCCAAACTGGAGCTTGAATTCCTCAACCGCCTGTCGCCCGAGCTTCGCAGCTTGCGCTTTCTCGGCCTGGTTCAGGACGCAAGCCCCGAGGTGATACGTGAACTCACCGACCCCGATCCACGCAGCGAGATGGCGCTGATCGCCCTGATCTCGAATGAAGGCAGGGACCAGGAGATCGGCGCTGCACACTTCCGCGTCGACACGCCAGGCGACAGCTGCGACTGCACGGTCACGGTGAGCGCGGAATGGCAGCAGCGCGGAGTCGCCTCCCACCTCATGCGCCACCTGATCGAAGCGGCAAGAGCCCGCGGGATTCAGCACATGCATGCCGTTGCCCCGGTACAGGACGAGGACAGCCACAACCTCGCCCTGCGGCTGGGATTCGAACGCCGCCAGGATCCACATGACCCGGCCGTGATGCTCTACGACCTGAAGCTGTCATAGCACGCCGCCCGTGGGCGAACGCCAGACGGCGACAATCCGACGACCGGGCCGAGGAGACAAAGGGGACGGGGGCAGTTGGCTCCGTGCGTCGCAGCTTCTTCCGTCCCGGTTTCCAGCTTTGTCGTTCGCTAACCGTCCCAATAAGGCGGCTCACCGAAACTGCGCTTCAGGCTATCGACGAGAGCGGCCAACTTCGCCTGCACGACACCCTCGCGGGGATAGGCCAGGAACAGTTCGGCGCCCTCCGCCTCGGCGCCCACTTCGACCTGTTCCAGCGCACCGCTTTCCAGTTCGCTGCGCACGAAGAACGTAGGCAGCAAGGTAAGTCCCAACCCCGCCTTCGCGGCATCGCGCATCACCATGCCGTTGTTCACGCGCAGACTCGCGCGGGGGTGCACCACACGCCAGCCACCATCAACCGCAAAACGCCAATCCGTCTCGCGGTTGATGTAGAGGATGCCGTTGCGGCGACAGAGCTCATCGAGCGATGTGGGCCGGCCCTCTCTTGCCAGATACGCGGGGGAAGCCACCAGCACGCGACGACTCGTGGCCAGCCGCTTTGCCACAAGGCGGCAGTCGGTCACCGGCCCATGCCGGAGCACGGCGTCGAAGCCGTCGGACGCCGCATCGACGAAACGGTCATCCAGCTCGAGCGAGAGATCGATCCCCGGGTGCTGTGCGAGGAACGCGTACAGCGCCGGTCCCAGATGGAGCACGCCGAAACTCACCGGCGCCGATATCCGCAGGGGGCCCATCAGTGAGGACCGGCGATCGGACAGCTCGGCCACGGCCTCTTTCGCTTCGGCGAGAATCCGGCGCGCCCGTGGCAGAAAGCTTTCCCCGTCCGCGGTCAGCGACATCCTCCGCGTGGTGCGCTGCAGGAGTCGGGTGCCCAGAGCGCGCTCCAGATCGACCAGCCGCTCGCTGACGACCGACTTGCTGCAACCCAGTCGACGGGCAGCGGCACTGACCGAACCCTCCTCCACTGCGGCGATGAACGCGGCGAGGCCCTGAAGCTTCAGATCGTTCGGCATGACCGTAAGGCAGTTCCGGCATCAGGCGGCTACTGCCGACTTTGCGCCGGTGCAAAACTCGTGTCCACCCGTTTTTTCCCCTGTCGCCCGCCGACCGTCCCTCCCCGGAGATCCACCATGCGAAACCCGCTCGTGCTGGCCGGCCTGGCCCTCTTGTTGATGGCGGCGGCAACGCCTGCCGCAGTTGGCCAGGTCAAGCCATTCCCACCCTCCTTCCAGACCCGGGACATCGCCACCAACGGGGTCACCCTCCACGTCCGTGTCGGCGGCACCGGGCCAGCCGTCGTCCTGCTGCATGGCTATGGCGAAACCGGCGACATGTGGGAACCGCTTGCCGTCGAACTGATGCGCGATCACCGCGTGATCGTGCCCGACCTGCGTGGCCTGGGGCTGTCCGGCAAGCCGGCCACCGGTTACGACAAGAAGACCCAGGGGCAGGACATCGCGGGTCTGCTGGACACCTTGAAAGTCGACCGAGCCGACGTGGTCGCCCACGACATCGGCAACATGGTCGGCTACGCGTTCGTCGCCGAACACCGCGACCGGGTCCGGCGCTTCGTGCTGATGGACGCTCCCGTCCCCGGGATCGGTCCATGGGACGAGATCCTGAAGAGTCCCATGCTCTGGCATTTCCACTTCGGTGGTCCGGACATGGAGCGTCTGGTAGCGGGCCGCGAGCGGATCTACCTCGACCGCTTCTGGAACGATTTCTCGGCCGACCCGCGGCGCTTCAGCGAGGCGGACCGCCGGCACTACGCACGTCTCTATGCGTTGCCCGGCGCCATGCATGCCGGCTTCGCGCAGTTCGCCGCGTTCGACCAGGATGCCAGGGACAACCAGGCATTCCTCGCGCAGGGCAAGCTGACCATGCCGGTGCTGGCCATCGGCGGCGAAAAATCGTTCGGGCCGACGATGGCCGTGGTGATGCGCGCGGCGGCCACCAACGTCACCGGGCTGGTGATTCCGGATGCCGGCCACTGGTTGATGGAAGAGCAGCCCAAGGCCACGATCGCCGCGGTACGCGCGTTCGTGGACGCCGCCCCGTGAGCCCGTACCTCAAAGCAGGCCTGGCATGCCAGCTCGCCTTGCTGGTCCAGGCTACCTGCGGCGAAGAGCTTCGGACCCCGTTGCCGGCCCGGCGCATGACCGCCGGCGAGATAGCCGCACGCCCGGCGCTCGGCGCCATCGCCGGCACGTCCGGACTGACGGGCATCCGCACTCGCGTCCTGGCGGGCGAGCCGACACGCCCGGGCATGTACAGCATCGAATTGCGGGTGCCGGCCCACACGCGCATCGGTGCCCACGAGCATCGCGACGATCGCACCGCCGTCGTCGTCTCCGGCACCTGGCATCTGGGGTATGGCCGCATCGCGAACGACGCCGGCGCCAGGTTGCTTGGTCCGGGCAGTTTCTACACGGAGCCCGCCAACATGCCGCACTTCGCCCACACCGGCGACGAGCCGGTCACCGTCATCATCACCGGTGACGGTCCCACCGACACGCGGTATGAGATTCAGCCCACGGCACATTCAGCACCCCATGGGAGCCCGCCATGACCTCACCGAAGACCCCGCGCGACCCCGTCACCGATCACATGCTGACCGCGAAGAACGCAGCCCTCCTCATCATCGACTTCCAGCCCGTCCAGGTCGGTTCCATCGCCTCGATGAACAAGCGCCTCCTCGTCGCCAACGTGGTGGCGGTGGCGCGCACCGCGAAGCTCTACGGCATGCCCGTCGTGCTCTCCACGGTCAACGTGGCGACCGGGATCAACCAGCCGATGATCCGTCCCATCACCGACGTCCTGGGCGACAAGGGCATTGTCGACCGCACCTCGATCAACGCCTGGGAAGACGACGACTTCGTCGCCGCCGTCAACGCGACCGGCCGGAAAAAGCTGGTCATGGTCGCGCTGTGGACGGAAGTCTGCCTGGTCTTTCCGGCCCTGGATGCCCTGAAGGAAGGCTTCGAGGTCTACGTGGTGGTCGACGCCGTCGGCGGCACATCGGAGGAGGCCCATCGCGCCGGGCTGCAACGCATCGTCCAGGCGGGCGGCATTCCCGTCAGCTGGATCCAGTTGGCCTGCGAACTGCAGCGGGACTGGAACCGGCAAGGCACCACGCAAGGGTTCGCGGAAATCGTGTTTGCGGAGGTTGGACACTGACCCGGACAAGGGGTCGGAGGGAATGACCCGCACTGAATTCCCTCCGTCCCCTTGTCCGTCGCTTCCACGTCGAGAAGGGGCACGCGCGCGCCAGCCGGGTGGACCGACCGGCGGGGTTGTCAGGTGTTCCGGCTACGCTCAAGCACGGCGACGTTGACGTCGCATCGCCACTGGAAGCCCAGCGATTCGTACAGGGCTATCGCCGGAACGTTGTTTTTCCACGCATGCAGGAAGGCGGTATCGCCGCGCGCCGCGATGGTCGCGGCGACGTGGCGCGACAGGCGCCTGGCCAGCCCGCGTCCGCGAAAATCGGGATGCGTGCAGACGCCGCTGACTTCGGTGTAGCCCGGAAAGCGGAATCGCTCGCCGGCCATGGCGGCGAGCCGACCATCGATGCGCACGCCGAAGAAGCTGCCCATGCGATGGGTGCGCGCGAGGAACGGACCCGGTTCGGTGAGCGTGGCCAGGGCCAGCATCTCGGCGGCATCGGCGTCGCCCAGCGCGATGATGTCGGCCGACCCGTCATCGGGCGGCGCCACGGCAGCATGGGCGACCATCTGCACACCCTTGGCCAGTTTGACGGCGGTCAGCCCGGCGGGAATGGAGATCTCCGGCACCTGCAGGATGAACACCTGGCCCGACGCCGGCACCAGGCGCGTCAGGGCCTCCAGCGCCGCGTCGCTGTCATCACGGGCGGATGCAAAACGATTGATGTCGGCCTGGTACCGCCGGGCCAGCTCGCCACCCACCGACAAGCTCTCGTGCGCCGTACTCAGGCTGGACCATACCGGCCGGTCGAGCATATTCATCACCACGATGTTTCCTGCGTATGGAAGGGATAAAACTCCGCCAAAAAGTGCTGGCCTGCAAGCCGCTCGAACGCTGGCCGGGCCCACTCGCCCCGCCTGCCCCGCTCAAGTACACCAGGTAACGGGGTCACCATTTCGTTCCGAAGTGGTCGCCACCCGCGTTGTAGGACCAGGCCGAAATGACACTTTTTTTCAACTGCGGCCGGTCGGCCTGGCCAATGCAATCTGGATTTCCTCCAGCCGCAGGCCGCGGGTTTCGATGCCGGTGCACAGCAGCAGCACGCCGGCCAGCGCCATCGGCAGCGCGATCAGCGCCGCGGCCAGGGCGAGGTGCTCGAAGCAGCCCAGCACACCAAGGCCGGCGCCCAGGATGCCGCCGAACTTGGAACTGGCGGCAATCACGCCCGCGCCGGTACCGCGCAGGTGCACGGGATAGATCTCGGCAGCGTAGGGAATCAACATGGCGATGACCCCGCTCACGCTGATCAGCAACGCGGCGGTGGCGGCGGTGGTGAGCGCGGCGGAGCGCAGCTGCAGCTGCGCCATGAGGAAAAACGCGAGCAGCGCGGCGGTAGTGAGTGCGATGAACAGCACCAGCGAGCGCACGCTGCTCCAGCGATGGTAGAGCCACACCACGCCGCCGATGCCCGGCAGCGCGATGATCGCCGAACGCGCCAGCAACGCGCTGGCACCCGCCGCATCCACGCCAAGCTTCGCCAGGTTGACCGGCAGCCAGAGCAGAAAGCCGAAGTTGGCCAGCCCCCACGCTACCCCGCAGATGATCAATCCCCAGCTCAGCGGCGCGTGGCGTCCCTGCAGCAGCTGGCGCATGCCGGTCAGCGGATGCTGCTCGTCCAGGATCGGCGGGCCCGGATGCTGCGGGTCGTCCCGTTCGATGGCGCCGCCCTCACGCCCGGAGAACTTCATCAACACGGCGCGTGCGGCGTCCTCCAGCCCGGCGTTGGAGAGGAAGCGCGGCGATTCGGGAATCCAGCGGTTCAACACGATGATGATGGCACCGGTGGGCAGGCCCAGCAGCCACAGCACGCGCCAGCTGAACAGCGGTTCCAGCAGCGCCGCCGAGCCGGCTGCCAGCAGGTAGCCCGCCGATGTGCCGATGCCGCCCAGCGCCACCAGCAGCCAGCCGCGATGCGCGGCGGGAATGGTCTCGGCCATCAGGGTGAAGGCCATCGGCAGCAACCCGCCGGCCGAGGCGCCCATCAGGAAGCACATCACCAGGTTCCAGCCAAACGACGGCATCGCGCCGCAGATCGCCGTGCCCATGAACATCAACGCGGAAAGCAGGATCGCCGCACGGCGTCCGAACATGTCGCCGAGGCGTCCCCAGATCACCGAACCCACCGTAGTGCCGGTGAGTGCCACCAGGGCCAGAAAGGCGCCGCTTTGCTTGCTGATGGCATATTCGGCGGTCATGCCCGGCATCACGAAGCCGAGCGTGGCCGGCTTCATCACGTCCACCGCCAGCGCCACCACCAGCACCAGCACCAGGTTCCAATGCTCACGGTTGAGCGGCACGCCGTCGGCGACATGGAAGAAGACATGATCCTGCGTTCCCTGCAGCGTCTGGCGCATCTGCTCGATGCGCGGCATCAGCCCCCACGCCGCCAGCGCCAGGCCCAGCGGGATCATCGCCATGCCGGTGAGCATGGTTGCATCCATCGGCATGCCGGCGAGGTGGTAATGCATCGGCGCGCCCATCAGGAACATCGGCACGTGGGCCAGCACGCCGGCTACCAGCAGGGCGCAGCCGAGCCAGAACGCCAGCGGGCGATGAAACGAGATGACATCAGGGCGCATGCTGCAACTCGGGTCGGGAGCCGGCAGGCTAGCAGATGATGCCGAACAAGAGGGACGTGGCCAATTAGGCCCGAACAACCCGCCCGCAGCGGCAGGCGGCTGGAGAAATTCAATTCGCCATGCCCCCTTTAATTCGCCCCTTAATTGACCCTTGGGTCGCAGCGATGCTCATGGCTGGTGTCAGGGGCTAAGGCGAAAGAGAAAAGTGCGCTCCGCCCCTGCCAATGCCCTCTTGGGGAAATTACGGCAAGACCTGGATGTAACCAGCCAGATCAATACGCAACCGGTCCACGGTTGCCGTGTCGTTAAGCAGCGACGCATTCTCCAGCCGCTCGTCATCCCCCTGATCACCCATCAGGATGTTGAACGTGACTTCCTCACCGAAGATGCCGGCGGTCCTTACTTCGCGCAGTGCTTCGGCAAACGCGCCATGGACGAAGTTGCACAGACGGCTGTAGTCGTCATCCATGTCTTCGTCATCGTAGTCCTCCTCGTCATCTTCGACCTCCTCCCACAGCGCATCCAGCAGTTCGACTGCGGCGGTGAAGTCGCCCTCCAGCGCCAGGTGGTGGAGTGAATCGCAGGGACTCCACTGCCAATCCCGATCGCACTGCACCAACAAACGGGGCCAGCTCACTCCGTCCCGGTTTCGGAGCACTGACCAGTTGGTTCCAACTGCCCGGCGGTCCGTGTCGCCCCCCGCGCAATCCAACCTCCCCCGCGCGCAAGGGTTTGTGGCTTGCGCGCAGACCGGCGACCTTTGCGTATCGCCCCGCCAACCCCTCGCGCAAGCGAAAAACCTCCAGGCGCAAGGGTCGAAGCCTCGGATCGCGAAGGTCATCGGCATCGGCGGCGAGGCAAAAACCGTCGCGCGCAAGGCCGATACCTTCGCACGCAAGCCGCCGGGCATCGCGCGCAAGGTTGCAGGGTTTGCCGCCGCGAGGTTGCGGACCTCCGCGCGAAGGTCCGGGCATTGCGCGCCAGGTCCGGAGCGTTGCGCGCGACACGCTGGACGCTGCGCGCAAGGCTGGGCAGCCTTGCGCCCGAAGGTTCGTGGCTTGCACGCGAGCCCACTGACCTTGCCTACCGCTTCCACAGCGCCACGAAAGCGCATCGACAGTCCGCGGGTCAGGCTCAGCTGGAGCCCCTTCCCGCTCCGTCAGTTGCCCACAGGACCCGGCCGTCAAATCAAACAGGTGCAAGCGGCGCTGACCCGGTGGGTCTCGATGTCGATAACGGCTGGACTCGTTCGTCGCATGAGAGAGGGGTGACCATGCCGGTCGCCCTGCCCGCCCAGGAGAAAGCCCATGTCCTATGTCGATGGTTTCGTGATCGCCGTGCCGGTCGCCAACCGCGAGTCATTCATTGCGCACGCCAAGACCTTTGACGCCATTTTTCTGGAAGTCGGCGCCACCCGGGTGGTGGAATGCTGGGGCGAGAACGTGCCGGAGGGCAAGCTCACCGATTTCCGTCGCGCCGTGCAGGCCAGGGAGGACGAATCGGTTGTGTTTTCCTGGATTGAATGGCCAGACCAGGCCACCCGCGATGCCGGCATGGAGAAATTCATGAAGGATCCACGCATGGACGACGCCAGCGACTGCCCCTTCGATGGCAAGCGCATGATCTTCGGCGGTTTCGTGCCGGTCGTCAGCCTGCCGGCCTGACGCGACGCCTGCCGGCAACGATAATGACCGGGTCACCATCTCCCGGGTCGTCAGTGATGGCCGGGTTCCCACTCCGGGTAGGCGGGAACTTGCGGGCCGTATTGAAGCCAGGGGACCTCGTCGGATGCCCAGATATGCCACTGCGGCGTCTGGCCCGGATCGTCGTCGAGCGTGGCGACCCGAACAATGATCGCGTCGAGCCCGTCGCGCCGGGCGATGAGCGGGCTGCCGCAGTGGCCGCAGAAATAGCGCCGCTTGCCCGGCGACGACTCGTACGACTTGAGCACCTCGGTGCCACGCAGCCAGCGGAAGTGCCCGGGCTTCACGCAGGCAGCGGTGTTGAACGCCGAGGCGTGGGCCTTGCGGCAATAGCGACACGAGCAATGTTCGATCGGCGAGTCGAGCTGGCTGACTTCATACCCGACCTGGCCACACAGGCAACTGCCCCGCATAACGTGGACTCCTCGAGAGGGCGCATGACGGGAGGGGATTCCCGCCGACAAGGCCATGATAATGACAAGGGTACGGAGGGGACGTCGCTGATCAAGTTCGGCCGACCGGCTCGTTCGGCCACTCCACCCACCAACTGACCCCGGTCTTGTCATTTGTCCTGAACTGCTTCGACCTGAATGCGGAGGGTGACTTTCATATCCATCCCGAACGACTTGCCGCCATCCAGTCCGAACGCGTCCCGCTCGAACGTCCCCAGCGCATCGGCGCCGCAACGCTGCCGTGGCTTGAGCATGAAATCGGGGACGCATTTGAACCTGTCGATGGTGAGCGTCAGCGGTTGGGTCACCCCGCGCATCGTCAACGTACCGACGGCTTTGGTCGGCGCCCCATCCACAAAATCCGTGAGCCGGCCGCGATAGTGCGCAGTCGGATACTTCTCCGCGAAAAACATGCCGCACTGCGTCTGGCACATCGGTGCGGTTGCGCCAAGCATCACCTTGTTCAACGCCGGGTTGCCGAAGTCGATGCTGGCGATGTCGACGGTGACGTCGATCGTACCCGTCTTGCCCACCGTATCGAGCGTGGCCGTACCCGTGCTGCGATCGAACTTGCCGCGCCAGATCGACAGACCCATGTGATCCGCTTCGAAGCTGGGGTAGGTGTGGTCCGGATCGAGGGTGAACTGCACCGGCGTGGGCGCGGCGCTGGCCGTGGTGGCCGTCAGCAGCAACAGCAGGGTGAGAGGAACAAGGCGCATCGTGGTTTCTCCGTGACGTTGACAGGGTTCATCGTGGCTGGCCGAATGTCGGCTTTCAGGGCTTCGACGAACGACAAGGCTGCAGATCGACATGTCGTCGCGAGACGTTTCGCGCATGCCAAAAGAGTGGACAGGGGCAGTTGACGCGACTTAACTTCCTGCGTCCCGGTTTCTGCGCAGCACGTGTAATCTCCGCAGAATGCGCACCCACCCGAGCAACTCATACGATCAGCCATGACCCTGTCCAGAGTCGATCCACAGCTCGTTTTCGCCTGGCAAGCGGCGCACTCCATCGCCCGGGGCTCCCCTCCACCCGTCCATGATCGCGGGGGCTTCCGGGTAGATACCCGTTCGGAAAAGGAAGTGAAACGCTGGGTGTTCCCGCGGCCATGCGATGGGTTGCGCGCCATCGCCCGTGACGTGACGGCTCCACGACACTACCTGAAGCTGTGCGGCTCCGACGAGGAACTGCGAGATGCACTGCCCGCTCGCTGGGAGCTCCAGCCCGCGAACCATTTCATGACGGCGGCGGTGGCAACCCTCGATACCCAGCCCCTGCCCCTGCCCCCGGGGTACAGGATGGAGTTGCATCACGCCGGGCCTGTCACCCGCGCTTGCGTCATCGCGCCGGATGGCGATCTGGCCGCAAGCGGGTGCGCAGCGGAAACGGCCGACGCCTTCATTTATGATCGGATCGAAACCGCGCAGGACCACCGACGGAAAGGACTGGGCGTCGCGGTGATGACCGCTCTTGCGACGGCGCGAAAATCCGTCGCAAATCCGCAGCTTCTGGTCGCGACAGCAGACGGCCACAGCCTTTATGCGAACCTTGGCTGGACGGTGCTCGCACCCTTCGCTGCAGCAACCATTCCCGCAACATAGGCAACGTGGCCAATCGGCCCGGACAACCAGCCTGCGCCGGCTGGCGACTGGTGAAATTTGATTCGCCATGTCTCCTTTCATCCGGGCGTTGAAGCCACCGACGTGGCGGCGCCCGATGGACTGCATCAGCCCAACCCAGGCATCACGCTCAGGGGCTGGACTGGATGGCAGCGTTTCGGTGAGCATGGACGACCCATGCCCGCCCCTTCCACGCCGCCCGAAGAACTGCTGCAGCTGCTGCCCGAGGCGGTGGTGCAGACGGACGCGCTGTGGAACATCACCTACCTGAATCCGGCCTGGCACAAGCTCACGGGCCATTCGCTGGAAGGGACGCTCGGCCGGTCCTTGCTTGACTTCGTGCACCCGGACGACACGGGAACCTTGCGATCAGGCATGCCGGTGTTCCGGCTGCGCCTGGCGAACTCGGACTATCGCTGGATGCGTCTGCAGCTGCAGCCGAAGAATGACGCCGCGAATCGGGTGATCAGTCGCCAGGGTGTCCTGATCGAGATCACCGAGATCACCGAACAGGTATTGATGGAGGTCCGCCAGCGCTTCCTGCGGTTGCTGGAAACCATCGACGGCGTCGTCTGGGAAGCCGAGCTCGGCGTGGGCAATACGTTCCTGAGCCCCCAGGTCGAGCGCCTGTTCGGCTACACCGTGGAAGAGTGGCGGGCCGACCCGCGTTTCTGGCGGCTGCATGTGCATCCCGATGACCTGCCGCAAGCGCTGGTCGTCGACGATGCCGCGTACAACGCAACGCACAGTTATGCGTACGAGATGAGTTACCGGTTGATCGCCAAATCCGGCAAGGTCGTATGGGTGCGCGACCTGTGTCGCGTGGATGTCGACGCGGGCCGCCCGAATCGCATGGTCGGCCTGATGATCGACGTGACCCAGCAAAAAAACACCGAGCTCGAGCTGGTGCAGTCCGACAACCGCTATGCACTCGCCACCCGCGGATCCAATGACGGCATCTGGGACTGGAACCTGCAGACGGATGTCCTGCATGTGTCCGAGCGCTTCAACGAGATTGTCGGGCTGAGCGACACCGGCAACCTGCATGAAGACGGCTGGCACTTCCTGCAGCAGCTGATCGATCCCGATGACCATGAGCGCGTGCAGACGGCGTACCGCAGGCACCTGTCGGGCCAGCGCCCGAACTTTTCCGTGGATTTTCGCGCTCGTCACGGATCGGGGCGACTGGTGTGGCTCAACTGGCGCGGGGTCGCCCAATTCGAAGACGGCATGGCCGTGCGGATGGCCGGGTCACTGAGCGACCTGGCGGAACGTGGCAGTTCGTACGACGCCCTGACCAACCTGCCCGGCCGGCCGCTGTTCCACGCTCGCCTCGAGCACGCCATCGCGCTGCATCAGGACGGTGCTTCGAAAGGGGGTGACACACCGGCACCAGGCGACGCCACCACGTTCGCCGTGCTGCTGCTGGACCTCGATCGGTTCAAGGCCGTCAACGACACGCTTGGACACCATGTGGGCGACCAACTGTTGCAGCAGGTGGCCCGCCGGCTTGAATCCAGCGTGCGGGCCGTCGATCTTGTCGCCCGCATGAGTGGCGACGAGTTCACCGTGCTGCTTGAGTGTGTCGATCACGCGGGCGCCGCCGACCGGGCCCGACAGATGGCCGCCGCCCTCGCGGCCCCCTACCGGATCGGCACGCACACCGTGACCTGCGGCGCGAGCATCGGGGTGGTCAGCAGCCAGGCCGGCTTCGCGACCACCGATGACTACCTGCGCGCCGCCGACGCCGCCATGTACCAGGCCAAGAGCCATGCATTGGGGGTGTGCGTTTTTTCGGGAAAAGCGAAACAGGGATCAACGTAGACTTTCCGCGGTATCGAGCCAAGAAGTGCACTCTGCCCCCTGTTTTCCGACCCCTGTTTTCCGCTTTGGAATCCCTTCAGAAGTCCGACTTTGCGAAACGCGCGACGCCCTGGTTCCTGCCCGGCGGGTCGAGCGTGCTCAGATCGAGTTCGATCGGTGTTCCAATCCACTGGGCCAAGGTGGTGTGGTCCGCAAGATCATCGTCCGTGAGGGGATGGACCAACGCGGTCAGCCCGGATTCCTCGATCAGACGGAGAATGGCTGGCAAGGCTTCCTTCGTGAAGTGAATCTCGAACTGGGGAATGGGATGCGGGCCGGCCTTGCCATCCTTCAGCCGGCCGACGAAAAGCAGCTGGGGAATGGCACCGGATTCCATGCTGTCGATCAGGCGACGACGAGTGGCCTCGGCCGTGGCGCGCGTTTCGGGTAGGTAATAAAGATGCGCGTGGTACGGCGCGGCCTGCTCTGTCATCTCGATCCTCCGGTGGCTGGCTTCACGCATCCGCCAGCAACTTGCCGGCTTTGGCCCAGGCGTCGCGTGGCACTTCGCTGATCAGAATATCCACGCTTTCCGGCGGGCAGGCCAGCGTCTCTGCCGTGACTTTGGTCACTTCACGCACAAAGGCGCGCTTCTGCTGCACGGTACGGCCGGGGTGCATTTCCAGGTGCAAGGTAGGCATGACAACTCTCCGATAAAGCCCCGCGGATGGAGGCAAGGCGGCCATGTTGCGCCCCACGCCTGAGTTGATAAACATGCGATTATTTGACCTATATAGAACCTATGGGTTGTCAATCATGAACAAGTTGGCCGGCATGGAGATGTTCGTTCGGGTGGTCGAGAGCGGCAGCTTCAGTGCTGCCGCCGAGATCAGCCAAGTCTCGGCGACCATGGTCGCCAAGCACATCCGTGCCATCGAGGATCGGCTGGGTACCCGCCTGCTTCACCGCACCACCCGTCGACAACAGCTCTCCGACGTTGGCCGGCTCTATTACGAGCGTTGCAAGCACGTGCTGGCCGACGTGGAACTGGCGGAAGCCAGCGCATCGGAACTGCAGTCCACTCCGCGTGGCCGGCTTCGGCTGATCGCTCCCGTGAGTTTCGGTAGCCACAGTCTGGTGCCCGCACTGCGCGAATACATGGACCTGCATCCCGGCGTCAGCATCGAACTGACGCTGGACAACCGCCGGCCCAGCCTGCTCGACGAAGGTTTCGAGCTGGGCATTCATATCGGTGACATCGACGAACCCAGCCTGGTCGCGCGACCACTGCAACCCTACCGTCGACAGCTCGCCGCTGCGCCGGACTATCTGGCGCGCCACGGTCAGCTCGAACGCCCCGAACAACTGGCCGCGCACGAATGCCTGGGCCTGTCGTACTGGAAACGGCACGATCGCTGGCGACTGGTCGGGCCCGACGGCGAAACCTGCAACGTCACCGTGCAGGGCCGGTTCACCGCAAACCAGGGCAACGCCCTGCGCATCGCCGCCCTGAACGGGATCGGCATCGCGCTTCAGCCCGAAGCGGTGCTGGCCGACGATCTCGCCGCCGGCCGCCTGGTGCCGGTGCTACCCGGCTGGTCGCTTGCCCCCTCACCGATGTACCTGATCTATGCACAGAACCACCGTCCGACGGCCAAGCTGCGCAGTGCGATCGATTTTCTGCTCGCCCGTTTCGGTCAGCTGCAGACGTGAGCCTGTGCGCTCAAGTGCCACTACCAATAAAGGGGACGTGGCTAATCGAGCCCGAACAACCAGCCCGCATCGGTAGGCGAGTGGTGAAATTCAATTGGCCACGTCCCCTTTAATTCGGGACGTGAGAAGGCTCGCTGACACTGACACCGCAAGGATCAACCCGACCACGCCCAGAGCGATGCCGACCGGGATCTTGTACACGTCCAGCAGCAGCATCTTCACCCCGATGAAAATCAGGATCACCGCCAGGCCGTACTTGAGCAGGTGGAAGCGCTCGGCCATGTCGGCGAGCAGGAAGTACATCGCCCGCAGTCCGAGGATCGCGAAGATGTTCGAGGTGAACACGATGAACGGGTCGTTGGTGACCGCGAAGATCGCCGGAATTGAATCGACCGCGAAGATCAGGTCCGTCACCTCCACCAGGATCAGCACCACGAACAGCGGCGTGGCGTAGCGCAACCCCTGCTTCACCACGAAGAACTTCTCGCCGTGGTGCTCGTCGGTCATCCGCATGTGGCGGCGCATCCAGCGCAGCACCGGATTGGTGTCCAGCGACACCTGCTTGCCGGCGAACAGCAGCATCTTGCCGCCGGTCAGCAGCAGGATGAAGCCGAACACGTAAAGCACCCAGTGGAAGCGCGCCAGCAGCACCGCCCCGACGAAGATCAACACCGCGCGCATGACGATCGCGCCGAGCACGCCATACAACAGCACGCGCTTCTGGTAAGCCGCCGGCACGGCAAAGAACTGGAAGAAGGTGATCCACATGAAGACGTTGTCGGTCGCCAGCGCCTTCTCGATCAGGTAACCGCTGAGGTACTCCAGCGCCTTCTTGTTCGCCACCTCCCGCGGGAACCGCCCGTCCAGGTACCACCAGAGCCAGCCGCAGAACGCGAGCGACACCAGCACCCACACCACCGTCCACGCGGCAGCCTCCTTCACGCTCACCCGATGGGCGCCCTCGGCTCGCAGCACGAGAAAATCCACCGCCAGCAAGACGAGGACCAGCAGCGTGAACGCCGCATACAGGAACGGGGTGCCGGCGGATTCGATCGACATGGCAGGCTGCCTGGGGCGATGGGAAACCGGAAACGCGAATCTACAATGAGCTTTCTACAATGGTCGCTTCAAGAATGCACTCTCGAAGCGTTCCGACGCAGCACCGTAGCAGCTGATCTCGCATCGGTGATTGCCATGCCACGACGGCCGCGTCTCGAACTGCCAGGTGTCCCGCTGCATGTTACGCAACGCGGCATCAACAAGGGGGCGATCTTCCTCGACGCGGACGATCGCTACCACTTCAGGCGCCTGCTCCGCTGCGCCTTCCGCGATCACGGCATTGCCCTGCATGCGTTCGTCCTGATGGACAACCACTTCCACCTGCTGGTGACGCCCGGCGCGGTGGGAGCGCTGTCACGTGCGATGGGCTGGATCGGCCAGTCCTACGTGCAGGCATTCAATTTCCGGCACAGGCGATGCGGCGCGCTGTGGCAAGGGCGCTTCAAGTCCTGCCTGGTGCAGAGCGAACGCTATCTGCTGACCGTCATGCGCTATATCGAACTCAACCCCGTGCGCACCGCCATGGTCGAGGCGCCGCAGGACTACCGATGGTCCAGCGTGCACACGCACCTGGCCCGCGCCCGCGATCCGCTCATCACGCCCCACCCGCTCTACCTCGCGATGGGGAGCGACCGCTACGAGCGCGCCCATGCCTATCGACAGTGGCTGGACGCCGGCATCGCGCCCGATGACTTGCAGCGCCTGCGCGCATACGCCAGCCAGGAACGCGCGCTAGGCGATGAGCGCTTCCAGCACATGGTGGAAACCACGCTCGGTCGCCCCGCCGCCTGCCGGCGCCGCGGACGGCCCCGGCAAGCCAGCCTTCGCGAGCCGATTTAATTGGCCACGTCCCCTTTAATTCCTTTAATTCGCATGCGGCCGCGGACCGGCAGCAGCATCCCGACCTCCTGTCGATACCGCCGATAGCGTCCGCCGAACAGTGCAACCAGGTCGCGCTCCTCGAACCAGATTCCGACGAAGATGTAGGCACTGGCTCCGGCCGAGAACAGTACGTGACCGGCCGTCATGACCGGCACCGACCAGAAGGCGATCAGAAGCCCGAGGTAGAGCGGATGGCGAACGTAGCGGTACAGGGACGGCGTCCTGAACCGGGCGGCCGGCATGTCGCGGCCGGTCAGGTCGGCAAATACCTGCTGCAATCCGAACAGCTCGAAGTGGTTGATGAGAAATGTGCTGAGCAGAACCAGCGCCCAGCCAAACCAGTACAGGCCAACCAGCACCTCCGCCGCGCGCGGGTGATCGACCCGCCACACGACCGGTTCCGGCAGCGTCCGCCATTGCCAGAACAGCAACGCCAGCACCAGGCATGTGGCGAGCACGAACGTGCTTCTTTCCACGGCAGGCGGAACGATGCGTGTCCACCATCGCTTGAATGACCCGCGCGCCATCACGCTGTGCTGCACTCCGAACAGGACGAGCAGGAACAGATCCACGCAGACCGCCTCGGGCCATGGCGCGGCGTGTCCGTGGTCGACCGACGCAGGCACCCACAGGTTGCCGGTGAAGCCAATCAGGTAAAGCAGGGTCAGGAGGCACGCGCCGTAGACAGCCACGCCGTAGAGAAAAGAAACCCGCGCATTCATATGCTTACCTTTCTTGTTGAGGATGATCGGATTCATGGGCGGTCACGCGTTCGTCGACGCGTACATGGCAAACGTCTGCAACACGATCTTCCCGTCTCGCACGAGAAAGGTGTCCGTGCCAAGCGGCATGGCCGTACCAGCACTCCAGGTGATGTACGCGACGTGGTCGACGAACCGGGCGCTGCGCAGCAGGAACTGTCCGATCACATCCGGCGGCAGCCCGGCGATGAAATCCTCGAAGAACTGCCGTATCTCGCGGGTGCCGCGGTATACCCGGCTCTCGGAGATGAAGCATGCGTCGTCGGCATAGTCGCCGACGATGGCGTCGATGCCCCGCTGCTCCAGAAAAGCCCGCAAATGACGGCGAACGACGTCTTCCGCCACGAATGATGATGTACTCATGCTTGTATCGACCTCTCGGCACAAGGGACCTGCCAGCCCACCGATGGGCAAGCCGGGTCACGGCCACGCTTCGCGGGCAACGTTGACGGGTGACATCCTGCAGCCCGGGGCGGATCGACCGCCCTGCAGGCAGTCGCCGACGCTTGATCACGGGTCCACAATGGTCACCCATCGCCCCAGTCAGCTCGGCCCGGCCGCCAACACGACATGAACCAGGATCTGCTCTCGGACGTCTTGCGCAGCGTGCGGTTGCGCGGCGCGCTCTACTTCCACGTCAACGGGACGGGCGCGTGGGCGGCCGAAGCTCCGCCCTCGCGCGAGATCGCGGCGGCCGTCATGCCGGGCTCCGAGCACGTAATCGAATTCCACGCGGTGATCTCGGGATCGGGCTGGGGTTCCGTGGTCGGCGGTGAACCGGTTCGCCTGGATGCGGGCGACGTCATCCTCTTCCCGCACGGTAATCCCCACGTGATTTCGAGCGCGCCGGGCATGCGTGCGCCCGCGAATCCGGAGGGCTATTTCGCGCGCGTGGATGAGCCGCGCCCTTTCCAACTGCACCTGGACGCCCGCGAAATACGGCTCGGCAAACTCCATGAAGATCCGCCGGGGACGGTCCTCGTGTGCGGCTTCCTGGGCTGCGACCTGCGGCCCTTCAATCCACTGATCGCCTCGCTGCCCCAGCTCATGCATCTGCGCTCCGGCTCCGGTCAGGACTGGGCCTTGCAATGCATGCGTCAGGCGGCGACCGAAGCTTCATGCCCCCGCCCGGGGGGCAATGCAATGCTGGAGCGCCTAAGCGAGATGCTCTTCATCGATGCCGTCAGGCACTACCTGCGAACCTTGCCGGACGAAAGCAGCGGCTGGCTTGCCGGACTGCGCGACCGGCACGTGGGACATGCGCTGGCGCTCATGCATGCCAAGCCGGCTGAACCCTGGAACGTGGCCGAGCTTGGCCGGCGCGTCGGGCTGTCCCGTTCCGCATTCCACGAACGCTTCGCGGACATGATCGGGCAGACTCCCATGCAATACCTCACCCAATGGCGTATGCAGGCCGGAGCCGCGCTGCTGCGCGACACCGGGGCCACCGTCCTAAGCGTGGCCCAGGACGTGGGTTATGAATCCGAGGCATCGTTCTCACGCGCCTTCAAGCGATCCATGGGCGTACCGCCAGCGTCATGGCGACGCCAGGCAAGAGCAGAGCCGGAGTCAGGCAGGCGGCCCGCCCTGCCAGACGGCGACCGGATTTAATTAGCCACGTCCCCTTTATTTGGTGGCGATCACTTCCAGAAAGTGCACTCTGACCCCTGTTTTCGCCCCTGTTTTGCTAGTTCTTGCGTGCCAAGACCAGAAGAGAGCATGCTTCGGTTCAGCAGGGGAACACGGGCAAATCGAGTGCTGGGGTAGCGGCACCGAGGATGGTCACCATGTACTCCTATTGCCGCATTGCAGTCTTGGCCGCCCTACTAGGCATTCCCGTGGTGGGGAATGCCGCAGGCGTGGATCACCCACAGCGCCAGGGGCTTCCCACGTTGTCGGAGCTTGAGAAAATCGCGGATCGCGCCATTAAGAGCGTTGACCAGCAGCTCGCAGATTCGCGAGCAAGAACAGCGCAGATTGAAGCCGGTGCCTCCAGGGAGACAGGAGAGAAGCACGCCAAGCTCGGTGCGAAAATGGTCAAGGACGCTATATCAGGCGCTACGAAAGCCTTGTCAGCGGGCGACCTATCGAAAAGCGAGGCTGGCCTAAAAGGAAAAGACGTAGTACGTGGCAAGAAGGAACAACAGTCCTTGGAGGACAGTTTCACGGACTACGTAACCCGCGGCAATGAACTGGGCCGATTAACTGACCAGCGCCGCTCGCTCTCGCGCCTGAGGGGGCGGCTGTCCGAGCTGAAAGCGGCCATCATCCAGGCACGCGTTGATATTCAGAGAAAGAAGGCCGCTGCAAAGGCCCTCGCGGAAGCGAACGCGAAAGCTAAAGCGAGCACTCCGGCAAGCCCGACAAATCAATCGAATAACGTCTCACGCGGCGATCATGAACCTCATGATCACCCAAGTGACTTCCGCGACTTCGGCCCCAGGGATACTGGCCCGAAAGATACTGGCCCCAGAGACACCGGCCCGAAGGATACGGGACCCAAAGACACCGGCCCGAGGGATACGGGCTCACGGGAGAGTGATCGTGGCCCTGAAATGCCTAGGCAGCACTAGTAGACGGCAGGCTTTAAAAGGGACAGAGGGAGTTAACAGCCCCCCCCCCAAGCGGAACCCTTCCGCAGGCGTCCCGCTCCACCGGCTGCGCGGACAATCGCCTGCCGGAACGCTTGCGGGGATGCCACGTCGCCCGCACCTCCGGCTTGCAGGTACTCCCCTTCACGTCACCCTGTATAAGAAAGGGGTCAGGTTCATTTATCCCCAGCCGGAAAATGAACCTGACCCCTTATTTCATCGGGCTGTCTTCCTCTACATCCGATAAGTGAACCTGGCCCCGTTAGCTCTAATAGCTTTAAGTGGCAGTCCTTTTCTTGAACTCGGCAGACCACGACTTGAGCGCTTCGATATCACCTTTCAGCTCGTCTAGCGCAGGTGGCGTCGAAGGAAGCTCTGATGATTGCGAATGCTCATAGACGGAGTACTTCGTCATTAGATCATCAACAAAAGAGCAGTCCTCAGGACTGATTTTCGTGAGCGGGTGAAGTTTGTCCTTAGTGTTTATGCCCCGCTTAAAGCGGGTCACAATACCGAGGAGCAGGACCTCCTCGACGGAACGCTCACAGAGCATGCGCATATCACTACAGATGCTCTTCACATCGGACTGGTAGCCAGCGTAATCGCCACCCTCCTCCTTAACCTTGGCTTGCTTGACGCGAGAAAGAAGACTTTCAAGGCCCTGAGGGATGGAACCACTAAGCGTATTTAATCCGGCAGTAAGTCCGATTCGTTTCTCGATTCGGCACAGTACGACTTCCCTGAGGGAGATCGCCTTACCGTCTCCCGTGCTCTTTTGAGTCGCTGCATACCGCTTGTATGCATCTCGCAGGATGCACGCCAAGGATAGCCGGTGGGTGAACACGATAACCTGTCGAATCTTTGCTAACTCAATGAGACGTTGAGCCACCCGCTCCTCAAATTCGATATCCAGCGATGAGACTGGATCATCGAAAATAAAAGGAGATGTTATAGGCGATATGCTCGTGTCCGCCAGAAAATTCGAAAGCGAGACGACCCGAGCCTCACCCTCGCTCAACACCTCCTCAAGAGAGGCCTTCTCAGCGCCTGCAATGTTGAGGACGAATTTGACCTTCCCTTTGGCTCCGGACGTCTCATTTGGTTTAACCGCAATGCGGTTGGCTCCAAAGAATTTCAACTCTTTGACAAACCTATCTTGATATCCGCCAACAAGCTCTTCCTTAGCAAGGGCAGTCTTCTTCTTCGTTATCTCGGCAGTGTTAGTGCGCTTAGATGCCTTCTTGATGAGGTCAATTCTTTTGATCCGATCCAGTTCGTCCAAGATGGCCTGGAGGTTGTCGTGGCACCAATCCACCATTTGAAGTTCGCTCAACTCACCCAGAAGTTTTGCGAGACCTTCTGCGTCCGAAGCAGCATTAAGTAGCTCCCGCTCTTCTAGAAGGCGACTCTTATACGCCTCCAGCTCTTGGTGAAGCGAGGCGATTCCCACCCGGTCAATGCCCTCTTTTAGCGCCTCAAAGTTTGAAGCACCAGCCTTTTCGAGGGCGCCTTTAATGATTGCAAAGACGGATGCTACGACTTGTTCACCGACAGGAAACATTGCTAACCATTCCGCTTCGGCAGGCAACGCCGGGAGCTTTTTAATAAGGTCCGCATGCTCTTGCTCTGCCGCCTTCGCGTTGCTCTCAACTTCGCCTTTAACGAAGGCCTCGAACGCCGCAAGCCTGCTCTCGGTCTCCTTGCTGATGCAAGCTTGGCAAAGTGGACAGGGGTCGCCCTCAGTCGGTGGAAATGCTAAAGGAACCGGAGACAGCGTAACGGAGAACGCCCGCGCCGCCTCCCACATAATCTTCCAGGTGCTACCGCCAACGCCTTCCAAGGACGATCCAGTAAGCGTTGATTTGGCGAGGTCATCCGCTGCCTTGCGCGCATCTAGTGATTTCTTCTGACTGTCCAATACCTTGGATATTGATGCCTTAGACAGCGCTTCTTCAAACGATTTGAGCTTTGCAGCACCCCCCTCAACCACCTTCAAGGAAGCGGCAATTTGAAGAAGTCGAGCCGACGGATCGGCGGTCTTAACCGCATCTTGTAGTCGCGCTCGCCTCTCCTCATGATCCTTCTTCTTAATGACCTTCTTTTTGAAGGATTCGTGCGTCTCGGACACCCTCAAGGTACTGAGCACCGATGCCAACTTACTTTGCGATAGATGGGCGGGTATGGTGGGAAGCTTCGAAAGGAGCTTACTTTCGCGATCACGCAGTTCATCTCTGACTTGGTCGCAGACATCAGAAAGAGCGCTCAGGAACCGAAGGCGCCTAGGCTCATAAGTAGCTTCTTCCTTATCTACTAGATAGCTTCTCGCAACGACACTGTCGTACACATGGACTTGCTTTAGCTTGGCTAGCGGCCCCGACAGAGCAGTCCAAGTCTGGGTCAATGAGTTCCCGTTCTCTGCTATTTCGAAGACAGCCTGTTGGTCCACCTCAGCATTCGAGTTGATGTCTCGCAAGATGGGCGTGTTCTTTCTTGAGCCCGTCGCCAGCTTAAGCAACCGTGCGAAGCCTGACTTACCGCACCCATTCGGCCCATAGACGATCGTTATATCTGCATCGCCAAAGTCGAGCTTGGCTGCAGGGTCCAAGGCATTGATACCTTGTAGGTCCCGCACGCCGAGAAGGCGAAGCACCTTCCCGGTTTGATCGGTTGAAAAGGTTCCTGACGGGAACTGCTTAGCGGCAAAGGCCTTCTTTTGCTCCTCCATAATGCAATAGTCGGCGAGCTGGGCGATCTGGGTGGCGCTAGGCTTCCCATGTTCCAAGAGATCTGCCGCAGCCGTTTGAAGCCACGCATCGCGCTCAGCCATCCATTGATCGAATGTGTCCATGTTTGATCCCCTGCATCCTTGTGCTTTTCAACAGGGCGAGTTTACCTAGCGCATAAAGCGCTGTTAATCGGCCCGCCCGCAATCTCGCATCCCATAGTTAAGGAGCCTCTCCGATTCTGTGTTTGTCTCGCTCCGGCTCTCTGGCCTCACACCATCGGCAACCTCAACCCCTGCTCCCGCGCACACTCAACAGCAATCTCATACCCCGCATCCGCATGCCGCATCACCCCGGTACCCGGATCATTCCACAGCACCCGCGCAATCCGCTCATCCGCTTCCTTCGTACCATCGCACACAATCACCACCCCCGAGTGCTGCGAATAGCCCATCCCCACGCCGCCGCCATGATGCAGCGACACCCAGGTCGCGCCACCGGCCACGTTCAACATCGCATTGAGCAAGGGCCAGTCCGACACCGCGTCCGAGCCGTCCTTCATCGCCTCGGTCTCCCGGTTCGGTGACGCCACCGACCCCGAATCCAGGTGGTCGCGCCCAATGACAACCGGCGCCTTCAGCTCGCCGTTGCGCACCATCTCGTTGAACGCGAGGCCGAGCTTGTCGCGCAGGCCCAGGCCGACCCAGCAGATGCGGGCGGGCAGGCCCTGGAAGCTGATGCGCTCTTTCGCCATGTCGAGCCAGTTGTGCAGCGCCGCGTCGTCGGGAATGAGTTCCTTCACCTTGGCGTCGGTCTTGTAGATGTCTTCCGGATCGCCGGACAGTGCGACCCAGCGGAACGGGCCGATGCCACGGCAGAACAGCGGGCGCACGTAGGCGGGCACGAAGCCGGGGAACGCGAACGCGTTGGTGAGGCCTTCGTCCTTCGCCATCTGGCGGATGTTGTTGCCGTAGTCGAAGGTGGGGATGCCCTGGGCGTGGAACGCCAGCATCGCCTCGACGTGGATCTTCATCGAGTGCTTGGCGGCGTCGCGGGTGCGCTGCGGATCGTTCTTGCGGCGCTCGAACCACTGCTCCACGGTCCAGCCGATCGGCAGGTAGCCGTTGACCGGGTCGTGCGCGCTGGTCTGGTCGGTGACGGCGTCGGGGCGCACGTCGCGGGCGACCAGCTCGGGCAGGATGTCGGCCGCGTTGCCGAGCAGCGCGATCGACTTCGCCTCGCCGGCGGCGGTGTATTTCGCGATGCGCGCCAGCGCGTCGTCCAGGTCGGTGGCCTGCTCGTCGACGTAGCGGGTCTTCAGGCGCATGTCGATGCGGCTCTGCTGGCATTCGATGTTGAGGCTGCACGCGCCGGCCAGGCTGGCCGCGAGCGGCTGCGCGCCGCCCATGCCGCCCAGGCCCGCCGTGAGGATCCAGCGCCCCTTCAAATTTCCGCCGTAATGCTGGCGACCCATCTCGACGAACGTCTCGTAGGTGCCCTGCACGATGCCCTGCGAGCCGATGTAGATCCAGCTGCCGGCGGTCATCTGGCCGTACATCATCAGGCCCTTCTTGTCGAGCTCGTTGAAGTGCTCCCAGGTGGCCCAGTGCGGTACCAGGTTGGAATTCGCGATCAGCACGCGCGGCGCGTCCCTGTGCGTGCGGAACACGCCGACCGGCTTGCCGGACTGCACCAGCAGCGTCTCGTCGTCGTTCAACTCGCGCAGCGACCGCAGGATCGCGTCGAAGCACTCCCAGTTGCGCGCGGCGCGGCCGATGCCGCCGTACACCACCAGCTCGGCCGGGTTCTCCGCCACCTCCGGATCGAGGTTGTTCTGCAGCATGCGGAACGGCGCCTCGCTGAGCCAGCTCTTGCAGGAAAGCTCGGTGCCGCGCGGCGCGCGGATGGTGCGGGTGGTGTCGATGCGGGTGGGTGCGTTCATGGACGAAGGACTCCGGTGGGACATGCGACCGAGTATAGGACAGCCCCTGCCCCGGCCCGATGCCGACGGGGCCGCCACGCCATCGATGCGCGCCCGCGGCGCAGGCGATTTTCTTCGCCGGCCCGGGTAACCGCACGCGCCTGCGCAACGAACACCCAGCGGCAGGGAGTACGTCCCGCCGCCGCACATGCCCGAGGCGACCCCGCGCCTCACCGACAAGGAATCGACCATGCATGATCCCACCCCCGCGGCATCCCCCCGCTCCACGCCAACCCGCCGCATCGGCTCCTGGGCGCTGATCGCCGCCGTGCTCGCCGCCACCGCGGGCGCGTTCGGCTATGTCGGCGGCTGGCTGGCACCGCAGCGGCTGACGCCGGCGAAGCTGGTGAACCAGCTGCAGCACAACGCCGGCACGTTTGCCGGTTATCGGCGCAACCATGCCAAGGGCGTGTGCGTCACCGGCTATTTCGACAGCCATGGCCAGGCGCAGGCGTATTCCCGGGCGCAGGTGTTCGCACCGGGTCGCACGCCGCTGGTGGGCCGCTTCGCGATCCCCGGCGGCAACCCGTACGCGCCGGACAGCAGCGTGCCGATCCGCAGCATGGCGCTGCGCTTCGCGCTCGCGAACGGGCAGCAGTGGCGCACCGGCATGAACAGCATGCCGGTGTTTCCGGTGGCCACGCCGCAGGCGTTCTATGCGCTGTTGCAGGCGCAGCAGCCGGACCCGGCCACCGGCAAGCCGGACCCGGCGAAGCTGAAGGCATTCTTCGCCGCACATCCGGAAACGGCGGCGTTCCGCGCCTGGGCGAAGACGGCCCGACCGTCGGCCAGCTTCGCCACCGACAGCTACTACGGCCTCGACGCGTTCGTGTTCGTCGATGCCGGCGGCCAGCGCCAGCCGGTGCGCTGGCGGATGGTGCCGGAAGCCACCGACGCCGCGGGCGCCGTGGCCCCGGCCGCGTCGGATTATCTCGATGCCGACCTCGGCCGGCGGCTGGCGCAAGGTCCGCTGCGCTGGCATCTGCTGGTGACGCTGGCCGCCGCGGGCGACCCGACCAGCGACGCAACGAAGACGTGGCCCACCGACCGTCCCACGGTGGATGCGGGCACCCTGGTGATCGAGCACACCGAGCCGCAGCAAAGCGGGCCGTGCCGCGACATCAACTACGACCCGCTGGTGCTGCCCGCCGGGATCGAGGCCTCGGACGACCCGCTGCTACCGGCCCGCTCGGCCGCGTATGCGGATTCCTACCTGCGCCGCACCAGCGAGGAAGCCCACCTGCCCGGCACAGCCGCCGCCCGTTCGACGCCGGAGAGCCACCGATGAAATCCGCCACCCACTTCACCCTGGCCGCCCGCGTGCTGCACTGGCTGATGGCCGCACTGATCCTGGCGATGCTGTTCATCGGCATCGGCATGGTCGCCTCGGTCTCCGCCCGCCACGACTGGCTGCTGCGCCTGCACAAGCCGCTGGGCATCGCGATCCTGATCCTGGCCGTGGTGCGCCTGACGGTGCGCCTGCGCCATCCGCCCCCGCCGCTGCCCGCCGACCTGCCGGCCGTGCAGAAACTGGCCGCGCATGCGTCGCACTGGCTGCTGTATTTCCTGATGCTGGCGATGCCGCTGATCGGCTGGGCGATGCTGTCGGCCGGCGGCTATCCGGTGATGCTGGGCGAATCGCTGCGGCTGCCGCCGATCTTTCCGACCAGCCCGACCGGGTTCGCGGTGCTGCGCCACCTGCACGGCTGGTTCGCGCTGCTGCTGGTGCTGACGTTTCTCGCCCACCTGGGCGCCGCGCTGTACCACGGCCTGATCCGCCGCGACGGCGTGCTGTCGAGCATGCTTCGCGGCGACGGGGAAACGCCGGTGGGCGGATTGGCGGCGATCGCGCCGGTCGCGATCGAGGCGGCGGTAGCGGTGCCGATCGAATCGCTCGACCGACCTGAAGTGGCCGACCCGGGCGATCGATCGCCCAGCCCCTCCACCGCCGCCACGCCGGACGATGCGGCCACGCCTGCGCCGCACGATGCGGCCACGCCTGCGCCGGACGACCGGCGCGTTCCGCCGCGCCCCGACTAGCCCGCCCGGCGGTGCATCACTGGCTGGCCGCCACCGACTTGCCCGCCGTCGATTGACCCTTGGCGGCAAGCACCTTGCTGCCCGAATGGGTCTGCAGGATCAGCGCCGCGCGCATCCGGACGGCCTGCTCGCGCATCTGCGGGTCGCTGCCGAAGTGCGCCTCGAAGTAATCGACGGTGTCTTTCAGGCCGGCCCGCGGCTGGCGCTCCTGGATGGTCGCGCGCAGGAACCAGCCATACGGGTTTTCGGGCTGATCCCTGATCATCCGGTCGGCGATGGCCCAGCCCTTGTCCCACTCGTGCGTCCAGTTCACGAACATGTCGCCGAGCTGGGTCAGTGTCCACAGGTCGTGCGGATCGAGCGCCAGCGCCGCGCGGAAATCCTGTTCGGCATGGACGTAGTCGTTCATCGCCTCGTAGGCATGGCCGCGCACCTTGAACGCATCCTCGTTGCGTGGCGACGCCGTGATCAGCCGGTTCGCCTCGGCCACCGCCCAGGCGGCCTCGTCGAAATCGACCAGGTCGAAGGCCCGATGCAAGCGCTCGTTGTCGCGGGTCGGCTCGAAGCGCAGCGCCTCCGACAGGTAGATCAGCGATGTCTCCACGCGGGGCGTGCCGTCCGCCGCGTGACCGGCCGCCGCCAGGTCGTTGGTGCTGGCGAGCTGGTCCAGCGCCGGCGGGTACGCTGCCAGCTCGGTGTCCCTGTCGCAGTCGCAATTGCTCGCCTCGTAGTACGGGGCCTCCGACTGCAACAGCTCCAGCAGCGGATTCTCCTTCGCATGCGCCTGCGCCTGGTCGGCGAGCTGTCGCATCGCGCCGATCGAGCCGCCCCACTTGGGCTGCTTCGCCCACATCAGGATGCTGTAGATCGCATAGTCATCCGGAGCCACGGCGAGTCCGCGTCGGGCGGCATCCTCCGCATACGACGTCCCCAGACCGAGTCCGCCCGCATTGATCATCGCCACGTAGGCCGGGGTCATTTGCGGATTCAGGGCGATCGCCCGGCGCAGGTCGCGGTCGGCCTGGCCCAGCAACTTGTCCATCGAATCGACGTTGCTCTGCGGTGTGTCCGCCATGTAGGCGCCACCGCGGGCGTCGCCCGCCATCGATTCATACGCTACCCCGCTGGCGGCATACGCAAAGGCGCTGTTGGGCGACTCGCGCATCCAGGCATCGAGCGTGGGACGGATGTCGAACGAACCGTTGCGGAACGCCTCGCGGTAGATCCGATCGAGCAGGCCCTTCGATCCCGGTTCGGTCATCTGGGCCTGTAGCGCCGCGGCCAGCCGGTGATCGAGCTCGGCCGCGTGCCCGCTCTGGATCAGCTGTTGCGCCTCGGCAAACGTGATCACCGGCAGCCGGTAATAACGACAAAACGCCGCCACCGCATCGGGCGACCAGTGGCTGCCGGGTGGATCGGGATAGGCGAGGCAGCGCTGCAGCGGATCGGCGATCGCCTCGGCCTTTTTCGCCCGGGCGAGGAACGCATTCGCCTCGTCGCGCGTGAACAGATGCGCTTTCGCGGCAGGCAGTGGCGGTGGGCGATGCGGCACGGCCGTCGCCTGGCGCGTGGCGACCAGTCTTGCCATGACCGAGTGCCAGCCCCAGGCGAACTCGCCGATACCCAGCAGAACAATGGCCGCAATCAGCAGCCCGCGTGGTCCTGAACCCATGACATGCGCCTCCCCAGGCAGCGATGGCTGGACAGTAGCACTGGCCCGTATCGGCTGTCTGCGGAAGCGGATTCGCGGGGATGGATGCGGCGCGCAGCGTGAATGTGAACGGCGACCTTGGCCGATGCGTGCCATTTCGCACCACGTTCGCATCGGAGCGCGCCTGATGGCTCCATCGCGACGGCAGGCAACGCAGCCGGTTCACGTGAATGCGGTTCGACCCGCGCGTTCGTCACCCCTGCGGCATGACGCCCACCCCACCCCAGCATCGGCCCGAATCCCATGAACTACCACGCAGCACTGCCCGACCTGGACGACGCGTCGCCGAACTGGCCGCTGGTGATGGTGGTTGAGAACGACAGGCTGACTTCGGACACGCTGGAGATCGCGCTCGAATCGAGGGAATACCGCGTGCTCGGTCCGGCCGCGAACATGCGCGATGCGCGCGAACTGCTGGAAAGCTCGACGCCGGATATCGCGTTGATCGACGGCCGGCTCGCCGTGGGCGCGTCCAGCGCCCTGTTCACCTCACTGGCCACCCGGCACGTACCGATCTGCGTACTGACCGGGTTGAGCACGGTCGAACTGCCGCCGCTCTATGCCGGCTGCGCGATCCTGCGCAAGCCGTTCGGGCTGAATGCGTTGCTGGTGATGCTGCATCGGATCAGACCGGGCCGATCGGCGCCCTGATTCCGGCACCGTCCCCGACGGCGGATGATCCGGCGCCCCGAACGCCCGGCTCGTCGACCGCACTGCACTGGCACGCAATCGTCCCGCGATGGAGACTGGCGAAAAATGCAGAGGGAGTGGAGCGATGTCACGCATCATGGGGTTGGTACTGTTGCTCGCCTGGTCTGGCGCGATGGCGGCGCCGCCGGCGGCGAAACCGCGGCGGAACGGGGCGGCCTGCGCGGTGTGGCAACGCGAACTGGCGTTTGCGCGCAGCGTGCAGCGGCACGACGCGGCCGCGTTCGCGAGCCACGTCGCGGATGATGCGGTGTTCGATGCGAACACCGCCACGCCGACGCATGGCCGCGACGCGATCCGCGAGCACTGGGCCGCGATCATCGCCGGCAAGAACGTGCAACTGAGCTGGTATCCGCAGCAGGTGGTGACGACGGCGGACGGCACGCTCGCGTATTCCAGCGGCGCGTACCTGCTCGTGACGCAGCCGTCGGCGGACAAGCCAGCGAGCGAGCGGATCGGCCGGTTCGCCACGGTATGGCGGCGCGGCCGCGACCGCGTCTGGCGTGTCGCGTTCGACGGCGGCGACGAAGCCCGGCCGGCGACCGCCGCGCAGGTCGCCGCGTTCCGCGCCGGCCGTCGCGATGCCTGCCCGCGGGACACGCCGGCCGGCAGCGACCCCGGGGCCTGATCCGGGGGCCTGACGGGCTCCGGCATCCATGTCCGAAAACGGCGAGTCCACTGCCGCGGACGGTGCTAGCCTGCGCGCATGTCCGAAACCCACGCCAGCGCCCTGCCCGATCACCGCGTCTGCGAACAGGCGCGGCTGAGTCGCGATGCCCGCTTCGACGGTCTGTTCTTCACCGCCGTCACCAGCACGAAAATCTACTGCCGGCCGGTGTGCCCCGCGCCCGCGCCGAAACCGCAGAACGTGCGCTATTACGCGAACGCGGCGGCAGCGGAAGCGGCTGGCTTCCGGCCGTGCCTGCGCTGCCGGCCTGAGCTGGCGCCGGGCAACGACCAGTGGCAGCGCGGCGATCACGTCGTCGCGCGCGCGCTGAAGCTGATCGAGGGCGGCATGCTGACGGAGCAATCGCTGGATGCGCTCGCGGCGCGGGTCGGCGTCGGCGCGCGGCAGTTGCGCCGGCTGTTCGTCGATCGGGTCGGCGCCCCGCCGATCAGCGTGCACACGACGCGCCGGCTGCTGTTCGCGAAACAGCTGCTGACCGAAACCGCGCTGCCGGTGACGGAGGTCGCGCTGGCCTCGGGCTTTCGCAGCCTGCGCCGGTTCAATGCGGCGTTCGCGCAGGCGAACCGCATCGCGCCGCGCGAGCTGCGCCGCCATCCGCGCCCGACGCCACCGGGCCTGCTGACGCTGCGGCTCGGTTACCGTCCGCCGTACGATTTCGAGGCGCTGCTCGGCTTCCTGCGCACGCGCGCGTTGCCCGGCGTGGAGCACGTCGACGAGCACAGCTATGCGCGTGTGTTCGGCCCGGCCGACGCGCCGGGCTGGCTGCAGCTGCGCGCGTGGCCGGACGGCGGGCACGCGCTGCAACTGCAGCTGCATTGCCCGCAACCGGGACGTCTGCTCGGCGTGGTGACGACCTTGCGGCGGATGTTCGACCTGGATGCGAACCCGCAGGCGATCGCGGACACGTTCCGCCACGATGCGGTGCTCGGCCCGCTGCTGGCGCGCCGCCCCGGCCTGCGCCTGCCCGGTGGCTGGGACGGCTTCGAGATCGCGGTGCGCGCGATCCTCGGCCAGCAGATCAGCGTGGCGGCGGCACGCACGCTGGCGACGCGCATCGTGCAGCGCTGGGGCGA
Source organism: Rhodanobacter ginsengisoli (assembly GCF_042657065.1). Taxonomy (NCBI): domain Bacteria; kingdom Pseudomonadati; phylum Pseudomonadota; class Gammaproteobacteria; order Lysobacterales; family Rhodanobacteraceae; genus Rhodanobacter; species Rhodanobacter ginsengisoli. The sequence goes on from NZ_JBHSNF010000002.1 coordinate 176,353, forward strand.
ACCGCTGGCGACGTCGCCGATGCCGGGGCTGCAGCGGTTGTTCCCGACACCGGCCGCGCTGGCCGACGCGGACCTGCGCGAAATCGGCCTCACCACGACGCGGGCGGCGACCGTGCGCGGGATGGCGCAGGCACTGCTGGACGGCCGCGTGGATTTCCGCAGCGAGCAATCGCTGGATGCGTTCGTGGCGCGCTGGGTCGCGCTGCCCGGCATCGGCGAATGGACTGCCCATTACATGGCGATGCGCGCGCTGAGCGAGCCGGACGCGTTCCCCGCGGCGGACCTGATCCTGCGCCGCGTGGCCACCACCGATGCGCTGCCGCTGAGCACGAAGGCGCTGACCGCGTGCGCGGAAGCGTGGCGGCCGTGGCGCGCGTATGCGGTGATCCACCTGTGGCGCGGCGCCTCCGATGCGGCGCCGCCCGCACGCACGCCGGCGGCCACGCGGGCACGCGGCCGCAAACCGGCACTACCCGCATGACGACTATGCCGGACACGATCCACTACCACGAGATGCCGAGCCCGGTCGGCCGTCTGCGCCTGGTCGCGGACTACGACGCGCTGCGCGGGATCTGGTTCGAACGCGAACGCCACCCGAAACCGTCACTGGCGCACTGGACCCTGCTGGCGGATCCGCACGCGTCGGCACCGATCGCGGCCGCGTACCGGCAGCTGCAGGAATATTTCGCCGGCGAACGGCAGACGTTCGAGCTGCCGCTGCGCCCGCTCGGCACGCCGTTCCAGCTCGCGGTGTGGCGGGAACTGGCGCACATTCCGTACGGCGTCACGATCAGCTACGGCGAACTGGCCCGGCGCATCGACCAGCCGGCGGCGGTGCGTGCGGTCGGCGCCGCGAACGGGCGCAATCCGCTGCCGATCGTGCTGCCGTGCCACCGCGTGATCGGCAGCGACGGCAGCCTCACCGGCTTCGGCGGCGGCCTGCCGACCAAGCGCTTCCTGCTCGCGCTGGAAGATCGCATCGCGCACGGCGACCTGTTCACCGCGCGGGGTTGAGCGGCGCTCGCGGCCGACCGCTCCGTGGCGAACGTCACGCGACGCGGGCACCCTTTCGCCGCGGGCGGGCGCCGGCTTTCGCGTTCGCGGCACGCGGCGCGCGCCACACCATGTAGACGTTCGCTCGCCGGTAGTGAGAATCGGGCCGGGACGTGGGCTGATGCTCGAAGCCGACGCTTTCGTACAGCCGGATCGCCGGCGTCAACTTGCTGTTGGTTTCCAGGAACAGGGTCTTGCCGCGACGGAGGGTGAATTCCTCGATCGCGGCCTCGATCAGGCGACGACCGATGCCGAGGCCCTGGTAGCGTTCGTCCACCGCCATCTTGGTCAGCTCGCAGGAATCGTCCGGCTCCTTCGTCAACGCGCACGTCCCCACCACCGCATCGCCCAGCAGCGCGAAGAACACCTGTCCGCCAGCGGCAAGGATTTCCTGCTCCGGATTCGACAGCACGCGTTCGTCGATTTCCTCGACGTAGAAATACTTGCGCAGCCATGCGGCGTTGAGCCGGTAGAAGTGTTCGCGCAGCTCCGGCTGGAAGCCGACCACGCGCACCGCCTCGCGCTGGATCGCGAGCGTGCGTTCGGCGATCTCCTCCTGGATCGGCGGCTCCAGCACCCGGGCAAACCCGGACAGCGTGCCCAGCACGTCGATGCCGGCGTCACCGCAGCGCGATTCCAGCACCTCCTGGATCGCCCGCCACGCCGGCTTGGCATCGCGCAGGGCCGCCCGGGATTTCGCGGTCAGGCCGAGCCGCCGCAGGCGTTTGTCGGCGGCATCGGCATTCACCACCAGCCAGCCGTCGCGGACCAGCTTGTCGGCGAGCTGGCTGACCGCGGAATGGGTCTGCCCGATCGCTTCGGCGATCTCGCCGACGGTCCGCGGCCCGCGATCGTGCAACAGCCGCAGCAACGGGAACCAGCGCCCCTGCACCGCGATGCCGCCGCGCTGATAGGCCTCGTCCGCGATCGCATACAGACGATCGCTCAACGCCCGCATGCGACTGCCCAGGGCGAGCAGCCCCAACTCGTTCACGAACTCCATGGGACCATCCGTCAGTTTTTGTGTTAGTGCTAACATATATTTGAACTGGCGGACTGGCAAGCCCCCGCCGCGGATCGCTTGATGTGCCGGTCGCCGGATGTATACACTGTATACATGACTCACCCGGGTACCGCCGAAAAAATCCTGCGCGCCGCACTCCAGCTGTTCGAGCAGGGTGGCGCGGATGCGGTCAGCATGCGCCGCGTAGCCGAGGCGGTCGGCATCACGCCAATGGCGATCTATCGGCATTTCCCGAATCGCGAAGCACTGCTCAAGCGGCTGTCCGACGACAGCTTCCATGCTGTGGCGCACGAATGGCAGGCGCACGCGCAACACCCGGATGTGCTCAAGCGCCTGATCGCCCTGCTGGAGCCGTATCTGGACTACGCACTGGCGCATCCGCACTTGTTCGATCACGCGTTCTCGCTACGTCGCGACGATGCACGACGCTTCCCCGCGGACTTCCGCGAGCGCCAGTCGCCGACGCTCACGATCATCGCCGACACGATCACCGAAGGCATGCGCCAGGGTTTACTGCGCCGGGACGATCCGTGGAACGTGGCGATGACGCTGTGGGCGCACTCGCATGGGCTGATCGCGCTGTTTCGCGCGGGGCGCTTCAGCTATGACGAAGCGCAGTTCCGCCACTTCTATCTGGAATCGCTGGGGAAATTGATCGATGGCATCAAATGTTGATCGCAAGTGGCTGGCGCTTGGTCTGAGTGCCACGGCGCTGTCGGCGCTGGGCTGGTGGCATGGAAGCGGCCTGCATCCGCTGTGGTGGCTGACCTGGCTTGCGCCCTTGCCGGTCCTGCTGCTGGCACCGCGTGTACGTGCACGCTGGGCTGCCCTGGCGGCGTTCGCGGCGTATGCACTCGGCGGGCTGAACCAGTGGGATTATTTGCACGGCTACATCGGCTTGCCACTGCCGACGATTCTGCTCGCGATCGGCGGACCCGCCCTGATGCTGACCCTGTGCACGCTGCTGTTCCGGCAGCTGCTGCTACGTGGTCGCGCGATCGCGGCCGTGCTGGCGGTGCCGACCCTGTGGGTCGCGATCGAATACCTCAACACGCAGCTCTCGCCGCATGGCACGTTCGGCAGCATCGCCTATACCCAGATGGACGCGCTGCCAATCCTGCAGGTCGCCGCCGTCACCGGCCTCTGGGGCATCAGCCTCCTGTTGCTGCTGCTGCCGGCCGCGCTCGCGATGCAGATGGCACCTGCTGCATCGAAGCGCGACCGCGCCGCGGTTGCCGCAATCGCCGTGCTGCTGCTCGGCGCCGCGCTCGGCTACGGTTGCTGGCGCCTGCAGCAGCCGGCGACGACCGTGATGCGAATCGGCCTGGTGTCGCTGGAAAAGCCGATCCGGCCTGCCCTGCACTCTGCTGACGGCCAGGCGCTGGAGGCCCGCTACGTCGCGGCAATCGACCGTCTCGCCGACCGGGGCGCACGCACCGTGGTGATCCCGGAGACCTCGTTTGCCAACGCCGATGCCACCGTCCCCGCGTTCGCCGCACTGGCGCAACGGCACGACCTGGTCGTGGACACCGGCATCGATTTCAAGGGCGACCCGCGGGCGGAGCGCAACATGTCGATGGTCTTCCAGCCAGGTGCCGTCGCGCCGAGCACTTACAGTAAGCGCCACCTGATCCCCGGCTTCGAGGACCACTACACGCCGGGCGACAGCTACCGGATGCTCGACGGCACGCCGCGCGTGGGCCTGGCGATCTGCAAGGACATGGACTTTCACGACATCGGCCATGCTTATGCCGCGCGCGATGCACAGCTGTTGCTGGTACCCGCATGGGACTTCAGCGTGGACGGCTGGTTGCACAGCCGCATGGCGATCATGCGCGGCGTGGAGGGCGGTTTCGCGGTGGCGCGCGCGGCGCGTTCCGGCCGCCTCACGCTGAGCGACGACCGCGGCCGCGTGGTGGCCGAGGCGTCCAGCGAAAAACATGATGCCGAACTGGTCGGCAACCTGCCGCTGCGCACGGCACACACACTGTATGGGCGTTGGGGCAACTGGTTCGCATGGCTGGATCTGGCGGCCCTGCTGGCGCTGCTGGCAGGGGCCGCGCGCCGATCGCTGCACGGGCGCCGCTGATCAGTTGCCGCTGCGCGCCGATGCCGGCAAGTCCCGCGGAATCACCCGCGGCAGCGCGGTCCGGTCACGGTAGCGATCGAGCCGTGCCTCCTGCTCGGCACGGTCGCGATCGGCTTGCGCGCGATCGGCCTGGTCCAGCTGCCGCTGCAAGTGCGGGTGCTTCGCACCCGGTCGCTTCGCGTTGTCCGAGACCGACTGATGCAGCTGCTGCTGCAGCTGGCTTTTCTGCAACTCGTCGCGCACCTGCTGCTGTTGCACGGTCTGCTGGAACTGCAGATCGGGCGCGGGAGCGATCACCACCGGGACCGGCTTGATCACTGGCTGCGGCGCGGATTGCCAGGCGCCGGCAGCGGCCACCGGCAGCAGCGCCAGTGCACCGGTCAGCAGCGCGTGCCGGATCGGGTGGCCATGCTCGGTTCGTGAAATGGTCATGACTCTGCGCAATCATGTCGGGATATTTGTCCGTATCGTAAGGTTCCGAGCATGAAATTCCTGTTCCGCCTGCTGCTGTGTCCGTTGCTGGCATCAAGCGCCGGTTGCGTCACCCGGCCGCCGTCCGCGCCGACCGCCGTGGCGGCGCCTTCCAGCCGGCCGACACCGCTGCTGCTGATCTCGATCGACGCCTACCGTTACGACTATATCGAGCGCGGACTGAGCCCGACCCTGGCGATGCTGGCGCGGACCGGCGTGCAGGCCGCCTCGATGCAGCCGTCGTTCCCGTCGCTGACGTTTCCGAACCACTACACCATCGTCACCGGCCTGCGCCCGGATCACCACGGCATCGTGCACAACGACATGGTCGATCCGCAGCTGGGCGAGTTCTCGCTGGACAACCGCCGGGCGGTCCGCGATGGACGCTGGTGGGCCGAAGCCACGCCGATCTGGGAGACCGCCGACCGGCACGGCCTGCGCACCGCCACGATGTTCTGGCCCGGCTCCGAGGCGAACATCCATGGCCGCTATCCGGATGAGTGGCAGCCGTTCGACATGAGCATGCCCGCGGACCAGCGGGTGGACCAGATCCTGGCCTGGCTGGACCTGCCCGCCGACCAGCGGCCGAGCTTTCTCACCCTGTATTTCGACAAGGTCGACCACTACGGCCACCTCGATGGCCCGGACTCGCCGCAGCTGAACGAGGCGCTGCGCAGGACCGACGCGGCGATGGCGCGACTGGTGCGCGGCCTGAAGCAGCGCGGCCTGTTCGAGCGGATGAACATCATCGTGCTGGCCGATCACGGCATGGCCAGCGTGCCGCTGGCGAACAGCATCCTCATCGACCGGCTGATTCCGCTCGATCAGTTGCAGACCGTCAGCACCGGCGTGCTGGCCGGCTTCAATCCAAAGGACCGCAGCGCGCGGGCACGCGCCGAATTCGCCACGATCGAACACCGGCTCGAACAACCGCAGCAGCACATGAAGTGCTGGGACAAGACGCGGGTGCCGCTCCGCTTCGCCTACGGCCACAATCCGCGCGTACCGCAGTTGCTGTGCCTGGCCGATGTCGGCTGGCGCATCACCACGACCTGGAAGCTGGCCCACCACAAGAAGCCGATCAGCCTCGGCGAGCATGGCTACGACAATGCCGATCCGCGGATGCAGGCGGTGTTCGTGGCGCACGGGCCGGCGTTCCGGGTGGGCGTGAAGGTTCCCGCGTTCCCGAACGTGGACGTCTATCCGCTGATGGCCCACCTGCTCCGGCTGCCGCCCGTGCCCAACGACGGCGACTTCGACGCGGTGAAGGACATGCTGAAGCCCACGCCGCACGCGGGCCGCGACCCGGAGCACCGGCTCACGGCATCGCCCCACGGCTCATCGGGGTCGGCGGCGTCGCCACGTTGACCAGCGGCGGCAGGCGGAACAGGCGCAGCGCGATCAGCAGACCGGCCAGCACCAGCGCACCGACGAACAGCGCCACGCCGTTCCAGCCGAACGCGGCGTAGAACAGCCCGCCACTGGCGCCGGCGAGGCTCGAACCCATGTAGTAGCAGAACAGGTACACCGACGCGGCCTGTGCCCTCGCCGCGCCGGCTCGTCGTCCGACCCAGCTGCTGACGATGGAGTGGCCACCGAAGAAGCCGAACGTCACCGCCACGATGCCGAGCATGATCGGCGCGAGCCCGTGCATCAGGGTCAGCGCCACCCCCGCCAGCATCAGCGCGAACGCACTCCACAGCACCCGGCGCCGGCCCAGCCGGCCGGCCAGGTGACCCATCCAGGCCGAACTGAAGGTGCCGACCAGGTAGATGCCGAAGATCAGCCCGACGGTGGCCTGGCTGAGGTTGTACGGCGGCGCCAGCAGGCGGTAGCCGAGATAGTTGTAGACGGTGACGAACGCGCCGAGCAGCAGGAAGCCCTCGGCGAACAGCCATGGCAGGCCGCGGTCGCGAAACATCCCGCCGAAGCGTCCCAGCACGGTCCGCCAGTGCAGCGGCTGCGCCACGAAATGCCGCGACGGCGGCAACGCCCGCCAGAAGATCAGCCCGGCCAGCACGCCGATCAGGCCGACCACGCCGACGCCGAAGCGCCAGCCGAGGAAATCGGCCAGCACGCCGGTGATCAGCCGCCCGCCCATGCCGCCGACGGCGCTGCCGCTGATGTACAGGCCCATGCCCAGGCCGATCGAATCCGCATGCATCTCCTCGCTGAGGTAGGTCATCGCCACCGCCGGCAACCCGCTCAGGGTCAGCCCGAGCAGCGCACGCACCAGCAGCAGCGCCGACCAGTCCGGCATCAGCGCGGTCACCAGCACCAGCACGGCGGAGGACAGCAGCGACGCCACCATCACCGACTTGCGCCCCCAGGCATCGGACAGCGCGCCGGCGAACAGCATCGCGAACGCCAGCACGCCGGTGGTCAGCGACAGCGACAGCGCACTGGTCGCCGCGCTGACCGCGTAGTCGCGACTGAACTCCGGCATCAGCGGCTGCACGCAGTACAGCAGGCCGAACGTGGCGAACCCGGCCGCGAACAGCGCCAGGTTGGTGCGGCGGAACGCCGGCGTGCCGTGGCGGATCCGCTCCGCCGACGGAGCGGCGGCCGGCGACGGCATGGCGATGGATTCCGGATCGTGTTTCATGCCGCCTGCCCGTTCAAGACTGCTTCGATGCGCGCACGATAACCGCAGCGCGCGCGAAAGGCAGGATCTTGTCGAGCGGCGAGCCCGATTCCGGCCCGGTACCGGGTGTCGCTGCGCGGACCGATCCGCAGGACGCGCATCCACCGCATCGGTCATTCCGCGGCAGCGACCGCATCCCGCGCGAAGAACGCCACGATCAGGCCGAACAGCAGCATCGCCAGCACGTTGGCAAGCAGCGATTGCGCGGTGAAGTGCGGCTTCGCGGCCGCCGACAGCGGCACCACGACGTACTCCATCACCACGAAGACGACCACGCCATAGGCCACTCCCGCCGCGATCCAGCGTTCACGCATCCAGGCCAATCGGCGCGACGCGACGACGAAGATCGCCGCAATCAGCAGGGACATCCCCCACTGCAGGGCGAGGCCAAGCAGCGACACCGCCATGCCGCCGTGAAACGCCTCGCGGCCAAGCAGGCCGCTGGCGATCGCACGCAGGATGATCCATGGACTGACTCCATTGATCAGCGAGGCGGCACCGACATCGAGCGTGCCGGCGACGAGGCCGCCACAGAGCGTGGCAACCAGCGCTGGGGTACGTGCTTCGGTCATCGGTGGCTCCCTCGTTGTTGGACGAACGCACCGGAATACGCCAGCGGCGGCAACCCGGCATGTGCCAGCAGTCATGTCGACTCCCGGTCAGGCGCTGCGATCGCCACGCAGGATGCGCACCGCCTCGTCGTCGCCGGCCGCCCCGCGCCCGCTGACCCAGCCGAACAGCGCGATGCCGACGATGATCGCCAGTGCGCCGAACAGCGTATAGCCGTGCGGCCACGCCTCGCCCAGGAACAGCACGCCGAGCAGGGTCGCGAACAGCAGCTCGGCCGCCTGCATCGCCTCGACCGCCGCCAGCGCGGTCGGCTCGCGCCGCACCATGTCGGTGGCGCGGAAGAACAGCACCGTGGCGATGGTGCCCGACGACAGCGCCACGCCGCCGGCCAGCAGCGCCTCGCGCCAGCCCGGCGGCCCGATCGTGCACCAGGCGATGACCGCGAACATCCACCACAGCGGCCAGCTGCACAGGGTCATGCCGAACACGCGCTGCACCGCATTCAGGTGCGTCGTGCCGTGTTCCAGATGCAGCAGCAGTTTGCGATTGCCCAGCGGATACGCGAACGCGGCCAGCACCACCGCCGCGATCGCCAGCCAGTCGCCGGCATGCAATTGCCCGTGCGCATGGCCCCACTGCAACACGAACACCCCCGCCACGATCAGCGCGCCGATCGCCAGCGTGCGCCAGGCCAGCTGCCGCCGCGCATCGCGATAGATCAGCGGTGCCAGCAAGGGCCCGGCCAGCACGGTGGTCTGGAAGCTGCCGGCGATCAGCCACGACGGCCCGCTGCTGGCCGCCCAGGTCAGCGGGATGCCGAACAGCACGAAACCCACCGCGCTCCAGCCCAGCCAGGTGCGCGGGTAGCGGGCCAGCTCGCGCGGCAGGTCACCCAGCCCACCCTGCAGCGGCAACGCCAGCGCCAGCAGCGGCAACGTGAACAGGTAGCGCAGGATCACCGCCCACGCCCAATGGCCGCCACCGCTCACGAGGCTGCGATTGAGTACGTAGGTCAGCGTGAAGAACAGCGCCGAACACAGCGCCAGCCCCACCGCGGCGAGAGCATTCGAGCGCATCGGCGATTCCCGGAAAACGCGAGTGTGGCAAATCGCACGACGGCTGCGTAGCCGTCCAGCCGGATCGGGCCGAGCAGGCCACCGGGAGCCCGCGCGGCCGGCGTCGCCAGCCAGGTCACGACGAGGCGTCCACCACCTGCACGCGCTGGCCATCGACCAGGCGATCATCCGGGTAGGCGATGACCCGATCGCCCTGCTTCAGACCCTGGAGGATTTCGATCGTGCCATCGCCCTGCGTGCCGGTTTTCACCGTCGTCAACCGCGCCCGCCCGCCCACCACGCGATACACGGCCCAGTCGCGCCCGTGCTGGAACAGCGCACTGGAAGGCACCTGCAGCACGTCCGGACGACGCGCCACCTCGAACTCCACCTCGACCCGGTAGCCATCGCCCAGTTGCGCCCACTGCTCGTGCGGGGCCGTGATGTCCAGCCACACCAGGGTGCGTTGTTCCTCCACGCCCAGCGCCGAGACCTTGGTGAAGCCGCCGGGCTCGATCCGCGCGACCCGTGCCGGCAACTCGCCCTCGCCGCCCCAGCGCAGGATATGCGCCGCCGACCCCGGTCGCAGCGTGATGGCCTGTTGCGACAGTGCCTGCACCATCACTTGCAGCTGGCGCAGATCGCCGAGCTCCAGCAGGGACTGCCCCGCCTGCACGGGTACCGCACTTTCCTGATAGCGGTGCAGCACCACGCCGTCGATCGGCGCACGCATTTCGACCACTTGGCCGCCGGTGCGACCCTGTCCGCTCAGCAACGACGCCAGTGCCACCCGCTGCTGCTCCGCGGCACGCCGCTCGGCGCCCGCCGCCGCCGCCGCGGCCCGGGCACGGGCCAGGCGCGCCTCGGCCTCGTCGAGCGTCGCCACGCTGACCACGCCGGAAGCACCCAGCGTCCGCATGCGCCGCACGTCGCGCAGGGCGAGATCGGCGTCGGCCTGCGCCGCCGCCAGGCGTTGCGCCGCCGCCTGCATCGAGGCCTGCGCGGCTTGTTCCTCGGCCAGCAGGCGGGCCCGGTTCGCGGGATCGAGCAAGCTGGCCCGCGACGGTTCGATCACCGCCAGCACCTGCCCGGCCCTGACCGCATCGCCCTGCAGCAAATCGATCCGCTGCAGGGTGCCGGCGATCGGCGCGGAGATGACCCAGCGCCGCGGCAGTTGGGTGCGCCCTTCCTCCTCGAAGTGCTGCACCAGCGTGCCGCGGTGCACGCCGACCACGTCCACCGGGCGCGGCGACCGTTGCAGCGCCCACCACGCCACGCCAAGCGCGGCGATGACGACGACCACGGACAGCATCAGATTGCGGCGTTTCATGCTCACGATTCCAGTCCTCACTCGCGCGTCTTGAGTACGGCAATCAGGTCCAGCCGGGCGATGCGCCGGCGCACCAGCAGCGCCGACACCAGGCTGGCGCCCAGCACCATCAATCCGGCGTAAGCATAGGTGGCCGTGGTCAGCTGCACCGGCACGCGGAACAGCTCGGACTGCAGCCCCTGCACCATGACCCAGCACAGGCTCCAGCCCGCGACGAAGCCCAGCGGCAGCGATGCCAGCACCAGCAGGCCCAGCTGGCCGAGCAGCACGGCGCTGACCTCGCCTTCGGTCATGCCCAGCACACGCAGGCTGGCCAGCTCGCGCCCGCGTTCGGACAGGCTGATCCGCGCGGTGTTGTAGACCAGCCCGAAATTGATCACCGCGCCCAGCATCCCGGCCACCCAGGTGAACATCAGCATGCTTTCGCCCATGGTGTCGTAGAAGCTGTTGACCGCGGCCAGGCGCGAACTGATCCCGGCCACCCAGGGCCGCCGATCCAGACGGGTGTAGACGTCCGGTTCGGCGCCTGGCATGACGCTGAGCAGGACGCCCGACACCACGTCGCCGTCGCCCAGCAACCGGTTCAGCGCGTCCAGTTCCATGTAGCCCTGGGCACCGAAGTATTCGTGCACGAAGCCCGCCACCCGCACGCTGCGCAGGCGCCGGTGACCTTCCAGCGCCTGTACCTCGACGCGGTCGCCCGGCTTGAGGTCGAGCATGCCCTGCAGGTAGTCGGTGAGCAGCACGCCGTCGGACGGAGGCTTCACCGGCTGCAGCTGCGTGTCCAGCGGCCTTCGCAGTTCCGCCCCCGGCGGCAGGCCCTCGATCACCGTGCGATAGCTGCGCAGCCCGTGGATCAGGCGCACCGGCGCCGAACGCACCGGCTCGGCATCACGCACGCCGGGCAAGGCGGCCAGCTCGAACAGCACCCGGCGCGGCGCCGGCTCGACGAAGCTGATCGCCAGGTCGTGGCGCTGGGCGATGCTGAGCTGGGTATCCACCATGTAGCCGACCGCATCGCCCTGGAAGCGCCCGACCATCATCACCGCACTGGCCATGGCCAGCCCCAGCACGGTGAGCAGTGCCCGTCCCGGGCGGCGCTCCAGGTCGCGTAACACCATCCGCGACGACTGCGACAGCCAGCGCTGCAACCCGAGTCGCTCGATCAGCGTGGGTCCGAAGCGCGGTGGCGCCGGTGCCCGCATGGCCTCCGCCGGCGGCAATTCGAGGACGGCGCGCAACGCCATCATGGCGCCGGCCGACGCCGCGGCCAGGCTCACCGCCAGGCCGGTGGCGAGCGCGCCCACGCTGAGGTGGTACTTCAGGAACGGGAAGCGGTAGATGTCCTGGTAGAGCTGGGCCAGCAGGTGGCCCAGCACGGCGCCCAGGGCTATGCCCAGCACGGCGCCGCCCAGGGCGATGATTCCCGCCATGCTGAGGTAGTGGCCGGCCAGCGCACGGTCGCGGTAGCCGAAGGCCTTGAGCACGCCGATCTGGTCACGCTGGGTGCCCAGCAGGCGCATCATCACCACGTGCAGCAGGAAGGCGGCGACGCCCAGGAATATCGCCGGAAACAGCCGCGCCATGGTGCCGAGCTGGCGCAACTCCTCTTCGAGATAACGCGCCGACGTCTGCTCGTGGCGCCCATACGCACCGACGCCGCCGTAGCGCGCCAGCAGCGTGTCCAGCGACGCGATCACCTGGGCCGGCCGCGCGTCGGGCAACAGGCGCAGCACCACGTTGTTGAAGGCACCGTCCATGTTCAATGCCTGCTCCATCGCGTGACGGTTCATCCACAACACGGCATAACGCTTGAAATCCGGGAAGATCGCCCCTGGCGGACTCTGCAGCACGTACTCGGGCGAGGTACCGATGCCGACCACCTGCAGCCAGCGCTGGCGACCGCGCAGGATGAGGCGCACGCGGTCGCCAGCACGCAGCGCATGCGTGCTCGCGAACGCCTCGCCCAGCACCACTTCGTTGTCGACATCCGGATCGGGCAGACGGCCGCTGCGCAGCTGCAGCCGGTTGAGCAGCGGCTGGCCACCGCGGATCGGCAATGACACCACTTCCGCCCGTATCGGCTCGCTGTAACCGGGCAGACCCAGGGTGCCCATCGCCAGCAGGCGCGTCTGCACGGTCTGCACCCCCGGCACGGCCTGCAGTCGGGGCACCAGCGTGTCCGGCGCCCGCTTCAGCGGCGCCCACAGGTCGGCCAGCGCGCCCTCCTGATAGAACAGCGTGCGGGTGGTCAGCAACGACTCGTAAGTGGACTGCGACATCACCAGCGTGGCCACGCCGCCGGCGATCACCAGCGCGATCGCCAGCGCCTGCCCGCGCAGGTGCCACAGGTCGCGCCACGCCTTGCGCGTCAGCGCGCTCACCAGCTCAGCTCCCGCGCGGGAATGCGCTGTGCGGGACGTTCCTCGCGCACGATGCGGCCGTCGCCCAGGTACAGCACGCGATGCGCCATGCGGGCGATGTCGGCGTTGTGGGTGATCACCACGGTGGTGGTGCCCAGTTCCGCGTTGACCCGCTCCAGCGCCTCCAGCACGCGCACGCCGGTGGCCGAATCGAGCGCGCCGGTCGGCTCGTCGCACAGCAGCACCGCCGGCCGCTTGGCGATCGCGCGGGCAATCGCCACGCGCTGTTGCTGGCCACCGGACAGCTGGGCGGGAAAGTGATCCATGCGATCGGCCAGGTCGACCCGCGCCAGCGCTTCCTCCGGGGTCATCGGCTGCTCGGCGATTTCGGTGACGATCGCCACGTTCTCGCGCGCGGTGAGGCTGGGAATGAGGTTGTAGAACTGGAACACGAAACCGACGTGCTCGCGGCGGAACAGGGTCAGCTCACGCTCGTCGGCACCGGTGAGGTGATGCCCCTCGTACCAGACCTCGCCGGCGGTCGGCACGTCGAGCCCGCCGAGGATGTTCAGCAGGGTCGACTTGCCGCTGCCCGAGGGCCCCAGCAGCACCACGAACTCGCCGCGGTAGAGGTCCAGATCCACCCCGCGCAGGGCCGGCACCTCGACTTCGCCCATGCGGTAGACCTTGGTCAGGCCGCGGGCGCGAAACACCGGTTCGGCAACGGGCAGCGATGAGGCCGGAATCATGCAGTCACCCCAGGGCGGGACCGCCGGGAAGCGGTGGCGAGAACCAGCCTAGCCGCTCGTTGCGCGCCGTTTCATGACTTCACGCAATTTCGGATGGATTTCCGCATGCCCGACATGGACGACACTGCCGTGCACCGGCCATGCCGGGCCGGCCGGCAAACCTTCGACCCGCTCAGATGCCGGAGGCCAGCTCCGCCGCCACATGCCGGTAACGCGCGGCGATCCGTTCCTCGTCGTGGTGGCGGAATCCGCGCACCTGCCAGCGCCCGCCCACCATCACGTCACGCACCAGCGGCGTGTTGCCGGCGAACAGCCAGCTGTCGATCAATGCACGGCTGTCGCGCGCGGCCACAAGGGGCGAGTTTTCGTCCAGCACGATCAGGTCGGCGCGGGCACCGGCACGCAGTTCGCCCAGCGGCATGCCCGACGCCTGCGCGCCCCCGCGCAAGGCGGCGCGCCACAGCGTCTCGCCCACGCTGTCGCCCTGCTGCCGGGCCGCGACATTGCGATGACGCGTGCTCAGGCGCTGGCCGTATTCCAGCCAGCGCAGTTCCTCCACCGGCGAGATCGAGATGTGCGAATCCGAGCCGATGCCGAACGTGCCGCCGGCGTCCTGGTAGGCCGCCAGCGGGAACAGGCCGTCGCCGAGATTCGCCTCGGTGGTCGGGCACAGGCCGGCCACCGCGCCGCTGCGCGCGATCTGCCCGGTTTCGGCGTCGGTCAGGTGCGTGGCATGCACCAGGCACCAGCGGGAATCGACGTCGGCGTGATCGAACAGCCATTCCACCGGCCGCGCACCGCGGGTGGCGAGGCAGTCCTGCACCTCGCCGATCTGCTCGGCGATGTGGATATGGATCGGGCAGGTTTTCGCGATGTCGCTGGCGAGCACCTCGCGCATCGCCTGTTCCGGCACCGCCCGCAGCGAATGCAGCGCGATGCCGATACGCACGTCGGCGCTCTCGTGGGCGCGCAGCGTCTCGAGCAGGCGCAGATAGCCTTCCACCATATGACCGAAACGGCGCTGGCGCGGGGTCAGTGCACGACCGTCGAAGCCGCCGCTGATGTACAACACCGGCAGCAGGGTGAGCGCGATACCTGCCTCGCGGGCCGCCTCGATCAGGGCCAGCGACATCGCCTCGGGATGGGCGTACGGCGCGCCGTCCGGCTGGTGGTGCAGGTAATGGAATTCGCAGACCTGGGTATAGCCGGCCTTGAGCATCTCGACATACAACTGCGCCGCGATCGCCCTGAGTTCGTCCGGCCCGATCGTGGCGGCGAACGCGTACATCGTCTCGCGCCAGCTCCAGAAGTTGTCGTCGGTGTTGCCGCGACGCTCGGCCAGCCCGGCCATCGCGCGCTGGAACGCGTGCGAATGCAGGTTCGGCATGCCCGGCAGCACCCAACGTCCGATCGGCTCGCCTGCCGTCTGCGGCGACGACTGCAGTCGTCCATCCGCGCCGATGGCAAGTGTGACCCCGGCGTGCCAGCCGTCGGGCTGCCACAGCTGCTCGACCCTGATGCTTTCGCTGTGTGCGGGAATGCCCATCTGCCTGCTCCGTTGCCCGAGGCGGGCAGTGTAACCGGCCGGGCCCGCGCGTCTTCACCTGGCCTGCCCACAGCGGTGGGCATACTCTCCGGATGGCCAAGAAAACGAACGAACAGACTCCACGACTCCAGGTGCGTCAGGCAAAGCCCGACGACGTACCGGCCCTGGTCGAACTGACCGGACGCATCTATTCCACCGAATGGGGCCATTCGGCCGAGATGCTGCGTTCCCAGCAGACCCACTTCCCCGAAGGCCAGTTCGTGGTCGAGTACGAGGGCAAGCTGGTCGGCTACTGCGCCACGTTCCGCATCGACGAGGCGACCGCGCTGGCGCCGCACACCTGGAACCAGATCACCGGCGGCGGCATGGCCTCCCGCCACAATCCGGACGGCGACTGGCTGTACGGCATGGAAGTGGTGGTGCACCCGGACTACCGCGGCATGCGCATCGGCCAGCGCCTGTACCAGGCGCGCAAGCGGCTGTGCACCGATCTCAAGCTGCGCGGCATCGTGTTCGGCGGGCGCATCCCCGGCCTGGCGAAGAACATCCAGCGTTACGGCAGTGCCGAGGCCTATGTGCAGGCCGTGGTCGACGGCAAGCGCCGCGACCTCACGCTGAGCTTCCAGCTCAACAACGATTTCGAACTGATCGGGCTGTTGCGCGCCTATGTGTCCTCGGACCACGAGTCGCTCGGCTATGCCGCGCACCTGATCTGGCGCAACCCGCGCCTGCACGACCAGCCGGACACCCCCTCGCCGTCGTCAACGCAACGACTGCCCGATTCGGTGCGGGTGGCCTCGGTGCAATACCAGCAGCGGCGGATCACCTCGTTCGAGGAGTTCGCCACCCAGGTGGAATATTTCACCGACATCGCCGCCGACTACAACGCGGATTTCGTCACTTTCCCCGAGCTGATCACGCTGCAGCTGCTGTCGATCGAGAACACCGAGCTGTCGCCGGTGGAGTCGATCCGCAAGCTGAGCCACTACACGCCGCGGGTGAAGGAGCTGTTCAGCCGCCTGGCCGTCCGCTTCAACATCAACATCATCGGCGGCACGCATCCGACCGAGCAGGCCAACGGCGATATCCACAACGTCTGCTACGTGTGTCTGCGCGACGGCTCGATCCACGAGCGCGAGAAACTGCACGTCACGCCCAGCGAGCGCACCGTGTGGAACATCACCGGTGGCGAGAGCGCCGCCACGATCCAGACCGACTGCGGCCCGATCGGCGTGATGATCTGCTACGACGCCGAGTTTCCGGAAGTGGCGCGCCACCTCACCGACCAGGGTGCGCTGATCCTGTTCGTGCCGTTCTGCACCGACGTGCGCGAGGGCTACCTGCGCGTGCGCTACTGCGCCCAGGCCCGCGCGATCGAGAACCAGTGCTACGTGGTGATGTCCGGCAACGTGGGCAACCTGCCCGGCGTCAACAACTTCGACATCCAGTACGGCCAGAGCTGCATCCTCACGCCCAGCGACTTTCCATTCGCCCGCGATGGCGTGGCGGCGGACTCCACGCCGAACATCGAGACCGTGCTGTTCGCCGAGCTGCGGCTGGAAAGCCTGGCCCGTGCGCGCAACGCCGGCGCGGTGCAGAACCTCAAGGATCGCCGCTTCGATCTGTACGAAACACGCTGGCGTCCGCTGCCGCACTGACGGTGAGGGCGCGAGGTCTGCGATAATCACCGGATGACCGAACCCACACCGGCTTCCCCGACCTCCTCCAATCCGCGTCTGCAGGCCCTGCTCGGACACGAATTCTTTGCGCCGCATCAATGGAAACGGCGCATCGCGCTGTGGGTCGGCGCGATCCTGGTGGCGCTGGCGGCGATCCTGTTCGCCAAGGCCAGCGACTGGTCCTACCACCTGTTCCGGCTGATGCTGGGCTATGGCGCATGGATTCCGCTGATCATCACGCCGATCGTGTTCGGCCTGCTCGCCTGGGTCACCGAGGGCAAGCTGCGCGCCACCCGCGGCAGCGGTATCCCGCAGGTGATCGGCACCCTGCATATCGAGGACGAGGGCTTTCGCGCGCGCATGCTGTCGCTGCCGATCTCGGTCGGCAAGATGGTGCTCACCCTGCTGGCGATGGCCGTCGGCGCATCGATCGGCCGCGAGGGCCCCACCGTGCACGTGGGCGCGGGCCTGTTCTATTCGCTGGGCCGGCGCTTCGGCTTCACCGACCCGAAGGCCGCCTCGCGCTTCATCCTCGCCGGCGGCGCCTGCGGCATCGCGGCGGCGTTCAACGCTCCGCTGGCCGGTGTGGTCTTCGCGATCGAGGAACTGGCCGGCACGTTCGAGCATCGCTTCAGCGGCCTGTTGCTGACCGCGGTGATCGTCGGCGGCGTGGTGTCGCTCGGCGTGATGGGCAATTACGCCTACTTCGGCCACGTCAGTGCCAGCCTGCCGCTGGGCCATGCCTGGCTCGCGGTGCTGCTGACCGGCATCATCTGCGGCCTGCTGGGCGGCCTGTTCGCACGCCTGATCCTGCTCAGCCGCAACGGACCGCTGGCGTATATCGGCCGGCTGCGCTCGCACGCGCCGGTGCTGTTCGCCGCCGGCTGCGGCCTCGCGCTGGCGCTGATCGGGCTGTTCTCGCACAACAACGTCTACGGTACCGGCTACGAACAGGCGCGCGCGTTCGTGCAGGAGGCGGCGGTCACCCCGGGCCAGAGCTTCGGCATCGCCAAGCTGTTCGCGAATGTCGTTTCCTACTGGGCCGGCATTCCCGGCGGCATCTTCTCGCCGGCTCTGGCGGTCGGTGCCGGCCTCGGGCACAACATCGCCTACTTCCTGCCCAGCATCCCGGCAGGCACCGTGGTGCTGCTGGGCATGAGCGCCTATCTGTCGGGCGTCACCGGCGCACCGCTGACCTCGGCGGTGATCGCGATGGAGCTGACCGACAACCAGGACATGGTGATCCCGATCATGGCCGCCTGCCTGCTGGCCCGCGCGGCGGCCTCGCTGTTCTGTCCCACGCCGGTGTACAAGGATTTCGCCGAGCGCATGGTGCAGGACTTCGAACGGCAGCAGGCCTCCCACGCCGAAGACGCCGAGAAGGCGCGGCTCGAAGCCGTGGCGATGCAACATGTCGGCAAGACCAGTGCCTACGACGAGCAGGCCACGCCGGCGGATGAGGGCGATGACGCCCCGACCGAAGAGCAGGCCACACCCTAGACGGAGTCAGCACGCACATGAACGAGCCACGCTGGGACCGCTTGCTGCTCAATGCCACGCTGGCGACGTTCGTCGGCGACACCCCGTACGGCCTGATCGAGCAGGCGGCGATCGGCTTGCATCACGGTCGTATCGCCTGGCTCGGTCGCGTGAACGATCTGCCGGACGCGCCGAACCTGCTTGCCGACGTGGTGGAATCGCTGGATGGCGCGCTGGTCACGCCGGGACTGATCGACTGCCATACCCATCTGGTGTTCGGTGGCGACCGCGCGCATGAATTCGACCTGCGCCTGAACGGTGCCGGCTACGAAGAGATCGCCCGCGCCGGCGGCGGCATCCTGTCGACCGTCCAGGCCACCCGCGCGGCCAGCGAGGAGGCGTTGTACGCGCAAGCCTTGCCGCGGGCACGCGCGCTGCTCGCCGACGGCGTGACCACGCTGGAAATCAAATCCGGTTACGGCCTGGAGCTGGAAAGCGAGCGCCGCATGCTGCGTGTGGCGCGGCGGCTGGGCCGCGAACTCGGGATCACCGTGCAGACCAGTTTCCTGGGGCTGCATGCGCTGCCGCCGGAATATCTCGATCGACGCGCCGAGTACGTGGCGCTGGTCTGCGACGAGATGCTGCCCGCGCTGGCCGCCGACGGACTGGTCGACGCAGTCGATGCGTTCTGCGAAGGGATCGGCTTCAGCCGCGAGGAAACCCGCCGCCTGTTCGAGCGCGCGAAGCAGCTCGGGCTGCCGGTAAAACTGCACGCCGAGCAGTTGTCCGACCTCGACGGCGCGGCGCTGGTCGCCGAATACGGCGGCCTGTCGGCCGACCACCTGGAGCATCTCGGCGAGTCGGGCATCAAGGCGATGGCCATGGCCGGTACCGTCGCCGTGCTGTTGCCCGGTGCGTTCTATGCGCTGCGCGAGACGCGGCTGCCGCCGGTGGACCTGCTGCGCGAGCATCGCGTGCCGATGGCGGTCGCCACCGACTGCAACCCCGGCACCTCGCCGCTGCTGTCGCTGCGGTTGGCCGCCGGGATGGCCTGCACGCTGTTCCGGCTGACGCCCGAGGAAGCGTTGCGCGGGGTCACCGTCCATGCCGCCCGCGCGCTGGGATTGACCGATCGCGGCACGCTGGCGCCGGGCCAGCGCGCCGACCTGGTGGTATGGAACACCAGCCGGCCGGCCGAGCTGTGCTACTGGATCGGCGGCAGCCTGGCCCGCAAGATCTATGTGGCAGGCGAAACGGTGTCGCGGCGCAAGCCGCCCAGGCGTTCGCCCAGCGCCTCGTAGAAAGCCGGTGGCAGCTCCGCCTGCACCGGCACGCGCCACCAGTGCGGCCGGGCGAACTGGCGGCATTTGACCGCATCCTTGTCGGTCATCAGCAACGGCAGCTCATCGCCGAAGTCCAGCTCGCGCGCCGCGAACGCGTGGTGATCGGCGAAGGCATGCTCGATCACCTCGATGCCTGCGGAACGCAGGCTGTCGAAGAAACGCGCCGGATGACCGATCGCCGCGATCGCATGAACGCGGCGACCGGAAAAAGCAGCCAGCGGCTGGCGTCGGCCATCGCCCAGGGCCACCGCCTCGCCACCGCGCAACTGCATCGGGTATTCGCCCTCGGCGCAGGTGCCGCCGTTGCAGACGCGGAAGTCCACCCGGTGCAGGCGGGCCAGCGGCTCGCGCAACGGACCGCGCGGCAACAGCCGCCCGTTGCCGAAGCGCCGCACGCCATCGATCACGCAGATCTCCAGGTCCCGGGCCAGCGTGTAGTGCTGCAGGCCGTCGTCGGCGACCAGCACGTCGCATCCAGCCTCCAGCAGCAGGCGTGCCGCCGCCGGCCGGTCGCGACCCACCGCCACCGGCACGCCGCTGGCATGGATCAGGCAGGGTTCGTCGCCCACTTCCGCCGGATCCGGTGCGGCGCCCAGCAGCAACGGTTCGCGCCGGCTGCCGCCGTAGCCACGGCTGACCACGCCGGGGCGCCAACCCCGTGCCTGCAAGGCCTCGACCAGCGCGATCGTGAGCGGTGTCTTGCCGGTGCCGCCCACGCTGAGGTTGCCGATCACGATCACCGGTGCCTGCAGGCGCACGCTGCGCAGCCAGCCGGCCCGATACAGCATCCGGCGCAGGCGTACCACGGCGCCGTACAGCGCCGCCAGCGGCCACGTCCACCAGGGCGCCCGGCGACTGCCGTACCAGGCTGATTCGAGCGTGTCGATCAGCGCCATGGTCAATCCTCAGTCGCCGCCCTGACGGACGACGGCATCGTGGAACTGCATCCGGTGCAACGCGGCGTATTGGCCGCCCAGCGCCATCAGCTCGGCGTGGGTACCGCGTTCGATGATCGTCCCCTGATCCATCACGGCGATCTGGTCGGCGCCTTCGACCGTGGACAGGCGATGCGCGATGACCAGGGTGGTGCGGTCGCGCATCAGTCGCTGCAGGGCCTGCTGGATCAGTCGCTCCGATTCGGTGTCCAGTGCGCTGGTGGCTTCGTCCAGCACCAGGATCGGCGCGTTCTTGAGGATCGCACGGGCGATCGCGATGCGCTGGCGCTGGCCGCCGGAAAGCATGTTGCCGCCCTGGCCGATCTGGGTGTGGATGCCCTGCGGCATGCGCGCGATGAATTCCATCGCATTGGCCGCCTCGGCCGCGGCGACGATGTCCGCTTCGTCGGCGCCGGCCAGTTCGCCATAGGCGATGTTGTTCGCCACGGTGTCGTTGAACAGCATCACGCCCTGCCCGACCCAGGCAATCTGGCGACGCAGCGAGGCCAGGGTGTAGTTCTCATAGTCCTGGCCGTCGAGGACGATGCGACCCGCGCCCGGCGTATTGAAACGCGGCAGCAGGCTGACCAGGCTGCTCTTGCCGCTGCCGGAGCGACCGACCAGCGCCGTCACCGTGCCCGGTACGCAATGCAGGTCGACCCCGCGCAAGGCGGCGACATCGTTGCGCGGATAGACCAGGCTGACCGACTCGAAGCGCAGGTCGCCGCGGGCGCGTGCCAGCTCGCGGCTGCCGCTGTCCACTTCCGGCGGCAGGTCGATCACCTCGAAGATCTCCTCGGCCGCCGACAGCCCGCGCTGGATGTTCGACTGCACGCTGGCCAGGCGCTTGAGCGAGGGCAGCATCGTTCCCATCGCGGTGAGCACGGCAAAGAACACGCCGGGCGTCATGCTGCCCAGCACCTGTGGCCGCGTGCCGAGGAAGACCAGCGCGGCCAGCGCGGTGGCGGCGATCAGCTGGACGGTGGAGCTGGAGGCGGCATTGGTGGCGGCGATCTTCAGATTGAGCCGGCTCGTATGCCGCGTGATGTGCTCGAAGCGGCCCGCCTCATACGCCTGACCGCCGTAGATCCGCACTTCGCGATGGGCACCGACCGATTCCTCCACGGTCCCGGTGACCGATCCCATGGTGCCCTGGATACGGCGGCTGATCTTGCGGTAGCGGCGACTGACCACGGTGGCGACCAGCGCGATCGCGGGCACCATCACCAGCAGCGAGAGCGTGAGGTAGGGGCTGTAGTAGAGCATCACGAACAGCATCGCGATCACGGTGAAGCCGTCGGTGATCGCGATCTTCGCCGCGCTGCTGGATGCCGCCGCCACCTGTTCGCTGGTGTAGGTGATGCGCGAGACCTGCTGTCCGGAGGGCTCGCTGCCGAAAAAAGGCGCCGGCAACCTGAGATAGGCGTTGAAGACGTCCTGCTGCATCGCCTGAACGACGTGACGGCCGATATAGGAAACGCCGTAGTCGCTGACGAAGGTGCCCAGCGAGCGCACCAGGAAAATGCCGATGATCCAGATCGGCATCCAGAAGATCAGGTAGGGATCCTTGAGCGTGAACAGCTTGTCGATCATCGGCTTGAGCAGGCCGGTGAACAGGGCCAGGCCGCCACCATCGACCAGCATGCCCACCAGCGCGACCAGGGCGATCGGCCAGTAGCGCCGCGAGTAACCGAGCAGCCGCCGGTACACCTGCCAGCTGTCGGCACCCCGCTTGCCGGCCTTGCCGGAGCTCATTGAGCCGCGCCTGGCTTGCTCGGCGTAGTGGCGATCGACAGCCGGGTGAAGCCGAGCTGGCCCAGCGCGTCCATCGCGGTGATCACGTTCTGGTTCGGTGTCATCGCGTCGGCGCGGATCGTCACCGGGCGGTCGCGGTCATCGCCCGCATTGCGGGTGATGGTCTGCTTGAGCGGCTCGATGCCCTCGCCCATCACCTCGTCGCTGCCGACGTAGAAGCGGCCGTCGCGGTCGATCATGATGGTCAGCGCCGGTGCGTTCATGTCGCGCTCCTGCACGCTGGCCTGCGGCAGGGTCACCTTCATGCGTGAGTGCTGCACGAACGTGCTGGTCAGCACGAAGAACATCAGCAGGGTCAGCAGCACGTCGATCAACGGAATCACGTTGATCTCGAAATCATCCCCGCGGCGGTCGTTGCTGATACGCATCGGCGTGCACTCAGCCCGCGCCCGGCGCGGTCGCCGTGGGCGCGCGACGGGGCCGTGCCGGCACCGTGGCAGCGAGGGTCAGGTCGTCCAGCAACGCGGTCGCCTGTTTCTCCATCTCCACGCAGTAGCCGGCCACGCGCGAACGGAAGTAGCGGTGCAGCACGTAGGCGGGAATCGCCACGGTCAGGCCCGACGCGGTGCAGATCAGCGCCTCGCCGATGCCGCCGGCCATCTTGGCCGGATCGCCGATGCCGCCGGCCATGACTTCCATGAACATGCGGATCAGGCCGATCACGGTGCCGAACAGACCCAGCAGCGGGCCGATCAGGGCGATCGTGCCCAACGTGTTGAGGTAGCGTTCCATGCGATGGATCACATGCCGGCCGGTGTCCTCGATGCGCTCCTTGATCAGCTCGCGCGGCTGCCTGCGCACGGCCAGCGCGGCGGCCAGCAGCTCGCCCAGCGGCGAGCCGTCCGACAGCGTCTCCAGGTGTTTCGGATCGAGCTGGCCGGAGCGCGCCCACTGGCGCACCTCCTCACCCAGCCCGGGCGGCAGCACCGACTTGCGCCGCAGCGTCCAGCAGCGCTCCAACACGATCGCCAGGGCAATCGCCGAACAGATCAGGATGGGCACCATCGCCCACCCGCCAGCCATCAGAATTTCCAGCACCTTTCGACCCCGACGTACTACCTGACAAGAAGCGCGCATCATAGCAGTCCCGCCCGCCGGTACTGCGGCACCGGTGGCATTCCCGGCCTCATTCGCGCCAGTAACGCGCCTGCCGTCGGCGCCAGCCCGGTTCGCGCCACGGCCGGGTGTCGGCCGGGAAATCCAGCGCGATCGCACCCTCCACCGCGGTATTGAACACCGGCACACCGGCTTCGGCATAGCGCGCCAGCACGTCCGCCCGCGGGTGACCGAAGCGGTTGCGCCAGCCCGCCGAGACCAGCGCCAGCGGCGGCTTCACGGCGGCGATGAAGGCCGCGCCGGAGGAACTGCTGCTGCCGTGATGCGGCACCAGCAGCACCGGCGCCGGTCCGCGGCCGAGTGCGTCAGCCACGGCCGGCTCGGCTCGAGAACTGATGTCGCCGGTGAGCAACAGGCGTCCGCCATGGCCCTCGACCAGCAGCACGCAGGAACTGTCATTGCCGCTGTCGCCGCGGCCCGGCGCGGGATTCAACACGCGAAAGTGCACGCCGTTCCATTGCCAGGCCTGGCCGGCGACGCACTGGCGCATCGGCAGCTTCATCCGCGCCGGCTCGCCGGCGTAGCGAGAGGCCTGCGGAAACGCACTCGCGACCGCCACGGCGCCGCCGGCGTGATCGTTGTCGCCGTGGCTGATCATCAGCAGGTCCAGATGGCCGATGCCGAGCGCATGGATCGCGGGCAGCACCACTGCGTCACCGAGGTCGAATCCCGAGGGATACCGCGCGCCGGCGTCGTAAACCAGCGCGTGGTCGCGGGTGCGCAACAGGACCGACAGGCCCTGCCCCACGTCCAGCACCCATGCCTGGAACGCACCATCGCGCAGCACCGGACGCGGCGGCCACAGCAGCGGAAGGAACAGCAACAGGCCCAGCCAGCGCAAGGGCACGCCACGCGGCAGGAACAGCCACAGCGCGCCCAGCAGGGCCAGCAGCAAGGCGTGCAGCTGCAGCGCAGGAAGATACCAGTGCGCGCCCGGCCAGCCCGCCATGTGCTGCAGCAGCCACCACTGCGCATGCACCAGGCGCGCGGCCAGCCACAGCACCGGCGTGGCCAGCGGCGGGCACAGTCCCAGCAGCAACATGCCGAGCAGCGCGCATGGCACGATCACGAAGCTGACCAGCGGCACCGCGATCAGGTTCGACAGCGCCCCCACCAGCGAGGCCTGGCCGAAAAACCACAGGGTCAACGGCAGCAGCGCCACCGTCATCACCAGCTGACCGGCCGACAGCTCGTGCACGAACGCGCGCAGTCCACGCCCGCGCGCCTGCAGGCACAGCATCAGGAACGCCACGCCGACGAAGGACAGCCAGAACCCCGCCGCCAGCACCGCCAGCGGATCGACCAGCAGGATCGCGATCATCGCCAGCGCCAGCGATTGCTCACCGCTGCTGCCACGTCGACTGCAGCGTGCCAGCGCCACCACCGCAATCATCAACAGGGTGCGCACGGTGGGCAGGCCGAAGCCGGCCAGCGCACTGTAGATGCCGGCCGCCAGCAACGCGGCGGCGGCCTGTGACTGCGGCCGTGGCAGCCACAGCCCGCAACGCGGCCACAGCGCATGCACCAGCATGGCCAGCCATACGCCGAACACCGCCGCCACGCCGACGTGGAAGCCGGAGATGGCGATCAGGTGGGAGACCCCGTTGGCACGCGCCACGGCCCAGTCCCGCTGGCTCAGCCCGCGCGTATCCCCGACCGAAAACGCCTGCAGCAGCGCGGCATCATGCGGATCGCGCACGCGCGCGGCGATGCCGCGGGCGACCGCGTCGCGGACGCCATCGACGCACCAGTGCGGGCCGGCCAGCGGGTGGTTGCCGTCGTCATCGCGCACATAACCGGTGGCGACGATGCCGCGCTCCAGTGCCGAGCGCTCGCTGTCGGCACTGCCGGGATCGAGCAGGCCGCGCGGTCGCTTCAGGCGCAGCAGCAGATGCCAGCGGGTACATGGCCGCAAGGACGGCGCGCCGTCGTACCAGGACACGGTGATACGTCCGCGCAGGTCCACCGGCCGGCCGTCCAGCATCGCCCGCTCCACCCGCAGCGTGAAGCGACTGGCATCGGTGCGCGCCAGCGGCAGGTCGACCAGGGTGCCGACGATGGCGAAATCGCGACCCTCGAGCGCGCGTGGCAGACGCGCATCCATCGCCACCGAGCCACGCCACGCCGCCCACCCGACGCCAAGCAGCAGGCAGGCCAGCCAGCGCCAGCGCGGACAGCGCCAGGCCAGCAGCAACGCGAGGGGAAACAGCAGGCCGGAGCACCAGCATGGCGGCAACATCGGCAGCCACTGCACCAGCAGCACACCGGCCAGCAGCGACGCTGCCGCCGCGATTGCCGTGGGCATTGCCGCCACTCGCGTCATGCCACCCGCCCCGTTCCATCCTGGATGGGACGAGCCTAGCGCGGTCGCCACGGCGATGCGGACGAAAACCCTGTAGGCAGACGCCGCGCGCTGGCGGCGCCGAATCCGCCGCCCTCGACGCTCAGTCTTGCGCGCTTTCCTGCAACACGCCGTTGTGCAGCACCAGGGTGCGATCCATCCGCGCCGCCAGCCGCGTGTCGTGGGTGACCAGGACGAAGCTGGTACCGATTTCCCGGTTGAGCTCGAGCATCAAGGCATAGACCTGCGCGGCATTGCCCTCGTCGAGATTGCCGGTCGGCTCGTCGCCCAGCACGCAGGCCGGCCGGGTCACCAGCGCGCGCGCCACCGCGCAACGCTGGCGCTCGCCGCCGGACAGTTCGGACGGCTTGTGGTGGGTGCGCGCGCCCAGCCCGACCCGTTCCAGCAGGGTCATCGCCCGCTGCTGCGCCTCGCCGATCGCGGTGCCGCGGATCAGCAGCGGCATGCACACGTTCTCCAGTGCGGTGAACTCGGGCAGCAGGTGATGGAACTGGTAGATGAAGCCCAGCGAGCGGTTGCGCACGCGTCCGCGCTCGGCATCGGACAGCGTGGACAGCACGCGGCCGTCCACTTCCACCTCGCCGGCGGTCAACGTGTCCAGCCCGCCGATGATGTGCAGCAAGGTGCTCTTGCCCGAACCGGAGGCGCCGACGATCGCCAGCGTCTCGCCGCGTTTCAGGGTGAAGTTGACGTCGCCCAGCACCTCGGTGCGCAAGCCGCCTTCGTCGTAGGTCTTGGCCACGTGGCTGGCGCGCAGCACGTTTTCGCTCGGGGACATCGCGGCGCTCTCTTTCCTGGTGGTCTCATTCATAGCGCAGCGCCTGCGCCGGCTGCGTGCGCGAAGCGCGCCACGCGGGATAAAGGGTGGCCAGCAGCGAGAACGTGAAGGTCAGCAGGGCGACCCAGATCACATCGTGCAATTGCAGCCGGCTCGGCACCTCGCTGATGTAGTAGACGTCCGGCGACAGGAAGGTCACGTGGAAGGTGTGCTCGATCCATTTGATGATGCCCGGCAGCTTCCACGACAGCAGCGAGCCCAGGCCGACGCCCAGACCGATGCCGACGAAGCCCACCAGCAGCCCCTGCACCATGAACACGCCCATGATGCTGCGCGGCGTGGCACCCAGCGTGCGCAGGATCGCGATGTCGGCCTGCTTGTCGGTGACCAGCATCATCAGCATCGAGACCAGGTTGATCACCGCGACCAGGATGATCAGCGACAGGATGATGAACATCACCATCTTTTCCATCGACAGCGCGGCGAACAGGTTGGCGTTGGTATCCATCCAGGTCTGCACCCGATAGACCTGGCCCAGCTGGTCGGCCAGCGCGTTGGCGACCGGACGCGCGTTGAACAGGTCGTCCAGGCGCAGGCGGATGCCGGTGGGGCCGCTGAGGTCGTTGAGCTTCTCGGCATCGCTCATGTTGACCAGGGCCAGCCCCGAATCGAACTGTTCCATGCCCAGCTCGAACACGCCGACCACATGGAAACTGCGCATCCGCGGCACCCCGCCCATCGGCGTGGCGCGCAGTTGCTGCACCACCATGGTCAGGCGGTCGCCGACGCCGACGCCAAGCGTCATGGCCAGTTCCCGTCCCAGCACGATGTTCCAGCTGCCCGGGGTCAGTTCGTCGAGCTTGCCCTCGACCATGTGCTTGCCGATGTCGACGACCTTGGGCTCCTGCGACGGCTCGATGCCGCGCACCAGCGCACCGCTGGAGCGTCGCGCGTTAAGGTATGCCTCGGTCTCGACGTAGGGCGCCGCACCGAGCACGTGCGGATTCGCCTCGGCGATCTTCAACGCGCGCGGCCAGTCCTGCACGCTTTCGCCGATGCCGGAGACGGTGGCATGCGAGATCGCGCCGAGGATGCGCGACCTCATCTGGTAGTCGAAACCGTTCATCACCGACATCACCGTGATCAGCGCGATCACGCTGATCGCGATGCACACGATCGACACGGTGGAGATGAACGAGATGAATTGGTTGCGGCGCTTGGCACGCGTGTAGCGCAGGCCGATGAAGAGTTCGAGCGGTCGGAACATGGGTGGTCGCTTGTGGTGATCGCAGGGCGGGCCGCCCGAACGTCCATTATCAGGTATTCGATCGGACCGCGCTGGGTCGACGAAGTTGCCGTTGTGTCACAGCCGCGGCAGCGCCTCGCCCGGCTGCATGGTCGCCAGCCGCATGCGCAGGCGCCGGCGAATGTCCGCGTCGCTGTTGTCCGGCGCCAGCAACAGCATCTGCGCCCCCCGTTCCGCCGTCTGCAGACGCAGCAGCACGAAGACACCGAGCACCCGGAACGAGGCCAGCCTCGCGGGGACGTCCTCCTGATCGACCAGGCGCAGCATCCAGTCGTTGTCGGCGCTCCAGCCGGCGGCCACGATCGGCGTGGCGCGCATCCGCCGCAGCGAACGCCAGGTCGGCAGCAGCACCACGATCGCCAGCAGCAGCTTCAGCCACGGCGCCAGTGCACACAGCAGCACCGCCAGCATGGCCAGCCCGGCCATCAGGATCATCGTGCGCCGGAGCAGGCGCGACGGCCGGTACTCAAAGCCGATGGCGGGCGCGGATGTCATCGATGATCACCTGCCAGTCCGCCCGATCGGGCCGGGCATGCCCCATCACCCAGTCCCACAGATCCGGATCCTGCGCGTCGAGCAATTCGTCGAACGCCTGCTGCTGCGCTGCGTCGGCGTCGGCAAAGGATTCGTCCAGCCAGCCGCCGAACAGGGCGTCGAGCTCCCGCGTACCGCGACGGGCACGCCAGCGCAGGCGCTTGAGACGGGCATCTTCAGCTTTCATCAAACGACTCCGCGCGCAGCGCCTCCCTGGCCTGCTCTCCCCTGCGGGGAGAGGATTGAGGTGAGGGCGCTCCAATGAAACATCGCCGCGAAGCCGCCTTGGCCTCCTCTCCCCCGCGGGGAGAGGATTGAGGTGAGGGGACAATCTTGCGAGACACCTGCATCAAGAAGAAGCTCCGCCCGACATCCCCGCGAGCACCCGCCCCTCACCCTGCCCTCTCCCCAAAGGGGAGAGGTAATGCTGTGTCGCCACGTGGTGGCGACGATCCATCATGCGCTGCGCCGTTCCACCATCAGCTTCTTGATCTCGGCAATCGCCTTGGCCGGGTTCAGACCCTTCGGGCAGGTGCGCGTGCAGTTCATGATCGTATGGCAGCGATACAGCTTGAACGGATCTTCCAGGTCGTCCAGGCGCTCGCCTGTGGCTTCATCGCGGGTATCGACGATCCAGCGATAGGCCTGCAGCAGGATCGCCGGGCCGAGGTACTTGTCGCCGTTCCACCAGTAGCTCGGGCAACTGGTCGAGCAGCAGGCGCACAGGATGCATTCGTACAGGCCGTCGAGCTTCTTGCGCTCTTCCGGCGACTGCAGCCGCTCGCGATCCGGCGCAGGGCTCTGCGTGCGGATCCACGGCTTGATCGAGGCGAACTGGGCGTAGAAGTGGGTCAGGTCGGGCACCAGATCCTTCACCACCGGCATGTGCGGCAGCGGGTAGATCTTCACGTCGCCGGAGGCACACTCGCTGATCGCCCGGGTACAGGCCAGCGTGTTGGTGCCGTCGATGTTCATCGCACACGAACCGCAGATGCCTTCGCGGCAGGAACGACGCAGGGTGAGCGTGGGATCGATCTCGTTCTTGATCTTCAGCAACGCGTCCAGAACCATCGGACCGCACGCGGCCAGATCGACCTCGTAGCTGTCGATGCGCGGGTTCTGTCCGTCGTCCGGCGACCAGCGGTAGATCCGGAACGTACGCGGCTTCTTCGCATCCTTGGCCGGGTAGTGCTTGCCCGGCTGGATCTTGGAATTCTTCGGTAGCGAAAACTCTGCCATGTGCTGAACCCTTCAACTTTCTGCAGGAGGGCTTGCGCCCCGACCGTACAACCTAATGATGCACTCGCCACGACGCGGCCGTGGCCGCCCGTGGATCAGTAGACGCGTTTCGCCGGCGGCACGGCCTCGACCTCGTCGGTCATCGGCTGCATGTGCACCGGGCGGAAATCGAAGCGTGACTTGCCGGCCTCGTCGACCCACACCAGGGTGTGCTTCATCCAGTTGACGTCGTCGCGCTCGGGGAAGTCCTCGCGCGCATGAGCACCGCGGCTTTCCGGACGCTGCTCGGCCGAATGCATGGTGGCCACCGCCTGTGCCAGCAGGTTGGACAGCTCCAGCGTCTCGACCAGATCGGAGTTCCATACCAGCGAGCGATCGCTGACGCCGACGTCCTGGAACATGTCGAACACTTCGGAGATCTTCTGCTTGCCTTCGGCCAGCGTTTCGCCGGTGCGGAATACCGCGGCATCCTTCTGCATCGTGCGCTGCATCGCGGCGCGGATCTTTGCGGTCGGTGTACTGCCCTTGGCATTGCGCAGCGCGTCGAAGCGGGCCAGCGACTTGTCCAGCACGTTGGCCGGCAGGTCCTTGTGCGCCGCACCGGGCTGGATCAGCTCGGCACAACGATGCGCCACCGCGCGACCGAACACGACCAGATCGAGCAGCGAGTTCGAGCCCAGGCGGTTGCCGCCATGCACGGACACGCAGGCCGCCTCGCCGATGGCGAACAGCCCGGGCACGATCGCGTCGACGTCGTCGCCGCGTTTCTGCACGACTTCGCCGTGGTAGTTGGTCGGGATGCCACCCATGTTGTAGTGCACGGTCGGCAGCACCGGGATCGGTTCCTTGCTGACGTCCACGCCGGCGAAGATGCGCGCCGACTCGGCGATGCCGGGCAGCCGCTCGTTGATGACCTCGGGGCCGAGATGCATCAGGTTGAGATGGATGTGGTCCTTGTTCTCGCCGACGCCGCGGCCTTCACGGATCTCGATCGTCATCGCTCGGCTGACCACGTCGCGCGACGCCAGGTCCTTCGCGCTCGGCGCATAACGCTCCATGAAGCGCTCGCCGGCTGAATTGGTGAGGTAGCCGCCTTCACCACGCACGCCCTCGGTGATCAGGCAGCCGGCACCGTAGATGCCGGTCGGATGGAACTGCACGAACTCCATGTCCTGCAGCGCCAGGCCCGCGCGCAGCACCATGCCGCCGCCGTCGCCGGTGCAGGTATGCGCCGAGGTGGCGCTGAAGTAGGCGCGGCCGTAACCGCCGGTCGCCAGCACCACCGCCTGACCACGGAAAAAATGCAGCGTGCCCTCGTTCATGTCCAGCGCCAGCACACCGCGGCAGACACCCTCCTCGTCGAAGATCAGGTCGATCGCGAAATACTCGACGAAGAACGCGGCGTCATGCGCCAGTGCCTGCTGATACAGCGTATGCAGGATCGCGTGACCGGTACGGTCGGCCGCGGCGCAGGTGCGCTGCGCGGTGCCCTTGCCGTAATGCGTGGTCATGCCGCCGAACGGGCGCTGGTAGATCTTGCCCTCGTCGGTGCGCGAGAACGGCACACCGTAGTGTTCCAGCTCGATGATCGCGGCCGGTGCGTTCTTGCACATGTACTCGATCGCGTCCTGGTCGCCGAGCCAGTCGGAACCCTTGATCGTGTCGTAGAAATGGAAGCGCCAGTCGTCCTCGCCCATGTTGCCGAGCGCAGCGGAGATGCCGCCCTGCGCCGCGACCGTATGCGAACGGGTCGGGAACACCTTGGTGATGCAGGCGGCCTTGAGGCCCTTCTCGGCCAGGCCGAACGTGGCGCGCAGGCCCGCGCCACCGGCGCCGACCACGATCACGTCATACAGATGCTGCTGGATCTTGTAGCTTTCCATGAAACCTCTTCCTCGCGTCTTATGGGGTCAGCGCAATGCGCAGCACGGCCAGCACGCTTGCGAGCGCGCCGAGTACCGCGAGGAACTTGATCGCCACCAGCAGGACGACTTCCTTCCAGCGGGTGTGCACGTAGTCCTCGATCACCACCTGCAGCCCGAGCACGGCATGCCAGAACATGGTGAGCACGAACGCGATCAGCAGCAGTGCATTCCACGGCCTGGCCACGGTGGCACGGGCGGTGGCGTAATCGGCATGCAGCAGGCACAACACGGTGACGACAAACCACAGGCCGAGCAGCACCAGCGCCGCGGCGGTCATCCGCTGGGTCCACCAGTGACCCACGCCGGACTGTGACGAGCCCAGGCCCCGGGCGACCTTCAGCGGGTTGCGCCGATCCTTCACGACGACATCCTTTGCGCTCATGCGGCACCTCCCTGCATCAATACGTAGGCCCACACCAGCGCGGTAAGCACGATGCTGCCGGCGACCGACAGCCAGCTGGAGCGCACGAACTGGGGAATTTCATAGCCGACACCGGCATCCTGGATCAGATGGCGGATGCCATTGCACAGGTGATAGAACAGCGCCCAGCTCCAGCCCAGCAGCAGGATCATCCCCACCGGGCTTCCGGCGACGCTCCTGAAGTGATTGAAGCTCTCCTCGCCGGCGGCGAGGTGGATCAGTCCGGCGACGACCACCAGGCTGCCGACGGCGAGGGCGATGCCCGTGGCGCGGTGCACGATGGAAGTCATCATCTGCACTTGCCGCTTGTAGATCTGCAGATGCGGAGAAAGCGGTCGTTGCGTGTCTGCCATGGCGGCTATCCTGAGTGGAATCGCTGATGTCCTTGCCGCACCGGTTCCTGGCCTGATACGCAATCGGCGACGAACGCCGTGGTCGTTCAGAAGTCGATGCAGCGCCCGTTCTTTTCCCAGTCGCCATAACGCGTGGGATCCAGAGCCGGTCGCTCCACCTGCGTCTTGTCCCCCGCCGGCGTGACAGGCACGGCAGTCGTTTCCGTCGGAGCGGAAGCGGGTGTGGACTCGGCTGAGGAGAAGGTATCGGACATGGTTTTAGTAAGCCTGCGAAGATTAATACCTGCGCCAAAGCAGCACAACCATTGACGACGACCTCAGCAGCGCGGCAAGGGCCACCCAGGGGCACTTGCGCTTGATCCCGCCCGCCCCAATTCATGAGTGCCTATGTCGAACCCTCATCCCGCGGAAACCCTGTTGATCGAAGGCCCCGACGCCGCGGCGTTCGCGCACGCCCAGTTCAGCAGCAAGGTCAACTCGCTCGACGTCGGCCAGTGGCAGTTCAGTGCGTGGCTCGATCCACAAGGTCGTGTGCGGGCGCTGTTCCATCTGGCGCGACTCGACGAGGAACGTTATCTGCTGCTGCTGCGCGGCGGCCATGCCTTGGCGATGGTCGACGCGCTGCAACGCTTCGTGTTTCGTTCGAAGCTCAGCCTGACGGCGCTGCCACCGCGCGTGCTGGCGAGCGGGGCCGCGCAGGCCATGCATGCCATCAGCAACGACGGCGACGCGATTTCACTCGGCTGCGAAACACACAGCCTCAGGATCATGACCTCCGGAACCGGCGACGACGCATGGCGCCTGACACAACTGCAGGCAGGCTGGCCGTGGCTGCCCGCATCGACCCTGGGTGAGTTGCTGCCTGCTGCACTGTCACTGCAGCGGCTGCAGGCGGTTGCCGTCGACAAGGGCTGCTATCCCGGCCAGGAAATCGTCGCACGACTGCATTTTCGCGGCGGTCACAAGCGACACCTGCACAGCGGCACATTGTCGCAGGCGGCGAGCGCAGGAGACACGTTGCGCATGAACGATCGCGAGGTCGGTCGCGTGATCGACGTCGTCGAGTCCGACGATGCCGTCGAAGCGCTCATCGTGCTGAACGATGACGTCGTCACCCTTGCAACGGATGGATACCTTTCCGGTTTCGACGACCACCTGGTCATCGGTCTCGGCACATCATGGCCGGCATGAGTGATGCATGTGGCTGCCGATCAATCCCGTGATGGCACTTGTCAATGGATTGTGAGCATCGGTTAAACTCCAGCAGCACGGCACTTGCCAGCGGCGACATCCGCCACTAGGCTCCGCCGATCGAATATCGCGGCATCCATGACACGGGGTGCCGAAGTACGCGACGAATCGGAAGAGTCCGAATCGGCGCGACCCGACAGAACATCGTCGGATGGCATAACGCATTTGCATCCAACGAATGCGCATCAGTTGCAGGCAACACGGCCGATCCGGCTCGCGCAACGCCAATGCAACACCAGTTCCCGAACGGCATCGAACCGCCGCTCGAACCGCCACAATCCCGTGGCAAAGCGTGATGACCACAAGTTTCGGTCATCGCGACAGATCCAGGTGGAACGGCCTGCCCGCCCGTCCACCGCAATGGCGCACAAAGCCTGCAGTCTGCTTTGCGCGTACAGCACGTTGGAGGCAGAACAATGAAACTTTCCATGCTGTTGTGGCTGACATCCCTGATGCCCCAGCCCGTAGCCGACCAGGCTTGCCTGGCCACTACCGTGTATCTGGAAGCACGCAGCGAGCCCATCGTCGGCCAGCTGGCCGTGGCCGAAGTGGCGCTGCGCCGCCTCGATCGCGGACACTACGGCAACACCGTATGCAAGGTGGTGACCGCGCCGCATCAATTTGCGACCACCACCACATCCGGCTCCTTCGAGATCACCAACCTCGATGCTTTCGGCAAGGCGTGGAAAGTCGCCGGAAGATCGATCCACAACTGGCAACTGCCGGTCGCGCAGCGCCACATGCTGGTGCCCCGTGCCGATCACTTCGCCACAACGGCCATCGCACCGTACTGGTCGCACAATCGCCCCAGCAAGACGATCGGCGATCATGCGTTTTACGCCGTGAACTGATCCGCTACCGCTCGAGCAGACATGAAAAAGGCCATCATCACGATGGCCTTTTTCATTTGGACGTCTGGACGTCTAGATCAATACATCATGATCAGTGCGCGTAGACGTGATCGCCACGAACTTCGACGTAATCACCGTTACGGACACCGGGGTCTTCGCGCTGCGTCACCGTGGCATACTGGCCGTTGTCCAGTCGCACCACGATGCGCCATGCGGTGCTCTCGCCGCCGCTGCGCTTGCCGACCTGGTTGCCGACCACGCCACCGGCCACCGCGCCAGCCACCGTAGCCGCCTTGCGACCATCGCCCTTGCCGACGGTATTGCCGAGGACACCGCCAGCGACCGCGCCGATGATTGCACCGATCGTGCCCCCATTACCGCTGCCCTGCACATAGACCTGCTGCACTTCCTGCACCACGCCACAGGTCTGGCAACGCGCGTTCCGATTGGAGTAGCCGTTCTGCTGGCCCTGATAGCTACCGTTGTAATTGCCGCCATTGCTGCTGTTGCCGTAAGGCGTGGTGGCACAGCCGGCGAGAGCCAGCCCCGCGGTCATCGCGGTCGCCAGGGCAAACTTTCCAGTAAATGCATTCATGAGGTCACTTCCGTTTTGATCGGTTGATTCAGTGTGCGTCGGAGACAGCGGTAACACCTTCCTGCACCTGCACCCGGTCGCCCGGATCGTGATCCATGCGCACCGTACGGGTCACCCCGTTGTACACGTAGCGCACGTCGTAGCCGACGATCTTGCTGCTGGTGTTGTTGACCGTGGTGCACTTGCGCTCGACCGAGGTGGTTACCTGGGCATGCTGGCGACTGGCCTCGATGCGGTTGCCCGCGTAGCCACCGCCGACGGCACCGGCCACGGTAGCCAGCGTCTTGCCCTTGCCACCACCGACCTGATGGCCTACCAGGCCGCCCACGACCGCGCCGATCGCGGTGCCGGCAATGCGGTGCTCATCCTTGGGCGGAGCGGTATGCGTAACCGTCTCGTCGTGACAAACCTCCCTGGGATGGTTCACCGTCGAATGCACCGGGTCGACACTGACCACCTTGCCGTACGCAACTCCGGCGCCGGAATCCGCGGCACCATTGGCGATACCCGCGTCGGCATTGCGGTTGCACGCCGACAGGCCCGTCACCAGCGCCGCCGCGATAGCGATATTGAGTACATTGATCATCAACTTGTTCATCAGACATCCTCTCCTCTGTTTGTTTGTAGCTTTCATGCCCGGGCGTGGCGCCGGCGCAATAATCTGCGCACCCATTGAACCTGTGCGCAACTGAATCCCAGCTAGCTCGCGCTCGTTACATTATCTTCACGTACCCATCGCGGAACTCTCTGCCAGTGCACGAAAACCGCAGCATGCCCAAGCTCGTCGACAGCCATGTCCATCTCGACGATGCCGCATTCGCCATCGACCGCGGCGCCGTGATCGAGCGCGCCACCCTGGCCGGCGTGGACACGATGATCGTGCCGGCCGTCGACATCGACAGCTGGCCGCGGATCCGGGCGTTGTGCGCAAACCATGCGCGGATACACCCCGCCTTCGGGTTGCATCCGGTATTTCTTCCCCACCATGCGCCCGCCCATGTGGACGCACTGTCTTCTTGGCTCGATGACGGCAGCGCCGTCGCCGTCGGCGAGATCGGCCTGGACTTTCATGTGGCCGGCCTGGATCACGAGCTGCAGCGGCTCTATTTCGTCCGCCAGCTGCAGCTGGCGCGCGAACGCGACCTGCCGGTGATCGTGCATGCGCGCGGCGCACTGGAGGAAGTGAGCCTGACCCTGCGCCGGACCGGCGGGCTGCGCGGCGTGGTGCACAGTTTTTCCGGCAGCGAGCAGCAGGCAAGGCAACTGTGGGAAATGGGCTTTCACCTCGGCATCGGCGGTCCGATCACCTACGAGCGGGCCCAGCGCCTGCGTCGGATCGTGGCGCAGATGCCGATCGAATTCCTGCTGCTGGAAAGCGATGCGCCGGATCAACCGGGCGCTGCCCACCGGGGCCAGCGCAACGAGCCTGCATACGTCGCCGAGGTACTGCGTTGCGTGGCTGCCTTGCGTGGCGAGCCGGAGGCGGATATCGCGACCGCCACCCGCGCCAACGCGCGGCGCCTGTTCGATCTTGACCGTCGCTCCGCCTGAGCAAGCCACCGGCATCCCCCTGCCACCCCGCACTTGCCAAGCGCTTTGCCCGTTTGCTATGTTTTACTTCATTGATGAAATATGAATTGGTGAAATGGCACGCCTGAAGAACGGCATCGCGATGATGGACGAGGGCATCGAACGGGTGAGCCAGATCATCCCGGAGTTGCCTGCCGTCGAAGCACGACTGAGCCGGCTGATGCTGATGGTGGGCAGCAGCATGGAGGAAGGGCTGGAATCGAAGCTCAAGCCGCACAAGCTCAATCACAGCGAATTCCTCACCCTGATGATCCTGTACAGCCGCCCCGAAGGCAGCTCGACGCCGGGCGAACTGTGCGAATTCGCCACCCAGGGCGCGACCAACATGACCCGTATCGGCAATGCGCTGGTCAAGCGCGGCCTGATCACCCGCGGGGCCAGCAAGGAGGACCGGCGCCGCGTATTGATCCGGATCACCGCCGCCGGCCAGCGGCTCGTGCAGCAGATGCTGCCGCCGATGTTCCCGCGTATCCACGGCATGTTTGCCGGATTCAGCGATACCGACAAGCGCCAGCTGAGCCACCTGCTGCGCAAGCTGGCGGACAACCTGGATCAGTTGAGCGAAGCCCCCCCTCCATGAAGGAAGCACCGATGACGCATGCCCTGCTCCGCGGTCGCACCGCGCTGACCGTGGCGACCGCGCTGCTGCTGGCGGCCTGCGCCAGCGCACCGGCCCGACTCGGCTCACCCACGTTGCGCGACGATGTCCCGCTGGCGGGTTTGCAGGCGCCTACCCGCGCCGGCTGGCCCGAAACGCAGTGGTGGCGTCAGTACGGCGATCCGCAGCTGGATGATTTGATGGATCGCGCGATGCGGCAATCGCCGGATCTCGCGCTGGCGCAGAGCCGCGTGCAGAACGCCGAGCAGTCCGCCCGGCTGGCTGCGGCGCAGCTGGGCCTCACGGTCAATGGCAGCGCCCAGGTCGCCCGTCAGCGACTGAGTGACCACGGGCTGATTCCCAGCCAGTTCCTCGGCTTCAGCTGGTACAACCAGGCCGACCTCGGGGTGCAGCTGCAATACGATTTCGACTGGTGGGGCAAGAAACGGGCGACGGTGGAAGCCGCGCTGGATCAAGCACACGCGGCGGAAGCCCAGCGCAGCGCCGCCGCGCTGGCGATCGAATACGCCGTCGCCGATACGTACTTTGGCTGGCAAGCGGACCAGGCGCGCCTGCAACTGGCCGATCGGCAGCTCGCCACCCAGCAGCAATTTTCCGATATCGCGGACCTGCGCGTGAAACAAGGCGTGGACCTGCCGGACGAGGCGCAGAAAGCCAGGGCAGAACTGGCCGGCGTGCGGGAGATGCGCGTGGCGCTGGACGGCTCGGCCAGGATCCGCCGCGCCGCGCTTGCGTCGCTGCTGGGTATCGCGCCGGCGCAATTGCCGGCGCTGCAGGTGCGTCCGCTGCCGTCGGTGGATCGCGGCGTGCCGGCCGATGTCGGTCTCGACCTGATCGCCCGCCGCCCCGACATCGCCGCCAG
Source organism: Rhodanobacter ginsengisoli (assembly GCF_042657065.1). Taxonomy (NCBI): domain Bacteria; kingdom Pseudomonadati; phylum Pseudomonadota; class Gammaproteobacteria; order Lysobacterales; family Rhodanobacteraceae; genus Rhodanobacter; species Rhodanobacter ginsengisoli. The sequence goes on from NZ_JBHSNF010000002.1 coordinate 214,300, forward strand.
CCGCTGGCAGGTCGAGGCCGCGCTGAAGAAGACCGATGCCGCCCGCGCCGAGTTCTTTCCCGACATCAGCATCAGCGCCCTGGCCGGCCTGTCCAGCATCGACCTGGGCAAATTGCTGACCCCCGGCAGCCGCGTGTTCGCGCTGACCCCGGCACTGCATCTGCCGATCTTCAGCGCGGGCTCGCTGCAGGCCAACTACGGCCTGAGCAAGGCCGGACTCGATGCGGCGGTGGCGCAATACAACGGCACCGTGCTGAGTGCCGCGCGTGAAGTGGCGACCCAGGCCCTGAGTGCCGAACAGATCGCCGGCCGCCGCCGCGAGCAACAGGTCCAGCTCGATGCCGACCGGCAATTGCTGGCAAGTGCACAGGCGCGTGCCCGCCAGGGGGTGCGCGATGGCCGCGAAAGCCTCCTCGCCCAGTCCCGGCTGCTGCAGCAGCGCGATGCCGCCACCCAGCTGCAGGCGCAGGCGCTGAGCACCGACCTGACCCTGATCAAGGCGCTCGGCGGCGGCTATCGGGCGCCCGCTGCCACCACCCTTCCCTCTTCCCCCATTGCTACCGACGGAGCCGCCGACCATGAGCGCCACTGAGTCCGACAAGTCCGCCGCCAACGACAGCGGCATGGCCGCGAAGAACCCCGGAAAGCGCCGCCGCGCCCTGCTGATCGTGGCAAGCGTGTTCATTCTCGGCGGGCTGATCTGGTTCCTGCTGTGGACCTTCGTGTTCTCCACCCGCCAGAAGACCGACAATGCCTATGTCGGCGGCAACCAGGTGGCGATTTCCGCCCAGGTGCCGGGCACCGTGGTGGCCATCCTCGCCGATGACACCCAGCACGTGGACGCCGGCCAGATCCTGGTGAAGCTGGACAGCACCGACGCCAAGGTGCGCCTGCAGCAGGCGCGCAGTGCACTGGCCCAGGCCGTGCGCGAGGTGCGCCAGCAGACCAGCTCGGCCAGCGGCGCCGATGCACGGGTGAACGCGAGCCGGGTGGACCTGGACAAGGCCGAGGCCGACCTGAAGCGTCACCTGCCGCTGCTCGCCGCGCATGCCGAGTCGCCCGAGATCGTGCAGCACCTGCGCGATGGCGTGGCGCAGGCACGCGCCGCGCTGGCCGCCGCCGAAGCGCAGGCCGGCGCTGCCCATGCCGCCATCGAGGGCACCGAGATCGCGCAGAATCCCGCCGTGCTGCAGGCCCGCGCGAATTTCAGCGCGGCCTGGATCGCCGCCCAGCGCAACGCGATCTATGCGCCGGTATCCGGCTACGTCGCCCAGCGCAGCGTGCAACTGGGCAACAGCGTGCAGCCGGGCCAGCAGCTGATGAGCGTGATCCCGCTGCACGATCTGTGGATCGATGCGAATTTCAAGGAAAGCCAGCTTCGCCACATCCGCATCGGCCAGCCAGCCAGCGTGGTCTCGGATCTTTACGGCAGCGACGTGACCTACCACGGCAAGGTGATCGGCATCGGCGCGGGCACCGGCAGCGTGTTCTCGCTGCTGCCCGCGCAGAACGCCACCGGCAACTGGATCAAGGTGGTGCAGCGGGTGACGGTACGCATCGCGCTGGACAACCGGGAACTCGACCGGCATCCGCTGCGGGTCGGCCTGTCGGCCGCCGTCACGGTGGACATCCGCAACGACAAGGGCGGCGTGCTGGCCGGCACGCCGACAAAACCGCCGGTGGCGCAGACCGACGTCTACGAGCAGATGGCCAGCCAGGCCGGCGCCGAGGCCGACCGGATCATCCGCGCCAATCTTCCGCACGCCGCCGCAGTGAACTGAGTCCCTACCGATGGCCGCCTCGCCGAACGACGCCACGCCGCTGAAACCATTGCACGGTGCCCCGCTGGCGCTGCTGACCATCGCCGTCGCCTTCAGCACCTTCATGGAAGTGCTGGACATGACGATCGTCAACGTCGCGGTGCCGCACATCGCCGGCAGCCTCGGCGTCAGTCCCAGCGAAGGGACCTGGACGATCAGTTCCTACGCCCTGGCCAGCGCGATCATGCAGCCGCTGACCGGCTGGCTGGCGCGCCGCTTCGGCGAGGTGAAGACCTTCGTGGCATCGGTGCTGCTGTTCGTGGTGTTCTCGATGCTGTGCGGGCTGGCCACCAGCATGCCGATGCTGGTGATCGGCCGCCTGCTGCAGGGTGCCGGCTCCGGCCCGATGGTGGCGCTGTCGCTGACCCTGCTGCTGTCCAACTACCCGAAGGAGAAACAGGGCATCGCGCTGGCGCTGTGGGCGATGACCGTGGTGGTGGCGCCGATCTTCGGACCGATCCTGGGTGGCTGGCTCACCGACAATTTCAGCTGGCCGTGGATCTTCTACATCAACCTGCCGGTCGGACTGGCCGCCGCCGTGGTCACCTGGGGCCTGCTGCGCAAGCGCGAGACGAAGACCACCAAGGCACCGATCGACATGATCGGCCTGGCCCTGCTGGTGGTCGGCGTGGGTGCGCTGCAGTTCATGCTGGACAACGGCAACGACAACGACTGGTTCTCCTCGCCGATGATCCTCACCCTGGGCCTCACCGCCCTGGTCTGCCTGACGTTCCTGATCGTATGGGAGCTGCACGCCAAACATCCGGTGGTGGACCTGTCGCTGTTCCGGCAACGCAACTTCACCGTCGGCGTGGTCAGCCTGTCGCTGGGCATGTTCGCGTTCTTCGGCATCAACGTGGTGTTCCCGCTGTGGCTGCAGATCACCCTCGGCTATACCGCCACCTGGGCCGGGCTGGCCACGGCGCCGGTCGGCATCCTGGCGTTCCTGATCGCGCCGGTGCTGGGCAGGAACATGCACCGGCTGGATCTGCGCGCGGTGGTGACGTTCGCGTTCGTGGTGTTCGCCGGGACGGCCTACTGGTTCTCCACCTTCGACAGCTCCGCCTCGTTCTCCAGCCTGATCGTGCCGCGCTTCGTGATGGGCCTGGCGATTCCGTGCTTCTTCATCCCGCTGAACCAGGTCTACCTTTCCGGCCTGCCGGTGGATCAGATCGCCAGCGCCTCGGGCCTGTCCAACTTCTGCCGCACGATGGGCTCGAGTGTCTCGACGGCGGTGATGGTCACGCTCTGGTCGCATCGCGGCGAAACTCACCACGCCACCCTGACCGAGAACGTCACCGCGGCCCATCCGGCCGCCACGCACTTCCTGCAGCAACTCACCCACAGCGGCATGTCACGCACCGAGGGCCTGGGCGTGATCAACCAGCTGCTGACGCGCGAGTCACTCACCCTCGCGGTCAACGATGTTTTCCTGGGGTGTTCGATCCTGTTCGTGCTGCTGATTCCGCTGTTGTGGTTTGCCAGGCCGCCGTTCGGCAGCGCCGGCGGAGCCGTCGGCCATTGAGATTGCTGCGGTCCGCCGCCGCAGCATGAATCCCGGCCGATCACTGGTGCGGCGCAATATCTTCTGCTAGCTTGCGCCGCATGGCTCAGACAAAACGCACCATCAAGAAGTACCCGAACCGGCGTCTTTACGACACGGAAATCTCCAGCTACATCACGCTGGAGGAAGTCCGCCAGCTGGTCATGGACAACGAGGATTTCGAGGTCCGCGATGCCAAGAGCGGCGAGGATCTGACCCGTTCGGTGCTGCTGCAGATCATCTCCGAGCACGAGGACAAGGGGCAGCCGATGCTGTCGCCGCAGTTGCTCAGCCAGATCATCCGGTTCTACGGCGATTCGTTGCAGGGCTTCATGGGGCCTTATCTGGAGCGCAGCCTGCAGGTGTTCCTCGATCAGCAGACGCAGTTCCGCAGCCAGCTCAACAGCCTCATGGGGCAGACCCCGTGGAACACGCTGAATGACCTGACCGAGCGCAACCTGGCCGCGTTCCAGGCGATGCAGCGCGGCCTGATCGACACCGCCGCCAAGGTGATGCCGACGCCGACCAGCGCTTCCCGCGGCGGCAAGAAGCCCGGCTGATACCGGCCCGCCGGCGGCGCGCATTCGCCCGCCACCGGCCATCCCTCCTCTTACCGACCGCGGCAGCACGACCTGTGCTGTCCTGCGGCATGAACTTGCCTGCGAACTGAACATCCATGAACCAGACCGAATCGGCAAAGCGCGTTGCATTGGTGACCGGCGGCATCGGCGGGCTCGGCACGGAAATCTGCCGGCAGCTGGCGCAGGCCGGTCGCCGGGTGATCGCGGTGGATCTGCCGGCGCGTGCGGAGCGCGTCGAGGCATTCGAGCGGGAAGTGGCCGCGCTGGACGGCGCCATCACGTTCGAGCCGGTCGACGTCACCGACTTCGACAGCTGCCAGCAGCTGACCGCGCGCATCGAGCAGCGACACGGCAGTCTCGACATCCTGGTCAACGCCGCCGGCATCACCCGCGACGCCAGCCTGCGCAAGATGTCGCCGCAGCAATGGCAGGAACTGATGCGGGTCAACCTCGACGGCGTGTTCAACATGTGCCGCAACGTGGTCGATGGCATGACCTCGCGCGGCTTTGGTCGCATCGTCAACATCAGTTCGGTGAACGGCCAGACCGGCCAGTTCGGCCAGACCAACTATTCCGCCGCCAAGGCCGGCGTGCACGGTTTCGGCATGGCGCTGGCGCGCGAGACCGCGCGCAAGGGCGTCACCGTCAACACCGTGTCCCCGGGCTATTGCGACACCCCGATGGTCGCGGCCGTATCCGCCGAGATCCGCGCCCAGATCATCGCGGACATCCCGGTCGGCCGGCTCGGCTCGCCCGCGGATATCGCCCGCGCGGTGAAGTTCCTGGCCGCCGACGATGCCGGATACATCACCGGGGCCGACCTGCCGGTCAACGGCGGCTATTTCATGAGCTTCTGAAGGGCCGGCGCCGCGTGCCCTCCACCCTCGGAACGCGAACGCCGACGGCGGACCCCCTGATGCTGGCGGTCCGTGTACATCGCGTCCCGATTCGGACTAGGCTCGACCATCCTCCGGGGAACCCATGAGCACAGCAAACATCGATCCGCCGCGCCGGTTCCTGGGCCAGCCGATGGCCCTGGCCTACCTGAGCTTCACCGAAGCGTGGGAGCGTTTTTCCTACTACGGCATGACCGCGATCCTGGTGCTGTACATGAGCCAGGCGCTGCTGCTGCCGGGCCATGTCGAGCACATTGCGGGCTTCACGACATTCCGCTCCGCGCTGGAATCGGTGTTCGGACCGATGACCACGCTGGCGCTGGCGTCGCAGATCATGGGGCTGTACACCGGCCTGGTCTACTTCACGCCGGTACTCGGCGGCTGGGTCGCCGACCGCTGGATCGGCCGTCGGCTCGCGGTGATGCTCGGCGCGGTGATGATGAGCGCGGGCCATCTGGCGATGGCGTTCGATGCCTCGTTCCTGCTGGCCCTGCTGCTGCTGATCGTCGGCTGCGGCCTGCTGAAGGGCAACATCTCGACCCAGGTCGGCGAGCTCTACGCCGAAACCGACGGCGAAGGGCGTACCCGCGCGTTCGCGATCTTCTCGATCGGCATCAACGTGGGTGCGGTGGTCGGACCGTTGACGTGCGGCCTGCTGGCCCAGCTCTATGGCTGGCACGCGGGCTTCGGTCTGGCCGGGGTGCTGATGCTGATCGGCCTGCTGACCTACATCGCCGGCTTCCGCTACCTGCCGCGGGACCGGCCCCGCGCGATCCCGACACAGGCGAAGGCGCCGCTCGATCGTCGCCAACGGCGCATCGTCTGGGCATTGGCCGTGGTCTCCGCGATCACGATCTTCCAGAGCGTCAGCTATTACCAGAACACCAACCTGGCACTGATCTGGATCAACCGCAGCGTCGACCTGGACCTGCTCGGCTTCCATGTGCCGGTAGCCTGGTTCAACTCGATCGACCCGCTGGCCAGCATCATGGGCGTGCCGCTCCTGTTCGCGCTGTGGCGACGCCAGGCCGCGCGCGGCCGCGAACCGGACGACCTGGGCAAGATCGGCACCGGCGCATGGATGGCCGCCGCGGCCAACCTGCTGCTGGTGGCGGCCTGCCTGTTCGGCACGCGCATCCCGGTGATCGTGCCGCTGCTCTACGACATGATCCTCGGCATTTCGTTCCTGTACTACTGGCCCACCCTGCTCGCGCTGGTCTCGCGCGCCGCGCCAGCGTCGATCAAGGCGACCCTGATGGGCGCGGTCTTCCTGTCGCTGTTTCTCGCCAACATGATCATCGGCTGGCTCGGCGGCTTCTACGAAAGCATGACGCCCACCGCCTTCTGGGCCATGCACGCCGGCATCGCGTCCCTCGGTGGCGTGCTGGCATTCGTGCTGAGACGACCGCTGATGCGGGCATTGGCGATCGACGACCCGGAAACGCGGCGTATGCCGAACCCCGACCGGCCGGTCATGACTCCGGCGATCCTCGACGCATCGACGGATTGAGCCAGCCGCGCCCTCGCCGCACTCGCCGGGATTGCAGTCTCCCGCGGCTTGCGGAACAGTGGGCGAATTCCCCACATGGATCGCAGCATGGCGCAGCAACCCATCACCCTGATTGGCGGCGGACTGGTCGGCGCGTTGCTCGCCCTGCAACTGGCGCAACGTGGCTTTGCGGTCGAACTGTTCGAGAAGCGGCCCGATCCCCGCCACACCGGATTTCGGGGCGGTCGCTCGATCAACCTGGCGCTGGCCGAGCGTGGCCTGCAGGCCCTGCGCAGCGCCGGACTGGCCGACGACGTGTTGCAGCATGCGGTGATGATGCGCGGACGCATGGTGCATGGAATCGACGGCAGCTGCGGCCTGCAGCGCTACGGTGTCGACGACAGCGAGGTGATCTGGTCGGTCTCCCGCGGTGCGCTGAACGTGCTGCTGCTGGACGCCGCCGAGGCCGCCGGAGTGACGATGCATTTCGGGCAGTCGCTGGTCGATGCCGACTTCGAGCGGCGACGCATTCGACTCGCCGATGACGCCGGTGTCGTGCGGGAGATGCCGGTCGGCATGCTGATCGGTGCCGACGGCGCCGGCTCGGCGCTGCGCGCGGCGATGAATGCACACACGCCGTTGGGCGAGCGGATCGAATCGCTCGGCCATGGCTACAAGGAGCTGGAGATTCCGCCCGCCGGCGAACTGCCGTCCGCCGTGTTGCAGCTCAGCGGCGGCCACGACCAGTTCGCACTGGAGCCCAACGCACTGCATATCTGGCCACGCGGTGGCTACATGTGCATCGCCCTGCCGAACACCGAGGGCAGCTTCACCGTCACCCTGTTCCTGCCCGCCCAGGGGGCCGCACCGAGTTTCGCCACCCTGCCCGACGCGGCCAGCGCCGCCGCCTTCTTCAGCGAGCAGTTCCCCGGCCTGCTGCCGCTGCTGCCGCGTTTCAGCGAAGACTACGACCACAACCCGGTGGGCACCCTGTCGACGCTGTACCTGCAACGCTGGCACCTGGACGGGCGCGCGCTGCTGGTGGGCGACGCCGCCCACGCGATCGTGCCGTTCCATGGCCAGGGCATGAATTGCGGCTTCGAGGACACCGTGGTGCTGGCGAATCTGCTGGCGGCGGCGCCGGACGACAGCGCCGAGGTGTTCGCCGAGTTCCAGCGCGTGCGCCAGCCCAACGCGGACGCCATCGCCACGATGGCGCTGGAAAACTACATCGAGATGCGCGACTCGGTCGCCGACCCGCACTACCTGGCCAAGCGCGAACTGGGCGCCTTGCTGGCGGCGCGGATCCCCGGGCACTACATGGCGCGCTATCGGCTGGTCACGTTCACCCATGTGCCCTACGCCTACGCGCTGGAGCGCGGCCGTGCCCAGGATGCCTTGCTGGAACAGCTGCTGCGCGATGTGCCGCGGGTGGCGGACATCGATCTCGATGCAGCGGCGCGGCTGTTCCGGTCCAGCCTGGCGCCGTTGCCGGCCCTGCGGCATGGATGAGTTCCTGCTCGAGGCGTTCCGCGCCACGGCCTACTACGTCAGCCTGGACACGGTGACCTGGGCGACGATACGCGTCGACCTGCCGTTGCCCCGCGAACTCGTCTCCGTTGTCGGTGCGCGTCCGTGGGGCTTCATCACGGCCTGGAACCCGCAGGCACGCAGGCGCCCCGCCGCGGAAAACCTGGCCGCGCAACACGAGTTGCTGAGCGCCCTGAAGAACCGGCCGGATGTCGACGTCTACGCGGCCCTCGGTGTCGGCACCAGCGGCTGGGCCGAACCGAGCCTGTTCGCGATCGGAGCGGACGTCGCGGTGCTGGATCGCCTGTCCCGCGACCACGCACAACTGGCCTACGTCCATGGCCACGCCGACGGCATCGCCCTGTTGCGACTGCTGGAATGACCGGGCCAGCGGCAGCGCGCCGCATGGACAAGCGCCATCGGCATTGCGGACAATCGCGGCAATGATTGCCACGACTCCCTCTGTGCCCCTGCTCGAAGCACGTGCGTTGAGCTTCCTGCGCCAGGACGAACCGGTGTTCGCGCCGATCGATTTCCAGCTGGATGCCGGCGAACTGGCGCTGATCGAGGGCGACAACGGCAGCGGCAAGACCACCTTGATGCGCATCCTTGCCGGCCTGCTGCACGTGGGCGCCGGCGAACTGTTCTGGCGTGGCAAGCCGATGCAGCGGGACGACTGCATCGGCGAGATCCTGTTCCTCGGCCACCAACTCGGCCTCAAGGCCGACCTGAACCCGCGTGAAAACCTGCTGATCGCAGCCGGCCTGAACGGCTACCGCGACGGCTCCGGCATCGCCTCCGTGCTGGACGAAATCGGTCTGGGCGGCTTCGAGGACGAACCCGTGCGGCGACTGTCCGCCGGCCAGAAGAAGCGGGTCGCGCTGGCCCGCCTGCTGTTGCTGCCGGCCTCGTTGTGGCTCCTGGACGAGCCGTACGCAAACCTTGACCGCATCGGCATCGCGCTGGTCAACCGTCTGCTGGAGAAGCACCTCGCCGCCGGCGGCGCGGCGCTGGTGACCAGTCACGGCGCGGTGAGCTTCCATGGCGGCGAACCGCGCCACATCCGGATCCACGCATGACGCGCCCCGGCCTGGCCGCCGCCTGCGCGGCGATGCTTCGACGCGACCTCACACTGGCCTGGCGCCGGCGCGGCGACATCGCGATGCCGGTGCTGTACGCGGTGATCGTGACGATGCTGTTTCCGTTCGCGCTGGGACCGGAAGACACGCTGCTGCAGCGCATCGCCGGCGGCGTGGTGCTGGTGACGGTGCTGCTGGCGATGCTGCTGGCGCTGGACGCGATGTTCTCCAGCGATGTCGAGGATGGCTCGCTGGAGCAACTGGTGCTGGCGCCGCAACCGCTGGCGCTGATGATGGGCATGAAGATCCTCGCCCACTGGATGACCACGGCGCTGCCGCTGATCGTGATCGCTCCGCTGCTGGCCGCGATGCTGCACCTGCCCGGCGCGGTGATTCCGGTGCTGCTGCTGGCCCTGCTGCTGGCCACGCCGCTGCTCAGCCTGCTCGGCGCGGTGCTGGTGGCGCTGACGGCCGGCACCCGGCGCTCTGGTATGCTTCTCGCCCTGATGCTGCTGCCGCTGTGCGTGCCCGCGGTGATCTTCGCCGCGGGTGCCGTGGCCGCCGCGCAGCAGGGATTGCCATGGATTGCGCCTCTCGCCTGGCTCGGAGCCGCACTGGTCCTGGCCATGGTCCTGGCCCCCCTGGCCTGCGCGGCCGCCCTCCGTATCGCCCTGGACGCCTGACGACCCATCATGTCTAACTGGATCCCGCTCTGGCTGCACAAGCTCTCCTCGCCGCCGACGTTCTACCGTTTCGCCGGTACGCTGCGCCCGTGGGCCATGGCCCTGGCGGTGCTGTTCGGAGTCATCGCGCTGTACGGCGGACTGGTGCTGGCGCCGGCCGACTACCAGCAGGGTGACGCCTATCGGATCATCTTCATCCATGTGCCCTGCGCCTGGATGAGCATGTTCGTCTATGGCGTGATGGGCGTGTCCTCGCTGATCGCGCTGGTGTGGCGGATCAAGCTGGCCGAAGTGGTGGCGATGGAGTCCGCACCGATCGGGGCGGCGTTCACCTTCATCACCCTGGTCACCGGTTCGCTGTGGGGCAAGCCGATGTGGGGCACCTGGTGGACCTGGGATGCCCGGCTGACCTCCGAGCTGGTGCTGCTGTTCCTCTACCTGGGCGTGATCGGGCTGTACCACGCGTTCGAGGATCGCCGCCAGGGCGCCCGTGCCGCGGCCTTCCTGGCGTTGATCGGCATCATCAACGTGCCGATCGTGCATTTCTCGGTCAACTGGTGGAATACCCTGCACCAGGGCAGCACCGTCAAGCTGTTCGGCCCCTCGAAGATCGCCTGGGACATGTTGTGGCCGCTGCTGGCGATGACGCTGGCAACCAAGTTCTACTATGTCGCCAGCCTGTTCCACCGCGCGCGCACCGACCTGCTGGCGCTGGAAGGCGGCAAGGACTGGGTGCGCCAGATCGCCGAAGACGAGGCCCGGAAATGAGCGCACTGCATGCTTTCCTGGCCATGGGCGGTTACGCCCTCTACGTCTGGCCGGCCTACGCGGTGTTCTTCATCGTGCTGATCGCCGACACCGTCGCCCCCTCGCTGCGCCGCCGCCGCGTGCTGCGCGACCTTCGTGTACGCATGGCGCGACAGGTCAGCCGGCAGGAGCGGTCGCGAGCGGATCATCCCGACGACAACCCCACATTCACTTCCGCGTCCCCTTGAGGGAATGGTCCAGCGCAATGCCCATGAATCCCACCCGTAAACGCCGGCTCATCATCGTGATCCTGGTCATCCTTGCCGCTGCCACCGCGGGCGGCCTGGGTGTGTATGCGCTGCAGCAGAACATGAACTACCTGTTCACCCCGAGCCAGGTGCAGTCCGGGCAGGCCGACGGCCACCGGACGTTCCGCCTCGGCGGCATGGTCAAGGCCGGCTCGATCCAGCGCGGCAGCGATTCGCTCAAGGTCACCTTCACGGTGGTCGATGCGGGCGGCGCGATGCCGGTGGAGTACACCGGCATCCTGCCCGACCTGTTCCGCGACAACCAGTCGGTGATCGCCACCGGCCACATGGACGGCGCCCGCTTCGTCGCCACCGAAGTGCTGGCCAAGCACGACGAGACCTACATGCCGAAAGAGCTGAAGGACGCCATGGCCAAGGCGCATGCCGAGAAGAAGATCAAGGACGCGGCCGCCGCGCAGGACAAGATGCCATGACCCCCGAACTCGGCCAGCTCGCGCTGATCCTCGCCCTGCTGCTGGCACTGGCCCAGGGTGTCCTGCCGCTGATCGGCGCCTGGCGCGGCAACCGCGCGCTGATGGCCGTGGCGCGCCCCGCCGCGGCGGGCCAGGCGGTGTTCGTGGCGATCGCGTTCGGCATCCTGGTGTGGGCGTTCCTGCACTTCGACTTCTCGGTGCAGTACGTGGCCGACAACTCCAACCTGGCGCTGCCGTGGTACTACCGCATCGCCGCGGTGTGGGGCGCGCACGAGGGTTCGCTGCTGCTGTGGATCCTGATCCTCAATGTCTGGACGGTGACGCTGGCCGCGTTCAGCCAGAAGCTGCCCGAGGTGTTCGCCTCGCGGGTACTGGCCGTGATGGGGCTCGTCGCGGTGGGCTTCCTGGCCTTCATCATCTTCACCTCCGATCCGTTCGGACGGCTGTTGCCGATGCCGGGCGACGGTGCCGACCTGAATCCGGTGCTGCAGGATCCGGGCATGACCTTCCACCCGCCGGTGCTGTACACGGGCTACGTCGGCTTCTCGGTGGCGTTCGCGTTCTCGATTGCCGCCCTGCTCGGCGGCGAGCTGGAGCAGGCCTGGGTGCGCTGGGCGCGGCCATGGACCAATGTGGCCTGGGGCTTCCTCACCCTCGGCATCGTGGCCGGCAGCTGGTGGGCCTATGCCGAGCTCGGCTGGGGTGGCTGGTGGTTCTGGGACCCGGTCGAGAATGCCAGTTTCATGCCCTGGCTGGTCGGCCTGGCGCTGATCCATGCGCAGGCCGTCACCGAAAAACGGGGGTCGCTGCGCGCCTGGACGATCCTGCTGTCGATCTTCGCGTTTTCGCTGAGCCTGCTGGGTACCTTCCTGGTGCGCTCGGGCGTGCTTACCTCGGTGCATGCATTCGCCTCCGACCCGCGCCGCGGCATCTTCATCCTGGCTTTCCTGACCATCGTGGTGGGCGGCTCGCTGGTGTTGTACGCGCTGCGCGCGCCCAAGGTCGCCGGCGGCAAGTCGTTCCGGTTGCTGTCGCGCGAAACCCTGCTGCTGATCGGCAACCTGATGTTCACGGTGGCCGCGGCGATGGTGCTGCTGGGCACACTGTTCCCGCTGATCGGCGACGCGCTGAACCTGGGCCGGATCTCGGTCGGCCCGCCCTATTTCGGCTTCCTGTTTCCGCTGCTGATGCTGCCGGTGGTCCTGCTTATGCCGTTCGGGCCGTTCCTGCGCTGGGGCCAGGGCGATACCGCGGCCGTGAAGAGCCTGCTGTTGCGCGTGCTGATCGCGGCAGTGGCCTGCGCGATCATCGCGGCGTTCTTCGTGCATGGCCAGGTCAAGGCCATCGTCGGCGTCGCTGCCGCGGCCTGGATCGCCGTGGGCGTGCTGCTTTACACCTACAAGCGCTGGCGCGAGGCTCCCCGTGGCCGCCGCTATCCGGCCGAGATGGCCGGCATGTTGCTGGCCCACTTCGGCATGGCGGTATTCGTGGCCGGGGTGCTGCTGTCCGAATCGCTCAGCGTGAGCAGCGACGTGCGGATGATTCCCGGGCAGAGCCACGACATCGGCGGCTATGACCTTCGCTTCGACAGCGTGCAGCGCACCACGGGCCCGAACTGGCACGCCGACCAGGGCGTGATCACGGTCACCCGCAACGGCGATCCGGTCACCACCATGCGCCCGCAGAAGCGCACCTACGCCGGCGACCGGGTGCAGACCGAGTCCGCGGTGGACGCCGGTTTCACCCGCGACCTGTATGTGGCGCTGGGCGAACCGATGGATGCCGGCAACATCCATGGCGCGTGGTCGCTTCGGCTTTACTACAAGCCGTTCATCCGCTGGATCTGGGGCGGCGGCCTGCTGATGATGCTGGGTGGATTCGTCTGCGCCACCGACCGGCGCTTCCGAGTCAAGCGCGTGGCCGAAGTGGCGAATGGCGGTGATTTGCTGGCGCAGGAATCGCGCGCATGAGTCGTCTGATGCCGCTCTTCGGTTTCCTGCTGCTGGTGGCGCTGTTCGGCTTCGGCATCTGGTGGAACAGCCAGCACGATCAGACCGCGATCCCGTCGCCGCTGATCGACAAGGCGGCACCGGCCTTCAACCTGCCGAAGCTGTACGAGCCCGAGACCAGCGTCAGCAAGGCCGACCTGCTGGGCAAACCCTATCTGCTCAACGTGTTCGCCAGCTGGTGCATCGAGTGCGGCGTGGAGCATCCGGTGCTGGAAGCGGAAGGCCCGACGCTCGGCGTGCTGCTGGTCGGCTACAACTACAAGGACGCGCCGGCGGATGCCAAGCGCTGGCTCGCTGAACATGGCAATCCGTACCAGTTGCTGATCGCCGACGAATCCGGCCGTACCGCGATCGACTTCGGCGTGTACGGTGCACCGGAGAGTTTCCTGATCGACGCCAGGGGCGTGATCCGCTACAAGCACATCGGCCCGCTGACACCCGAAGTGGTCGCCAACGAACTGAAGCCGGCGATCGCCTCGATGCTGAAGGAGGCCCCATGATGCGGCCTGTCCCCGGGCGGGAGCGTGACTCCCGGCCGAAGCACTTTCGCGCACCGGTGGCGCTGCTGCGGCTGCTGTTCCTGACGATGCTGGCATTGGCCGGCCTCGCCCATGCGCAGGCGATCGAGCCCATGCCGTTCGCCAGCCACGCCCAGGAGCTGCGCTTCCAGCAGTTGACCCGGCAACTGCGCTGCCCGATGTGCCAGAACGAGACGCTGGCCGATTCCAACGCGCCCATCGCACGCGACCTGCGCAACCAGATCTTCCAGCTGATGCAGCAGGGCAAGAGCGACGAACAGATCAAGCAGTATCTGGTCGCCCGCTATTCCGACTACGTGCTGTACGACCCGCCGTTGCAGCCCAGCACCTGGCTGCTGTGGTTCGGGCCACTGTTGATACTGCTCGGCGGTGCCGCCGTGGTGGTGATGGCCATCCGCAGACGCAACCGCGGCGATGACACAACCACCGAAGCACAGACCGGAAACGGGGACGACTGGTGAAAATGCTCTTTTATGCAATCGCCGCAGCGATGATCGCGGTGGCGCTGGCAGCCTTGTTGCTGCCGCTGGTCCGTCAGGGGCGTCGCAGCGGCCGCTCGCGTGGTGTATTCGTGCTGACCCTGGCGATCGCTCTCGTGCTGCCGCTGGCAACGGGCTGGCTGTATCTGAAGATAGGCACACCGGTGGCGATCAACGGGGTCGCGCCCCAGGCCGGCATGCCGCTGACCATGCAACAGGCGGTTGCCCAGCTGCGCGCACATCTCGTGGAAAAGCCCGATGACCTGCAGGCCTGGACCCTGCTGGCGCAGACCAGCGCGATGCTGCATAACACCGCCGATGCCCGCGATGCGTACGACCACATCCTGAAGCTCGATCCCAACAATGCCGACGCCATGGTCGGCTGGGCCGAGGCCGATGCGATGCTGCAAGGCGACCATGTCATCGGGGATCGCGCCGTGGCGCTGCTCAAGCATGCCGTGCAGTTGCAACCCGACAGCCAGCGCGGCCTGTGGCTGCTGGGCACCAGCGAGTTCCAGCAGGGCAACTACGCCGGAGCGGCTGCCACCTGGCGCCTGCTGGCTCCACAGCTCGAACCCGGCTCGGAGGTGGCCAAGGCGGTCGCCGAGCAGATCAGCCAGGCCGATGCCCGTGCCGGCGGCGCGCCAGCGGAGGCGGCTTCCGGCGCCGTCGCGGCGACGGCGACGGAAGCCGCCCTGCAGGTGCAGGTGTCACTGGCATCCGACCTGAAAGCGAAACTCGCGCCCGGGGATACGTTGTTCATCTACGCCCGTCCGGTGAGCGGTCCGCCGATGCCCCTGGCGGTGGCCAGACTCCAGGCCAGCCAGCTGCCGGCCGAGGTGACCCTGACCGATGCGATGGCGATGACGCCGACACGCACGCTGTCGTCGGTGGCGCAGGTCTTCGTGGGTGCCCGCATCAGCCACAGCGGCCAGCCGATTGCCCAGCCGGGCGACCTGGAAGGCAATGCCGGCATCGTCGACGTGACCCGAAAGACACCAGTCGAGATCCTGATCGACAAGGTGCACTGATGGAGCACGACGCGCGGCGCTACTTCAGCCTGCCCTCGCCGTTCGCGATGAAGCGCGGCGGCGAGCTGCATGGCGCGCATGTGGCCTACGAGACCTGGGGCCGCCTGAACGACGCCCGCGACAATGCCGTGCTGGTGCTGACCGGGCTGTCGCCCAGCGCGCACATGGCCTCCTGCGAAGCCGATCCCAGCCCCGGCTGGTGGGAGGCGATGGTCGGCCCCGGCAGGGCGATCGACACCTCACGCTGGTTCGTGATCTGCGTGAACTCGCTGGGCAGCGACAAGGGCTCCACCTGCCCGGCCTCGGTCGACCCGGCCACCGGCGAACCCTACCGATTGAGCTTTCCCCAGCTCGCGCTCGAAGATGTGGCCAATGCGGCGCATGCAGCCGTCGGCAGCCTCGGCATCCAGCAACTGGCCTGCCTGATCGGCTGCTCGATGGGCGGCATGAGCGCACTGGCGTACATGGTGCTGCACCCGCACAGCGTGCGGGCACACATCAGCGTCGATACCGCCCCTCAGGCGCAGCCGTTCGCGATCGCGATCCGCTCGCTGCAACGCGAGGCGATCCGGCTCGATCCCCAGTGGAACGATGGCAACTACGACATCCATGCGACGACGGGTGGAACCTACCCGGACATGGGCATGAGCATCGCGCGCAAGCTGGGCGTGATCACCTACCGTTCGGCGATGGAATGGAACGGCCGCTTCGCGCGCATCCGGCTCGATCCGGAGCAGCGCGAAGACGAGCCGTTCGGACGCGAGTTCCAGGTCGAGTCCTATCTCGAAGGCCATGCCCAGCGCTTCGTGCGCAATTTCGACCCGAACAGCTACCTGTACCTGTCGCGCGCCAGCGACTGGTTCGACATCGCCGAGTACGGCAACGGCAGCGTGCTGGAAGGACTCAAGCGGATCCACATCGAGCAGGCGATGGTGATCGGCGTCAGCACCGATATCCTGTTCCCGCTGCAGCAACAGGAACAGATCGCCGAAGGCCTGGAAGCCGCCGGTGCGCGCGTCGAATTCGTGGCCCTTGACTCGCCCCAGGGCCACGACGCGTTCCTGGTCGACATCGAGCACTACAGCCCGGCCATCGGCGGCTTCCTGAGCCGGCTGGCCATGACCTGATCGCGACGCTGTTAAGATGATCCGCTTCGCGCACCACCCGAGAACATCATGCTTACCCTGGATTTCCCCGGCAGCCGTACGCTGATCGACGCCATCGACGCGGCCGTGGCCAAGCCCGACATGCACGAGCTCACCGACAGCCTGCGCAACAGCCTGTGTCGGCTGATCCGCGACAAGGCGGTGACCCTGCCCGATTGCGTGTTCGAAGCCAACGCCGAGCACTACGCCCGCCGCGAGCTGTATCGCAGCGAGGAACACGGCTATTGCGTGGTGGCGATGACCTGGGGTCCGGGCCAGGGCACACCGATCCACGATCACGACGGCATGTGGTGCGTCGAGGGCGTCTGGAACGGCGCACTGGAAATCGTGCAGTACGAGCTGGTGGAACACGACGCCCAGCGCTACTGCTTCCAGGCGGTGGGCTCGATCCAGGCAGGCGCCGGCTCGGCCGGCAGCCTGATCCCGCCGCACGAATACCACAGCATCCGCAACCCCAGCGACGACGCCATCACCGTCAGCCTGCACATCTACTCCGGCCCGATGATGCGCTGCTCGGTGTTCCAGCCGCTGCCGGAGGATCGCTGGTACGGGCGCGACGTGCGCCAGCTGGGACTCGACCGCGTGCACTGAACCCGGCATAATGCATCGCTCACATGCCGGTGTGGCGGAATGGTAGACGCGGCGGACTCAAAATCCGCTGGCAGCGATGTCGTGTAGGTTCGAGTCCTATCACCGGTACCAAGTGAGGTTTTCAGGCAGTATCAGCTAGACCCATGAAACACCCAAAGCCCGCATGACTGCGGGCTTTTTCATGCCTGGAGCATGGCCGGCAGATCCCCGCCGGGCTCATCCGGCAAGCATGCGGAGATGGCACGGCGCAAGCCGGCTCAATTGTTCTTGGCGCCCTGATCGACCCATGCCGCGATCAGGTCCACGTCCCGCGAAGGCAGCTGGCGCGCATCAACCCCCGGCAGAACGATATTGTCGTGCCGGGTCAGGTCGATCGTGTAATTCTTCGGCATGTTGATCGTCCTGTCGGCCTGGTGCCTCACCAGCCTGACCAGCGTGCTGCCCACGCTGCTTCCGGGTTTGACGACGGGGCCATACCTGGTGCCCTTCATGACATCTTCGTACGTCGCCACGCTGAAACCGCTCTGTTCGAAACCCGCCCCTCCCGGGCTGTGGCAAACAGAACAGTTGTCCTGGAATATCGGATTTATGTCGCGACTGTAGCTGACCGCGCGCTGGCCGCAGCCGGCAAGCAGCAACACGGCCAGTGGCATCGCGTAGACGGACTTTCTGGAAGACATGGTTGCCTCCTGACGTGTCGCCAAGGAAATCGGGAACGCCCGAGCCACGAACAGCGCGGGAATCCATATCCGGAAAGCAGCCATCCGTGGCACGCCGGGCGCCCCCATTGCGGGGAACGACCGGCTTCCTGGTAACCCTCGCCGGATCGAGCCACTCCGGCCCACCATCCGCCCGCTGCCAGGCGGGGCACGTGGTGAAAATCTGCTCACCGCCTCATGGCTCGCCTGCGCATCCATCCATCCGAACCCGCAAGTTCGTTCGTCGAGTCAGGCCTTCTTTTCTGCGGCGGGGAGGAAAATGATCTGGTAGAGCGAAACGAATATCTGGATGCCCCAGGCACTTCCCAGAATCAAGCCGGAAACCACCACGGTGTAGGCAAACACCGGATCCCACTTGGTCAGATACCACGTGGCAATATCGATCACCATCGCGAAGAAAGGCGCGACGATGACGACATTCTTGAACCAGGCCGGCAGCATCGAAAAACAGAAGACGAACCCCAAGACAAAAGTCACCAGGCCAATGCCGAACAGGTGGATATGGGACAGTTTCACCAGGGTCTCGATCGACATGCCATGGTCGACCGTCGCCACCGGGATGATGCCTTCGTAGGTCGTGTAATCCTTCAGATTCTTGCCGGATTTCGGGCTGTGGCAGCTCGCGCAATCCTTCATGATGATCGGATAGATCGTCTCGTCATATTCGTCTTCGGTCGAACCGGATTTCAGCCAGGCCACCACCCGATCCATTTCATCGGGGCTGATCTTGTCCCGCATCTGGCCACGCAGCATCAGCTCCAGTCGGGTACCGCTTCGATTGCCGTAATACGTGATGGCGATATCCTGCACGGAAATCCCGGGCTTGCCGTTGAGGCCGGCGTGGGTCAGATACAGATAACCCAGCGCCATGCAGTAGCCCAGGCCGAGAACGCAGATCACCAGGCCATACAGCGTGCGCTCGCTGCTCGAGCAGTCGCGGAAGGTTCGCCCTTTCACCACTGGTCGATCCCGCGGAATGCGCCCGAACATCCGCCGTATCCAGAAGATGGAGACGACAATGCCAGCCGCACCGAGGATGAAGTGCATGAGGGATACGTCCTTTGCCGCCGAGCTCAGGGCGTCGGGGGCGAGGATGATCCACACCGTGAGCAGGAAGAATCCCCACGCCGGCCAGAAGGCACGGCGCCAGATCAGGGCGACGACGGCAACCGTCACCATGAGCACGCCGGTGATGATGTAGGTCCAGAAGATGCCGCGATTCAATGTGGCCAGGGGCCCGCTGATGTACCAGGGCGCGAATATCGTCAGGGCACCGATGACCAGGGCGGAGATTCTGGCCGCCAGTCTTTGTTGCCCCGGCACTTCGTTATTGCTCATTGCCAGCTTCCTCGAATGCTTCTGCAAATAAATCGCCCTTCGCATCCCTGCCCGGCAGGACCACGAACTCTGCCGGGTGAATCATCGATTCCCCGACAGCGTCCCACCGGCATGGGAGCGGGCTGGAATCAGGCGTTACCCAGGAAGCGCCGGACGGCGACCGTGATACGCGCTACAGGAAGCTGTAGCGATAGGCCACGAATACGACATTCTCGGTGTAACTCGGGCTCAGCTGATTGGTCGGCATCGTCGTGGTGCCGGTATAGCCGAGCTGGTAGTAGTTGTAGTAATAATCGTTGGAATCGAGCTTCTCGTAGATGTAGCCGAAGGTGATCGCGCTCTTCCTGTCGAGCTCGTAATTGGCGATGAGTTTCACCCGGGTCAGCGCGCTGCGGATATCCGGTGTGGACCCGCAGCTGTATCCGGCATTGCCGGGGGTGGTGCACGATGCAGCGACATAATTGAGTGCGGTGGAATAGCGCGTCTTGTCCAGCGAATAGGCGACATCCGCAACCAGCTGCAGCTTCCCGGCCATCAGTCCGCTCCGCTTCGCCGTGATGCCGTAGATGTTGCCCTTGTCCGTCAGGTCGTTTGTCCATGTATTCGGGAGCGGAGCCACTGCATTGCGTCCATTGGCGCTTAGCAATGCCCGCGTACGCCGTTGCGAGCTGGCGTATATCGAGGCAATGGCCTTCTCGGAGAATACGTATGAGGCATCCAGGTTGAAGCTTGTCGAGTGGCCACGCTGCACGCCCAGCGGGGAATCGTTGTAGTCGTCGTAGGTGCCGCGACCGTCCGCACTGAAGCTCAGCTTTTCCGTGGCCTGCCAGTTGATGCCTGCCTTGAACAGATTCTCCGTGCGCGAGGCATCGAAGTAGGCGCGGTATCCATAGTTCTCGAAGCCTTCCTCGTTGCCCTGCATGGGGTTGTAGAAGGAGCTGTTTACCGTGGCGTTGCGGTCGCTATAGGCATACCCCGCATTGAGACTCACCTCGTCACTGGCTGTCAGGCGGTAGTTGAGGACGAATTTGTTCTCCTCGTTTTTCGGAACCTGCACGCAGGAGGCCGTCGTGTAGTACCCGAGATTGGTCGGCGACAGCTCGCCCTGGGCCTGGTTGGCCAGAGCGTTGTTGCACCAGCGCCTGGTCCTTTCGTACTCATAGCCCGCGTGGAGGTGCTGCCTGCTGCTGATCCGGTAATCCGCCGCGAGCGTCCCCTGGGTCTTGCTGTAGCTCAACGGGATGTTGACCGACGTCTGCGGGTCGCCACCCAGGTTGAGGAACTCGTAGGTATAGGACGGCGTCTGGTTGTCGCGCTTGTTGTAGTTCACCCCGGCCGACAGGGTGAGGTCCCTGGTTGCCCTGCTGGTGAGTTTCGCATCGGCATGGGTGATGATCACCTTGCCGTCGAGGGAATTGACAGGCAGCCCGCCCGGTTGCATCTGATCCTGATTGACGTAACCGACGTTCTGGGTGTTGCGGCCATAGGAATAGCCGGCGACCAGCTTCGTCCTCGGGGTCAGGTTGTAGCCTCCACTGAAGTTCGCCTGGTTGAAATTGTTTCCCGGCGGCGTACTGAGCGCGTCAATCGCATAGGCCCCGCCCGGCGTGCCGTTCGCCACATTGGTGCCGGTATAGGGATTGGGGAAGCTGACCATGTCGTAGCTGTCGCGAAAACGCGAACCGAAGTAGCCGGCCGTGAAGAACGCCTTCGTCCCCACCCAGTTCATCGCCAGATTGATGTTGTCCGTGGTGTAATCCGTCGGATTCATGATCATCTGGATTGCTTCACCGCCCAGCGAATATCCGGCGAGCGAGAAGCCGGCCGAGGCACTGTTCTTGTCGGTACCGGAAGAGATCAGCTTGGCACCCGACTGTTCGATGTGGTTCCAGCTGAACTGCGCATCCCACTGCTCGTTGAAGTTGTAGCCGAAGGTGAACCCCGAGTTGTCCCGGTTGCTGTGCACCTTCACCCGGTGGAAGTACGCCTGCTGATCCGGGGTGAGCACCTGCGTCCCGTACGGGCCAGCCACTGCGGGTCGAGCGGTGCTCACCACGCCGAATCCCTGCGGCATCGTGAACGAATTTCCCCCCATGGACCCCTGCAGCGGGGTCTCATAGTCGTCCGTGATGTTGTGGCGCAACTGATCGAAGCTGACACCCAGCATCCATTTCCCCTGGTTCCTGACGCTGGCATCGAGCGACCGGGAAGTGGTCCCCAGATCGGTGGCCGTGATCGCCCAGAGGTTCGTGCCCGATCCCTGGCCGTAGGCATCGCCGCCGCGCAGACTCAGGTTGCCGAGTACATAGATGCCGGACCTGTCCAGTCCGTTGTACTGGCCAAACTGGGCCGAAGCGGTGTCGGTGTAGCCGAGGCCAACCTCGACGAAGTTGGTGGGTTTGGTCAGGATGGTCACGTCATCCTCGGCCTGGGCGAAGGCGACCAGCGGCAGCGCCGCGAATATCGCCAGCACCAGTGACTTGACGGACAGCACTCCATTCACGGATTTCATATCACGTCCCTAGTAGTTAACGATGCAGGAAGGCGCCAGCCGGACTGTTCGAGCCATGAACCATCACGTGGCAGTTGAGGCATGACCGTCCGGCTGCGCTTGAGCTGGGGTTGGGCGCACGACCGCCGCTGGTCGCGAAACCCGCCATGGTCGATTGCAGGCCGGCAACGCCTGCGCCATAGGGCGCCTGACTGTTGTGCGGGCCGTCGTGGCACTCGTCGCACAGGAACGGCGGACGGGATTTCAGCAGCGGCGGAATGTTCGAGCCATGCGGCGTATGGCAGTTCGTGCAGTCCTCGACCACCGGCTGGTGCTCCCACAGGAAGGGGCCGCGTTTCTCCGCGTGGCACGTAGTGCAGGTCTCGGTCACCGTGGCCTTCTTCAGCAGATGCGGCCCGGTCGAACCGTGCGGATTGTGGCAATCGGAGCACGCGACCTTGCCTTCGCCGATCGGGTGGTGCGAGATCTTGTGGATGTCGGCGCGACGCTCCTTGTGGCAGGTCGTGCAGACCTCCGGCTGGGTCAGCTTGTTGCGCACCGGATCGACGGCGCTGTGCACCTTGTGGCAGTCGTTGCAGGCGACGCCGTTGACCTGATGTTCGCTGCCGTCCCAATGCGTGCGCTGTGTTCCCTTGTGGCAGGTCAGACACTGGCCGGCGCGCTCGTCCGCTCCGGATTGCGGATAGTCATGCTTGTTGAACATCACATCCGGCGGCGGGATCCCCTTTCCCGTCTTGTTTCCGGCCAGATGCTTCTCGCTGGTGCCATGGCACGACTGGCACGTCGGTGTCCGCGCATCACCCTTGACGCCATGAGGTGTCTGGTAGATCGACAGAATCGGCTTCGCTTCATTCTCGTCATGACACCGGGTGCATTTGGCGTCATCAGCCAGTGCCAGCCTGGCTGTTTCAGCGGTCGACTGATGCATGGCCGCCTGGTTCGAACCCAGGTCGGGCAGCTGGATGGGAGGATTGGCCGCCAGGGCTGGAACAACCCAGCTGGCCAGGATCAGGGCCGCCCCCAGGATGAATTTCTTTGTGAGATGCATTTATCAGGTCCCTTCCTGCTTTATCGATGGGGTAACCAAGCTCAGCTGGAGACGCCTACAACGAAAGGATCCAGTCGACCAGATTCTTGATTTGCGCCGTGTCGTTTGCCGGATCCGTCTTGATGATCTCGTGGTGCACCTGGCTGCCATCGGCGAGCTTGACCATCTCGCCCGAGGTCAGGTGATGGATCAGCTTTGCCTCGGCGTCCGGATTGCCCTTGTACTTGTCCGCAACTTTTTTCCAGCCGGGGCCGTCCTTGTCGCGCGAGATGGCGTGACACTTGAAACAGTTGTTGGCCCTCGCCAGCGTCTTGGCCGCATCCATGTCGGCGGCGCGGGAGGCGGGAAGAAACGCGACGATGGCGATGCCTGTGACGATGATTGCCAGCGCGGAGCGAGAGATATTCATCATTTCTGTCTCACCTTGATGGATGATTTTCCCGAGTAACGGCCTGTGGCATCGCTCGAAGCACACCAGAGGCATGAGCAAATTATCGTCGTGGCCCATGCGGCCAACCATCGGAGGGGGGATGAAAATTGCCATAGGATTTGTCCTATGGCCGATGGGAGAAAATGATCGCCGCACGGCCCATGTCGGCAGCCGGAGTGCCCCGCCGCCCGCGCTCGACACGCCCAGGCCGCGCGAGGGATCAGGTCGCTCCATGGACCGGCCGGTGAAAAACGATTCGAGCCGGCGTCGTCCCCGCCGCGCAACGCTCCCGTCGCGCGGCACACCGTCGCATCGATGCCATCCGGACTCGGACACGTCCGGGGTCGGCGCTCCGTCGAAACCCGCCCGGAGCCGGTCCGGCCGCCCGTGAGCCGGCAATCCTGCCCATCTCGAGAGCTTCTGGTTGATCTGCATCAACTGGCACCGCGGCGACCTGAGTAACCTGAGCGTCGACGCAGGGGCTGGCACATATCCTGGAGAGGGGAAATTTGTGCGTACAAAAGACAGGGCGTCATGCCGTCGATCTCCGCGCCCGCCCGCATTCACGGTCGCCCGTAGCGGGGATTCCGTCGCGGACCGCGGACAGGACGAACTGCCCGATCGTTCTGCAACCAAGACATCGCCACACGCCCCTTCTTCGCACCCGAGCCGGGCCGCGTTCGAGAATCCGAGCATGCCCAGAAAATTCCGCCCGGCCCGATCGATCTATCTGCTGGCTGCGCTCACGATCATCGCCCTGGCCATGCTGGTGACCTCGTTCCTGTTCAATCTGCGCGCTCGCGACCTGACCCGTGCGCATCAGGAAAGCAGCAGCCTCGCGCGGCTGCTCATGGAGCAGACCGAGCAGTCGTTCCACAACGCCGACCTCGCCCTTCGAGGCGTCCAGGATCGATTGCAGACGCCGTACGGAATCCAGCTCGGCCTGGACAGCCCGCTGGTTCGGCTGCTGCTCAGCACCCGGATCGCCGGATCGCCGCAACTGGCCGAGATATTCGTCGTCGATGCAAACGGCCTCGTCACCAATTCATCCGCCCCCGGGACGGAGCCGCGCGGATCGGTGGCCGACAAGGACTACTTCAGGCTTCTTTCCGAGGGTCGGGAAACCGGGCTCTTCATCGGCCGCCCTGCGAAGACTCAGGCCGGCGGCCACTGGCAACTCCATCTCGCCCGCCGCATCGCCGATGCGGACGGCAGGTTTCGCGGCATCGTGGTCGCCGCCGTCGACCTCGATCACTTCGAACAATTCTATGGCTACATGGAGCAGGACTTCCTGCGACCGATCGGGCTCTACATGAACGATGGCACCCTGATTGCCAGCCTGCCCCATCGTGAAGGAGACATCGGCAAGCCGGCACCCGAACTGCGAGGTGTTCGCCTTGATTCGACGAACGAAGACCTGCGGCAAGTCAGCCACAGGAACGCCGATGACAGCCGACGGGTATTCGCCCTGGGTTACGTCAAGAATTTCCCGTTCCTGGTAAGCGTCACCAACAACGATGCCGAAACCTTGTCGGCCTGGCGAGAGGCCGCCGTCACGGTCGTGGTCGGCAGTGCGCTGGTGTCGTTCTTCATCCTCGTGGCGGCGGCCCTGCTGGCGATCGAACTGCGGCGCGAGGCGTCGCTCAACTCCGCCCTGCAGGAAGCGGACGATCGCTATCGCCTCACCATCGACTCGGTCATGGATGCGATCGTCTCTGTGGATCAGGCGCAGAACATCGTCATGTTCAACCTGGCTGCGGAACACATGTTCGGTGTGTCTGCCACCGACGTCATCGGCAAGCCACTGACCAGCCTGATGCCGTTGCCGCGACGCGGTGCCCACGCCGGACATGTGCAGTCGTTCATGAATTCGAGCGTGCCTTCGCGCGGCATGGGCATGCAGATGGAGATCCTCGGGCTTCGTGCCGACGGTCGCGAGTTCCCGCTGGAATCGGCCATCTCGCAAACGGTGATCAACGGCAAGCCGCAGTTCACCGCCGTCCTGCGCGACGTCACCGAACGCCAGCGCAAGGATGCCGATCTTCGCAGGGTCAACTCCGAGCTGCGCCAGTTGTCGATATCGCTGCAATCCGTGCGCGAGGAAGAGCGCACGCGGATTTCCCGTGAGTTGCATGACGAACTGGGTCAGCAGCTGACCGGACTCAAGCTGGAATTGACCTGGCTCAGTGGACGTCTCCGGGAGGGCCGACAGCCGGACCCCGGCGTGCTGGACGGAATGCGCGAGATGCTGGACAGCACGATTGTCTCCGTTCGTCGCATCTCGACCGAACTGAGGCCACGCATCCTGGACGATCTCGACCTGGAAGAAGCCGTGTGCTGGCAGGTGGGGGAACTTACCAAACGAGGCAACCTCCAGGCCGTGTGCCACCTGCCGGCCGCCGGACTCGTCAGGGAAGACGCGCTGGCGACGGCTCTCTTCAGGATCGTGCAGGAAGCATTGACGAATATCGCGCGTCACGCGAACGCGGATCAGCTGGAGGTCAGCTTCGTCCGGGACGGCGACGAACTGGTCCTGCGCGTGCGCGATTCGGGCAAGGGTTTCGTGCACGACGACAACGGCAGGGGCATCGGACTGGTCAGCATGCGCGAACGCGCCACGGCCGTCGACGGCAAGTTCACGATCATGAGCAAACCCGGGCAAGGCACCACGATCGAAGTGCGGGTCCCCTTCAACGTTCCGATGCCGGTGGGAGATGAGACATGACCAAGGTGCAGGTACTCGTTGCCGATGACCATGGGGTGATCCGCAACGGTCTGAAGAAAATTCTCGACGACACGCCGGACCTGGAATTCGCCGGCGAAGCCTGCGATGGCTGGATATTGCTCGAGAAGGTTCGCGATCGCCACTGGGACATGCTCATCCTCGACCTGTCGATGCCCGGACGCAACGGGCTGGAACTGATCAAACTGGTCAAGGAGGCGCAACCGCAAATGCCGATACTCATCTTCAGCATGCACCAGGAAGAACAGTACGCAGTGCGCGCGTTGCGAGCGGGTGCCTCCGGCTACCTCACCAAGGAATTCGATGGCGACCTCCTGCTGTCGGCCATACGCAAGGTGGCCTCGGGCGGCGTCTATGTCAGCAGCAAGGTCGCCGAACTGCTCGCCAGCGACATTTCCAGACCGCAGAACGCCCCGCCGCATACGCTGCTGTCCAATCGCGAATTCGAGGTCTTCAGCCGGCTCGCCCGTGGCATCAGCCTGACCGCGATCGCCCAGGAATTCTCGTTGAGCATCAAGACCGTCAGCACGCACAAGTCGCACCTGTTCGACAAAATGGGGATGACCAACCAGGCCGACCTGGTGCGCTACGCCCTCAACCATGAGTTGCTGGACGAGGAGCCGGACAACCTCCGGATGCAGCATTCCTCGACGATCTAGCGGCCTGCCCTACAGCTCGCGCACCACGCGGAAACCGACCCGACCGCTGCGCACGTCACTGATGGCGCCTTGCCGGTAGGCCGAGCTCACCTGGTCCGGCGAGCTGCCCCAGGAACCGCCACGCAGGACGTGGGCGCGACAGCCCGGGTTGAGCCAGGCGCTGCCATCGTTCGGTGCACGGATGTAGTTGTCGTGCCAGCAGTCGGCGACCCACTCGGAGACATTGCCGTTGATGTCGTACAGGCCAAACGGATTGGCCGCAAAACTCATCACCGGAGCCGGCCCCCAGTAGCCATCGTGGTAGCCGCGGAACGAATTGCTCCAATGTCGCCCGCTGCGCGAGCGATCGCCTGAGCCGGTGAGGTTTTCCACCTTGCGCGTGGGGACCCCGTCACCCCACCAGTAGCGGCTGGTGGTGCCCCCGCGCAGCGCGTACTCGAATTCGGCCTCGCTCGGCAACCGGTAGGTCTTGCCGGTGCGCTGGCTCAGCCATGCGGCATACGCGGCGGCGTCGTTCCAGGAAATGTTCACCACCGGCAGGTTGTCGTCGGCGTGGTGACCGGCATAGTCGTCTTCCCAGGTCGCGTCCGTATCGTCATGCATCGCACCGCCGCGTTCGTCGTAGACGCTGGCGCCACCGAGCTTGACCGAATCGGGCACGTAGTTGCTGGCACGCACGAACTCGCGGAACTGGCCCACCGTGATCTCGGTCCGTGCCATCGCGAAGCCCTTGTCCAGGGTGACGGCATGCTGCGGCATCTCGGCATCGATGTGATCGGGGTCGTCGGCGGTGGTGCCCATCAGGAAATTGCCGGTGGGGATCACCACCATCGCCGGGGTCTTGCCCGGCAAATCCACGTAGCGATCGGTGAACACCTGGCCGGGCTTGTAACTCGCGTACAGGCGCGCGTTGGTCAGCTGCTCGTCGAATTCCGCCAGCGCCGCCAGGGCGGGATCGATCGTGCGGGCCTGCCCGGCCAGCTTCCGGGCGAGCGCGAGATTGCCGGCATCCAGCGCCGAGTGCGCCTGCGCCAGCAGGCCGTTCGCGCGCTGCTGGCGCATGTCATCGACACGCTGGTGCACGTCATGCATCTGCTGCGAGCCAGGGCGGATCGCCTGGGCGATCGCCAGCTCCCGGTCCGCACCGGCAAAGTCGTTCTGTGCCACGGCGGCGAGGGCGCGATCAAGCACGGCCCGCTGAACCTGGAAAATACCCTGCTCGGCCACCGCATTCTGCGGATCGAGCTGCTGCACCTCGCGATACAGGTCCAGCGCACTGCCACCTGGCGGCTGGTCCGCCTTGCCCTGCTGCAGCAGCGCGGCGGCCTGTGCCAGCATCGGCCGCACCCTGGCCAGGGTCTTCAGATTCTGTTCCAGCTGCGCCACTTCCTTGCCGGCATTCGGCAGCGTGCGCAGTGCATCGAGCAGGTCGGTGGCCGCGTCGACATCACCGACCGCGATATCCTGGTCGATCTCCGCGACCAGCCGGGCACGTACGTCGAACAAGCCCTGCAGGGCGCGGCGACTGTCCGGCTGCTCCTTCAGTGCCTGCATGAAAAGCGCCGCCGCGCTGTTTTCGTCGCCCACCAGCTTGCCGGCACGCAGCGCCTTCACCGCGCGTGCCAGCATGGCCTGCACTGCCGGCGTATCCACGGTCTTCTGTTCAGGCAGGTTCGCGTGCAGGTTGCCGCGCGCCACGATCACCGCGGTCGGCGCCAGGGTGAGCGGAGGCCCGGCATTGAGTTCATTGATCGCCGATGCGCGTTCCGGCTGCAACCCGCTGGCCGGCATCACGGTACCCAGCGTCATCGAACGACGGGGTAGCCGGGTCGTATCGACATGAAACACCCGCGGAAAAAAGTGATACGTCAGTGACAGCCCCAGCACGATCACCCCCAGCGCCCCGCCAAGAGCGCGCTGACGGCGCAGGGTTGCGTTGCTTGGCATAGATGGGCGTCCTTGGTGCGGCCTGTTATCGTGCGCTGCTCACCATAGGCACAAACCGCCCACAGGGCAATCCACCCCGGCACCTTCAAAGGAAACCCCATGTCATTGCCCGAAACGACTGCAGCCGACTGGATCGATCATCCCGATGCGCTGCAGGCATGGCTGGCCGGGATACCGGCCGACGCGGCAGTGGGACTGGATACAGAGTTCATGCGTCGCAACACGTTCTACCCGCAACTGGCATTGTTGCAGCTGGGCTGGGACGGTCGTCACGCACTGATCGATCCGCTCGCGTTCGGCATCGGCGATGCGCTGCAGCCGCTGCTGGGCAACGGCCCTGCGATCACCGTGATGCACAGCGCCAGCGAGGATCTGGAAACCCTCGCCCCGCTGCTGCCGGAAGGTCCGCACATCCTGTTCGATACCCAGATCGCAGCCGCCTTTGCCGGCATGGGACTGGGCATGAGCTATCGCGCGCTTGTCGCCGAACTGACCGGGGTGGAGCTGGACAAGGGCGAAACCCGTTCGGACTGGCTGCAGCGCCCGCTCACCACCGCGCAATGCAGCTACGCCGCACTGGACGTGGTGTATCTGAAAACCATCCACGAGCAACTCGTCCGGCGGCTGCAGCAGCGGGATCGCAGCGACTGGCACGCCGAGGACTGCGCCCGGCTCAAGCGCCGCGCCAGTCGCCGCGACGGCGAGCCGCAACCGCAACGCGCGATGCGTGGCGCCGCCGACTGGCACGCATCGCAGCAGGCCCTGCTGCGCCGCCTGCTGCTGTGGCGCGACCGCAGTGCGCGCCGGCTCGACGTGCCGCGTCCCTGGCTGCTCGACGACACCCTGGCGATGAGCCTGGCGCAACAACCGCCGACCACGCTGAGCCATCTGGAACAGCGCAGTCGCGGCCAGCGTGCGTTGCGCTCGGCCCAACGCAACGAGCTGTTCGAGTTGCTTGCCACGGCGGTCAGTGCCGAGGAAATCGCGGCCACGGCGCATATTCCCGCCCACCCGCAGGGCGAAGCGAAGAAGGCGCTCGGCGCGATGAAACAGGTGGTCGATGCCCTGGCCGTCGAGCTTGACCTGCCACCGGGCCTGCTGTGCCCGCGCAAGGCGCTGGAGGAGTACGTCGTCACCGCCGAATGGCCGGATCTGCTGGAAGGTTGGCGCCACGAGGTGCTGCATGAACGCCTCACCGCCCTGCTCCCTGGTTGATTCGTCGCAATGGCGCTTGGCGAATCACCCCGCGCGCTGCTAACATCCGCAGCTTCCGTGGGGCGGTAGCTCAGCTGGGAGAGCGCCACGTTCGCATCGTGGAGGTCGTGGGTTCGATCCCCATCCGCTCCACCACGGAATGATTCATCAGTGTCACGCAATACCCCGGAAACCGCGCTACGGCGCGGTTTTTCTTTGCCTGACGTACCGGAAGGCTCTCCCGGCTTCCCTTGTTGTCACCCAAGTTTGGGGGTAGCTTTGGGGGGCGCCAGCTTGGCGCGCTGGGTGTTACCCCCATGCCGAAGCGTGTTGACCCGCTCTCCCCGTCCGCCGTCGCCAACGCCAAGCCGCAAGCCAAGCCGTACAAGCTGGCCGATGGTGGCGGCCTGTTTCTGCTGGTGCAGCCGAACGGCGCAAAGTGGTGGCGCTGGAAATATCGGCGCCCCGACACGCGCAAGGAAAACGCGCTATCGCTGGGCACCTACCCCGACGTGAGCCTGCGCAAGGCGCGCGACCGCCGCGACGAAGCCCGCAAGCTGCTGGCAGACGGTATCGACCCCGGCGACCAGCGCAAGGCCACCCATGCCGCCAACGTCGATACGTTCGAGGCCGTGGCGCGCGAATGGTTTGCAAGGCATGCGCCCAAGTGGGCATCCAGCCATGCCGACAAGGTTATCCGCCGGCTTGAGCGCGACGTGTTCCCATGGATCGGCAGCAAGAACATCGCCGCGCTTGAGGCACCGGACGTGCTGGCCGTGCTGCGCCGCGTCGAGTCGCGCAACGCCGTGGAAACCGCTCACCGCGTGCACCAGAATTGCGGCCAGGTGTTCCGCTACGCCGTTGCCACCGGCCGCGCCAAAGGCGACGTGACACGCGACCTGCGCGGCGCGTTGACCCCGTGGAAGCCGCAGCACTACGCCAGCATCACCGAACCGGAAAAAGTAGGCGAGCTGCTGCGGGCGATCGACGCCTTCACCGGCTCCTACGTGCTGGCCGCGATCCTGAAACTGTCGCCGCTGGTATTCACCCGACCGGGCGAACTGCGTGAGGCGGCATGGGCGGAAATCGACCTTGATGCCGGCGAGTGGAACATTCCCGCCGAGCGGATGAAGCTGCGCCTGCCGCTCCTTGTCCCGCTGGCGCCGCAAGCCGTGGCGATCCTGCGCGATCTGTACCCGCTGACCGGCGCCGGACGCTATGTGTTCCCCGGCGCACGCACCAACAAGCGCCCGCTAAGCAATATGGCCGTGAATGCAGCGCTGCGCCGCATGGGTTACGGTAAAGACATCATGACCGCCCACGGCTTCCGCGCCATCGCCCGCACCATCCTTGATGAAGTGCTGGGCTTTCGCGTGGACATCATCGAGCACCAGCTTGCGCACGCCGTGAAGGATGCCAACGGACGCGCCTACAACCGCACCTCGTTCCTGCCCCAGCGCCGCAAGATGATGGATGCTTGGGCCGAGTATCTGGACGGCTTGCGCGTGGCTCCCGGCAAGGTGGTGGCGATCAAGCGCAGGGCGTAGTCGAATCGCTACGGCCGGCACGGCAAGTCGAACGCGGGACACCTTCACCGGCTCCAGTGGCGACCCGTTGAAGGGCAAGGAGGTGTGAGGATGGCGAATGTATACGGCGGGCTGAAACGTCTCCTCGGAGAGCGAGGAAAAGAAGTACGCTTTAGATACAACCCTTGTTCCGCATCTGAAGACCAAGGCGCCGAAGTCAAAGCAAACCAGGAGAGATATTTTGGTCGACTAGCTCGGCAGCGGCAAAGGGTCTATGAATGGGCACAACGAGCAGACCAAGAACATCTTGCGCGGCGATTTGCGGAACAATGGTATTTGCAAAAGCGCTTAGAGTATGAAGCTGTCAATTCAAATACCTTAATTGAACTGTTGTCTGAGTTCCTTCGACGCATGATCGCCAAAAAATCTCGCGGAGCCACGAAGAAGCTGGCCAGCGATGTTAAGCAAGCCGCAAAGGCCGAAGCGCTCAAGCTATGGCAAACGCGCCGCGCCGGACAGCATAAGCAGCTGCGTACAAACGAACAATTTGCCACTGAGACCATGCGACGCTGGCCAGTACTGACTAGCTCCAAAGTCATCTGCGGCTGGTGCACCGCTTGGGAAAAGGAGGCAAGGACAAAGGAAACCCCAGCCAACTAGCACACTGGCCATTGTGCTAGTTGACGGGCAGCGGCAGCGCACCATGCAGCGAAGATCCCCAGCACGCCCCGCAACATCCGGGGGCATCACTGAGGATGCTGCAATGCCTATCAATACCCTGCCCTCTCCTGGCGAGCTCGTCGACGAACACCAAGCCGCCGCGATCCTGTCCACCGCCGTCCGCACCCTGCGGAACTGGCGCGCACTGCGCAAAGGCCCCCACTACCGCAAGATCGGCGCAAGAATGGTGCGCTATCACCGCGCCGACCTCGCCGCGTTTCAACAAGTCGTTGCAGGCGATGCCGACAAGGTAGACGCGGCATGAACGGTCGCTGCCTGACTGTCGTCGAGATGACCACGCAAGCAAGGCCCCTACCCCCACCCTCGCCCGATGTGCCCGCGCCCGCTTCGCGCAGGCAGGCAGGCATGCCATGAGCCTGTCACGACGCAAGACGACCGGACGCGCCGAAGGTGGTGGCTACTTCAAGCTGCCGCATGCCGTGATGGAATCGCCAAACTATCGAGCCCTGTCTCCGCACGCTCGCATGCTTTTAAACGACGTGGGCTTGCAGTTTCGCGGTGCCAACAATGGCGACCTGTCCGCCGCATGGCGGCTGATGCAACCGCGTGGCTGGCGCTCGCGCGATACGCTGGGCCGTGCACTGGCCGAGCTGTTGCACTTCGGCATGATCGAAAAAACCCGGCAAGGCGGCTTGAACCATTGCAGCCTATTCGCGCTGACGTGGATTGCCATCGACGAATGCCGCAACAAGCTGGACGTACCTGCAACGGGCGTTGCATCTGGGCTGTGGAATAAGCCACAACCTCCGATGCCGAAGCGGGATCGGAAAAACTCAACGTCCAACACGGCCAGCGTGTCAGACCGACACGGCACGCGTGACAGCGCGACACGGCAGGCGTGTCAATAAGGGTTCCACTGACACGATCGGCGTGGCAGTCAGAGCGGCTTTCTTGCACTCACTGACACGACCGGCGTGCACCTTTATATATTACCAATGGAGGGTGTTATGTATTGTCATGGTTTAAAGGCCTTCAAGCGCTCCCGCCCTGCCCGCGCCCTTTTCGGCAACTACGGCCACTGCGTACAGGTGACGCATGAGTAACTACGGCTGGCACCCGCATATCGAATCCGCGTTGTCGTTGAACCTGGGCAGCCTGTTTAAGGCAGGAGCGCTGCAGGCTGGCGCTACATCGTCAGGAGGCTGGCAATGGAACCGCGATGGCAAGCAAGTGGCCGGCATCGGCTACAGCGCCAGCTTGCGCGCTGAGGATGGCGAACTGCGACTGTCCTATACCATCAAGCACGACGGCGAGTCGAAAGACGTCATCTGCACTATCCGCCTGTCATCGCTGCCGCTGCACTACGGCGGCCGGCGTTGGTACATGCATTGCCCCTACACCGGGCGGCGCGTGCTGAAGCTGTACAAGTTCGGCAGCATCGAACAATTCTGCAGCCGCACCGCGATCCGCCCACTGCCCAGCTACGCCAGCCAACGCGTGAGCGGCAGCGACCGCATCATCGCGCAGCGCTGGGCGATCCGCCGCAAGCTGGGCGACACCATCAGCGACCTGTTCGGCGAGCCGTGGAAGCCCAAGCGGATGCACTGGCGCACCTTTGAACGCTATGCCGAGCGTGATGCCGAGCTGGCCGACCGGGAAAACGGCTACCTGCTGGGTCTAATCGGACGACTGCAGCGGTACGAATAAAAGGCCGTTCTGGCTATGGATTTAGGCTTGCGCAAAAAACCTCGCCCGCCTACGCAGCCGACATGGGGTGAGGTATGCAAGTCGCTAGGGGTAGAGCCGGCCTCGTGTGCTCGCCTTTGAGTACGCGAGTTTGCCCAATCCTTTTTCCTTTTCCGCCCCTTTTTCAGCGAAGTCCACAATCGCATGGGCATCATTGCCGGTCACCGGGTCGCTGTAGCATGTAAGGCCGATTACAGCGAGTTCGCTGACGCTTACACCCCAAGTGCCACCAGCTTGCATCAGTGCCTTCGCCCTCAGGTAACGCTCATAAGCTTCCTTCGGTGACATGATCGAATCGCGGTCGGCCGACAACAGACCGGCATCAGCTTTCGTCGGTGTGAACGCGCCCGACCACAGTCGACCTTCCTGAATCATGTTGTTGGGGTGCACCTGCCGCATCAGAAGCTCATCTGACACGGCTAGTTTGTAGGCGTTAGCTACCGGCATCACCGTCCCCCGTGTCGGTGGTAAGCACGTCCCATGACATACTGAAACGTGCTGCTAGATCGATGGCGTCCGTCTTTAGTTCGTCCCGGAGTTCCTTCATTGAGCCCGTATTGATCGCGTGGAGCGAGACGGTCGAGCCGTCTGGCGCAATGTTTGCGCTGGCCTCCCATGTGCCAATCGTCCACTCCGCTCCGATGCCGCCGTCTGGTAGTGGATAGAGATAGGGAGCGTGCGCACCGACTTCCAGCACAGCAAGCCTTACAAAGTTCCGCATAGCCTCAACAGCCGCGTGCGTCGGCGCGGGGTTACCGGGTTCATACCACCCTTCTTCGGCCCGTGCGATTTCATCGAGGCGTTCGTCAAATGGCTGGCGGGGTTCGTCGTCGTTATAAACAATGCTCACATCGACAAGGCGGCGCAGTCGCTCGGATTTGTCGTAGAGGCCAGTCCCGATCAACCGCACACGCTTTGTCGTTCGCGCGTATGCCTTTTGAAACTCAAACTCCGACAGCGGACGAAAATCAAACCGTGTACCCGTGTCGTCGAGGACGTGAACCGTTCCAGCATCCGAGACACCGCCGTTGAGTGTGAATACGGCATTGACCGCGTTCTCGTAGGTCTTCTCCCTCGATAGAACGATCTGTTTGCGTATGAGCGTGTCATAGCGAACCGGTTTCGGCGTGTCATAGCCCAGTTCTATGAACTCGTCTGGCTGGAGGTTTTGCCCGAAAGGATTGAAACATCCTGCCAACTCAGGTGGAAAGTCAGTGGGAACTTCACCCGTTGCTTGCACACGGCGAATAAGGTCATCTACATACGCCTTGGCTTCCTGGAACTCCTCGTAGGCAGGAAAGCCGAGATCACCCTGCGGGGCAGTCTGGTGCGGGGGAAGTCGAACGCCGGTAACTACGGCACTCTGACCACCTTCAACGCGCGCCAGTCCAATCTGAAACGAATCCTCGAATCCCTTTGGAACGCGCACGCGGTTGTTATGCCGCCGTTTGAACAGCATCTTCGCAACCTCAATAAGGAGGCTGCGGTAAGCCGCTAGATCAGGCAGTACGTCGAAGGGGATTGCGTGTGCGTTAAAGCGGCCGCCCGCGAAGCGCGCGCACAGAAACGCCCCTTCACTGTCGGGTCGTGTCTGTCCATCTTCGATGTGGGTAGGCTGGTCAGTCACGGTATCCCCTCAGCTACCGAGGTGGTCATCTTGGCTGTATAGCAGATGAGTCGCGGCGTTGTCTGGCCCCACGAGTCTAGAGCATCGACCATAGACATCGCGCAGACTGCGACCATGGTGTTGCCATATGGGGATATTGACAAAGGGGCGTCTCCCTTCTGGCCGAAGTCGGCCGATCGACAACATTGATAATTGCCTTTGGCGAGCCTCATCAGCCCCGCTTGCAGTCTGCCCGGGGCCGCCATGCATATCCCTAAAATGCCCGCTACGCACGCGCCAGCGTCGCAGCATGTTGGGGGTAACTTTGGGGGTAACCTGAAAATCTAATTCACCGAAATCGTTACATAGCAACGCATCACAACCAATGTTATAGGGACATCCGCCCACCACGGGAACATCCAGCAGGATCCAGCGACAACAATCAAAGCCGCCGGCCCTTGCAGACGCATCGGCCCGGCTTTTTTTTGGATGCCGATGGCGCATCGCGGTCAGCCCTGCAAGCGATCATGCCCGCCGCGTGCCGCCGTCATTTCGCGAAATACGGTATCGCCATCAGCGTCATGCCGATGACGACCAGCCAGGCCGTGCCCGACACGAAATAGGGAAAGACCATCAGCGCGACGCCGCACACCAGCGGCACGATCGCCTGCTGTTTCTTGCCGTAGAGAAAAAAGCCCAGCCCGATCGAACCGAACAGGACGCCCCAGAGCAGGGTCGATGCGCTCACGACAACCTCGACGGCATGGGCCCGAATAAGCCGATCCTACCTTGCACCGCCCGTTCGATCGAGCGATGGGCCGCTCACTCGCAGGGGCCGGCCGCGCCAGTGCATCCATGCCCTGGCGTGCCGATCCTGCGGTCGGCGGTCTCCCGGCAGATTGCCGCGAACGGTCAGCGGCCGATCACCACCGGCAGTGCCGCCAGTCGCTGCGTGCGCTCGTCGAGCAGGCGCGCCACGGCCGGGTCGAGGCTGCCCAGGAAGGTCTCGACCCGGCTGGTGTAGTCCGAGGGCAGGCCCAACTGCCGGTTGATTTCGCCATGCGAGAGATCTTCCCGCAGCACGCTGGCACGGCTGCCGAACGACCTCGCCCTGGCCACGAACGCGTCGGCCTGCGGGCAGGAGTCGCGCCGGCGACTGGAGCACACTGCCAGCAAGGGCACGATCTGTCCGCGCATCTGCTGGAGCGGCGACGCCGCCAGCCAGTCGGCCGGATCGGCACCGAAGGCCTGGTCGAACAGGGGAAAATGGCGGCCCCGCATGGTCTGCACCACGTCCAGGCTGCCGCTGTCCAGCGACACCGTGCCCAGCCAGGGCCGGGCACCCTGCGCCCGGGCCAGCGCGGGCTCGGCGCTCAGCAACGCGACCAGATGCGCGCCGGCGGAATGCCCCATCAGCACGAAGCGGTTCGCATCGCCGCCCCACTCCACCGCCCGGCCCTGCGCCAGCGCCAGTGCGCGCGCCACGTCCCGGGCCTGCTGCAGCGGCGCGGTATCGGGCCGCATGCGGTAGTCGGTCGAGATCACGATGAAGCCCCGCGGTACCCAGCGGGCGATCTTGTTCTTGATCACGCCGGGCATCGCCTTGTCGCCGCGTCGCCAGCCACCGCCATGCACCAGCAGGATCACCGGCGCACGGTCCGCATGCGCGGGCGCATAGACATCGAAACGCTGGCGCGGATCGCTGCCGTAGGCCACGTCGCGCACCACGCGAGTGCCGGACGGCAGGCTGGCGGCCTCGCCGGACTCCCCGCGCCACCGGCCGGTCTGCGCGAACGATGCCGGCGAGACCAGGGCGAGGCACAGCCATGCGATGCAGCAGGCGATGAGGTTGCGGTGGCTTTCCATCATGGTCTCCCGAAAATGATCCTCAACGCACGAGTCAGGTTCGCGGCTGACCGCAGGTCGTGAAACAACCGCAGCCATTCGCCGAACACGATCTTCAGCGGATTCAGCGAACCCAGCGGATGGGCCAGGCCGTAACGGATCGGCTGCCCCGCCTGCTCGATGCGCAGCGTGCCGAACAGCCGGTCGAACACGATCAGCACGCCACCGTAGTTGCAGTCCAGATAGTCCGGGTTGGAGGCATGGTGCACGCGATGGTGCGCCGGCGTGTTCAGCACCCACTCCAGCGGGCCGAGCCGGCCGATCGCCTCGGTGTGCAGGAAGAACTGGTAGTGCAGGTCGAACGCCAGCAGCGCGAACACCATCCGCGGATCGAAGCCCGCCAGCAGCAGCGGCAGGTAGAACACCCAGCCGAACGAGAACAGGTTGGTCCAGCCCAGGCGCACGGCCGACAGCAGGGTCATCTGCTCCGGCGTGTGGTGCACCGCGTGCGTGGCCCAAATCCAGCGCACCGTGTGGCTGCTGCGGTGGAACCAGTAATAGGCGAATTCCACCGCGACGAAGCCGACTGCCCAGACGCGCCAGTCGCGGATCGGCCAGTGCACCGGTGCCAGCCGGCTCACCGCGAGAAAGAGGCCGCCGAGCACCAGTGCGCCGAGCACGCCACTGAGGATGTTGCCGATGCCGATGGCCACCGACGCCCAGGCGCCGCGGCCGTCGTAGCCCAGCCGGGCGACGCGCCGGCGCCACAGCCATTCCAGCAGCACCAGGGCCAGCATCAGCAACAGGAACACCGGCGAGCGACCCAAGCGCTCCATCAGCGGCCCTCCTTGCCTTCGGCCAGCGCGCGCAGGCGTTCCGCGGCCTGCTGCAATTCGGCCTGGTCGACGACCCCGTCGCGATTGCCGTCGACCATGTCGAACATGCGGCTGCCGGCGGCGATGAACTCGTCACGACTGACCCTGCCGTCGTGGTCGTCGTCGGCCATCTGCCATGCCGCGTGGAACTTCTGCATCCTGTCGGCATTCGAGCGCACGAAACGCGGCATGTCCGCATCGGTCATGTAACCGTCGTGGTTGCGGTCGAGTCTGTCGAAGCGTGCCGCCCGCGCGGCACGAAACTCCGACCGGCTGATCACGCCGTCATGGTTGGTATCGGCCTGGGCAAACAGCTCGACCGGATCGCGCTGCCCCATGCGGGCCGACGCGGACGAGGCGAAAGCGAACAAGGCAAGGGTGACAACAAGGGAACGCATGGCATGGCCTCTCGATGGGTGGGCGCCGGCCCGTGGCGTGGGATCGTTTCAAGCGGGATCGGCGCCGCAGCGCATGCCGTGGCGGTCATCCGCTGCAGTCGCCGGCGCCGTCAATGGCCGCAGGGAATCGCGTTGCCGCCGGCATCCGTGCAGCTGCCGCTGTGGCTCACGCCCTGCCCCCTGGTGAAGGTGGTCTGGCCGTTGTAGGTCTCGCCGCTGGCGTTGCTGATGGTGGTGGTGTGGTGGGTGGTGCCGTCCGCGGTGCTGGTCGCCGCGTCGTAGCTACCCTTCACGCCGCTGGCGCTGGTCTGGCTGCTGCCGCTCACGCTGCCGTCGGCACTGCGCGCATAACTGCCGTTGCTGCTCACCGCTCCGCCGCCGGCGGTCGTGCCATGGGCACTGTGGCTGCTGCTGGCCGAACCGTCCGCATTGCGCGTATAGCTGTTGCGGCCGCTGAAGCTGCCGCCGTTGACGCCGCTGACCTCGGTGCCGCCCCGATGCTGCACGCTGCCGTCCGGATTCACCGAGGTATACGCCCCGTGCGCCGCACGGCCATTCGGGCCGGATGCCCGCGTGCCGCGGGCGTGGACCAGGCCGCCCTGGCCATTGGCGAAGGTGCCGCCGACATGGCCGACCTGCTGGCCGTCGTGCCGGGCGCGAAAACCGTGGACGCGGGCTTGCGCCGGATGTGCCACGCCGAGGGCGGCAACGCAGAGGACCGCGAGTGAAGCGACGCGAACGCTGGATGCAATGGTCATGACGAACTCCTGCTCGGGTTGAAGTGGATGGGTCGCCGGATGGATGCCTGACGACGCGAAGCCACTGTCCCGAAATCCTCGCCTCGAGGTGTGTCCGGATGCGCCCGCATGTGAGCGGATGTTGCCATCGCCACGTGCAGACACATTTGCTTGCAAATGGCGCCGCGGCGGTCTTGTCGGCATCCCGGATGCAGGACATAGTCGCGCCATGGAATCGACCCACATCCTCGTCGTCGACGACGACCTGCGCCTGCGCGACCTGCTCGAGCGCTATCTGGCCCAGCAGGGTTTCAGCGTGCGCGGCGCCGCCCATGCAGCGGCGATGCGCCGTGAACTGGCTGCGCACCATGTCGACCTGATCGTGCTCGACCTGATGCTGCCCGACGCGGACGGACTGGAACTGTGTCGCTCGCTGCGCGCCGACGGTATCGAGACGCCGGTGATCATGCTCACCGCCAAGGGCGACGAGGTGGATCGCATCGTGGGCCTGGAGCTCGGCGCCGACGACTACCTGGCCAAGCCATGCAATCCGCGCGAACTGGTCGCACGGATCCGCGCGGTGATGCGGCGCCGGCCGCGCCCGCCCGCCGGTGCCCCGCAGGCCGAGCAGGGTCCGGTGCAGTTCGGTCGCTTCACGTTCGAACCGGCGACCCGCCAGCTGCTCGATGATGGCACCACGATCAAGCTGACCAGCGGCGAGTTCTCGGTGCTGGCGGCCCTGGTCACCCACCCGTTCGAGACGCTCTCCCGCGAACGCCTGATTGCGCTGGCCCGCGGTCGCGATCACGAGGCGTTCGACCGCAGCATCGACGTGATGGTGTCGCGGCTGCGCCGCTGCCTCGAGGACGATCCGCGCCAGCCGCGCTGGCTGCAGACGGTATGGGGCGAAGGCTATGTCTTCGTGCCCGAGGGAGACCGTGCGTGAAGCGCGCGCCGACCACCTTCTCGCTGCTGCTGGGCCTGCTGGTGCTGGCCCTGACCCTGGCACTCGGACTGGCCGCCGCGCTCTCGATCCGCGCCGGCCGGCAGGTGACCGGCGAGACCTACGGCCGCCTGGTGGCAGCCGCGGCCATCGCTACCGACGAGCTGTCCGGTCGCAGCGATCCGGCGTCGCAGCAGGTCCTGCGTCAGCTGCGCGAACTGGGCATCCGCCCGGATGTCGCCGCTGCCCCGCCCGAGGCGCCCCGACGGGTGGCGCCGATCGTCGAGGACGTCGGCCAGATCACCGGTCGCATGCTGGGCGATCCGTCGCGCGTGGTGGTCACGCGCAGCCCCCGGACGCCGGGGCAACGGTCGGAGTCGCAAGTCTGGGTGCGCAGCAGCAGCCACCCGGGG
Organism: Rhodanobacter ginsengisoli; assembly: GCF_042657065.1. Lineage (NCBI taxonomy): Bacteria > Pseudomonadati > Pseudomonadota > Gammaproteobacteria > Lysobacterales > Rhodanobacteraceae > Rhodanobacter > Rhodanobacter ginsengisoli. The sequence continues at coordinate 254,585 of NZ_JBHSNF010000002.1, forward strand.
CACTGGATCGTGCTGCACGCGCTGAACTATCGCCGCGAGGTGCTCGGTTCGACCCTGCTCGCCGCCCTGATCGCGGGCCTGATCGCGCTGGCCGTCGCGGCCGTGGCGGCACGCCGGCTGACGCGCCCGCTGGAGGGCCTCGCGGCGAAGGCCAATGCCCTGCTCGCCGGCCACCCGATCGGCGACACCCTGCGCGGCAGTCCACGCGAGGTGCACCACCTGGCCGACGCGATCGGCGCGGCCGGCAAACAGCTGCGTGGCGCCGCGCGCGAGCGCGAACTGATGCTGGCCGGTATCTCGCACGACCTGCGCACGCCGCTGGCGCGGCTGCGGCTGGCGCTGGAGCTGGGCGATGCCGGCGACCCGCAGCGGCGCGAGGCGATGGTCGACGACCTGCAGCAACTCGACAGCGCGCTGGAGCAGTGCCTGGCCTTCGTGCGCGACGGCAGCGACGAGGCGCTGCGCGAGATCGACCTCGTCACCCTGGTCGGCCAGTTGCTGGCGCTACGCCAGTATCCGGACGACTGGGAACTCGACGGGCCGCCGCTGCTGCCGGTGCGGGTGCGGCCGACGCTGTTGCGACGGGCTATCGGCAACCTGATGGACAACGCCGAGCGCCATGGTGCCGCGCCGTTCAAGGTCATCCTCGGCTCCGACGAAACCTCGCATGCCATCGGCGTCGGCGATCATGGCCCCGGGGTGGCGACCAGCCTGCTCGACCGGCTCGGCCAGCCGTTCCTGCGCGGCGATCCGGCGCGCAGCAACACCATCGGCAGTGGCCTGGGCCTGAGCATCGTGATGCGCGCCGCGCAATCGCACGGCGGCGTGCTGGAACTGCGCAACGCCGCGGACGGCGGTTTCCAGGCCACCATCCGGCTGCCCGACCGCCCCGGCGTTCACTGAAGGCGGCGCATGGTGCGGTCATCGCGGTCCGGACCTGCTGGCAAAGTGCGCCGGCAAGACGCACGCCAGGCTGGCGTCCCCGTTACGACCGGATGACTGCCCTCGCATGCGGCCGATTGAAGGTCACTGCCCGCTGCCGGCCCCGCAGATCTTTTCCAGCAGCTGGGTCTGCACGTTGCGGGCGACCTGGCCGCTACCCGCGGACACCGGCACGTACTGGCCGTCCGGCTGCAGCAGCAGCGAACTGGTGTTGTCGGTGAGGTACAGCTGCAGCGCCTGGCGCACCCGCTGCTGCAGTTTCTTGCCTTCGATCGGGAACGCGGTTTCGACCCGGCGATCCAGGTTGCGCTCCATCAGGTCGGCACTGGACAGGTACAGCTTCGGCTCGCCGTCGTTGGCGAACCAGTAGGCCCGGCTGTGCTCGAGGAAACGGCCGATGATCGAGCGCACCCGGATGTTCTCCGAGACGCCCTTCACGCCGGGGCGAAGGCAGCACACGCCTCGCACGATCAGGTCGATCGACACGCCGGCGATGCTGGCCTTGTACAGCGCGCGGATCACCTTCGGTTCGGTCAGCGCGTTGACCTTGAAGATGATCTGCGCCGGCTTGCCCGCGGCGGCGTGCGCGGTCTCGCGCCCGATCATTTCCAGCAGCGCCTTCTTCAGCGTGAACGGTGCGTGCAGCAGCTTCTTCATGTGCAGCACCTTGCCCATGCCGGTGAGCTGGCTGAACAGCTTGTGCACGTCCTCGCACAGCACCTCGTCCGAGGTCAGCAGGCTGTAGTCGGTGTACAGCCGCGCGTTGCCCGAGTGATAGTTGCCGGTACCCAGGTGGGCGTAACGCACCAGCGCGCCGCCCTCGCGCCGCTGGATCAGCATCATTTTCGCGTGCGTCTTGATACCGACCACGCCGTAGATCACCATCGCACCGGCCTGCTGCAGGCGCGAGGCGAGCGAGAGGTTGGATTCCTCGTCGAAGCGCGCGCGCAGCTCGACCACGGCGGTCACTTCCTTGCCGGCGCGGGCGGCATCGACCAGTGCGTCGACGATCTCCGAATTCGCGCCGGTGCGATACAGCGTCTGCTTGATCGTCAGGACCTGCGGGTCCTTCGCCGCGTGGCGCAGGAAATCGACTACCGGCGAGAACGATTCGTACGGATGCAGCAACAGCACGTCCTGCTTGCCGATCACCTGGAACAGGTCCTCGGTGTGCTGCAACGACTTCGGCAGCACCGGCGTGAACGGCGGGTACTGCAGCTGCGGGTAGCTGACATTGCTGGCGATGCTGAAAAGCCGGGCCAGGTTCACCGGCCCGTTCACTTCGTACAACTCGGACTCGGCGAGGCCGAACTGCTTGAGCAGGTAGTTGGCCAGGTCCTTCGGGCAATTGTCCGCCACCTCCAGCCGCACCGCGTCGCCGAAGCGGCGCGAATACAGCTCGCCGCGCAGCGCCAGCGCCAGGTCCTCGACGTCCTCCGGGTCGAGCGTGAGATCGGCATTGCGGGTCAGCCGGAACTGGTAGCAGCCGAGCACCTGCATGCCGGGAAACAGTTCCTCGGCGTGCGCATGCAGCATCGAGGACAGCAGCACATAATTGTCGCCGCCCTCGCAGATCTCCAGCGGCATGCGGATCAGCCGCGGCAGGATCCTCGGCGCCGGCACGATCGCCAGCCCGGAATCGCGACCGAACGCGTCGACACCGTCCAGTCGCACGATGAAGTTGAGGCTCTTGTTGACCAGCAGCGGAAACGGATGGGTCGGGTCCAGCCCGATCGGCGTCACCAGCGGCGCCACCTCCTCGCGAAAATAGCGGCGCACCCACAGCTTCTGCTTGTGCGTCCATTGCGTGCGACGCACGATGCGAATGCCCTGTTCGGCCATCTCCGGCAGGATCCGCTCGTTGAGGATCGCGTACTGCCGCTCGATCTGCCGGTGCGCGATCTCGCTGATCTCGGCCAGCGCCCGTCGCGGCGGAATGGCGTCGGGCCCGATCAATTCGTGATCCAGCGCGACCTGGCCCTTCAGCCCGGCCACCCGGATCTCGAAGAACTCGTCCATGTTGCGCGAGAAGATCAGCAGGAATTTCAGCCGTTCCAGCAGCGGCGTGCGCTCGTCCAGCGCCTGGTCCAGCACGCGGATATTGAACTGCAGCTGCGACAGCTCGCGATGGATGTACAGCTGGCTGTCGTTGAGATCCACGGCCGGTGTCACCGCCGAAGCGGCGTCGTTGGCTGCCTGCACTGAAGCATCGGGCGGCGAAGTCTCGCGAATCAGGCGGCTGTTCATCGATACATCGACTCAGGCAGGAAAAGGTCCAGGACTATGCATCGTAACGTGCCGCCGATGAAGGTCGAAACCATGCCCGCGGCCGTCAGGCAGTGTGCGACACTTTTCTGACCGCGGCATGACACCGCAACTCGGGAGTTTCGGTGCCCTGCCCGACCCGGTTTGGCCGGGCCATCGATGCCGCGCATGCGTTGTCGACCCCGTCGTGCGCGGGCTAGCAGTGCCCGTCCGCGACGGTTCGGCCGATGCGTCGATCCGACTTCAGGTAGCGGCTCGGCGCGGTACCGAGTACCCGGCGAAACGCGGCGGTGAAGGCGCTTGTGCTGCTGTAGCCAAGTTCGATCGCCACCGCCGTGATGGATTCGCCATTGCCCATGCGGGTCAGCGCCGCCAGCAGACACGCCTGCTGGCGCCAGGCGCTGAAACTCATGCCGGTCTGCTGGCGAAACAGCCGGGTGAAGCTGCGCCGGCTCATGCCGGCCTTGTGCGCCATCGCATCGATGTCGACCTCCAGCGCCGGTGCCGCGATCAGTGCCCGACACAGACGGGCCAGCCGCGGATCGCGCGGCAGTGGCGTGCTCAAGGCCAGCGCCGGCATTGCCGCGATCTCGTCCAGCAGCAAGGCCATCACCCGGCCATCGCGACCTTCCAGCGCGTATTCGACCGGCAGATCCACCGCCTCCAGCAGCAAGGCGTGCAGCAGCAGGGACACCTCGATGACCCGGCAATGGCCGGGCAATTTTGCCGCGGCCGGGTGGCTCACGTAGGCGCTGCGGGTGGACACCACACCGCTCATGCGCACCTCGTGCGACACGCCGGCCGGGAGCCACACGGCACGGCGCGGCGGCACCACCCAGCTGCCTTCGTCGGTGATCACCGTGATCACCCCGGTGGCGGCATACAGCAACTGCCCGCGCTTGTGCGCATGGCGTGGCAGCACGTAATGCGGCGGATAGTCGTTGCCGGTGGTGACCACATCGCGTGGCGTGTCTTCGTAGGCGGTGACGCGGGTGTTGCGCATGGCGGCAGTGGTTGGCCTGAATTCAACAGAACATGACCCATTCATGCATGCGGGCCTTGACCCGTCACTCTAAAGTGGCGCCTCCGGCCACGCAAGGCGGCCGCCCCACACCCCGAGATTTCCCGCATGGATACCCGTGTCGACCAGACGCCCCTGCCGCTCCAGCCGCCCGATGTTCCACAAGTGAAGCCACCGCTGCATGCCGAAGGCACCGCCTATGGCGTACTCGGCGGCATCAGCTTCGCGCACATGCTCAACGACATGATCCAGTCGCTGATCCTGGCGATCTACCCGCTGCTGAAGAACAGCTTCCACCTGAGCTTCGCCCAGATCGGCCTGATCACGCTGACCTACCAGATCACCGCCTCGCTGCTGCAACCGCTGGTCGGCATGCTCACCGACCGCCGGCCGATGCCGTATTCGCTGCCGACCGGCATGGGCTTCACCCTGTGCGGCCTGTTGCTGCTGGCGGTGGCGCCGAATTTCGCGGTGCTGCTGCTGGCCGCCGCCCTGGTCGGCACCGGCTCGGCGGTGTTCCATCCGGAATCCTCGCGGGTGGCGCGGCTGGCCTCGGGCGGACGCCATGGGCTGGCGCAGTCGCTGTTCCAGGTCGGCGGAAACACCGGTTCCTCGCTGGGTCCGTTGCTGGCCGCCTGGATCATCGTGCCGCACGGTCGCGGCAGCGTGGCCTGGTTCTCGCTGGCGGCACTGCTGGCGATCGTGGTGCTGCTGCAGGTCGGGCGCTGGTATGGCCAGCATCATGTCGCGCGCAGCAAGACGGCCTCGCGCCACCTGGCGGTGGCCGCGCTGTCGCGACGCCAGATCATCGGCGCGCTGGCGATCCTGGGCCTGCTGATCTTCTCGAAGTATTTCTACCTGGCCAGCCTCAGCAGCTATTACACCTTCTACCTGATCCACAAGTTCGGCGTGTCGGTGCAGAGCGCGCAGGTGCACCTGTTCGCGTTCCTGTTCGCGGTGGCCGCCGGCTCGCTGATCGGCGGCCCGGTCGGCGACCGCATCGGCCGCAAGTGGGTGATCTGGGCGTCGATCCTGGGTGTGGCGCCGTTCACCCTGCTGCTGCCCCACGCCAGCCTGATGTGGACCGGCGTGCTGACGGTGATCATCGGCCTGATCCTGGCCTCGGCGTTCTCGGCGATCCTGGTCTACGCACAGGAACTGATCCCCGGCCGCGTCGGCATGATCTCCGGCCTGTTCTTCGGCTTCGCCTTCGGCATGGGCGGCATCGGCGCGGCCATCCTCGGCAGCCTCGCCGATGCCCACGGCATCGAATACGTCTACCGGCTGTGCGCGTACCTGCCGCTGATGGGACTGATCACGGTGTTCCTGCCGAATCTGGAGCGACCGCTGAAGGCGTGAATCGCTCCGTCGAAGCGCATGCCGCCCACGGCATCACCACCGACGGCTTGCATCCCGGCACGACCTTCTCCCCCGGGCGACGCCGGGGGAGAATACCGGCCGATCACTCGATCTCGTCGGAGCCTTCGTTGACGCCTTCGAACAGGAAGGTCGACAGGTAGCGCTCGCCGGTGTCGGGCAGCATCGCCAGCAGCACCGAGCCTTCCGGCGCATCCCTGGCCACCTTCAGCGCGGCGGCCAGCGTGGCACCGGCCGAAATACCCACGAAGATGCCCTCCTGCTGCGCCAGGGCGCGCGAGGTGTCGCGCGCCAGCACGTCGTCGACCAGCACGATTTCGCTGACCACGTCGCGGTTGAGCACCTTCGGCACGAAGTCCGGGTTCCAGCCCTGGATCTTGTGCGGCTGCCATTCCTTGCCGGAAAGCAGCGCGGCACCTTCCGGTTCGGTGGCGATCACCTTCACTTCCGGACGCGCCACCTTCAGCACCTCGCCGACCCCGGTGAGCGTGCCGCCTGTGCCCCAGCCGCTGACGAAATAGTCCAGCCGCTTGCCGGCGAAGTCGCGCAGGATCTCCGGCGCGGTGGTGTTGCGGTGGTAGGCCGGATTGGCCTCGTTCTCGAACTGGCGGGCGAGGAACCAGCCGTGCTTCTTCGCCAGTTCCTCCGCCTTCACCACCATGCCGCTGCCGCGGGCGGCCGCCGGGGTCAGCAGCACCTTGCCGCCGTAGGCACGGATCAGCTTGCGCCGCTCGACCGAGAACGTCTCGCTCATCACCGCCACGAACTTGTAGCCACGCGCGGCGCACACCGCGGCCAGCGCCACCCCGGTATTGCCGGAGGTGGCCTCGATCACGGTCTGCCCCGGCTTGAGCACGCCACGCTTCTCGGCATCCAGGATGATCGCCAGGGCCAGCCGGTCCTTGACCGAGCCGGCCGGGTTGAACGCTTCCACCTTCACGTAGATCGTCGTGTGCTTCGGCGCCAGCCGGTGCAACTTCACCACCGGGGTATTGCCGATGGTGTCGAGAATGCTGTCGTAGATCATGGTTCACTCCTGGAAGCCGGAAGAAAAACAGCGTCGGCGATGATGCGCCCACGCAGGTAAAACTATCGTCAGCCGCGATGGATCGCCGCCAGCATATCGGCCCGCACCGGCACCGCGGCCACCGCGCGGCGGTCGCCGGCGGCATCGCGGATATCGTGCACGGTCGCACCCAGCGGCGGCGCGCCGAACCAGCCCAGCGTGGAAGCCAGCGCGGCCACCTCGCCCAGGATCAGCAGCGCCGGCGAACGCACCGCATGCACCAGCGCCCGTTCGGCGAGGTTGCCCAGCGTGCCGGTCACCACGCGCTGCTCCGGGCGCGAGCCGTTCTCGATCAGCGCAAACGGGGTCGAGGCGGCGCGACCGTGCTCGAGCAGCCGCGCCTGCAGCACGCCCAGCTCGGCCACGCCCATGTACACCGCCAGGGTCTGCCGCTCCTGCGCCAGCGCGGCCCAGTCCAGGGTGTCGCGCGAGGACTGGCAATGCGCGGTGACGAAACGCACCGACTGCGCGTGATCGCGATGGGTCAGCGGCACGCCGGCATAGGCGGCGCAGGCGACCGCGGCGGTGATGCCCGGCACCACTTCATACGGGATGGCATGCGCGCGCAGGAACTCCAGCTCCTCGCCGCCGCGGCCGAACACGAACGGGTCGCCGCCCTTCAGCCGCACCACCCGCCTGCCGGCCCGGGCGTGCTGCAGCAGCAGGGCGTGGATCCCGTCCTGGGTGGTGTGATGCTGGCCGGCCTGCTTGCCCACCTCGATGCGCTCGGCATCGCGCCGCGCCAGCTCGAGCACGCCGGCGCCGACCAGGCGGTCATGCAGGATCACGTCGGCCTCGTTCAGCGCGCGCAGCGCGCGCAGGGTCAGCAACCCCGGATCGCCGGGCCCGGCGCCGACCAGCACTACCGATCCGCTGGAGCCGGTGGCCGCGGCGGCCAGCGCCTGTTCGGCCGCCGCCCGCGCCGCGTCGGGCCGACCCTGCCGCAGCAACGCGGCGACCGGCCCGGAAAACAGGCTTTCGTAGAAACCGCGCCGTGCCGCCATGTCGGGGAAGCGCGCACGGATGCGCTTACGCAGCCCGGCGGCCAGCGTGGCCAGTGCGCCCAGCGAGTGATCCAGCAAGGTCTCCAGCCGCTCGCGCAGCAGCCGCGCCAGCATCGGCGCGTCGCCGCCGCTGGAGATCGCGATGGTCAGCGGTGCACGGTCGATCACCGCCGGCACGTGAAAACTGGACAGCTCGGCATCGTCGACCACGTTGACGAAGATCCGCTGCAGTCCGGCCAGCGTGGCCACCAGCCGGTTCGTCTCGCGATCGGAGGTGGCCGCCACCACCAGCCAGACCCGTTCGAGCCAGTCGCCCCGGAACGCCTCGCGGCGTTGGGCGATGCGCCCTTCCTTCACCCACCGCTGCAACTGCGGCGTCAGCTCGGGCGCATTCACCGTCACCTGTGCCTGCGCGCCCAGCAGCGCGGCGATCTTGCGCTCGGCCACGGCACCACCGCCCACCACCAGCACGGCGCGATGCGACAGGTCGACAAACAACGGGTAGAGCTTCATGACGCGGTCCTGCTTCGCTTGCGGAATCGATTCCCCGACACGCTACGAGGCGTCCGCAGACCGGACAAATGATTTATGCCGCCGCACTTATGCCGCCCGGGCATGACGGCGGGAAATCCGCTGAAATATTTGACATATGAGCGGATTGGCCGTATAGACGTCCAATCATGCCATGCAATGAAACCCGCCACCGGACCACCCCGGGCCATCCGCAAAGCTTCCCCTGCATCACCCCGACCCGTGCCATGCGATGTATCCGTATTTCGTTCGCACATCAATCCATCGACCACGACCGACCACGGATCACCCGACATGACGCTTGCCCAGTTGCGCTACCTGATCGCCATCGCCGACTCCGGCCTCAACATCACGCTGGCTGCCGAACGCGTGCATGCGACCCAGCCCGGGCTGAGCAAGCAACTGCGCCAGCTTGAGGACGAACTGGGCTTCCAGTTGTTCGTACGCAAGGGCAAGAGCCTCGATGCGGTGACCCACGCCGGCCAGCAGGTGATCGAACGCAGCCGCATCATCCTCGCCGAGGCGGCCAACATCCGCTCGATCGCCGCGAACCTGCGCAACGAGGCCTGCGGCGAGTTGCGCATCGCCACCACCCACACCCAGGCCCGCTTCGCCCTGCCCGCCGCGATCGCCGCGCTCAGCACCAGCTATCCGCAGGTCAGCGTGCACCTGCAGCCTACCCGCGACGCCGAAGTGCTGGCCCGGCTGGAGGCCGGCCAGGTCGACCTGGCGATCATCAGCAGCGCCGGGGCGCCACCGCCGTCCGGGATTGCGTTTCCCGCGTACCGCTGGCAACGGGTGATCGTCACCCCGCACGGACACCCGCTGGCCGTGCGCGACCAGCCGCCCAGCCTGGCCGAACTGGCCGCGCTGCCGCTGGTCAGCTACGAGTCGTCGCTGAAATCCGAATCGTCCCTGCGCCGTGCGTTCGAGGCGGTCGGGCTGACCCCGCAGATCGCGATGACCGCGGGTGATGCCGACCTGATCAAGACCTACGTGCGCGCCGGCCTCGGCGTCGGCGTACTGGCCGAAATGGCGATGCAGGAAGGCGATGCCGACCTGCATGCGCTGTCCGCCACGCACCTGTTCCCCCCATGCACCACCTGGATCGTGTTGCGCCGCGACAGCGTGCTGCGCGAATACATGCTGGAGTTCATCCACCAGTTCGCGCCGCACCTGGATCGGCGCGACGTCGCCCGCAGCGTCGCCAACGACGCCTCACAGGTGCACTGGCCGCGCGCACCGCAATGGCATGAACGCCAGGGCATGCCTGCGGCAGCGTGAGACCGGGAACGCGCCACGGGCCGACGCCCCACGTTGCGCGCGACCGGCAGCAACGCAATGGCACTCGTTGCGGTCGGGCCTGAGCTTCTGCGCAACATTTCAAGGCCCGAAGCCCGGCGCCCGGGCAGCCGGACAACGCCGGCCGGGAGCCGCGACGTTGCGCCGGCGGGTCAGTCGTTCGGCATGCCGCCGGCCCGGCTGATCCACAGTGCGCCCAGCGTGCCGACGGCACCGGAGAGCAAGTACAGGCCCACGTAGCCCACGCCCAGATAGACCGACAGCGACAGCGCCACCAGCGGCGCAAAGCCCGCACCGAGCAGCCAGCCCAGATCCGAGGTGATCAGTGCACCGGTATAGCGGTAGTAGCTGAGGAAGCTCGAGTTCACCGCGCCGGCGGCCTGGGCGTGCGAGAAACCGAGCAGCGCGAAACCGACGATGATGAACAGATAGCCCTCGGCGGTACCGCCGGCCAGCATGACGGGGGTCCAGCCGCTGTAGATGGCGATCAGCACGCCGCATACGGCCAGCGTCATGCGGCGGCCGTAACGATCGGCAATGCGCCCGGACAGGAACATGCACGGAACCGCGACCGCGGCACCGACGATCTGCACCAGCAGGAAGCTGGCCGGCGACTGTCTGGTGAACAACAGCGCCCAGGACAGCGCGAAAATGGTGACCAGGTGAAACAGTGCGTAGCTGGCCAGCGGTGCAAACGCGCCCAGCGCGATGGCCCGGCCCTGCGTGCGCACCAGCTCGCCCACCGGCGAGGGCTCCAGCTCGCGCAGCTTGAGCATCGTCGAATATTCGGGTGTCACCACCAGCCGCAGCCGGGCGAACAGGGCCACCACGTTGATGGCGAACGCCACGAAGAACGGATAGCGCCAGCCCCATGCGAAGAATTCGCTCGGCGTCAGGCTCAGCAGCAGGTAGGCGAACAGGCCGGCGACGAGCATGAAGCCGATCGGCGCGCCGAGCTGGGGAATCATCGCGTACCAGCCACGGCGGTTGCGCGGCGCGTTGAGCGCCAGCAGCGAGGCCAGACCATCCCAGCTGCCGCCGATGGCAAAACCCTGGCCGAAACGCAGCAGCGCCAACGCCCCGATAGCCACGATGCCGAGCGAGTCGTACCCGGGCAGGAAGGCGATGCCGGCCGTGGTCATGCCGAGCAGGAACAGCGCGACGGTCAGCTTGGTTCCACGCCCGAACTCCCGCTGCAGCATCAGGAAGAACAGCGAACCCAGCGGTCGCCCGATGAAGGCCAGCGCGAAGATCGCGAAAGAGTAGAAGATGCCGCTCAGCTGGCTGGCGAAGGGAAAGAACACCTTCGGAAAGACCAGCACGCAACCCAGGCCGAACACGAAGAAATCAAAGAACTCGGAAATGCGTCCGATCACCACGCCGATGGAGATATCCCCCGGCGTGACGTCATGCGCATGAACTTGCACTGCCGCTGAAGGCGCTGTGCCGGGCGACTGATCGGCTGGCTGGGCGTAACTGGTCGACATGATGCTTCCGTAGGGGGCGAACTGGCCTTGCGGCATATCGGGGGAGGATGAAGCGCCTTGCGTGGGCCGGATGGGGTCGTCGATGCGACAAGAGCGACCTCACGCGTACCCTATAAGGATGCACCTGCTTCAGCGAATCGGCCAGTGGACGATTTGACGCATGTCATGGTGACGGGCAGAGGCATATGATAACGCGCTCCTCTCCATCCCCCCGCTTGCTCATGTCCGTAAAACGCCTACGAGGCCTGCTCCTGGTTCCGCCGGCACTCATGCTCGGTGGCTGCAATCTGGTGCTGCTGCATCCTGCCGGCGACGTAGCGCGCCAGCAGAGCGACCTGATGATCGCCTCGGTGATCCTCATGGCCCTCATCATCGTGCCGGTGCTCATTGCCGTCGGCGTCATCGCCTGGCGCTATCGCGCGTCGAACGAGAGCGCCGAATACGACCCCGAGTGGGACCACTCCACCCAGCTCGAACTGGTGGTCTGGGCCGCGCCACTGTTGATCATCATCGTGCTCGGCGCGATGACCTGGATCGGCACCCACCAGCTCGACCCCTATCGCTCGCTCACGCGCATCCATGCCGGACGCCCCGTGGCCGCCGACACCCGACCGCTGGAAGTCGAGGTGGTATCGCTGAACTGGAAATGGCTGTTCTTCTATCCGCAATACGGTATCGCCACGGTCAACGAGCTGGCTGCCCCGGTGGATATGCCGATCCACTTCAATCTCACCTCGACCGAGACGATGAATTCGTTCTTCATCCCGTCGCTGGCCGGACAGGTCTACAGCATGCCCGGCATGCAGACCGTGCTGAACGCGGTCATCAACAAGCCGGGCGATTTCGACGGTTTTTCGTCCAACTACAGCGGCCACGGCTTCACCGACATGCGCTTCCGTTTCCACGGCATGAGCCCGCAGGACTTCAGCCAGTGGGTCGCCAGGGTCCGGGCGGATGGCACCGATCTGGATACCCCTGCGTTCGATCGACTGAATCAGCCGAGCCGGGCCGAACCGGTGCACTACTACGCCCGCTTCGACGCGGACCTCTACCATCGCATCCTCAACCAGTGCGTGGACCCGGGGCAGATGTGCATGGACAAGATGATGGCCATGGACGCCCACAGTGACCCTGCCGCACCCGGCAACTCCGCCGACGACGCCATGTCCGGTGACTCATCGATGACGGCGCCCGCGCACGACGCGGCGACGCACTGATCCGTACTTTCGAGGTTCAAACCATGCCTGACCGTCCCGCCATCTGGAATTTCCTGCTTGGGCGCCTGTCGCTGAGCTCGCTGCCGCTCCACAACACGATCGTGGTCTGGACCTTCGTGGCCGTGGTCCTGGGGGGAGGCGCGCTGCTGGGTGCCGTCACCTACTTCCGCAAATGGAGTTACCTGTGGCACGAATGGTTCACCAGCGTTGACCACAAGAAACTCGGCGTCATGTACATGGTGCTCGGCACCGTGATGCTGTTCCGCGGTTTTGCCGACGCGATGATGATGCGTTCGCAACAGGCGATCGCGTTCGGCAGCAACATGGGCTACCTGCCGCCCCACCACTACGACCAGATCTTCACCGCGCATGGCGCGATCATGATCTTCTTCGTGGCGATGGCCTACATCGTGGGGTTGATGAACTTCGTGGTGCCGCTGCAGATCGGCGCGCGCGACGTGGCGTTCCCGTTCCTCAACAACTTCAGCTTCTGGCTGACCGCATCCGGCGTGGTGCTGTTCATGACCTCGCTGTTCGTCGGCGACTTCTCCAACGCCGGCTGGCTGGGCATGCCGCCGGTCTCCGAGCTCCAGCAGAGCCCCGGGCCTGGCGTCGACTACTACATCTGGGGCCTGCAGCTATCCGGCCTGGGCACCCTGCTTACCGGCATCAACTTCGTCGTCACCATCATCAAGATGCGTGCCCCCGGCATGTCATTGATGAAGATGCCGATGTTCACCTGGACGTCGCTGTGCACCAGCGGCCTGATCGTGGTGTCGTTTCCGATCCTCACCGCCACGCTGTTGCTGCTGTCGCTGGACCGCTACATCGGAACCCACTTCTTCACCATCGGGCTCGGCGGCAACCTGATGATGTACGTCAATCTGATCTGGGTCTGGGGACACCCCGAGGTGTACATCCTGATCCTGCCGATGTTCGGCGTGTATTCGGAGATCGTCCCGACGTTCTCCGGGAAACGACTGTTCGGCTATTCGTCCATGGTGTACGCCACCGCGTCGATCATGCTGCTGTCCTACCTGGTATGGCTGCACCACTTCTTCACCATGGGCTCGGGCGCGGATGTCAATTCGTTCTTCGCGCTGACCACGATGATGATCTCGATCCCCACGGGCGTGAAGATCTTCAACTGGCTGTTCACGATGTACCGCGGGCGCGTGCAGCTCACCGTGCCGATGCTGTGGACGATGGGCTTCCTGTTCACCTTCACCATCGGCGGCATGACCGGCGTGATGCTGGCGGTGGCGCCGGCGGATTTCCTGCTGCACAACAGCCTGTTCCTGGTGGCGCACTTCCACAACGTGATCATCGGCGGCGTGGTGTTCGGCGTGTTCGCCGCCATCAACTACTGGTTCCCCAAGGCATTCGGATTCCGGCTCGACGAGTTCTGGGGCAAGCTCAGCTTCTGGTTCTGGCAGATCGGTTTCTGGGTGGCCTTCGGCCCGCTGTACGTGCTCGGTCTGATGGGCGTCACCCGCCGCCTCAGCCACTTCACCGATCCAAGCCTGCAGATCTGGTTCATCATCGCGGCATTCGGTGCGTTCCTGATCCTGCTCGGCATCCTCGCGTTCGTGGTGCAGATCTACGTGAGCATCCGCCGGCGCGACGAGCTGGCCGTGGGCAACGACCCGTGGGGCGGCCGCACCCTGGAGTGGTCCACTTCCTCGCCACCGCCACCGTACAACTTCGCCTTCATCCCGCGGGTGCACGATCGCGACGCCTGGACCGACATGAAGAAGCACGGTTACCAGCGCCCGCTGGAGGGCTTCAACGACATCCATATGCCGAGAAATACCGGCGCGGGCATCCTGCTTGCCGCGCTGGGCACGATCTTCGGTTTTGCCATGGTCTGGTACATCTGGTGGCTGGCGGCCGTTTCGTTCGTCGCGCTGATTGCCTGTGCCATCGCGCACACCTTCAACTACGACCGCGACACCCACCTCTCCGCTCGGGAAGTGGGCCGCTTCGAACAACACACCGGCAACTGGGAGCCGAAGGCACAGGGCGCAACCGCATGAATACCATCGCCGTCGACAATGCCCCCTCCGAACCGTGGGTCTTCCTGTCCCGCGAGGAAGCGCATCCGCACAACGGGACCCTGCTCGGGTTCTGGCTTTACCTGATGAGCGACTGCTTCATCTTTGCGGCGCTTTTTGCCTGCAACGCGGTGCTCGGCACCAGCTACGCCGGCGGCCCGAGCGCGCACGACGTGTTCGATCTGCCCGGCCTGGCCGTGAACACGGCCCTGCTGCTGGTCTCGTCGGTCACCTTCGGCTTTGCCATGCTGGAAATGGCGCGCCAGCGCAAACGCGCCATGCTCGGCTGGCTGGCGGTTTCCGGCCTGCTGGCAGCGTGCTTCGTGGGACTGGAAATCCACGAGTTCATGACGATGATCGGCGATGGCGCGGGCCCCGGGCGCAGCGCGTTCCTGTCCTCGTTCTTCACCCTGGTCGGCACGCACGGCCTGCACGTCACGGTCGGCGTGCTCTGGTTGATCGTGCTGATGGTCCAGCTGGGCAAGCACGGCCTCACCGAGGCCAACCGGCGGCGCCTGCTCTGCCTGAGCATGTTCTGGCATTTTCTCGACCTGGTCTGGGTCGGCGTCTTCAGCTACGTCTATCTGGTGGGAGTGCTTCGATGAGTCATCCATCCCAATCCGCGCTCGATCACGGCACGTCGCAGCATGGCGACCACGATGCCGGGCAATCCCATCACGGCAGCCTGCGCGGCTACCTGACCGGCTTCGTGCTCGCCGCCATCCTGACCATCATTCCTTTCTGGCTGGTGATGGGTCATGTGATCCATGGCACCCAGGCCACCGTCCTCATCGTGCTCGGGCTGGCTGCGGTGCAGATCGTGGTCCACATGATCTACTTCCTGCACCTGGACACCCGGTCGGAGAGCGGCTGGAACATGCTGGCGTTTATCTTCACGATCGTTCTGGTGGTGATCGTGCTGGGCGCCTCGGTGTGGGTCATGTACAACGAAAACGCGAACATGATGCCGATGTCGCCGCAATACAAGCATCACAAACTGGGCTCATGAGCCGCGCCTCGCGCAGCGTTCCGGGACCTGGCCGGACGCCGCGCGGCCCGCTTGCGCTGACCGCCTGGGCGCTGCTGGCGGCGGTGCTGTTCAGCGGTTTCATCCTGCTGGGCAACTGGCAGGTCCGCCGCCTCCACTGGAAACTCGGTCTCATCCGCGACGTCGCCACGCGCGTGCACGCACCACCGGTGGCCGCGCCCGGCCCCGCGCAATGGCCGCAGATAGCCGGCGGCCAGCAGCAATACCTGCATGTGCGTCTGCAGGGCCGGTTCCTCGAGGGTGAGCAGACGCTGGTGCACGGCACCAGCGAGCTGGGCTACGGGTTCTGGGTCATCGCCCCGCTGCGCACGGATCGCGGCTTCATCGTGCTGGTCAATCGTGGCTATATCCCGGCCACCCTGCCCGGCACTCCCGCCTACGCGAAGCTGGCGCCGCCGGCCGGCGAAGCGCGCTTGACCGGACTGCTGCGTTTCTCCGAACCGGGGGGAGGCTTCCTGCGTACCAATCGGCCTGCCGCCCATCAATGGTATTCGCGCGATGTGTCCGCCATGGCCTCGGCACGCGGCCTGCCAACGGCCCGGGTCGCCCCCTACTTCGTCGATGCCGATGCCGGCGCGCCCGGCCCTTCCGGCCGTACCACCTGGCCCCGTGCCGGCCTGACCGTGACCCGTTTTTCCAACAACCACCTCGCCTACCTGATCACCTGGTATCTGCTGGCTCTGGGGGTACTCGTCGCCGCGCTGCTGGTCGGCCGTGAGGAGTGGCGGTTGCGGCGAGCCTCGTCGGGCCGATGAGAGGCTCCGACCCGATCATCGGCAAGGCGAGCAACAAACCGTACCGCTTCACTCAGCTGAGTAGCGATCCCACGCTGACGACATTCCAGGCCCGGATGCTGGCGGCGGACCTCGATATCAAAACGAACTTCTGATTCCTTCAATCGTTTGCAGCCAGGCCCTCGACCGATCGCCATCCGATCGTTCACCGAGGACCGGGCGTCATATCCACCGAGTTGAAAAGGGAGCCGGCGCGCCATCCTCCTGCCGCGGCGATGCCGTCGAGCCGGGCCGAGTGAGGTACTCCGCGCCGGCGTCGGCAAGCGCCTACACGTCCATGCGCTGATCGCCACTTAAGTACATGCGCGCATGTGTTGCATCCTGACCCTGCCCCGCGAGTCAGGCCCAGACTGCCCTCTGTCAGCGCGGACCGATGACCGGGGCGACTTTCTTCCATGGTTCTTCACATGATCGCCTACACCGTCAAGCAGAACCCAAGCGGGCTGTGGAGCGTTTCCAGCATGGGCACCACAATCGCGGACGACCTGCCGCTCGACCACGCCATCAGGCATGCGCGGGACGCTGCTCGCGCAGAGCACCTGGCATCCGGCCTCGCCACGCAAGTGGAAATGCACGGCACCGATGCCATCGTGCCGCTGGCCAGTTACCAGAAGCTTCAGGACCACTGGACGGGTGCCACCGCGTGAGGAAGAGCACGCACGAGCGAATCAACTTGCGCGATCGGCTGAGCCGTGCGCACTGGTGCGGCTGCTTCAGCTGCAGCGAACCGGAGCTGATCGAGGCGATACGGGCGACCCACAGCACCGAGGTGGGCGTGGTCGGGCTGTATCTCGCCACCCGGTACGCGCTGGAAACCTTCGAGGCTTCGGACGCGGCCTGAATCGCCACGAACGGCCCCTCAAGACACGCTTTCCTGGCCGAAACGATCCGCGATGAAACCTCGGCGCACGGGGATCGGAGCCGCTTGCCGCGGCCACCCTCCCCCGGCAGCAAGGGTATTTGCCGGTCGGTGTCACAAAAACCTGCCGCGACCCGGTTCCATAAACCCGTGTATTCAGCCTAGGATGGTGCCTACGCAGGTTTCTTCCGGTTCGCGAGACAACAGCCTATGCAAGGTCCACCCAGATCGCACTCATCTGCTTCAGATGCGTCTGGCGATCTCGTGGATGAAGCGCTCCGGGCATCGGAAAGCCGCTACCGCCGACTTTTCGAGACGGCCCGCGACGGAATCCTGCTGCTCGACGCCGATACCGCCCGGATCGAGGACGTCAACCCGCAGCTGGTCGACATGCTGGGCTATTCGCAGGGGGAGTGGCTGGGAAAGGAGCTGTGGGAAGCGGGGCCCTTCGCCGATCGGGCCGAGAGCAGGGAAATGCTTGCGGCGCTGAAGGCCAACGGATTCGCCCGCTACGAAGGCCTTCCGCTCACGACCCGGAGCGGGGCCCGGATCGAGGTCGAACTCGTCAGCAGCAGCTACGACTGCGACGGTATCCGGGTCATCCAGTGCAATATCCGGGACATCACCGAACGCAGCGACACGGAACAATTCCTGCAGGACAGCGAGAGCCGGTACAAGCGACTGATCGAGAACTCCCCGGACATCGTCTACCGATTTTCCAGCCAGCGGGGAGGCATCTATTATTCCTCCAGGGTCACCTCGATCCTGGGCTATTCGGTGGAGCACCTGCTTGCCCATCCGACGCTGTGGAATGCATCGATCCACCCTGACGACGCCGCCACGGTCGCGCTGGCCGTCCAGGCCTACCGGACCGGCACCCCCTTCCGGGTCGAATACCGCATCCGGGACGCCCACGGGAACTGGCGCTGGTTTTACGACCGGGCCATCGGCAGCCAATGGGAAGAAGGGGATTTCATCGTCGAAGGCCTGGCGATGGACATCACCGAGCGCCGGCTGGCGCAGAGCCGCCTCGCCTATCTCACTCGGGTGCATGCCGTGCTCAGCGGCATCAACACCCTGATCGTGCGGGTGAGCGATCGCGACGAGCTGTTCCGTGAATCGTGCCGGGTCGCGGTCGAGGCGGCCGGATTCCGCATGGCGATGCTGGCCGTGATCGATCCCGAAACCGGCAAGGTCGTTCCGGTGGCCTCGGCCGGCAAGAGCGAGGATCTGATGCACGACATCCGGACGACCCTGGCGTCCGACCAGGTCGCCTCGACCACCATGGTGGCGCGGGCGATCCGCGAGAAGAAGCCGATAGTCTCGAACAATTCACTGGAAGACCCGCGGCTCAGCCAGGGCGACAAATACGCCCAGGCGGGGGTGCGCTCGCTGGTCGTGCTGCCGCTGCTGGTGGCGGGCCACGCGCATGGCGTGCTGGCGCTGTATGCCACCGAGAGCGACTTCTTTCATCGGGAAGAGTTGAACCTGCTGCAGGAACTGGCGGCCAACGTCGCCTTTGCCATCGATCACGTCGACAAGCAGGAACGGCTCAACTACCTCGCCTACTACGACGTGCTCACCGGGCTGGCCAACCGCAGCCTGTTCCTGGAGCGGCTGGCGCAGTACACGCGCAGCGCCACGAGCGGCAGGCACCGGCTTGCCATCGGCCTGATCGATCTGGAGCGGTTCAAGAACATCAACGACAGTCTCGGTCGCGCGGCCGGCGATACGTTGCTGAAGCAAGTGGCGGAATGGCTCACGCGCAACATCGGAGACGCCAGCCTGCTGGCCCGTATCGATGCGGATCATTTTGCGATGTTGATGCCGGAAGTCCGCCAGCAAGGCGAGCTGATGCGGCGTGTCGAAGACACCATCGAGGCGTTCCAGAACAACCCGTTCCGCCTCGACGACGCGGTGTTCCGGATCACCGCGAAGGTGGGCGTGGCCCTGTTTCCGCATGACGGGGCCAGTGCCGACATCCTGTTCAGGAACGCCGAGGCCGCACTGAAGCAGGCCAAGGCCAGCGGCGATCGTTATCTGTTCTACACCAGGCAGATGACGGCGAGCGTGGCCAGCAAACTGTCGCTGGAAAACCAGTTGCGCCACGCGCTCGACCACGGGCAGTTCGTGCTGCACTACCAGCCCAAGGTGAACCTCGTCAGCGGCAAGATCACCAGCGTGGAAGCACTGATCCGCTGGAACGATCCGCATACCGGGCTGATGCTGCCCGACCAGTTCATCCCGGTGCTGGAGGAAACCGGATTGATCAACGAGGTCGGGCGCTGGGCGCTGCACCAGGCCGCCCAGGACTACCTGCGCTGGCTCGGCAACGGGCTGGCTGCCGTACGTGTCGCGGTGAACGTGTCGCCGCTGCAATTGCGTCATCGGGGCTTCATCACCGAGATTGCCCAGGTGGTCGCCGGCGACCCCCGGCTGGCGGCCGGGCTGGAACTGGAGATCACCGAAAGCCTGATCATGGCGGACGTCAGGCACAGCATCCTCAGCCTGCAGGCGGTCCGCGCCATGGGCGTCAGCATCGCCATCGACGATTTCGGTACCGGCTTCTCCTCGCTCAGCTACCTGGCCCGACTGCCGCTGGATGCGCTGAAGATCGATCGCTCGTTCGTCATCGACATGACCACCAGCCAGCAGGGGCTGTCGCTGGTCGCCACCATCATCAATCTGGCGCATTCGCTCAAGCTCACGGTCGTCGCCGAGGGCGTCGAGAGCGAGGAGCAGTTGCGCCTGCTGCGCCTGCTCGGCTGCGACGAGATGCAGGGTTACCTGTTCAGTCGGGCGTTGCCCAGCGAGGAGTTCGAGACGAAGTTTCTTGCGGCGGATGCCGGCGGAAGGATCTCCCCGACGGCGGCGGACAGCTGAGTCGAGGGCACGCAGGAACTGGCTCCCGATGGCACCGGCCTCGCGCTCGCCCCCCTTGCCGGAACGGGTTCGATGGAATGTGCCGATTCGTCGTTGCGGACGATCGATGTTGCCCGAAGCGTCCGGGTCCATGGGACAGGGCCTGACGGGGCGACTCAAATGGTCATAGGGTTCTCTGACCCGGCTCCGCGGTCGACATGCCCGTTTCCCCCGCTGCCTGCGTTCGCAGTGCGGATGGCGAGGAAGGCCTCGATCTCCATCGCCGGCATGGGCCGGCTGAAGTAATAGCCCTGCGCTTCGTTGCAGCCCTGCTCGCGCAGGAACTCGAGTTGCTCGGCCGTCTCCACCCCTTCGGCAATGGTCCGCAAGCCCAGGCTTCGGGACATGCTGGTGATCGCCGCCACGATCGCCCGGTCCTCACTGTCGGCGCCGATGTCCTGGATGAAGGACTTGTCGATCTTGAGCTTGTACACCCGGAATTTCTTCAGGTAGTTCAGCGACGAATAGCCGGTGCCGAAATCGTCGATCGACATGCGGATGCCCCGCCCGTGCAGCGCATTCATCACCGCGATGGCGCCTTCGGGGTCATGCATCGCGACACTCTCGGTCAATTCCAGCTCGAGCAGCTCGGCCGGCAGACTCGCCTCGTCCAGGATGCCGCTGATCAGATCGGGCAGGCTGCGATGACGAAACTGCACGGCGGAAAGGTTGACCGCCATGACCATCGGCGGAAAGCCCCGGTCAAGCCAGTGCTTGAGCTGGGTGACGGCGGTTCGTATCACCCACTCGCCGATCGGCAGGATCAGGCCGCAATCCTCGGCCACTGGAATGAATTCCGCCGGGAATATCTCACCGAGCTCGGGATGATCCCAGCGCAACAACGCTTCCAGCCCGACGATTTCGCCATCGCAGATGGAATACTGCGGTTGGTAATACAGTTGCAGTTGATCCTGCTCCAACGCCCGATGCAATGCATTGACCAGCTGCATGTGGCGACTCGCTCTCGCCTGCATCTCCGCGGTAAAGAACCGATAGCTGTTGCGGCCATCCGCCTTGGCGCGATACATCGCCGTATCCGCACTCCTGGACAGCGTCTCGAGGTTCTCGCCGTCATGCGGGTAGATGGCGATGCCGATCGAAGCGGTCACGATGAGGGCATATTGCTCGACCTGGTAAGGCTGGGAGATCGCCTCGAGCAATTTCTCCACGATGGTCGCCGCTCCCTGGGCATCGGTGTCAGGCAGTATCAGGATGAACTCGTCCCCACCCAGACGCGACGCCGTATCCGACTCGCGCAACACTCTCTTCAGCCGCGCACCCACCTCGATCAGGAAGGCATCCCCCACGCTGTGCCCCAGCGTATCGTTGATGTCCTTGAACCGATCCAGGTCAATGAAGATCACCGCCAGGTTGCCGTTGGTACGTTTGACCAGGCTGATCGCGTACTGCAAGTGGTCGGCCAGCAGGTTGCGATTCGGCAGCCCGGTGAGCGCGTCGAAATTGGCCAGGTACTGGATCCGCTCTTCGGAGTATTTGCGCTCGGTGATGTCCCGGCTGATGCCCAGCAGGGAAACGATCTCCCCCTGCGCATCGCGCATCGGGGCCGCATGGGTTTCGAGCCAGCGCCGCGTGCCCTTGCACCCGACGATTTCAAACTCGAGTATCGCGCTCTCGCCCTTCATCACACGCCCGTGCAACGCCATGAAAGGCTCACGGTGCTCGGGCAACAGGAATGAATGCAGGCTGCGCCGTCTCGCCTCCTCGATGGAGTCCACCTCGAGCATGGCCAGGCCCGCGGCATTCATGTCCAGCAGCCTGCCGTCCCGGTTGACCACCTTCACGCACTCCGGCTCGGTCTCGATGATCGTGCGCAGGCGCAACTCGCTCATGCGCAGCTTCTCCTCGCTGAGCTTGCGGTCGGCTTCGCTGGCAAAGCGATCCAGCGCAAAGCTGATGTCCATCGCCATCTCGATCAGCAGGTCCTGCGCCGGCTTGTCGAAGGCATCGCACACCTCCGAATAGACCACCAGTGCGCCGACCGGCAGCCCTTTTTGATTGAGGGGAAGCGATGCCATCGCGTGCCAGCCATGCCTGGCGGCGCTATCGCGCCAGGGCGCCGTGCTCGGATCGTGCTGAAAATCCTGGCACCAGTACGGGCGATTCTCACGCAGGGACGAGCCCAGCGGCCCGTGGCTGCGGGAGTCGTCACCGCGCAAGGGCATCTCGAACGCGTCCAGGTAGTCGCCCTGCTCACCAGACGAGGCAACCGGGCGCATCACTCCCGTGCTTTCGTCGATCATGCCGATCCATGCCATCCGCATGCCGCCAAACTCCACCACGTCACGGCATATCTGCGGATACAACTCGGCCTCGCTGGAACAGCGTACGATCGCCTGGTTGCACTGGCTGAGCGCCGCGTACAGGCGGGTCATGCGCTGCAGTGCCTCTTCCGCCTGCTTGCGTCGGGTGATGTCGACCATGGTGCCAAGCAGGACATCGGCACCCTTGCCTTCATCACGGACCAGCTCGGCCTGTGCGTGCACCCAGATCACGCCGCCATCCGGGCGAGCGATGCGATGAATCAGATCGAACTTGCCCAGGCCCAGGATTGCCCGCTCCAGCCCGCTCCTGACCAGTTCCAGATCATCCGGATGAACCACCCGGGCAATCATGTCGGGGCCCATGAATTCCGTTTCGCGAACGAGGCCGTAGATGCGATAGGCCTCGTCCGAGCAATAGATCGCGTCGGTCTTCAGGTTCCATTCGATGAAGCCGATGTGAGCCACCTGCTGCGCCTTGACCAGACGCTCATCCTTCTCCCGCAGCGCAACCTCTTCCCGTTGGCGACTGATCGCGATGGAAGCGAGGTGCAGCACGGACTCCATCAGCTGCGCATGTTCCGGGCCGGGCAAGGCCGGTTTCCGGTAATACATCGCGAAGGTGCCAAGCACGCGGCCGCCGCGATCCAGGATCGGGTGCGACCACGCGGCCACCAGGCCGAACCGCATCGCCACCGCCCGGTAACTGTCCCACAGGGGGTCGACGCGCAGGTCCTCCACATAGACCGCCTCGCGGCGAAATGCCGCCGTCCCGCAGGAGCCCGCAGCCGGCCCGATCGGCTGCCCGTCGACCGCTGCCACGAATTCCGCCGGCAGGCTCGGCGCAGCGCCATGGCGTACATGCACGCCGTCGTCATCCAGCAGCAACACCGAACCCAGCATGCCGGGCGACTGGCTCTCGATGGCCCGCACCAGCGTCGTCAGGATCAACGACAGGTCCGTGCCTGCCACCATCATCTCCAGGATATGGTTCCGGCGACGCAGCCAGATTTCCGCCTGCTTGCGCGCGGTGACGTCCTTGGCGATGCCGAGAACCTGACTCACCCGACCGGCCTGGTCCCGCGCAAAAGGTGTCTCGCGGCTGTTCAACCAGCGCCAGGCGCCATCGGCGTCGCGCATGCGATATTCGAGGTCGCGCGTCTCGTTGTCATCGGCCACTCGCCATGCCCGGTGATGGGCAACGATGGCCGGGCGGTCATCCGGATGGAACAAATTGATGACGTCGCTGCCGATCGCCTCGGTTTGCTCGGGTGAATAGCCGAAGGCGGTGGAGAAGTGCCGGTTGACATAGACATTGCGGCCCTCCGCCAGATCATGGATATAGACCGTACCCGGCTCCGTATCCAGGATGCGCTGGAGAAAATGCTCCTTTTCCTGCAACGCCAACCGGCTCTGCTGGCGCTCGGTGATATCGCGCACGCTGGCAAGAATGATCCGCCTGCCCTGCAACGTGAGCGGTTGCGCATGAACTTCGACCGATAGCCGCGCGCCGTCACGGCGCTGGTGGCTCGATTCGAAAATCGCCGTCGAGGCGAGCAGGTCGTTGAGCTTGCCCGGCACTTCGCCGCGGATCTCCGGCGCGGCCAGCTCGGCCACATTGATCTGCCTCAATTCCTCCTGGCTGTAGCCGTAGCACCTCGCTGCCGCGCGATTCGCATTGAGGATGCGACCGTCCGGATCGAGAACGAAAGTTGCATCGAGGCTCGCGTCGAGAACCGCCTGAAATTCAGCGCCCGGAAAATCCGTTGCCATTTCTTCCATCGGGTCTCCTCGTAATCCGTCAAACGCCGGGTTCGCTGAGTGCGGTACCGGTCCGGCCAGCTATTGCGTGAAATTCATTCGGATTTCGTGCGTTCAACGGGTAAGGATGAGCTTGCCGCTTGTCCGGTCCGTTCCGTCGGACCACTCGGCTGGTGGGGGTTGGTCGGCGGGAGGTTATTGCGGTTCGGCGTGTATCCAAGCTAGCAGCAGACTGGCATCGGTGTCTGTAACGGAAGCGTGATCGGCGCACGCCAATATATTCAGCCAGGGAAGATGGACCTGTCGAGAAGAACGACGGTATCGGGGGCTTTTTGAACAACACCGTGACTCGTCGGCAGCGGCTGGCGAGGGTCGCCATCATCAACTCTGGCGCATTCGCTCAAACCCCGGTCCAGACTTGGGGCCGGGGGCCCGAAATCGGGGGCGATCGCCCCTGTCGGGCAGCCGCGGGATGCATTTGCCCATGGCGGATACGGCGGGGAGCGTCTCCCCGATGGGGGACCGGCGAGTCGATGGCGCGAGGGGTTGGCCCGGGATCTCGATCACGGTGGTCGCGGAGCGCCGGAAGCCACGCCCGGGACGCCGCCACCCGCCCCGCTGTGGGCGCGGGATGGGCCCGCTCCCGCTTGTTTCCACCGACCTTCGGAAAAAGGAAACCCGCCGAAGCGGGTTCCATCCATCGATACCAGGGGGGTTAGGGACTGTGGCGCCTCACGGCGGCTTGGTTAGCTAAACAACGTTAAACCAGTACGCATTGACGCATTCCGGTCACATTTTGTACGTGATCTTCATCACACTCCGCGCATCGGACCTGCCTTTCGCCCGACCGCTGTCACAAGAATTTCGAATCGGGTGCCCCCCTCCCTTTGCGGGCCAACCGGTGCCTCATGCCGGCGGAACCGGCGACCGGCGCGCCGAGGGGATGTCCGCGGGCATGCGCGCGCGCGATCTCGCGTGGCACCGGCACGTCTTTTGCCGGTCCGGGACCGGTCGATGGTCTGCGATTGCACCGTATCGCCGGAACACCTAGGCTCGGGCTTCCGACAAGGGGAAAGTCCGATCATGCGTCCATTCCGTCCAGTCACGCTGTCCGCCGTCGTTGCCGCCGTCCTGCTCGCCGGTTGCTCGCCGCAGACCTCGGCGCCCGCGCCGTCAACGCCACCCGCCGCCGCGTCGACCGCCAGGGTCGCGGCCAGCGACCACCGCGCCGCGCTCGCATCGGCTGTCGACGGCTTCATCAACGGCTATTTCCAGCGCAACCCGGTGTTTGCCGCCAACGCCGGCAAGCACGCCTTCGACGGCCAGCTGCCCGACTACAGTCCGGACGGCCTGAAGGCCATGGCCGCCTGGCTGCACGCGCAACGCAACGCCTTCGCCGCGTTCACCGACGACCAGCTCGATGCGCAGGGTCGCTTCCAGCGCGACTACGTGCTGGCGGTGATCGACGGCCAACTGTTCTGGCTGGAGGATTCCGGCGCGCCGTACAGCAATCCCGCGTATTACACCGACGCCTTGTCACCGAGCATGTACGTGACCCGGCCGTATGCGCCGCTGGCCCAGCGCATGGCGGCCTTCGTCAGCTACGAGGAGGCGCTGCCCAGGGCACTGGCGCAGATCAAGGGCAATCTCAAGTTGCCGCTGCCGGCGTCGTACATCGATGTGGGGGTCAACTCGTTCGGCGGCTACGCCAGTTTCTTCAAGACCGACGTCCCCGGCATCTTCGCCAGCGTGAAGGACGACGCCCTGCAGGCACGCTTCAAGGCCAGCAACGCCGCCGCGATCAAGGCCGCCCGGGATCTGGCCGACTGGCTGAAGGCGCAGAAGCCGCACGCGACCCAGGCGTTCGCGCTGGGCGCGGAGAAATTCTCGAAGATGCTGCAGGCGACCGAACGGGTCGACCTGCCGCTGGACCGGCTCGAGGCGATCGGCGAGTCCGACCTGAAGCGGAACCTGGCGGCGCTGCAAGCCGCCTGCAACCAGTTCGCACCGGGCAAATCGCTCAAGGCATGCGTCGCCAAAGAGAGTGCCGACAAGCCGGCCGGCGGCGCGGTGGAAGGCGCACGCAAGCAGCTCGCCAGCCTGCGCCAGTTCATCGTCGACAAGGACCTGGTCAGCATTCCCGGCACCGAGCAGGCGAAGGCCGAACAGGCTCCGCCGTTCAACCGCTGGAACTTCGCCTACATCGAGATCCCCGGCCCGTACGAAAACAACCTGCCCTCGGTGTACTACATCGCCCCGCCCGATCCGAGCTGGAGCAAGGCCGACCAGGCCGCCTACGTGCCGGGCAAGGCCGCGCTGTTGTTCGTCTCCGCCCATGAAGTCTGGCCCGGCCACTTCCTGCAGTTCCTGCACGCCAACCGCGCACACTGGAAGTTCGGCCAGCTGTTCGTCGGCTACGCCTTCGCCGAAGGCTGGGCGCACTACACCGAGGAGATGATGTTCGATGCCGGCGTCGACGGCGCCACGCCGGAAGTCCACATCGGCCAGCTCACCAACGCCCTGCTCCGCGACGTGCGCTACCTCTCCGCCATCGGCCTGCACACCGGCGGCATGACCGTCGGCCAGTCCGAACAGATGTTCCGCGACGACGCGTTCCAGGATCCTGGCAATGCCCGCCAGCAGGCCGCCCGCGGCACCTACGATCCGGCCTACCTCAACTACACCCTGGGCAAGCTGATGATCATGCAGCTGCGCCAGGACTGGATCGCCGCGCATCCCGGGCCGAACGCACTGAAGGCGTTCCACGACCAGTTCCTCAGCTACGGCGGCCCGCCGATTCCGCTGGTGCGCCAGCAGATGCTGGGTGGAAAGGTGGAGGCCAAGCTGTGGACGCAAGGCGAAGCGGCGAACGCAGGCACGGCGGCGGCGAAGTAGTCCGCGGTTCGGTCGTCCGCATGCGGCAGGCATGCGGACGACGACTCCTCAGCGGAGAACCGTGATAACTCCCTGCCAGGTGCGTCATCCCCCCCAAAAGAGCTCAATTGGGGAACGCGGGGGCGTCCGATCCGTCGTACCGCGGCGAAACGATCCGTCCCGGCATCGGGCCATGGCCGGTACCTCACCGTCCACCGAACTTCTCGGGAATCGTCGCCGACACCTTTTCCAGGTCGCGGATGATCGGCGACGCAGATGAACGGCAGCCCTGCCGGTCGGCGGTACCGTGCCGCGGTCTTCACGCCTGCGGGCACACGGTGAGACCGGCTCAATCCTTGGAGAGCCCGCGGAGCAACCGCATGATGAGCCCACTCGACCCCGAAGAACGTTGCATGCTGAACCAGCTCTGCGAAGGGCCGTGGGCGTGGAACCCACGCTACGATTCCGCCGTCAGCCTGCGACTGGAACGGAGAGGCCTGGCTCACCTGTCGCTGTTGGGGCAGTTGTGCCCGACACCGGCGGGTCGCTTGATGGCGGCGTTGATGTGATGGGTTTTGAGATAGGTGTGGGCGGGCGTCGGGAACGACGTCAAAGTTGACCCCTGCGGGTGGCCGGATCGGATGAAGTGCACTCTGCCCGGCTTTCGGACCGTGGTTTTCGTCCACGGAACCTTTCAAGAATTGTCCCTGGCACCTTCTCCTTCATGGACCGGCCGCAGTCAATCCATACCGGCTGGCACGCGCATCGATTTCCGGGTCCAGCGCGCGAGCGGCGACCAGGTCGGCGCGGCCTGCGTCCGTCTGGCCACTGCGGATTTTCGCCAGGCCCAGGCCATAGCGTGACCACGCGGACTGCGGCCTTTGCGCGACCGCCTGCTCGTAGGCCTTGATGGATTCGGCGTAATGTCCCAGGCGCAGCTGCACCATGCCGAGGCTGTCGAGGTAAGCCGGCTCTTTTCCATCGCGCCTGATCGCCTTGCGGCAATCGCTCAGGGCATCGTCGAGCATCCGGTTGCTCAGGCCACGCGCCCAGCAGCGCTCGTTGAGCACCGCGCCAAGCAAGGCATCGCGGATATGCAGGCGAATCCAGTCGTCGAGGATGGGCAGCGCCGCCGCCGGTCGACCGAGCTCGACATACAGGCCGGCAATCGAGCGTGCCTGCGTCGATCCCGCTGGCGCCAGGGCGCTTGCCGCGGTCGCGTCGGCTGTCGCGCCCGCGCGGTCCTTCTTCGCGAAGCGGAGTTCCGCGCGCAGCAGCAAGGCATCGAGGCTCTTCGGATCCAGGCTGAGGGACTTGTCCAGATCGGTGAGCGCCGCATCGGGCTGCTTGTCCGCCACCCGTGCCCGCGCGCGGTCAAGATAGTAAGCGGCATGATCGGGCGCCATGCGGATCGCCTCGTCCATGTCGGCCAGGGCAGCTTTCGGCTCGCCGCGCGAAAGGTGCGCTGCGCCACGCAGGGCGTAGTCAGGCGCGGCCGCAAGCCCCGTGCTGCTGTTGCCCGAAGCGCTGCCGGCATCGGGCTTGTCTTCGCCGTCCTGTGCTTTGGCAAAGGCAAATACGCGCCCTCCGTTGTAGGTGAAATAGACCTTTTTCTGGCTGTTGGCGATGTAC
The DNA here is from genome assembly GCF_042657065.1 of Rhodanobacter ginsengisoli. Classification (NCBI taxonomy): domain Bacteria; kingdom Pseudomonadati; phylum Pseudomonadota; class Gammaproteobacteria; order Lysobacterales; family Rhodanobacteraceae; genus Rhodanobacter; species Rhodanobacter ginsengisoli. The sequence continues at coordinate 283,020 of NZ_JBHSNF010000002.1, forward strand.
ATGTGATGGGCGAGGAAAAAATCCACGCCGAGCAACATCTCGGTCTCGCCGTCGCCCAGGCTTCCATCGATGACCATCATCTGGCTGTGCTGGATGGTTTCCGTCCCGACGGAGAAAGAGTCGATGGGCACGGTCCATGTCCTGACCGACTTGCCGCCGACACCGATGGCGCCGTCAGCCTTGGCCTCCGACCCATTCAGGTCGATGCCGATGCGCTCGGCGGCGCGGCGGCTGAGCAACGTGGCGTATGCCCCCGAATCGAGCAATGCACGGACGTGTTTGCCGTTGATGGTCACCTTGAGAAAAGTGCGCCGGTCCTGCCGGTTGCTCGCCGAGTCGATATCGGCGACGTTGTAGTTTCCGCCCTTGGTCCAGTACGCCAGCCCTGTGTTCTTGCAGTGATCCGCGTTGAACAGGGTCAACTTGCCATGCGCGAGATCGACTTCCAGATCGGAGAAATCGAGCAGATTGGCGCCGAGCAGGCCGTACCCCATGTCCGTACCACCGACGATGAAGGCCACGCGCTTGAACGTGGTATCGAGGACACCGAAGGACTTGACCTCGGCGAAGTCGACATCCGCAGAGCCTCCCACACCGGTCATGCGAAAGCCGAAGGGGGCCGCCCGCAGTTTGAGCCCCAGCGACAATGCATTGGCACGCGACATGAAATTGAAGAAAGCGCCCGTATCGACGGCGAAGCGCGTATCGCTGCCGTCGATCTTCACCATGGTCGTGGCTCGCCCGTCGAGCATTTCCACCGGCAACGTGCCGTATTTCAGCAATTGGCAGCCGCCAGCCCATGCGTGGCTCGCCAGCAAGGCGCTGATCCCCAGGCAGCCCAGACGCAACATCCTTTTCATCATCGCCCCCTTGCATGCCATGGTCGCGACAGGCGGCCTGGCAGTCGTGCGCCGGGTTGTATGGGCACTCCGGGGATCATGGCGAAAATTTCGGGGTGGCTCAAGGAGTGATTGGGGGACATCGTCGCTTTATGAGATGCGCAGGATCTGCGTGAGAGATCCGCCCTCCATCACTCGGCTTGTTCTCGTCGGTGGCCGTGCACATCATCCGGGGACGTCGCGATTGGAGTTCGCGCGATGAAAACATCTACGTCATACATCCCACGGCTTCGCACCAACTGGCCCGGTTCGCTCTGCGTGATGACAGGACGTTGTTCCTTTTCATCTTCTCGTCTGCCCGGATCGGGCTGACATCCGGATGACCACCCCGGAAATCCGCGAACTCCTTCGGGAAGAGTTCGGCGATGTCGGCTGGGAGGCCCGGAACATCCTGGCCACGATGGAAGGCGTGGACGACATCTACTTCGATCGCATGAGCCAGATTCGCATGCCGTGCTGGCACAAGGGCCGGGTCGCGCTTGTCGGCGACTCGGCCGCCGCCGTGTCGCTTCTGGCCGGTGAAGGCACCGGCCTCGCCCTCGTCGAGGCCTATATCCTTGCCGGAGAGATCGCGCGTGCCGGGAGCGACTACAAGCGGGCATTCGAGGGCTATGAGCAGCGGCTTCGTCCCTTCCTGAAGAACAAGCAGGAGACCTCAGCCGGTTCCGCTTCGACCTTCGTCCCGTCCACCGAACTCGGGGTATGGACGCGCAACCAGGCGACGAAACTGCTCGGCATCCCCGGAGTCGCTTCGTTCTTCATCGGCCGAAGCCTGAGAGACGATCTGGATCTGCCGGATTACGACGATCAGCGCGTCTGAGACGCGCAAGACCGGGGGGACGTCGCCGCAGCCTCGACTTGCGGCTGCGCGAGTGGAAAAGAAAAGTGCACTCTGACTCGTGTTTTGAAAGCGCATCCCCCCTGATCTGGATCCTTCCAGAATTTGTCCCTGAGACCTTCTCCTCCCACCAAACCGCAGGACCTGTCCGATCCGCTCCAACGCATGGTCAGGCTGCATTGCCGCTGCGCTGGCGGAACATCAGCAGTGGCATGACAGCAAACATGCCGAGCAACACGTAATACACGGTGCCCGACACCGGGTCTCGGGATGCGAGATATTCCGAAATGGATAGATCACGCAGCTGAAGAACCACTGTGAACTCGACGGCAAGCAAGAGCGCAAGCGCCACCACGCCTACGGTGAGCCATTGCCACCCTTGGGCAAGCGCATGCCGTCGGACCAGTGTCCGGGCGACCAGGATAACGACCAGGAGCATGATCGGCGCTTCGATCAACTCTGCGGCCCGGGGACCAAGGGCCGGCGTTACCCACAAAGTACGGATGACGCCAAGCACGAAGCCGGCAGCAAAGACACCGGCGAAATAGAGCACGCTGACTTTGAGCACCTGGAACATGGTCGAATCACTCGGTTGGGCCAAGCGACGTCCCCCCGGTTTTGAGTAGCACTACGGTTTGGAGTCCAATCCCCCATACGAAGGAGATTGGACGTGAAGAAGCGCTTTTCCAAGCTCATGCCGCTCTCAGCGGCTCCGGTACCACGCCTACACAATCGAATAGATTGTCCGGCCCGAATAAATGGCCTGCGCCCACCGTCAGAAGAGTTTTCTCAGAGCTATTTATCAATTCACGAACTAGGGGCGCCCACACATGGTTTCTTTGCTGGAACAATACTTCATGTGTTTGGTGACCTCGCGCCTGAAATATATGAAGGAGGCGCGAAACTTCGCTGCCATCGCAGGTCACCCAAGCTTTGTACATCGCGCGGAAGTCTTGCCGAACTTGGGGAATGTTTGCCATAGCCCATTCGATACCCGCGCATAGTGCGGTGTCTCCAAGCGCGACGAGCGGGTGAACCAAGTCTGAAAGCAATTCCAGGAATTCTATGGGCTTCCCATCTTGCGCTGCGCGCGTCTTCAAGTACGCCTCGACTCCTACTCGCCCATCCAAGTGAAAGCTTGATCCGAAAAGCCACGCCGCCCATGGATGGCAATCATTTGGAGTCGGAAATTTATCTGTCGGCCAGCGAGACTGCAGCATCTGCCAAGCATTGGGTGACAGCAACTCATCCAGAGGTTTGCGAACGTTTGCCGTCATCAAAGCTTCGAAACCTCGATCGTCGTGCTCTGAAATGATGAGATTCGCCCACTTGTATGCTGTCGCTACAAATCGCGGCGGATGAGGTCTATCAGCGGGCACCAGATGCATCGCACCGAGAACCCTTAGATCGGAACCGGGTATTCGGAAGTACATTTTGTCCCCTTAGGCCGCAATTCCGTCTGCTGACCCGTCTGGCCAGTAACAACAGAAGTCAGAGTGTACTTTTTGCACGCGACGCCGCAAGTGTTGGCACGCGCGAGTCAGCGCAGCTTGTGGCCCCCGCGCCAGCATGGAGAGTGGGATTGTTCGGCCCATCCTTGAGGAATGGTGCCAGGGACAATTATGGAAAGCGGTGGTGGCCCCGTCGGTCCAACCTTGGCGAAACGGCCTGTACTGGCTTTGCTCCATGGCCGGCACCGATCCATTCACAGAATCTTTCAGAAATTGTCCCTGACACCTTTTCTGGGCTTGACACCTTTTCTGGGCTTGATCCACCGCCGACACCGATCCACTCACAGATCCTTCGAGAAATTGTCCCTGACACCTTTTTTCTCGTTTCTCTGCTCAAATTGGAGCCACCACGCCAGCGCAATGGCTTGTTTTCCAACTAAGTCTTTACAAATACGTGGGTGCAGGTTCATGCTCCTTAAGCGGCGGTTCGCTAGGCAAGCGCAACTCTCGAACGAACCACCGCTTTGTAGCGACGGTAGTCACCCATTCCAGCCAGATCTTTTGAGTCAAAGCATTGCCGATCTATTAGAATGGGTCTTGGCAAGACTTTAATCATGCAAATCGACTAGCCAAGATACGCGAAGCTAGCTCCAACACACCAGTAAGAGCTTGTTGATGCGGCACTCAAAGTTTGATTACTTCATGTCCGGAGGCGATCATGAAACGATTTCAGTTCGGCTTGGCGGCAGTTCTTCTTGCGATCATGTGGCCCTGTGCTTGGGCGAACGCTGATAGCATCAGTGACATTTCGGGCGGCGCTTTCGTGCCAATCACAGACGGGACAGATCACAGCTGCATTGACGTCAGCAAAAATCTGATCTCGATGAATTTAGTTAGCGCCCAAGTTCAGCGGGAGCAGTCTTTATGGCAAAAACTCCTCTACAAACACCAATCACTCGGCGTCAAATTCGATGTAGTAATTACAGATGCAAAGCAACAGCCGTTTGATTTTCCAAGGGTGAAAAAATTATCACCTATGGGACAATTTAAAGATATTGCACTACTACCCATGCAATTTTCTATTATGAGTAAGTACGCGCTCTTTGGTTCAAATAAAACACCTTACAACAATGTAGAACTTGATTTATATTTTGTGCAAGTTGACACCAAGTCAGCCGCAATAAAAGCTTTGGATAACTTAATAAACTTCAGCAAGAAGTTGAATTTACCACCGAACCCATACGTAGTTGGCGTGGGATATTTTGGAGATTTTGCTAATATGATTTGGCAGCAGGATCTACACAATGGCGAATCGGTATCGCCTGATGCCACGTTTAATTTTGACCTGGCAGCAAACGATATTCAGGCAGCCGCTGGAAAATGTCCTGATAGAGGTCTGAGCACCGGGGTTCAATCTGTAGTGTGGGACTATGATGGGAAAGGCTCAGGGGAATTCATAAAGGTAAACGATCTAAATAAATATTGCTTCTGGTACGACCGGGCTACCAGTCGGGTTGTTTTCGATGGAAAAGGAAGCGGCGCCACGAATTGTTCTGTGGAGCAGACGGCGACAGCAAAGCCACTTGAGAATCCTCTTGTCACATTCGTGGTCGACGCTTGGCCGATGGCTGGAACTCCGCAGCCAGCACCGTCACAGGTGGCAAGCAGGATTCAACCGATGCTGACTTCTAACAAGTTCTCGGCGACCGACGTGGCGTACTTTGCTAAGCATTCGTTCGTTGGTAACGAGTCTGCCATAGCGAATATTCATCCCCATGTGGTGACGGACTTTCTCGATATCTTGTCGAAGGAACAGTCCGACCCACACAACCTTGAGGCACTGCGAGCCCAAATGACTTCCGAAGATGCGGCGACCGCTTTGGCAATTCGGCGTTGCGTCGTAGTCGGCATTGACGTGAAGGATTGCAAGTAGGTGTGATACGGCAAGCAAACCACGGGGTCAGGTTCACTTACTGCCGTAACAAAAGTGGCATAAGTGAACCTGGCCCCGTTTGTCGTTTCTGCGAATCACCCGCGTCACACCCTGGCCGGAGATCGCTCGCTCGACCTCGATAACGACCGCCTCGTGCGTGGCGTCATCGACGACCGTCAGGCACTTGAGGACGCGACCTTCGGCCGTGCGATCGAACACGAAGTCCATCGACCAAACCTCGCTGGCGGCCTTTGGCCGGGCGAGTGGCTGCCTCTCACCGACCGGCACTTTCTTCCGTTTGCGCCGCCGCACCTGCAGCTTCGCTTCCTGATACAGCCGTTCCACGCGTTTGTAGTTCACCAACAGCCCCGCCTGCCGCAGCTTCAGATGGATCATCCCCACGCCGTAGCGCTTGTGCCATTGCGCCAGGGCCAGGATCCGTTGCCGCAGCTCCCCGTTGTGATCCGGGCGCGGCGCATAGCGATACGCGCGGGCGCTCATGCCGGCAATGGCCAGCGAGCGCCGCTCGCTCCATCCCTTGTCGACCATCTGTCGCACCAGCTCGCGTCGAGCCGGTGCGCTCACCACTTTTTCGCAGGGCGTCCTTGATGACCTCGTTTTCAAGCACCTGCTCGGCGAGCAGCTTCTTCAGCCGACCGTTCTCCGTCTCCAGCTCCTTCAGGCGCTTGGCGTCCGGCACGCTCATGCCGCCGAACTTGCTGCGCCACAGGTAGTACGAGGCCTCGCTGAAGCCATGCTTGCGGCACAGCTCCTTCACCGCCATGCCGGCTTCCGCCTCGCGCAGGAATCCAATGATCTGTTCTTCGGAAAAGCGCTTCTTCACGTCCAATCTCCTTCGGATGGGGGATTGGACTCCAAACTGCCGTGCTACTCAAAACCGGGGGGACGTCGGGTCGGCATGGCCTGCGAAACCGCAAGCATCGACCGCTGGCTGACGCCATTTCGATCCAAACGACGGTTGTACTCGATCATGCGGCTAGGACGTGAGGCGCTGGTACGACGATGGTCAAATACCCGGCTCGAAGAACTCATGGAGCAGATACGAAAGCCATCTCCGGCGCTACTCGATCAGATGGTTGTCGCAGCATGAAAACGTGGGGGAAACCTCAGCCTCCGCCCCGATTTTCGACCCAGGCTTCGCCCTGGCTGTTAGGAAGCCAGACATGACCCCAAGTTTGTGTTATCTGCAGTCTAACTTTGAAGACTATTTACGAGTTGATCCCTGCTATTCGAGGATAAATTGTCTCGCTGCAATTTCAGACGCTCAAGCAACGCCCCATTAGTCAGCTCGAAACCTTCCAGTAACGTGTACCAATTAAGCACGTATCGCTTCATTCGCTCATCTTCAGCAACCAAACCAGTTTCACCACGGTGTAGTTGGTTTCTGAGGCGGCTCTCGATTTCCGTATCAGCGTCAGAAATCTTCCTCCCAACGAGAATCAATTCAAAGTAGGTGTGCTCGCTCGTGAACTCAGCATGTCTTTTTATGATAGCTGCATAATCTTCAATTTGCCGAAGGTGCTTAACATTCAGCGAGATGCTTGGTCGCTTTATCTCGACCACCACGCATCGATAATATCTTTTACCAAAGGAGTCAGTTGCCATGAACTTCCTTGCCAAGAACAAATCAGGCTGTCGATTTGCTCCATCTATAGTTGCATCTCCTTCTAGGTCTTTCTGATCCACAGCACCGACGCCATGAAGGCTGTCACGCAGTCCTTTGGCAACTCTAGTAAAGGTTGCTTCCTCCGCCCCAAGAATTTCGTACTGCGCACCGAATAGCCAAGTGTTGTTCTCAATAATTTTTTGCAGATCGGGTGTCTCACGCACATCAGCATAGTGAACCGTCATCAATTCACGTAGCTCATAGACTGCTTTCTGCCTTCTCTGGAGTAACTCGATTGTACTGACGATATTCTCCAGCGTTGTCTGCTTTAGCTGTGAAGCCAAGGCATCAACTGACGTCTGATCAAGCTCAAGGACACCATTCAATACATCGAGAAGAGATTCGTTCTCATTCGACACCGAAAGCCTGTCCAGAAGCCTCACAAGAATTTTCTTTTGCTTCTTATTGAGTGAGTTAAAAACTGCCGGATCAGCAGTATAGATCGACCGAACTATCGTCTTCGTATTGCCTAACCGCCACGCAGCGTAGTCACGCGGCAGATCCGTGTAGGATGGAAAAACACCTTCGTCCTCATACCTAGCGATTTCTGCATCGACGTACTTTCTCAGAAAGTCGTCGTAGACCTGTCGTGTCAAGATCGCAAGTCGTTTTACTAACGACCGCCACTCTTCAGACTCCGGTGTATTGGCAGCCCCCTGAAATAGATTAGATCTCTCGGCAAAATTATCTGCCCATTCCGACTGTACATAAACACTGGTGAAAAAATTTGGCTTGTTGTTGAGGGTACTGAGATGCCTGTAAACCGTGCGACCTGATGAATTGAGCAAGTATGTATACGACTTTTCAGAACTCGGCTTTTCTTCCCAACGAATGACTTTGGTCTTAAAAAGTGCATTTCCTACATGACAGGTATCTTCACAAATTTCGTGTCGAGGAACCGAAACAGCCTCATTGTTAATGATCAATTCTTTGTCTTGATTTAGGGCAAGGAACCAGCCGAATTCGTTTGAAAATAATTGGCGTAATACCGCACGTTCGGGCAGGTTTTCGAAAATTCTCTGTAGCTCTACAAGGGTACCGGTATTGCCATCCGGAATGCGGTTATGATGCTGATCCGCGTCCAAAGCCTGAGCCTCGTACCATTTCACGTTATCGCTGGTGACTGTGATGATGGCTTCGCCCACGACCGACTTTGTATACCACCTTGCTTCATGGGCCAGCCTGTGGAAAGCGAGGCGCCCGCGACCATGTGAGCCGCGCTGTGCCGCATCTTCCTTCTTGTCCGATTCGTTAAATCGGCCAAAGTTGTTCTTGATGTTTTGAAAGTCAATGCCTTCGCCATCATCGAGTACCGTGACTTCGCTAGTGCCGTCAAGAGGATTCTCTTCGGTCGAAACGCGAACACGATTGGCTTTGGCGTCGAAGCCGTTCCACACCAATTCAAAAATTGCCCGATATGGGTCGATAGACTTGAAATGTTTCTTGATGCCCTCGTCGCTAATTTCTGTAGCACCAGAAATGTTGGTGGCAGCCATTTTCAATCCTTGGTGGCGTGGTCTTGGTGCGTTGGTAATTTTGGCGTTCAAGGCTAGGTCTCCGGCTAGGCTCGGTATGTTTGAGCCTCTGACGGCACATCCTGACCTCAATCGCTCTCACAGTTTGAGAAGGTCGAAGTACTTGTCATACATCAAGGTGAAACATTTTTGTGATTCCGGAGGATGAAGGAACCAGCGCCGGGAGCATCACTGGAGGGGCCGTCATGATTGCAGCCCAGGGCTCGGGGTGAGAGTGGACTTCTTCTACACAGCAACTTAAAAGGTCCACTCTGCGCACCGTGCCGGTATTCACCAAAATGATCAACAAACTCCTGCTAGCGGTCTGCTATTGGGGCTCACCAACAAAGCCGCGACCTAAGGGGACTTGCCCCCTCTGGCTACCCTACGATACATGCCGATATCGCTAATTTCCCTAGCCGCAAACTCGGTCAAGTTTCTTCGAGCGACACTGCCCGGCCTGATATCCAGCGCAGCGAGCAAGCCAAGTATTTCATCACGAGACGCTCGGATCGAAATGAAATAGTCCCGAAGGCTGTCCGCATCCATAGCCATCAATTCGTCGGGACCTTTGGTCTGCAGGCTACGAACCTCCTCAACGATCCATTTGACGACATCTCGTCTTTTCATCTTCGAATGCGGGGGGCTCTCTCTTTGACAAGCCTCTAGGAGTTCGGAGATTGTCAAATCACTGCCGTCTAAGCCAGCGATCGCACCCTCTACACCTAACCATTCAATAAGCTTTTCAACATTGATCATGGACATTCCCGCATAAACTCTCTGGTCATCGCACGAAACTGCTCTGCTTGCTTTGCTGCGTTCGCTCCGCCCACGTCATACACGGCGGCACGCTGCGCCGCAGCGATACGCAGACCGTCACCTTCAGTCACGTAGCTGTCAAATATCTTCCCACCCGCACGCTTCAAGCGGTTGAATTCATGCAATTCCGTTTGCTTGAGCTCCTCGCCATATTCCCTTGCCATCATGCCGATCGCACCTGAAAAGATCGTTTCTTGATAATGATCTTCGATATTCAGTGCATGCCTCACCATCGAAATATCATCATTCACGTTGGAAATTTCGCCGATAACGGTGGCCACACCGATGGAGGATTGTCTATCCAGCTTGACTGGAGACACACAATAGTCGGAAGCGTAAATGATGGATCTCATCACATCAGATACTTCAGGATGGGAGTCAATCAGCACATAGTCGTATTTATCTTTCAAAGGCTGAAGAACAAAATCAATTATTTTCATGTGACGCAACAATATGAGGTTGTTCTCACGAATGTTGTTGGTGCTCGGCAACTTATCTCGCGACACTGTGGAAAGGCGAGGGTCAGCCGCGATTAGATCAAGACCTTCTCGGCACTCGACGATTTCAATGTCTAAAGTCTGTACTGAAGCGCTATAGAGCTGCTGAAATTTGTTAAATAGAGTCACGCCGGTTGGGACAGTCTTCCCAAAGCCCTCGATCAGCTCCGGGAAAAACCTGCCCGATATACCGCCCCGCTGGTAGTCGGCATCGATCACAAGAACGCGTTTTTGGTGGTAGCGGTTTAACGCAACTGCGATGTGGTAGCAGGCCGTGGTCTTCCCCACGCCGCCCTTCTCGCTGATGAAACCAACAACAGTGGCCATGACTATTCCTTGTGCTGTGATCGCGCCGACCCGCGCCGTCATCACCTTCGAGGGCTAGGCCAGATCTGGTTCGAGACCACAAGTTTCACATAAATGTTGGTCCTTGCGGCATAACGCCATCGGAAGGGGGAAGACCCCCTTATGGCGTTTAGGGCAAACTGACGCGTGGGACTTGTTCGGTTCAACCTGAGCCTAACCCCTACCCCGCTGCGGGGCCAGCTTGCGGCTGTCTAAATTCGTTCCAGACGAATTTGTCGAACCCGGCGGGCTGTCACCCAGTCGTCACCATCAAAAACGCAAAACGCCCTACACGAGGGCGTTTTGCGTATCTGGCGGAGAGAGTGGGATTCGAACCCACGGAAGGTTTGACCCTTCGCCGGTTTTCAAGACCGGTGCCTTAAACCACTCGGCCATCTCTCCAGAACTTGTTGTCTTGCCGTGGCACGTCGTGGCACCACAGCGGCACGGAGTTTATCAGGAACGTTGCGGTGGGCGGATATTGCGGTCCTTCTTCGACAACGCGAGCAGGCTGGCGAAAAGGATGGTAACGGGGATCAGGCCGCCCAGGATCGGCAGCAGCAGGATCGGTTCGCGCAGCAGCATCGGCAGCAGTTGGGTGGCGCTGGCACAGGCGATCACGGCGATGCGCCAGTTGCGGCGGTGGGCGGCGAACCAGAAGCTGGCCGTGAGCAGCGCGACGGCCAGCGACGACAGGATGAAGTCGACGGGGTGCATCGGCCACCACACGGCGAAGATCAGCCGGCTGCCGATGAAGGCGAGCAAGCTGCTGATCAGGCACAGGCTGGCGACGCGTTCGACCTTGCTCCACGAACCCGGCGTCGGCGCCGCGGGGTTCATGCGATGCGGTCCAGCCCGGCCATGTACGGGCGCAGCACGTCGGGCACGGTGATCGAGCCGTCGTCGTTCTGGTAGTTCTCCATCACGGCGATCAGGGTGCGGCCGATGGCGAGGCCGGAGCCGTTGAGGGTGTGCACCAGTTCGGGCTTGCCGCTTTCGGTATTGCGCACGCGGGCCTGCAGGCGGCGGGCCTGGAAGTCCTCGCAGTTGGAGCAGCTGGAGATTTCACGATAGGTCTGCTGGCTGGGCAGCCACACTTCGAGGTCGTAGGTCTTGGTTGACTGGAAGCCCATGTCGCCGGTGCACAGCAGCAGCTTGCGGTACGGCAGGTCGAGTTTCTGCAGCACGGCCTCGGCGTGGCCGACCATTTCCTCGAGCTGCGCGTAGGAGTCCTCGGCGCGGGCGACCTGCACCATCTCGACTTTCTCGAACTGGTGCTGGCGGATCATGCCGCGGGTGTCGCGGCCGTAGCTGCCGGCCTCGGCGCGGAAGCACAGCGAGTGCGCGGTGAAGCGCAGCGGCAGCGCGTCGGCGTCCTGGATGGTGTCGCGCACCAGATTGGTCAGCGCCACTTCGGCGGTGGGAATCAGGTAGCGTTTGGTATCACCGACCTGGGTGGCGAACAGGTCTTCCTCGAACTTCGGCAACTGGGTGGTGCCGTACATGCTGTCGCTGTTGACCAGCACCGGCACGTTGCATTCGAGGTAGCCGTGTTCGCCGGTGTGCAGGTCGAGCATGAACTGGCCGATCGCCCGATGCAGGCGGGCGAGCTGGCCACGCAGCACGGTGAAGCGCGCGCCGGACAGCTTGGCGCCGGCGTCGCCATCGAGCCAGCCGTGGCGTTCGCCCAGTTCGACGTGATCCTTCACCGCGAACGCGAATGCGCGCGGCGCGCCCCAGCGGCTGACTTCGAGGTTGTCGCTTTCGTCCTTGCCGATCGGCACCGACTCGTGCGGAATGTTCGGGATGCCCGAGGCGATCTCGGCCAGCTTCGCCTGCACCTCGGCCAGCGCCTGTTCGTTGGCCTTGAGCTGGTCGGCCATCTCGGCGACCTCGGCCATCAGCGGCGCCACGTCCTCGCCCTTGCCCTTGGCCTGGCCGATCGCCTTGGAACGGGTGTTGCGCAGGTTCTGCAGCTCCTGCGTCTGCATCGCCAATTGCTTGCGCGAACTCTCCAGGGTCTCGAGGGTGGCGACGTCGAGCATGAAGCCACGGGTGTCCTTGAGACGTGCGGCGGTTTCGGCGAGGCGCGAGCGCAGCAGTGCGGGATCCAGCATGGTCGAGTCCAGATGAAGGCTTGAACTGCGAATTATCGCTGCCGGGCGGCAATCGCCGCAATGAATACCGGGCGGCCGGACGCCGCCGCCCGGCACATCGCCCGCTTCAACGGGCCAGCTTGCGCTCGCTGCGACCCAGCCACCAGGCCATCGCGGCACCGGCGAGCAGCCAGCCGATCAACTGCTCGGCCAGCGCGGCCAGGGTGAAATCCAGCGGAAAGCGGTACCAGTTCCAGAACGGCAGCAAGGTACCGAGCCAGGCGAATACCGCCGCGGCGGCCGCTATCGCCAGGCGCCGGCGGAAGCCCAGCCCGGCCAGCCCCATCACGAACGCCAGCGCCAGCGCCGACAGCGTGTCCGACGCCCATTGCCGCCCGATCTGCGGCCCCATCTGCATCATGTCGGTGCCCCGCGGCTGGTAGACCACCCAGGCATACGGCGAGCGGATGGCCTTGACCGAATAGGCCGTGACCTCGGCCGGATCATGCATCTTCTTCGGGTCCAGCGAGGGCAGCAGGTACACCCCGGCCTGCCCGCCCAGCCCTTCCTGCAGGCCGCTGAGCGCCACGTTTTCATTGACCGGAAGCTTCAAACCCACCGAGCCCAGGCCCAGCGCCATGTGCGCCGTCACGCCCCAGATGAACATCACGATGCCGCCGATCAAGCCTGCTATCAGTACGCGCATGGTCTGCCCCTCCCTTGATGACAATGCAATTTATGTCGCGTCGTGTGGCACAGGCAAGGGCGAACGCAGCAGCGGACGATGCCGGTTCCATCGTCGCCAATGGCGGACGTCCGGGCCTGACATGCGCATAATGACGAGACATCTCCATCCACCCGCGACGAAAGGACCAACCCGCATGAATGCAGCGACCGACGGTTCCGCACCCCGCCATGCGCTGCGGCGATGGTCGCTGGCGATGACCTGCCTCGGCACCGCGCTCGGTGTGCTGGCCGTGCTGGCGGTGCTGCTGCCCGGGCCGGCCTATCGCCACGGGTTGATCGGTCTGAGCCGCGCCTTCGGCACGATCCGCCTCGGTGCGATCGGCGGTCTCGCCGCAGTGGCGGTTTCACTGGTGGCGATCGCGCTGACGCTGCTCGCACGCCATCGACGCTACGCGCTCTACGCGATGTTCGGCCTGCTGCTGGGCGCCTTCGCCTTCGTGCCACCGTGGCTGCTGCTCAGGAAGGCCCGCTCGCTGCCGGCGATTCACGACATCAGCACCGATACCGTCGACCCGCCGCAGTTCGAGGCCATCCTGCCGTTGCGCGCGAAGGCGCCCAATTCACCGGTCTACGGCGGTGCCGAGGTTGCCGCCCAGCAGTCCGCGGCCTACCCGGACATCCAGCCGCTGCATCTGGCGCACGCCGCCGCCGAGGTGCTGGCCGCCGCGCACGAGACTGCCCTGGCCATGGGGTGGCAGATCGTGGCGGAGCAAGCCGATGCCGGGCGGCTGGAAGCCACCGCGACCACGCACTGGTTCGGCTTCAAGGACGACATCGTCATCCGGGTGCGTCCCGAGGGCAGCGGGTCGCGGCTGGATATCCGCTCGGAGTCGCGCCTGGGCGGAAGCGACGTGGGCGCCAATGCGGCGCGCATCCGCCGCTTTACCGAACGGCTGAAGCATCGGCTGGGCCGCGCCGGCACCTGATCGACCGCGCGCCGGCCGGATCGGACTCATGACCGCGCGGCAGGATCCTTCCGCGCACGCTTGCGGCTGACGCGCAGCGCGTCGAGCTTTTCCTTGAGCTGGGTTTCCAGCCCGCGCTCGACCGGCTCGTAGAACACGGTGCCGACCAGGGCGTCGGGCAGGCATTGCTGGTCCAGCGCGATGCCGCCTTCGGCATCGTGGTCGTACTGGTAGCCCTTGCCGTAGCCCAGGCCTTTCATCAATTTCGTGGGCGCATTGCGCAGATGCATCGGCACTTCCAGCGTGCCGCCCTCGCGGATCGCGGCGCGGGCCTTGTTGTAGGCCATGTAGGCGGCGTTGCTCTTCGGCGCGATCGCCAGCCAGATCGCCAGCTGGGCCAGCCCCAGTTCGCCTTCGGGACTGCCCAGGCGCTCGTAGGTATCCCATGCATCCAGCGCCATGCGCCAGGCGCGCGGCTCGGCCAGGCCGACATCCTCCACCGCCATGCGGGTCATCCGCCGGGCCAGGTACAGCGGATCGACCCCGCCGTCGAGCATGCGGCACAGCCAGTACACCGCGGCATCCGGATCGGACGAGCGCACCGACTTGTGCAGCGCCGAAATCTGATCGTAGAACTGCTCGCCCTGCTTGTCGAAACGGCGCGTGCGGTCGGCCAGCACTTGGCTCAGGGTGGCGTCGTCGATGTGTCCCGGCCCCGATGAATCATGGTCGGCCAGTTCGGCGGCGATCTCCAGCAGGGTCAGCGCGCGGCGCACGTCGCCGTCGGCGGCCTGGGCGATCGAGTCCAGCGCGTCGTCGCCGACCTGCAGTTGCAGCTCGCCCAGGCCGCGCTCGCTGTCGCCCAGCGCACGCTTCAGCGCGGCGATGATGTCGTCGGTCGAGAGCGGCTCGAGCACGTGCACGCGGCAGCGCGACAGCAGCGCGGAGTTCAGCTCGAACGAGGGGTTCTCGGTGGTCGCACCGATGAAGATGATCACGCCCTTTTCGATGTGCGGCAGGAACGCATCCTGCTGGGTCTTGTTGAAGCGGTGCACTTCGTCGACGAACAGCACGGTGCGCCGACCCTGGGCGAAATTGACCTCCGCCTCGGCCAGCGCCTTGCGCACGTCCGGCAGGCCGGACAGCACCGCCGAGATCGCCCGGAAGTCCGCGTCGGCATAACGCGCCACCAGCAGGGCCAGCGTGGTCTTGCCGCAACCGGGCGGCCCCCACAGCACCATCGAGTGGATCTTGCCCGCCTCCAGCGCCCGCCGCAGCGCCTTGTCGGGTCCCACAAGGCGCTGCTGGCCCACGATCTCGTCGAGACTGCGCGGGCGCATCCGCTCGGCCAGCGGCTTGAGCGCATCGGGCTCGGCGAACAGGCCGGGGGCGGACGGTGTGACGGAACGGGGCATCGGGGCATGATACGGCATGCCCCGCGGCGGCTTCATCCACGCCGGCTGCGTCAGGACGCGCGGGGTTTGCCGCTATGATGCGTCTTCGTCGCGGCTCTGTTCCGCGATGTACGGCCGGGGGGCAGTACGCAAGTGATGGTGAACACGCCCGTTTGTTGCGCCCGAAGGCGCATCTCGGCAACTCGCACCTGGACGGATCCAGTCGACAGATCGCGCGTGGCATGAATACGCGGCGACGCGGCATGGGGTGCTTCTGGCCGAGCCTGGCCGGGCTGCTCCTGCTGCTTTTCCGGATCGGCGCCAGCCACGCCGCCACCGACACGGCGTGGACGCCGTTCGAGGCGCCCTGGTTCGACAAGGTATCCAGCAGCGAAGGCTTGCCGCCATCGATCATCACGGCGCTGGCCCAGGATCGGCAGGGCCTGTTGTGGGTGGGCACCATGGTGGGGCTGGCCCGCTATGACGGCTACCGTACCCAGGTGTTCGACACCCGTGGCGGCGAAGGCAAGGGGCTGCCCGACGCCTACGTGCGCAGCCTGCTGGCGCTGCCCGACGGCGGCCTGCTGATCGGCACCAATGCCCTGGGCCTGGCGCGCTTCGATCCGGCCACCGCCCGGTTCCGGACCTACCCGACCGGCCCGACCGGCACCTCGGACCGCAAGATCTACGCGCTCGCCGACGATCACGCCGGCGGTGTCTGGATCGCCACCGATCAGGGCCTGGACCATCTGGACCTGCGCAGCAACACGATCCGCCAGCTGAAGACCGGAGCCGACACCGCGCCGCGCAACTTCAGCGTGATGCAGGATCGCGCCGGCAACCTGTGGCTGGGCAACGACAACGGGCTGTTCGTGCGCCATGCGGGGACATCGGCTTTCGTGCGGCCCGAACATCCCGCCGGCAGCGTGGCCACGGTGCTGACCAACCAGATCTGGGCGATCCGCGAGGATCGCGCCGGCCGGCTGTGGGCCGGCAGCGGCCAGGCGGGCGCGGTGTATCGCGACCCCGATGGCGAATGGCACACGCTGCCGGGGTTCAGCGGCTACCAGCGCGGCGCCCAGCAAGCCACGGTACGCGCGTTCCTGGATGTCGCGCCGGACACCATGTGGATCGCCACCGATGGCGCGGGCGTGCTCACCTATGCCCCGGGCGACGCCCGGGTGCAGCGGATCGATCACGACGCCGCGATGGATTCCTCGCTGCCGGGCGACTCGGTGCGGGCGCTGCTGCAGGATCGCTCGGCGAATATCTGGGTGGCGACCGACCTCGGTCTCGCCCACACCAACCCGAACGCCCGCACGGCGTTTTCGCTGCTGCCCTCGCCGCTGGAACCGAATGCGCTGAGCGATACCAGCGTGCGCGGCATCTACGTCGATTCGCGGGGGCTGATCTGGCTGGGGCTGGGCTCGGGCCGGATCGACGTGATCGACCTGGCGGCCGGTCGCATGCGGCACCTGCAGCTGGGCGGCAGCCAGACCCATCGCGACATCCAGGCCTTCGTCGAAGCGGCGGACGGCTCGATCTGGGTCGGCACGCAAGGCCTGGCGCGGATCGACCCGGCGAGCATGAAGATCCGTTCGTCGGTCCTGCCCGCCCTGGAAAACATCCCGGTGCTGAGCCTGCAACGCGACGGTACGCGACTGCTGATCGGCACCTACGACGGCGTGTATCGCTACGACATCCGCAGCCACGTGCTCGATCACATCCGGCATGACCCGAAGGACCCGACCAGCCTGGTCAGCGATACCGTGCGGCAGATCGCCCACATCGGCAGGACCTGGTGGTACAGCACGACCCACGGCATCAGCATCGCCCGCAACACGCGCGATCGCCGCGGCTTTCGCAACCTGATCCGGCGCGGCGACGATCCCTCGAGCCTGCCGCAGAATTACGTCAACTCCGTCGCGCAGGATGGCAAGGGACGGCTGTGGGTCGCCACCTTCGGCGGCCTGGGCGTGCTCGATCCGCCCGCGTCCGGCCAACCACTGCGCTTCGACAGCATCGGCATGGCCCAGGGACTGGGCAGCGACAAGGTCAGCAGCGTGCTCGGCGATGACCTCGGGCATGTCTGGGTCGGCACCTCCAACGGCGTGTCGGTGATCGACGGCGACACCCGTGCGGTGCGCAACCTGGGCCCTCGTGACGGCCTGCACATCCCCAGCTACCTGTATGCCGCCGCGGCCGCACGGGCGCCCGGCGGCGAGCTGCTGTTCGGCGGCCTGGGCGGACTCACCGTGATCCGGCCGGACTGGCAGCCGCCCAGGGCGGCCGCGGTGCCGTTGGCGGTCACCAACGTCGCGATCAACGACGTGGAGCTCCCGTTCGGCAAGCTTCCGCACGCTGGCGGCACGATCCAGCTGGACCAGCGCAGCCGCAACCTGCGCGTGAATTTCTCCCTGCTCGACTATCAGGCCCCGAAGGAAACCTCGTACAGCTACCGGATGGACGGCCTCGACGAGGATTGGGTCGATTTACCCCGGGGTGCCCCGCCCAGCGCCAACTACACCAATCTGCCGCACGGTGAATACCGCCTGCGCCTGCGCGCCCGCACCCACGGCATGCAGCCGCGCACCACC
The DNA here is from genome assembly GCF_042657065.1 of Rhodanobacter ginsengisoli. NCBI lineage: Bacteria > Pseudomonadati > Pseudomonadota > Gammaproteobacteria > Lysobacterales > Rhodanobacteraceae > Rhodanobacter > Rhodanobacter ginsengisoli. Next base: position 300,742 of record NZ_JBHSNF010000002.1, read on the forward strand.
GAGACCAGCCTGCAGCTGGTGGTCACGCCGCGCTGGTACGAGACCGCGCTGAGCCGGATCGTCGCCGTGCTGCTGCTGATCGCACTGGTCGTCGTGCTGGTTCACCTGCGCACGCTGTACCTCAGGCGACAGGCCACGCGGCTGCAGCGACGGATCGACGAGCAGACCCGCGACCTGCGCGCGGCCAACCGGCGCCTGGACGAACTGGCCGCGACCGACGGACTGACCGGTGCCTACAACCGCCGGCGCTTTCTGGAGCTGGCCGGACAGCAGCACGCACTGGGCCGGGAAGGTTCCATCTGCATCGCGCTGTTCGACCTCGATCGTTTCAAGCAGATCAACGACACCTACGGACACCTCGCCGGCGATGCGGTGATCCGCACCACGATCGAGGTGGTCAGGCAGCACTGCCGCCAGCACGACCTGGTCGGGCGCTACGGCGGCGAGGAATTCGTGCTGTGCCTGCCCGACACCAGCCTGCCGCAGGCGACCGAGATCGCCGAACGCATTCGCGAGACCCTGGCCCGCACTGCGGTGGTGCAGGACGGAAAGACGATCTCGGTCACGGTCAGCATCGGCGTGGCGGCACTGCGCGAGGGCGAGTCGATCGAGCAGTGGCTGTCACGCGCCGACACCGCGATGTACGAAGCCAAGCACCAGGGCCGCAACCGCTGCGTCAGCGCGGATTGAGCCGTCGGCCGAACCGCTGCCGGCACGCCTGGCGGCGGCCGGATCGGCGTGGCGCGATCAGTCCTGCAACGGCCGGGTGGTGATCACCGGCGCATCGCCGATGACGTCGGCGCCCTTGGGCGGCACGAAGTTGAACGTGGCCGGTGGAATCGGCACGTTGCGCTGCCAGTCGGAAAAACGGATGTCGGTGGTGGAGCCGAGCTGATCGCGGAAAGTCATCCGCGCCAGGCCGTTCGCGTCGAAACCGAGATCGGCGTAATCGAACTGCGGATCCTTGCTGGTCGAGGTCAGCCGCAGCCAGAGCAGTCCGTCGCGCTCGCCCCGCTCGCTGACCTTGAAGTCCTTGTCCAGCTGCTTGATGTCGGTGAGCACGGTGAGCGGGCTGTGCGCCTCCTCGGTGCTCTGCACGCGCACGGTGACCTGCTCCAGCTCGGGGTCGTACATCCACACCCGGCTGCCGTCGGCCACGATGGTCTGCTTGTACGGCGCCAGCGTGTCCCAGCGGAACTGACGCGGCGCCAGCAGCACCAGGGTGCCCGAGCTGCTCTTGCTGGACTGGCCGTTGATATCGGTCAGCGACTGGCTGAAATGCCCCGTGAGCGAATGCAGGCCCGTGGCGAACGCATCCAGTCGCGCCCGCGCCGGGCCCATGGCGGCCTGCGCCGGCAGGTTCAGCGACAACATCAGCACGAGGGCGGACAAGGCAAGCAGCAGGCGTTTCATCGGAATCCCTGGAACGTGGTCATGGGGCGCCATTGTGGGGGGCATTGGCTTAACCGGGCTGTAGGAACGCGCCCCGTGCGCTCCTGCCCGTTGGCCACTTCAGTTCTTCGGCGGTGGCGGTGCCAGCACTTCGCGGTTGCCGTTGTGCTGCGGCGAGCTGACCACACCGTCCTGTTCCATCTGCTCGACCAGGCGCGCGGCGCGGTTGTAGCCGATGCGCAGATGCCGCTGCACGCCGGAGATCGAGGCGCGCCGGGTCTGCGTGACGATGGCGACGGCCTTGTCGTACAGCTGGGTGTCGGCGTCGCCGCCGCCCTCCTCGCCTTCCAGCGGCAGGCCGGCGTCGTTGATGAACTTGCCGTCGCTGGTGGCCTGCACTTCCTCCAGCACGCCCTCGATGTAGTTCGGCGCGCCCTGCGACTTCAGCCAGGCGACCACGTGATGCACCTCGTGGTCGTCGACGAAGGCGCCGTGCACGCGCTCGGGCGTGGCCGTGCCGGGCGGCAGGTAGAGCATGTCGCCGTGGCCGAGCAGCGCCTCGGCACCGCTCTGGTCGAGAATCGTGCGCGAGTCGATCTTGCTGGAGACCTGGAACGCGATGCGGGTCGGGATATTCGCCTTGATCAGGCCGGTGATCACGTCCACCGACGGGCGCTGGGTGGCCAGGATCAGGTGCACGCCGGCGGCACGCGCCTTCTGCGCCAGGCGGGCGATCAGCTCCTCGACCTTCTTGCCCACGATCATCATCATGTCGGCGAACTCGTCGATGATGATCACGATGTACGGCAGCGGCTCCAGCGGTTCGGCGGCCAGGTTCGGCATCTCCGGGTTCGGCCGGAACAGCGGATCGAGCAGCGGCTGGCCGGCGTTCTCGGCGTCGCGCACCTTCTTGTTGAAACCGCCGAGGTTGCGTACGCCGACCGCGGACATCAGCTTGTAGCGGCGCTCCATCTCGGCCACGCACCAGCGCAGGGCATTGGCGGCCTCCTTCATGTCGGTGACCACCGGCGCCAGCAGGTGCGGGATGCCCTCGTACACCGAGAGCTCCAGCATCTTCGGGTCGATCATGATCATCCGCACGTCTTTCGGGCTGGCCTTGTACAGCAGGCTCAGCACCATCGCGTTGACCGCCACCGACTTGCCTGATCCTGTTGTTCCCGCAACGAGCAGATGCGGCATCTTGCCCAGATCCACCACCACCGGCTTGCCGCCGATGTCCTTGCCCAGCGCCAGCGCCAGCGGCGACTTCAGCTGGTCGTACTTGTCCGAACGCAGGATCTCCGAGAGGTAGACGATCTGCTTGCGGGTGTTGGGAATCTCCAGCCCGATCACGTTCTTGCCCGGGATCACGTCGACCACGCGCACGCTGACCACGGACAGGCCGCGGGCGATGTCCTTGTCCAGGCTCGACACCTGCGAACCGCGAATGCCCGGGGCCGGCTCCATCTCGAAACGGGTGATCACCGGGCCCGGATAGGCGCCGACCACCTTGGCCTCGATCTTGAAGTCCTTCAGCTTGAACTCGACCTGGCGCGAGAGCACCTCGAGGGTTTCCTCGGAATAGCCCGGGCCCTGCGGCGGCGCTTCGTCGAGCAGCGACAGCGGCGGCAATTCGCCTGGCGTAGCGGCACCCACGAACAACGGAATCTGGGTCTCCAGCCGCGCCCGCTCGCTCTTCACCACCGGAGCCGGCGGCGCCTCGATGCGCACCGGCTCGCGCTTGGCCTGGCGCACGGCATCGGCCTTCTTGACCACCTCGCGCTCGGTCCGCGCCTGCCGCGCGGCCAGCAACTGCGGCGCCTGGTGCAGCTTGCTCCTGACCCAGCCGGCCAGCCGCAACACGGCGCGCCCGGTCCAGTCCATCAGCCCGAACCAGGACAGCCCGGTGGCCAGGGTCACCGCGATCAGGAACATCGCCAGCAGCAGCAACGGCGCGCCCTTGGCGCCGAACGCGCTGAGCAGGGCATCGCCGACCCACACGCCGATGATGCCGCCGACACCCTGCGGCAACACCGGTTCATCGTGGAAATTGAGATACAGCAGGGCCGGACCGGTGATGAAGAAGAACACGAACCCGATCAGACGCAGGGCCGGCTCCCACGGGTGCACCACCTGCTGGTCGCGCTGGCGCAGGACCTGCACGCCCAGCAACAGCAGCAGCAGCGGGAAACAATACGCCACCAGGCCGAAGATCCAGCGCAGCAGGTCGGCGACATAGGCGCCCACCGTGCCGCCGAAATTGTGCGCATGCTGCAGCTGGCCGGCATTCGTCCAGCTGGGGTCATGCGCGTTGTAACTGAACAGGCACACCAGCAGGTACAGCGCCAGTGGCAGCAGCAGCAGGGCGCCGGCTTCACGCAGCCGGCGCTTGAGCTCCTCGCTGAGACCTTCCCTCGGTTGTTGTTTCACATTCGCGCTGCGCGCCACCTTGGGTGCCCCCTTCCTGCCTGCCAAGGGTCAGAGCATACCTTGCAGCGCAGGATGCACCAGCCTGCCGCCGTCGACATTGATGCCGACCCGCAGCGGCTCGAACTCGCGCCACTCGTTGCCGGCGGACAGACGTTGCACGTACGGCAGGATCGCCGCCGAGATCGCCAGCGACGAGGTCTGCGGCACCGCACCCGGCATGTTGGTCACGCAGAAGTGGGTGACCCCGTGCACGTCATAGGTCGGTTCCTTCCAGGTGGTGGGACGCGAGGTCTCGAAGCAGCCGCCCTGGTCGATGGCGATGTCCACCAGCACACTGCCCGGCTCCATCGTCCTGACCATCGCCTCGGTGACCACTCGCGGCGCCTTGGCGCTGGGCACCAGTACCGCACCGACGACGATGTCGGCATCGTGCACTTCCTCGGCCACGCTGGACTCGTAGGCGTACAGCGCGGTGACGTTCGGGCCCATCGCCATCATCTCGGCGAGGCGATCCTGGCGCTTGTCGAACACCACCACGTTGGCACCGGCGGCCGCCGCCAGGGATGCCGCGGCACCACCGGCCGCGCCGGCACCGAGCACCACCACCTTGCCGCGCGGGGTCGACGCCATGCCGCCCAGCAGCTTGCCCTTGCCGCCCTGCGGGCGGTGCAGCAGCGTCGTACCGATCTGGGTGGCGATGCGGCCGGCGATCACCGACATCGGCAGCAGCAGCGGCAGGGCACCGCCCTCTTCCACCGATTCGAACGCCACGCCGGTCAGGCCGATGTCGAGGAGGCTGCGGGTCAGCTCCGGCTCGGCGGCCAGGTGCAGGTAGCAGAACAGCAGGTGGTGCTTCTTCAGCAGCGCCAGATCCCCGGCGACCGGCTCCTTCACCTTGACGATCAGTTCGCCGGCCTCGTACAGCGCGGCGGCATCGGCCACCACGGTGATGCCTTCGTTGACATAGGCCTCATCGGAAAAACCGCTCTTCAGGCCCGCACCAGCCTGGATGAACACTTCATGGCCACGGCGCACCAGGTCGGCGGCAGCGGCGGGAACGAGGGCAACACGACCTTCAAGGGTCTTGGTTTCGGAGGGGATACCGATACGCATGGAGAAAGAAATCCTGTGGGAGCACGTTGTGGATCCATCGCTCAACCGCCGCGGTGGTGTCGTTGATTTGCCGGTGACTTGAATCGGCCCTGCGTATTCCCCATTCTTCCGGGGATCGTGCGCTCTGGCGTCACCACCTGCTACGGTCTCGACGAAACCGTCGCGGGGGTTGGAGCGAATAACCAGCCAAGTCACCAGCAAACCCAAGGATTATACCTGTCATGAGCACCCCCAAACACAGCCGCCTGCTGATCCTCGGCTCCGGCCCCGCCGGCTACACCGCTGCGGTGTATGCGGCCCGTGCCAACCTCAAGCCGACCATGATCACCGGCCTGCAGCAGGGCGGCCAGCTGATGACCACCACCGACGTGGACAACTGGCCGGGCGACGTCGAGGGGCTGCAGGGCCCGGCGCTGATGAAGCGCATGGCCGAGCACGCCGAGCGTTTCAACACCGAGATGATCTTCGACCATATCCATTCGGCGGATCTGGGCCAGCGCCCGTTCCGGCTCAAGGGCGACTCCGGCGAATACACCTGCGACGCGCTGATCATCACCACCGGTGCCACCGCGAAGTACCTGGGCATCGCCAGCGAGGAGAAATACAAGGGCAAGGGCGTGTCCGCCTGCGCCACCTGCGACGGTTTCTTCTTCCGCGAGCAGGACGTGGTGGTGATCGGCGGCGGCAACACCGCGGTCGAGGAAGCGCTGTACCTGTCCAACATCGGCCGCAAGGTCTACCTGGTGCATCGCCGCGACAAGCTGCGCGCCGAGAAGATCATGCAGGACAAGCTGTTCGAGAAGGCCGCCGCGGGCAAGATCGAGCTGGTCTGGAACCACACCATCGACGAGGTGCTGGGCGACAACACCGGCGTCACCGGCGTGCGCGTGAAGGACGTCAATTCGGGGGTGACCCGCGACATCGAGGCGACCGGCTTCTTCGTGGCGATCGGGCATACGCCGAACACCGGCATCTTCGAGGGCCAGCTCGACATGCACGACGGCTACATCAAGATCAAGACCGGCCTGGCCGGCATGGCCACGATGACCTCGGTACCGGGCGTGTTCGCGGCCGGCGACGTCGCCGATCATGTCTACCGCCAGGCCGTCACCTCGGCCGGCTTCGGCTGCATGGCCGCACTCGATGCCGAGCGCTGGCTCGACCAGCAGACCCCGGCCGCCTGATGCTCGTGCCGTCGCGGCCTGCCTCGGCGCAGGCCGCGCGCCGCCGACACCGGCGTTTCACATGCCCGCCCGGCACAATCGACGCATGAGCGACGGAGCCCCGCGATGAATGCCACGTGGCGACTGCTGATCGTCAGGATCACCCGGCGGCTGTGGTTCCGTTCGGCCCTGTACGGCGCCTTCGGCGTGGCCAGCGCGCTGATCGGCGCGGTCGCCAAGCCGCTGATCCCGCCGGGCGTCGCCGCGCAGATCGGCGCCGCGGCGGTGGGCAACATCCTGGGCATCCTCGCCTCCAGCATGCTGGCCGTGACGACCTTCTCGCTCTCCACCATGGTCGCCGCCTACGCGGCCGCCAGCAGCAACGCCACGCCGCGCGCCTCCACCCTGCTGATCGAGGACTCCGGTTCGCAGAGCGCACTGGCCAGCTTCATCGGCGCATTCCTGTTCAGCATCGTCGGCCTGATCGCGTTGAGCACCGGCGTCTACGGCGACAGCGGGCGGCTGATCCTGTTCGCCGCCACGATCATGATCATCGTGATGATCGTGGTCACCCTGCTGCGCTGGATCGACCAGATCTCGCGGCTGGGCCGGGTCGGCGAAACCATCGACCGGGTCGAGCGCGCCACTCGCGAAGCCATGAAACCGCTGGCCCGGGCACCGTGGCTGCATGCCAGTCCGCATGGCGAGCTTCCAGCGGACGCGATCGGCATTTTCAGCCGCCGGATCGGCTACATCACCTACATCGACGTGGAGCGCCTGCAGCGCCTGGCCGACAGCGGGGACATCCAGCTGTGGACCGGGGTGGCCGCCGGCAGCTTCATCACTCCCGACCAGGTGATTGCCCGGTTGTCGAAACCGGTCGACGAGGAACTCGCCGCGAAAATCGCCGACGCCTTCGTGGTCGACGATCTGCGCGACTTTGACCAGGATCCGCGCTTCGGCCTGGTGGTGCTGACCGAAATCGCGCAACGCGCCCTGTCGCCCGCCATCAACGATCCCGGCACCGCGATCGACATCATCGGCACGGTGACGCGGCTGCTGTGCGAATGGGCCGAAGCGCGCCAGACGACACCGGCGGAAGAGCTGCGCTATCCCCGCGTGCACGTGCGCGCTCTGGACGAGGGCGATTTTTTCGAGGACGTCTACGCGCCGCTCGTGCGCGACTCCGCCGGCCTGCTCGAAGTGGCGATCCGGCTGCACAAGTCGCTGGCCACCCTGGGACAGCTGGGCTACGCACCGTACCGCGCGGCTGCGCTGGCACAGACCGGCAGGGCCTTGCAGTTCAGCGCGAAGCGGCTGAGCCTGGACAGCGACCAGCAGCGGCTGCTCGACATCGCCGGCTGGCGCGGTGGCTCGCGATGAGCAGGCACAGCGAGACACTGATGGTCCGCTTCCACGCCAGCCTCGGCGAGATCACCGCGGCGGCGTGGGATGCACTGCGCCCGGATGCCAATCCGTTCGTCTCGCATGCGTTCCTGTCCGCGCTGGAAGACACCGGCTGCGTGCGTCCCGACTGGGGCTGGCAGGCGCATCACCTGGGCCTGTACGAGGCGGATCGGCTGGTCGCCGCCGCACCGCTGTACCTGAAAGGCAACTCGCACGGCGAATTCGTGTTCGACTGGAGCTGGGCCAGCGCCTGGGAACGCGCCGGCGGCCAGTACTACCCGAAGCTGCTCAACGCCGTGCCCTATTCGCCGGTACCCGGCCCGCGCCTGCTCGCCGGCAGCACGCCGCGCACGCCGATGTTGCAGCAGGTCCTGGTCGCGGCGATGCGCGGCGAAGCGGAGCGGATGAGGCTGTCCTCGGTGCATGCGAATTTCCTCAATGAAACGGAGGCGGCGGCGTTCGACCCGGAGTGGCTGGCGCGTTCGGATGTGCAGTTCCACTGGCACAACCGCGGCTACCGACACTTCCCCGGGTTTCTCGCTGCGCTCAACCACAAGAAGCGCAAGAACATCCTGCGCGAACGCCGCCAGGTCGAGACCAGCGGCCTGACGATCGAATGGCGCAGCGGCGAGACACTCGGCCCCGACGAGTGGCAGCAGCTGCACGCGCTGTACGAGGCCACCTTCGATGCCAAGGGCAACCACGCGGCGCTGACCGCGGCGTTCTTCACGCGCCTGGGCGAGCTGGGCCCGATCGCCCAGGTCGCACTGGCCCGGGACGCGCAACAGCGCATCGTCGCGATGGCGCTGTTCATCCAGGGCGGCGGCGTGCTGTACGGACGCTACTGGGGCGCGTCGGTGGACGTGCCCGGCCTGCATTTCGAGCTGTGCTACTACCGCGGCATCGAGCACGCGATCGCCCACCAGCTGACCCGCTTCGAACCCGGCGCCCAGGGCGAGCACAAGCTGGCGCGCGGCTTCGTGCCGGTGCGCACCCAATCGCGGCACTACCTGGCCGATGAGGGGTTCCGGCAGGCCGTGGCCCAGGCGCTTGCGCGTGAGGCGCTGGCCGTCGACGACTACGTGGAAGAGCTCGAGGCGCACAACCCTTACGCCCACGTCGAACGCGCCGAAGAGTGATTCCTCAACTCCATGAAGCCGCCGAGTCCCTTCGCACATCCGGATCATGGCAAAGGCTCGCGCCATGAATGCCTGATTCGAGAGCTCACGCTGCTTTGGATCTGCAGGCCTGACGCGCCAAATCTCGTAGTGGGCTACGCCGATACCCGACTGCAGGCGGGTCACTTGTTCCACCCCCGCGTCACATGCCGCCGCTCACCGTCGTCACACCTGCGCGCTTGCCTGCATTCCCCGATGGCCGGATAGTGGGAAGCACTATTCACGCTTTCGCGATGCCATGGCACAGACTTTGCTCCACTCGGCATAAGCGAAATCCATCCGGGGTAACTCTTGCGTCCTGTCCATTTCATTTCGGGCCTGCCCAGGTCGGGCTCGACCCTTCTCGCAGGCCTTCTGCGCCAGAATCCCCGCTTTCAAGCCGGCATGAGCGGCCCCGTCGGCGGCCTGTTCAACACCCTCCTGGGCGAGATGAGCGGGCGCAACGAATTCTCGGTGTTCATCAGCGACGAGCAGCGACAACGAGTACTGCAGGGGTTGTTCGACAGCTACTACGGCGCAGACACCCGCGCCGACGTGATCTTCGACACCAGTCGCCTGTGGTGCACCAAGTTGCGCGCGCTGCAGACGCTGTTCCCGCAGGCACGCGTCATCGCCTGCGTGCGCCATGTGTCATGGGTGGTCGACAGCATCGAGCGGCTGGTCCGCCAGAACGCCTTCCAGCCGTCGTCGATCTTCAACTACCTGCCAGGCGGCACGGTGTATTCACGCACCGAGGGCCTGGTGGGCGGCGATGGCATGGTGGGTTTCGCCTACAACGCATTGAAGGAAGCCTACTTCGGTGCCGACAGCGCCAACCTGATGCTGCTGCAATACGAAACCCTGGTGAGCGACCCCGCACGCGCGCTGGCCGCGGTATACGACTTCATTGGCGAACCGGCTGCCCCGCACGACTTCGAGAATGTCAGCTTCGACGACCAGGGCTTCGACGACCGCGCCGGTACACCGGGACTGCACGCGGTACGCCCGCGCGTAGCCGCGCTGGAACGGCCCACCATCCTGCCGCCGGACCTGTTCCGCCGCTTCGAGAACGACGCGTTCTGGCGCGACCCCGAGCTCAATCCGCACCAAGTGCGCATCGTGTAACCCGCCCCCGACGAAGACACCCCCTCAACGACAACCGGCGCATTGCCGGTGCCGTCCGCGCGCTCTGATGGCACGCATTCACCATTGAAACTGCAGGGCAATACACATGAACCGTATCTATCGTCTGGTCTGGAACCGCACAATGCGCGTGCTGCAGGTAGCGTCCGAGCTTGCGCACGCACCGCGCGGCGAATCCGGCGATCAGCAGAGTGGCAGCCACGCGCTGCGCCGCCGGCCATTGGCGCAAGCCTGCGCGGTCGCGCTGACGCTCGGACTGGCGATCAGCAGCGGGTCGGTGCTGGCGGCCACCAACGGCGGGAATGGAGGCAGCGGAAGTGGGTCCTCCGCAGGTACTGGCGGTAGCGGCAGCAGCCCTGGCATCAACAACGGCGGATCTGGCGGTTATCGCTCGAATGGCGCTGCTGGCGGTGGTACCGCAGGCAGTGGTGGCGGTGGAGGCACCCACAGCGGTGGCAGTGGCGGCGTAAGTACCGGCGGTGGCAACGGCGGAAGTGGCGGCAACAATTACTACGGCGGCGGCGGCGGCGGCGCTGGCGGCGGCCTGAGCACGGCCGGCATCGGTGGCGGTGGCGGTGGCGGCGCTGGAGGCCTCTTCTATAGCGGAGGTGGCGGCGGCGGCGGCGGCGGTGGCGGCCTGGGCCTTTCGGTCGGTAGCAGCACTACCAACAGCGGGGCAGTCAGCGGCGGCAATGGCGGCAATGGTGGCTCCGCCAGCTTCTACGGCGGCGGCGGCGGTGCGGGCGGTGGCGGCGCGGGCGCGTTGCTCGGCGCGGGCTATTCGCTAAACAGCAGTGGCACCATTACTGGTGGCAAAGGTGGCAGTGGCGGTGCCCTTGGCGGCGGCGGCGGCGGCGGTGGCGCTGGCGCTGGTGGTGGCGGCGGCGCAGGGGTGCTGATGAACAACGCCAGCAGCTTGATCAATACGGGCACGATTGCCGGCGGCAACGGTGGTTCCGCTGGTTCCGGTGCATCCATCGGCGCGGGCGGCGTGGGCATCTATGCCGGCGGCAATACCACCATCACCAACAGCGGCACGATCAGCGGCGGCCTGGCCGGTGGCAGCGGTGCGCAGGCCGATGCCATCGAGTTCAGCGGCACCGGCAACTTGCTTTACCTGCAGACCGGCTCGACCATCAACGGAGACCTCGAACTGGATGCTGGCGCCGGAGCCACCATCGTCAACAGGAACAGCGGCCTGACCCTGGGCAATGCGATCAAGCTCGACAGCAATGCGTCAGCGCTCACCTTCAACGCCATTTACGACGACTTCACTGTATCCGGCGTGATCTCCGGCAGCGGCAGCGTCGACATCCTGTTCAGAAGTCTCCTGCACTTCACCAACACCAACACCTATACCGGCGGCACCACCATCGACAATGCAGCCTTCCTGGAGCTTGGCGATGGAGGCACGACCGGTTCGGTCGCCGGCAACATCACCGACAACGGCTCGCTTGCCTTCAACCGCTCGGATGTCGTCACCTTCGGCAACATAATCAGCGGCAGCGGCAACCTGAACCAGGCCGGCAGCGGCACGCTGATCCTCACCGGCGCCAACACCTATGCTGGCGGCACCACGGTCAGCGCCGGCACGCTGCAGCTCGGCAACGGCGGCACCACGGGTGCGATCGCCGGCGATGTCACCGACAACGGCACCCTCGCCTTCGACCGTTCCGATGCGGTCACCTTCGGCAACGTCATCAGCGGCAGCGGTAGCCTGACCCAGCTCGGCAGCGGCACGCTGATTCTCACCGGCGCCAATACCTATGCCGGCGGTACCACGATCAGCGCCGGCACCCTGCAGATCGGCAACGGCAGCACCACCGGCTCCATCACCGGCAACGTCACCGACAACGGCACCCTCGCCTTCGACCGTTCCGATGCGGTCACCTTCGGCAACGTCATCAGCGGCAGCGGTAGCCTGACCCAGCTCGGCAGCGGCACGCTGATTCTCACCGGCGCCAATACCTATGCCGGCGGTACCACGATCAGCGCCGGCACCCTGCAGATCGGCAACGGCAGCACCACCGGCTCCATCACCGGCAACGTCACCGACAACGGCATCCTCGCCTTCGACCGCTCCGATGATGTGACCTTCGGCAACGTCGTCAGCGGCAGCGGTAGCCTCACCCAGCTCGGCAGTGGCGTGCTGACTCTGACCGGCACCAACACCTACACCGGCGGCACCACGATCGGCACCGGCACCCTGCAGATCGGCAATGGCGGCACCACGGGTGCGATCGCCGGCGACGTTACCGACAACGGCGCCCTCGCCTTCGATCACTCCGACGATGTGACGTTCGCAGGCGCCATCAGTGGCGGCGGCACGCTGACGCAGAATGGCGGTGGCGTGCTGCTGCTCAACAGCATCAACAGCTATACCGGCGACACCACCGTGGCCGCCGGCACCTTGCTGGTTGGCGACAGCGCCCACCCGACGGCGTCGATTGCCGGCAATGTCGGCGTCGACAGCGGTGCCACCCTGGGCGGCCACGGCACCATCGGCGGCAACATGGCCATCACCAGCGGCGCGCACCTCTCACCGGGCGGCAGCATCGGCACGCTGACGGTGGCTGGTGACCTGACCGTGGCGCAGGGCGCCATGCTCGACTACGAGTTCGGTGCACCTGGTTCCGACTACAGCACCGCCGGCACCGGTGACCAGGTGGTCGTGGATGGCAATCTGACGCTCAATGGCGCCACCTTGAATGTCGCTGCCGACCCCGGTTTTGGCCAGGGTCTGTACAACGTGTTCAGCTACGGCGGCACGCTGACCGAAACCAATGGCGGCATCACCCTGGGCACCGTGCCGACGGGCAGCACCCTCAGCATTCAGACGCTGACCGGCAGCAAGCAGATCAACCTGCTCAACACGACAGGTCTGATCGTGGACTTCTGGAACGGCAACGGTCAGGCCTCGTCCACGCAGTCTGGCGGCGGCAGCGGCACCTGGTCAGCCACCTCGCAGAACTGGACCGATGCCGCTGGCAGCGTTACCACGGCGATGCAGCCGCAGCCGGGCTTCGCGATCTTTGGTGGCGCCGCCGGCACCGTCACGGTCGACAACACGGCTGGGACGATGAGTACGACCGGCATGCAGTTCGCGACCAACGGCTATGTGCTGGACGGGAACGCGCTGACCCTGGTCGCCAACGGCAGCATCGCTCCCGCGATCCGGGTCGGTGACGGCAGCAGTGGCGGGGCCGGCT
>NZ_JBHSNF010000002.1:313852-589399 GCF_042657065.1 Rhodanobacter ginsengisoli
TCGACATCAGTGCCGCGGCCGGCGGTGCGTCGATCGTCTCGCTGTCGGGCAACGGCAACGTCAGCCTGGGCACGAACAACCTCACCCTGAGCAACGGCAGCAGCACCTTCGCCGGCACGATCAGCGGCAGTGGTGGGCTGGCACTCGGCGGCGGCACCGAGATCCTGTCCGGCGCCAACACCTACACCGGCGGCACCACGGTCAGCGCAGGCACGCTGCAGCTGGGCAACGGCGGCACGACGGGTTCGATCACAGGCGATGTCAGCGACAACGGCATCCTCGCCTTCGACCGCTCCGATGCCGTCACCTTCGGCAGCGTCATCAGTGGCAGCGGCAGCCTGACCAAGGCCGGCAGCGGCACGCTGGCCCTCACCGGCGCCAACAGCTACGCCGGCGGCACCACCCTCACCACGGGCATGCTGCAGCTGGGCAACGCCTCGGCCATCGGTACGGGCACGCTGGCCATGGCCGAATTCACTTCCATCGGCTTCACCAGCTCGTTCACCCTGGCCAATGACATCACCCTGTCCGGCGATCCCACGGTCGACGTGGGCAGCGGGCTCACCACCACGCTCAGCGGCGGCATCAGTGACGGTACCCAGCCCGGCGATCTGGTCAAGACCGGCAGCGGCACGCTGGTCCTGACCGGCGTCGACACCTATACCGGCAGCACCACGGTGGCCGCCGGCACGCTCGACGTCGCCGGCAGCCTGGCCAGCAGCGTCAGCGTCGACAGCGGCGCCACGTTGACCGGCACCGGCAGCACCGGCGGCATGACGGTCGGCAGTGGCAGCATCGTGACCCCGGGCGGCAGCGCCATCGGCACATTGACAGTGAACGGCAACGTACATTTCGCCTCGGACGCCAGCTATCACGTCGATGCGAGCGACAGCGGCAGCAGCGACCAGATCCACGCCACCGGCACGGCGACCCTGGGCGGCGGTTCAGTGGTCGCGCTGGCCGCGGGAAGCAACTGGGCAGCCTCGACCCGCTACACCATCGTGACCGGCGACGGCGGGGTCAGCGGCAACTTCGGCACCGCCAGTTCGAACTTCGCCTTCCTGACCCCGACCCTGAGTTACGACGCCAATCATGCGTACCTGATCCTGGCGCGCAATGCCGTCGCGTTCCCGTCGGTAGGCATCACCGCCAACCAGGTGCAGACCGCCGGCGCGGTCGAAGCGCTGGGTTCGTCGAACGCGGTGTACGACGCCGTACTGCCGCTGGCGGCCGGCCCGGCCCGGGCGGCTTTCAACCAACTCGCCGGCGACAGCCTGGCCAGCACGCGCACCGCGATCGTCGATGACAGCCACTACGTGCGCGATGCGATCAACAACCATCTGCGAGGCGTGCAGGGTGCCGGCGGGATTTCGAAGAACGATGACCAGGGCAGCGCCTGGGCCAGTACCTGGGGTCACGGTGGCAACCACGACAGCGACGGCAATGCCGCCGCCACGCACGGCAACGGCAGCGGCCTGCTGCTCGGTGCCGACCGCGACCTGGGTGCCTGGCGCGTGGGCGCGGTGGCCGGGCTCGGCCAGCTGTCCAACCGTACCGACGGCACCGCCGATGCCCACAGCACCTCCACCGTGGCGGGCCTCTACAGCGGCCTCGACCTGGGCGCCTGGCAGTTGCAGGGTGGCGTGGCGCACAGCGGGTACCGGACGGACAGCCACCGCACCATCGCGGTGGCGGGTCTCGCCGGCGTGGCCTCCGCCAGCTACCACAACGGTGTCACCCAGGCCTATGTGGATGGCGGTTACCGCATCCGGTTCGCGCAGGGCAGCCTCACGCCTTACCTCGACCTGGCCCGCGTCCGCCTGCATCAGGATGCGATCAACGAGAGCGGCAACCCGGCGGCACTGCACGTGCAGGCCAGCACCAGCAACGTGAACTACGGCACGGTGGGACTGCGCGGCGTGCATGACTCGACCTCGGGCACCCAGCTGTACGCCAACCTGGGCTTCCAGCATGCCTGGGGCGATCTGTCCGCAATCAACCGGCAGACGTTCGCCCAGGGCGGCATCGGCAGCTTCACCGTCGATGGCCTGCCGGTGGCGATGAACGCCGGCATCGTCGATCTGGGCATCCGCTTCAACGTGGCCAGCAACGTCACGGTCGATGCGGGCTACCACGGCCAGTTCGCCAGCGACGCCACGGATCAGGGCGCACGGATGGCGCTGAACATCCGCTTCTGAGTCCGCGCACCCATCCGGTATGGGCCGGGTGGGTGCGCATGGGGAGCCGTCCCGCCGTGCCGGGTTTGCGCCATCGCCACGGCCGGCGTATTCATGCCACTATCCAGTCGATGCCGGGGAAAATCGCCGTGACGAGGGCTGCCTCGAGGCGCCATACCCGGGCAGTCGATTCGAACACGACGACATGGCACCGTCCGCCCTTCCCCGCCGCGATCACAGCCAGCCTGACGATGTTCCGCCTGCCCCTGCTCGACCATGCTGCACCGGAGCGCTTTCCCGATCCGCGCAGCGCCCTGAAGGAACCGAACGGGCTGCTTGCCTTCGGCGGCGATCTGTCGACCGAACGCCTGCTGGCGGCCTACCGGCGCGGCATCTTTCCCTGGTACAGCGAGGGCGAACCGATCCTGTGGTGGTCGCCCGACCCGCGCTGCGTATTCCTCACCGACCAACTGAAACCGAACCGCAGCCTGCGTCGCCAACTGGCGGGCAAGAGCTGGCGGCTTACCGTCGACCATGCGTTCGACGCGGTCATCCGTGCCTGCGCCGCACCGCGCACGAACGAGACCGGCACCTGGCTGCTGCCGCCGATGATCGACTCCTACATCCAGCTGCACCAGCAAGGTCACGCGCACAGCGTGGAGGTGTGGGATGGCCCGCGGCTGGTGGGCGGCATCTACGGGCTGGCGATCGGCCGGCTGTTCTGTGGCGAGTCGATGTTCAGCGCCGAGAGCGGCGGTTCGAAGGTGGCCCTGGTCGCGCTCGGTCAGCTGCTGGACGAGCTGGGCTTTCCGTTGATCGACGCCCAGGTCAGCAACCCGCACACGCTCGGCCTGGGGGCGCTGGAAATACCGCGGGCGCAGTTCCTGGGCAAGCTCGAGGCGCTGACGAACCAGCCCGGTCGCGTGGGCAGCTGGGCCGATCTCACGACACGACTGCTGCCGCCGGGACATCTCGCGCAGCGGTCAGCGTGACCGCACGGCGCACGCCTCAGCCGGCGCGCGCCGCATAGGTGCGTGACACATAGTCGTCGAGAATGCCAACGAACTCGTTGGCGATATTGTCGCCGCGCAAGGTCATCGCCTTGACCCCGTCGATGAACACCGGCGCCGCCGGCGCCTCGCCGTTGCCGGGCAGCGAGATGCCGATGTTGGCGTGCTTGGATTCGCCCGGACCGTTGACGATGCAACCCATCACCGCCAGGGTGAGGTTTTCCACGCCGTCGTACTTGATCCGCCACAGCGGCATCTGTTCGCGCACGTGCGCCTGCACGGTCTGCGCCAGTTCCTGGAAGAACTCGCTGGTGGTGCGGCCGCAGCCGGGACAGGCGGTGACCAGCGGCGTGAACGAGCGCAGGCCCATGGTCTGCAGCAGCTCCTGCGCCACGATCACCTCGCCGGTGCGCGCGCCGCCCGGCTCGGGAGTCAACGAGATGCGGATGGTGTCGCCGATGCCTTCCTGCAGCAGCACCGCCAGCGCGGCGGCCGAGGCGGTAATGCCCTTCGAGCCCATGCCGGCCTCGGTCAGGCCCAGGTGCAAGGCGTAATCGCAGCGCGCCGCCAGGTCGCGGTACACCGCGATCAGCTCCTGCACTCCCGAGACCTTGCACGACAGGATGATGCGGTCGCGCGGCAGGCCGATCTCCTCGGCCTTCGCGGCGGAATCCAGCGCCGAGCGGATCAGCGCCTCGCGCGCCACGTGCGAGGCATCCCAGGGCTCGGCGCGGGTGTGGTTCTGGTCCATCAGCAGGGTGACCATGCTCTGGTCCAGCGAACCCCAGTTGGCCCCGATGCGCACCGGCTTGTCGTAGCGCAGCGCCATCTCGATGATCGCACCGAACTGGCTGTCCTTCTTCTTGCCGAAGCCCACGTTACCGGGGTTGATGCGGTACTTCGCCAGCGCCTCGGCGCAGGCCGGCTCCGCTTCCAGCAACTGGTGGCCGTTGTAGTGGAAGTCGCCGATGATCGGCACGTCGACACCCATCATCGCCAGCCGCTCGGCGATCCGCGGCACCGCGGCGGCGGCGGCCGGCGTATTGACCGTGATGCGCACCAGCTCGGAACCGGCGCGGGCCAGTTCGGCGATCTGCTTCGCGGTGCTGGCCGGATCCTCGGTGTCGGTATTGGTCATCGACTGCACCACGATCGGCGCACCGCCGCCGACCTTCACCTTGCCGATCTGCACGGCCACGCTGGATCGCCGTGGAAACGGCTCGGCCGGACGTGGTTTCTGGGTAGCAAGCTCGCTCATGGAATCAACCGGATGAAGGCAATGGGAACAGGTCGCGAGGGCTCGCGGCAACGCTGTCTAGGATACCCGATCGGGCCTTTCACCCCGCGATGAACGGGCGCAGACTGGGCCGAACTGACGAAATGCCGCAGCCACTTGATCGAAGTCAAGGCGAGCCTTCGGACGCCACATAATAATGCCGGGCTCTATCGGGGAATCTGCATGCCAAATACCGAGTACTACAACGACAAGGTCGTGCGCCAGTTTCTGCTGGCCGCTGCCGTGTGGGGCATCATCGGGATGTCGGTCGGCGTGTATGCCGCCGCCGAGCTGATGTGGCCGGTGCTGAACTTCGACATTCCCTGGCTGACCTTCAGCCGGATCCGTCCCGACCATACCTTCGGGGTGATCTTCGCCTTCGGCGGCTCGGCCCTGATGGGCACCTGCTACTACGTGGTGCAGCGCACCGGTCACGCCCGGCTGGCGCTGGGCCGGCTGGCCGGCTTCACGTTCTGGGGCTGGCAACTGATCTGCGTGATGGCGATGGTGACGATGCCGCTGGGCATGACCCAGAGCAAGGAATACGCCGAACCGGAATGGTTCGTCGACATCCTGATCGCGGTGGTCTGGGTGAGCTTCGGCGTGGTGTTCTTCGCCAGCCTCACGCGCCGCCGCATCAAGCACATCTACGTGGCGAACTGGTACTACGGTGCCTTCATCATCGCGGTCGGACTGCTGCACATCGTCAACAACCTCGCGCTGCCGGTGTCGATGACGAAGTCGTACCCGATCTATTCGGGCGTGGTCGATGCGATGGTGCAGTGGTGGTACGGCCACAACGCGGTGGCGTTCTTCCTCACCGCCGGCTTCCTCGGCATGATGTACTACTTCGTGCCGCGCCAGGCGCAGCAGCCGCTGTGGAGCTACCGCTTCTCGATCGTCAATTTCTGGGCGCTGATCTCGGTCTACATGTGGGCCGGCTCGCACCACCTGATGTACACCGCGCTGCCGGACTGGGTGCAGTCGGTCGGCATGGCGTTCTCGCTGGTGCTGCTGATGCCCAGCTGGGGTTCGGCGGCGAATGGCCTGCTCACCTTCAACGGCTCGTGGCACAGGCTGAAGACCGACCCCGCCGCGAAGTTCATGGTGATGTCGCTGGTGTTCTACGCCGCGGCCACCTTCGAAGGCTCGATGATGGCGATCAAGACGGTGAACTCGCTGTCGCACTACACCGACTGGACCATCGCCCACGTGCACTCGGGCTCGCTCGGCTGGGTCGCGATGATCACCATCGGCTCGCTCTACGCGATGGCGCCGCGCGCCCTCGGCCAGCCCGCGATGTATTCGCGCAAGGGCATGGAGTGGCACTTCTGGCTGCACATGATGGGCACCCTGCTGTACGTCGGCTCGATGTGGACGGCCGGCGTCACCGAGGGCCTGATGTGGCGCGCCACCCAGCCCGACGGTTCGCTTACCTATGCGTTCCTGGACAGCCTGATCGCGATCAAGCCGATGTACCTGATCCGCTGGACCGGCGGCCTGTTCATCGTCGCGGGCATGTGGGTGATGGCCTGGAACCTCTGGTACACCGCCGCCGATGCGCGGGCGCGGCTGATCAAGCCGATCCCGGTGCCGATTCCCGAGCCGGAGCCGCACCAGGTTCCCGCCCCGTTGCCGGCTATGGGCTGAGGATCACGCGATGGCACTGAAATACAAACACTTCGAAGTGATCGAGAAGCATGCCGGACTGCTCGCCATCGGCATCGCGATCATGGTCTCGCTCGGCGGCCTGGCGGAGATCACCCCGCTGTTCGTCGAGGCGCATTCGCTCAAGGCACCGCCCAACGTGCACCCGTACGACCCGCTGCGGCTGGCCGGCAGGGACGTCTACGTGCGCGAAGGCTGCTATCTGTGCCACTCGCAGATGATCCGCGCCCTGCGTTTCGAGACCCAGCGCTACGGCCATTTCTCGACGGCCGAGGAGTCGGTCTACGACCGCCCGTTCCAGTGGGGCTCCAAGCGCACCGGACCGGACCTCGCCCGGGTAGGCGGCAAGTACTCCGACCAGTGGCAACGCATGCACCTGATGAATCCGCGCCAGGTCGTGCCGCAGTCCAACATGCCCGGCTATCCGTGGCTGGCGCAGGCCCGGGTCGACGGCGCCGATATCCAGGCGCGCATGCGGGTACTGCGCAAGCTGGGCGATCCGTACAGCGATGCGGACATCGCCAGCGCGCCGACCGCGGTGGAAGGCAAGACCGAGCTGGACGCGCTGATTGCGTATCTGCAGGGCCTGGGCATCAAGAACGAGCCGACCCCGGTGGCCACCGCCGCGCCCCGTGCAGCCGACGACGGAGCAGCACCATGAGCCCGGTCTGGGGCCACGTGGCCGGCATTTTCATCCTGCTGATGATGTTCACCTTCATCGGCATCTGGATCTGGGCCTGGCGCAGCCGCCACCAGCGCGTGTTCCGGCGCATGGCGCAGCTGCCGATGGAAGACGAGCCCGGCAGCAGCACACGGGAGGATCGCTCATGAGTTCGGGATGGTCGTTGTGGGTCATGTTCCTGGTGGTGCTCAACCTGGGCATCACGTTTTTCCTGTACCTGTGGGGACCCCGGGTGAAGATCCCCACCCTCCCCGACGGCACCAGCGGCCATGTATGGGCGCACGGCACGCTGCGCGAAGGAATCCGTCCGCTGCCGCGCTGGTGGCTGGCCCTGTCCGGCGCGATGTTCATCGCCGGCGTCGCCTACCTGGCCCTGTTTCCGGGCTTCGGCGGCTTCAAGGGCCTGCTTGGCTGGACCTCGCACGGAAAACTCGCGCGGGACGTGGCGGCCAATGGCGTCAAGCTGGACGAGCTGATGAAGCGGTTCAGCCTGTATCCGGTGGAGCAGCTCGCCGGCGACCCGGAGGCGCAGCAGTTGGGTACCGTGCTGTTCCGCGACAACTGCGCCGCCTGTCACGGCCGCGAGGCGAAGGGCAACGTGCTGCTCGGTGCACCCGACCTCACCGACAACGACTGGCTCTACGGCGGTGACGGCAAGGCGATCACGACATCCATCCATGATGGCCGCGCGGGCGTGATGCCGCCCTGGTCCAGCCTCGGCGAGGACAACGTGAAGAATCTGGCGCAATACGTGCTGAGCCTGTCCGGCTCGCCGCACGACCAGGCCAGGGCTGCCGCGGCCAAGCCGTTGTTCGCCACCTGCGCGGCCTGTCACGGTGCCGAGGGCAAGGGCAACCAGGCGTTGGGCGCACCCAATCTCACCGACCACATCTGGCTGCATGGCGGCAGCGTGGCCGACATCGAGGAGACCATCCGCAACGGTCGCCAGGGCCATATGCCGGTGTGGAGCCCGCGACTGAGCGACGAACAGATCCACGTGGTTGCCGCCTATGTCTACCATCTGTCGCACCCGGACGATGCCGCTCGCCAGTAAGCCGGCCACCGCATCGAGCTGGTATCGCCAGCCGGTGCTGTGGCTGGGCGTGATCGTCTTCCTGGCCTCCATCGCCGGTTGCGTGTGGATCATCGTGATGAGCGTGCGCTACGCCGACACGCCGCTGAAGACCTCGCGCGCCGTCTTCGGCGTGCCGGTCAGCGCGCACAGCAGTCGCGCGCCCCCGGCGTCGCGCTCGACGCCATGAACGCGTACGCGGCCTGGCTTCACCCGCAACTCGCGGCGCAGGTGCTGCGCCGTCGTCGCGACGGCTGCAGCGAAATCGCGCTGCGCGTCGGCCCCCTGCAGGACGCCCGCCAGGTGCTGTGGCTGGAGCAGCGGATTCGCGGCCTGCCCGGCGTGCGACGGGTCGCGATCGACCATGCCGCGCAGCGCGTGCGGGTCGTGTGGGATGCGCGATGCACCCCGCTGCCGAACCTGCTGGAGAGCTTCGCCGCCGCCAACTGCCCGGCCCGGCCGTTGCGCCAGGACAGCATCGACGATGCCCGCGAAGGCGAGATGCACGACGCGCTGAAGCGCCTGCTGGTCGCCGGCATGTGCGCGATGCAGGTGATGGCCTACGCGCTCGTGATCTACATCGGCGCGGTCGATTTCGTCGACTTCAGCACGCGCAACCTGTTTCGCTGGCTCGGCCTGATCACCAGCCTGCCGCTGGTGTTCTACTCGGCGCGTCCGTTCTTCACCGATGCCGTGCACGAGCTGCGCGAGCACCGGCCCGGCATCAACCTGCCGGTGGCGCTGGCGGTGGCCCTGGTGTTCGTCGCCAGCACGCTGAACACGCTGCGCGGCAGCGGCGAGATCTATTTCGATTCGATCAGCATGTTCGTCTTCCTGCTGCTCGCTGCACGCTACCTGGAGCTGCGCTCGCGCCACCGCAGCGGCGCACTCGGCGAAGCGGCGATCGACGCCGCGCCCCTGCTGGCCCAGCGCCGACGCGCCGATGGCGAACTGGAGACCGTCGCCGCGATGGCCCTGCTGCCCGGCGACCTGGTGCATGTGGCCGAGGGCCGCACGGTACCGGCCGATGGCGTGCTGGAAAGTGGCAGCGTGCAGGTGGACGAGGCGCTGTTGTCGGGTGAATCGCGGCCGGTGATGCGCCAGCCGGGCGAGCGGCTGATCGCGGGCAGCCTGCTGTTGTCCGGACCCGCCGGGATGCGCGTCGAACGCAGCGGCGCGGCCACCACGCTGGCGCAGCTGGGCGCGATGGCCACCGGCGCACGCCAGGCCCGCACGCTGGCCAGCGACAGCGATCGCGAGATCAGCCGCTTCGTGGGGCGGGTACTGCTGTTGACCGCACTCACCGCCGCGGGCTGGCTGCTGGTCGATCCTTCCCGCGCGTTCGCCGCGGCGATCGCCGTGCTGGTGGTGGCCTGTCCCTGCGCGTTCGCACTGACTGGCCCGGCCACGCTGATCCGCGCGTTCGGCGTGCTGGCCGGCCGGGGCGTGCTGGTCACCGACGCCGCCGCGCTGGCCCGGCTGGCGCGGGTCGACCTGGCGATGTTCGACAAGACCGGCACGCTCGGCGTGCCGCAGCTGGATCGCCGCGCGATTGAACCGCTGCGCGGCGACAGCCCGGAACAGATGCTGCAGCTGGCCGCCGCGCTGGCGCATGAGAGTTCGCATCCGCTGGCACAGGCACTGGCCGACGCCGCCCGCCGAGACAGCCTGCCCGCGCGTGCGCAAGCGGTGCAGGTCAGCGCCGGTGCCGGGATCAGCGGCGAGGTGGACGGCCGCGCGCTGCGTCTGGGCCGCGCCGAATTCGCCCTGGCCGCCAGCGGCCAGCCGGTCCCGCTCACGGCCGCCGGTGCGCTGGTGCTGGCCGACGCCCGGGGGGCGCTCGCGGCCTTCCATCTGGACGAACAGCCGCGCGCCGATGCACGCCGCACGCTCGACGCCCTGCGCGCCGACGGCGTGGCGGCGACGATCGCCAGTGGCGATACGCCAGCACGGGTGGCGGCCCTGGCCGGCAGCCTCGGCGTCGACGACTGGCATGCGCGTCAATCGCCGGCCGACAAGCTCGCCCGGCTGCAGGCCGCCCGCGCCCGTGGCCATGTGGTGCTCGCCGTCGGCGACGGCAGCAATGACGCGCCGCTGCTGGCCGGCGCCGACGTCTCGGCGGTGCTGGCCAGCGGTACCGAGCTGGCCCAGTCGCATGCCGACCTGTTGCTGCTGGATGGACGTCTGGACGGCCTGGTCAGCGCCCGCGCCATCGCCCGGCAGGTGCAGCAGGTGATGCGCCAGAGTCGCCGCTGGGCGCTGCTCTACAACCTGTGCGCCGTGCCCTTCGCGGCGCTCGGTATCGTGCCGCCGTGGCTGGCCGCCATCGGCATGTCGCTGAGTTCGCTGGTCGTGGTGCTCAACGCGCTGCGCGTGCGCAGCGACGCGGCATCCGGTCGACCCGAAGCAGGCGGCCCGATCCCCGGCCGGCGCGAGGTCCGGGCATGAACATCCTGCTGGTGCTGATTCCGGTCACCCTGCTGGTGATCGCGATCGCGGTGGCGCTGTTCTTCTGGGCGGTCAATCACCAGCAGTTCGACGATCTCGACAGCCCGGGCGTGTTGCCGTTGATGGATGACCCGGCGCCCGAAGCCGAAGCGGCGACGGCCGAACCAACCGAACCGACCGATCAGGGTCCGACCGGCGGCTAGTCCTCGCGCGCCGGCCGGCGCAGCGCGGTCAGCAGCAAACGGCGCTGCACGCGATCGGCGATCTTTCGCGGCGAGGACAATCCCATCCGCGCCAGCGCCTCGTCCTCGCCCGCCACCATCTCGCCGGGCCGGCAGAGCGCGCGCAGCAACTGCCATTTGCCGCGCCAGTGGCTGGCGCAGGCCTTCAGCCAGTTCAACGCCGGCAGCAGGCGCTGCTCGACCTCGTCGAAATCGCTGCCGAACGGGAACGTGGGCAACAGGCCTTTCTGGCGGAACGGCAGCAGCGCCTCGCGCAGATGCTGTGGATGATGACGACGCCATGCCTCGGGTATCACGAAGTCCGCCGCCAGCTTGCCGTGTGCCTTCGCTTCCGCGCACAGGGCATCGAGGAAGCGGGCGTCGCAGATCGACAGCATCGCCTCGACACATTCGCCGTCGCTCTTGCCGCGCAGGTCGGCGACCCCGTATTCGGTGACGAAGATATCGCGCAGGTGACGCGGTATCGTGGTCTGCCCGTAGTTCCAGCGGATGTTGCTCTCGATGCCGCCGCGGCTGACCCGGGTGGCGCGCAGCAACAGCACCGAACGGCCGCCCGGCAGTTCATGCGCCATCGCCACGAAGTTGTACTGGCCACCGACGCCGCTGACCACGCGACCATCCTCCAGCGTGTCCGATACCGCGGCACCGAGCAGGGTCGCCATCATGCAGGTGTTGAAGAATCGCGCGCCACGCCGCTGCAGTATCGCCAGCGCCTGGTGGTCGCCGTACAGCTGGTTGACGTTGGAGACCGCGCACATGTCGATCGCATCCGGATCGGCGGCCTCGGTGGCATCGAGCCACTGGTACAGTTCGCGCGAACCCAGGAAGAACGCGCCGCGCAGATAGTGGCCGCCCGGCGTGGCCGGATTCAGCCGCCCCGCCACCGAGGCACGTTCCAGCGCCAGGCTGTCCCAGCTGCGCCGCTTCAGGATGCCGCCGCGCTGCAGGTGCATGAAGCCGTCCATGACCATCTCGCTGGCGCCATACAGGCCGGTCTGCAACGCCGTCATGCCGCCCACCCGCCCGGCCAGTGCATGCGTGCTGCCGGCCGGATCCAGCGCCACCAGCATGCAGCGCCACGCGGTGTTGTCGTGCTGGCGCAGCAGCAGCCCCTTGACCAGCGCATCGGACAACGCCCCGATGCCGATCTGCAGGCAGCCGCCATCCCGGACCAGGGTGCTGGCATGCAGGCCCAGCGCGTACTCGGCCAGGTCGATCGGCGGCCGCGGCAGCGCGAACAGCCGCGGCAGGCTGGGCGGGCGCAGCTCGACGTCGAAATAGCTTTCCGCCACCTCGGCATTGCCGCTCAGATAAGGCAGGTCCGGATGCACCACGGCCACGCACACCGGCCGGCGGCTGCCCGCGACCTGCACCTGACGCAGGAAATCCAGGGTCAGGTCCGGATTGCAGGACAGGCTGTAGCGCACGCCATCCGGCCCCTCGCGCCGGGCCACCAGTTGCACCAGCAGGTTGATCTCCTGCACCGCCAGGTCGCGGGCGACATGGGTGTAGTTCTGGCTGATGTAGCTGCGCTGGGCACTGCCCGAATGCAGCAGTGCGCCGGATTTCAGGTAGAACTCGTGCACCGCGACGTTCGGCGGCAGCGCATCCCGCGCCTGATCCAGCGCGTATTGCGGATCGACCTGGTCGGCACCGAAGTGACGCTGCAGGAACGGACCCAGGAAACGTCGTTCCAGTCCCGCTTTTGGCTGCGGCAGGGTCAGCGACAGCGCGGTATATAGCCGCATCGAGCGGGGCGGCGTGGCCGCCGTGAGCTGGTACAACGCATTGAGCAGGCCGTGCGGCTTGCCCAGGCCCAGCGGCGCGGCGATGCGCAGGTCCGGCCCCAGCTCATTGGCGAGGTACTGTGCACAGGCGTCGGTGTCGGTGAAACAGTGCGCGGTCGGCATGCGTCCGATCATGCCAGAACCCCGCCGATGACGGCGGATCCCCTGCTCATCGCCTACACTCGAAACATGTCCAGCCCACTCATTTCCTCCGCACCGAGCCGCCTGCTGGCGGAACAGGCGTTCAGCCGCGCCGCCGGGGCGCCCCTGCTCAACGGCAACGCGGTGGAACTGCTGATCGATGCCGCCGCCCACTACGCGGCATGGCTTGCGGCGATCCGCGGCGCGCAGCAGCGCGTGCTGCTGGAGAACTACATCATCCGCGATGACGAAGTGGGCCGCGCGTTCCGCGATGCGCTGGTGGAACGGGCACAGGCCGGGGTCTTCGTGGCGGTGATCGTCGACTGGGTCGGCTGTCTCGGCCAGTCGCGCGGACGCTTCTGGACCCCGCTGCGTGCGGCCGGCGGCGAAGTGCGGGTGTTCAACCCGCCGCAGCTGGGCCAGCCCTTCGGCTGGGTCAGCCGCGACCATCGCAAGCTGCTGGTGGTCGACGGCGTGCAGGGTTTCCTGTCCGGCGTATGCATCAGCGCGAAATGGCTGGGCAACCCCGCCCGTCATGTTCCGCCCTGGCGCGATACCGGCGTGGCCCTGCGGGGCCCGGTGGTGGCCGAACTGGAGACTGCGTTCGCGCAGAGCTGGGGCGAGACCGGCCCTGCCCTGCGCGGGTTCCTGCCGGCGGCGGACTCCGCCGCCGCGGCGGGCGACGTATCGCTGCGCTTGATCGCCACCCAGCCGGCCACCGCCGGCATGTACCGGCTCGATCAGCTGATCGCCTCGATGGCGCGCAAGACCCTGTGGCTCACCGATGCCTATTTCGTCGGCATCGCGCCATACGTGCAGGCGCTGGTGGCGGCGGCACGCGATGGCGTGGACGTGCGCCTGCTGGTGCCCGGCAGCAGCGATATTCCGGCGGTGGCGGGGATGTCGCGCTCGGGCTACCGGCCGCTGCTGAAGGCCGGCATCCGGGTGTTCGAGTGGAACGGCTCGATGCTGCACGCCAAGACCGCGGTGGCCGACGGGCAATGGGCCCGGGTCGGTTCGTCCAACCTCAATATCGCCAGCTGGCTGGGCAACCAGGAGCTCGACGTGGCGATCGAGGATGCCGGCTTTGCCGGCCAGCTCGCTGCCCAGTACGAGCGCGACCTCGCCAACGCCACCGAGATCGTGCTGGCGCCGCGCCGCCGCCCCGGCCGCAGCGAGCGCGTGCGAACCAGCGAAGCGCGGCCGCCGCGGGTGCGGCGTGGCGGCGGCAGTTCCGGGCGAGCCGCCGCCGGCGCCCTGCGTTTCGCCAACAGCATGGGTGCCGTGCTGAGCAATCGCCGCGTGCTGGGCCACGCTTCCAGCGGCCCGCTGTTCATCGCCACCGCGGTATTGCTCGCGCTGGCCGTGGTCGCCATCCTGTGGCCGGCCTGGATCGGCTGGCCGTTTGCCTTGCTGGCCGGCTGGCTCTCCCTCAACCTGGGCATCCGCGGCTGGCGGGTGCGCCGCCGGCACCTGCGCTCAGGCGACGCCGACGACACCTGAGCGCAGCCGGTGTCGCTTGAAGCTGTCTGTTCGCTTGATGTCTCAAGCGGATGTTTTCCAACAACTTGATCCCTTCAGCATGTTAGGCTCACGCCCTTATGCATGCGCCATTCGACGACTCCACGCCGCGTCACGTCCTGACCCCCAGCTCGCTCAACCGGCTGGTGCGCGACCTGCTGGGCGATGCCCTGCCGCAGGTGTGGATCGAGGGCGAACTGTCGAACGTGGCCAGGCCCGCCTCCGGGCATCTGTACTTCACCCTGAAGGACAGCGGGGCGCAGGTACGCTGCGCGATGTTCAAGCCGAAGGCGGCCGCGCTGCGCTTCCGTCCGGTCGACGGGCTGCAGGTGCTGCTGCGCGCCAAGGTCGGCCTGTACGAGCCGCGCGGCGAGTTCCAGCTGGTCGCCGAATACATGGAGCTGGCCGGCGAAGGCGCGTTGCAGCGCGAGTTCGAACAGCTGAAGGCACGGCTGGATGCGGAAGGCCTGTTCGAGCCCGGCCGCAAGCGCGCCCTGCCCCGTTTCGCGCGACGCATCGGCGTGATCACCTCGGCCACCGGCGCGGCGGTGCGCGACGTGCTGAGCGTGCTGACGCGGCGCTGGCCGCTGGCCGATGTCGAGGTGTTGCCGGTGCCGGTGCAGGGTCGCGAGGCGCCGCCGGCGATCGTGTCGATGCTGCGCAAGGCCTCCGCCAGCGGTCGCTACGACGTGCTGCTGCTGACCCGCGGCGGCGGCTCGCTGGAAGACCTGTGGGCGTTCAACGAGGAAGCGGTGGCGCGAGCGATCCATGCCAGCGCGGTGCCGGTGGTCTCCGCGGTCGGTCACGAGATCGACTTCAGCATCGCCGATTTCGTCGCCGACCTGCGCGCCCCTACGCCGTCGGCGGCGGCCGAATTGCTGGTGCCCGACGCAGTCGCGATCGAGCGCCACCTGCAGCAGCTGCAGCAGCGCATGATCACCCTGCAGCAGCGGCGGCTGCAGGCCTGCGCGCAACGACTCGATCATCTGCAGGCCCGCCTGCAGGCGCAGCGACCGCAGGCGCGGCTGGCGCGCGACCACGAACGACTGCTGCATCTGCAGCGCCGGCTGGCCAGCGTGCTGCGCGAGCAGAGCCAGCGTCGCCACACCCGCCTGGAACGGCTGCACGCGCGCCTGCTGGCGCAGCATCCCAGCACCCGCCTGGAGCTGCTGGCGCGACGGCTGGCCGAGCAGGACCAGCGCCTGCGCCGCGCCATCACCCTCGTGCTGGAACGCCGGCAGACCCGCTTGCGCCATGCCGGCCACGCGCTGCACGCGGTCAGTCCGCTGGCCACGCTGGAGCGCGGCTACGCGATCCTGTTCGACGCCAACGGCCAGGTGTTGCGCTCGGCCAGGAACGTGGCCGTCGGCACCCCGCTGCGCGCGCGCCTGGCCGACGGCGAACTGGGGTTGCGGGTGGAGGAGGCTGCGAAGCCTCGCGGGTAGTCGCGCAGCAACTGACACCCGTGCCGCCCCTAGCCTGCCAGTATTCCCTCGATGGCGGCGACCGCCGTGGCAAGGCCGTCTTCGCGGGCAATACGCCGACCAAGCTCGGCCGCACGCGTAACGACGGTTTCCCGCGCGACAAAATCGAGGGCTGCAGCAAGCGCCGCAGCATCCGGGCTTGCTGCCGAGAGCGCCACCGGCGCCACGCCCAGCCGACGAAGGCGATCTGCCCAGAACGCCTGATCACCGGCGAACGGCATGACGATGGAGGGCTTGCCTGCCTGCAGGGCCGAGTGGGTAGTTCCCGACCCTCCGTGGTGGATCACCGCGATCATCCGTGGAAACAGCCAATCGTGCGGGGTGGCGTCGATGCACAGGACATTGTCCGGAAGGCTCACGCCGCCCATCCCGTTCCACCCCGGCCAGAACACGGCGCGCCGCCCGTCCAGCGCCGCGATCACCGCATCGAGCATGGCAGGCATGTCGATGCCGGTCATGCTGCCAAAGCCCACGTAGACCGGCGCAGTGCCAGCGGCAAGGAACGCCGCCAAGACCGGGGGCGGCGCATAGCTTTCACCCGTCGGCGGCAACCACTGGCCACACAGCCTGGCATTTGCCGGCCAGTCCGCTGGCGATGGCAGCAGCGTCGGCGAGATGCCGTAGAGCACGGGCAGATCCTTCCACACGGTTTTTCGCGGCGGCAAGGCCAGCACCTCCGCCCGTGCACGGTTGAGTGCCTTCTTGAAGGCCAGCCAGAACAGCTTGTTGGTGAACGCGAGGCTGGCCCGGTTCAACCAGGCGGGAACCCAGGCCGGCGGCAGAAAGGGCGAAGGAAACTCGCGCGACGGCGTAAGCGGGATCATCCCCGCGATGACGGCTGGGACCTTGAGGTACTCGGCTACCGAAAGCCCGACAAAGCCGGCCAGGCCCGACGTCACGATGGCGTCGCAACCTTCCGCCGCGGCCAGCGTCTCCCGCATCCACGCGGCCGTATGCCTGTTGGTCAACGCCACCATGGCCTTGGCCGTGCCGCGCGGTCCTTGTCGTCCCCACTCGGCAAACAGCTCGCGGATGTCGCCGGAAAGCGGCGTGGCTGGAATCCCGAGCGCATGCGCCGTGCCCAAGGTTCGCGCGTCACCAAGCAGAACCACCTCATGGCCCGCTTCGCGCAAGGCATGACCCAGGGCGGCCAGCGGGCGCGTATCGCCCTCGGTGCCGTAGGTCAGAAGTACGAGCTTCATGTCTCGCTCCCATGTAAAGTAAACGACGTGTACTTTACACGCCGTCGAGTGTCTGAGCCATGCCTTCTTCCCGTCCGCGTCCCCGGCCATCGAGCCGCGCCGAATTGCCCGAGCACATGGGCCTCGTTGCGCGCCAATTGTTCGCATCGCGCGGCTATGCCCAGGTGACCATGGAGCAGGTCGCCGCCCAGGCCGGCGTATCCAAGCGCACTCTGTACAAATACTTTCCGGCCAAAGAGGCCTTGCTGGAACACACGCTGGAAGCTTCCCTGTCGAAAGACCTCGCAGCACGCGACTTCAGCCAGCACGAGCGCGCCGGCTTCCGCGCCGGCGCCACGGCGATGCTGCACGAGTCCGCGCACTGGTGCGAACAGCACGCGGATATCCTGCTGCCTTACATCCGCTACAAGTTCGCCAATTTCGACCCGGGCGCGAAGCCGAAGGAAGATCGCGGCCTGCTTCCACTCTGGGTGATGCTGATCGACGCCGCCCAGGATCGCGGCGAGGTGGCG
The DNA here is from genome assembly GCF_042657065.1 of Rhodanobacter ginsengisoli. NCBI lineage: Bacteria > Pseudomonadati > Pseudomonadota > Gammaproteobacteria > Lysobacterales > Rhodanobacteraceae > Rhodanobacter > Rhodanobacter ginsengisoli. Next base: position 331,075 of record NZ_JBHSNF010000002.1, read on the forward strand.
CCGCAGCATCGCTCCGAACAGCTGGGCATCTATTTCCACTACCTCTACCTGGGTGCCCTGATGCGCTGGCTCAGCAAGCCGGGCCTCGACCTGCGGCAAGAGTTCGACATGGTGATCGAGCTGTTCATGGACGGGGCGGCGGCCGGCGTGAATTGACGTTCGGCAAGGTGGCGCATGGCCATGCAGCCTTGCATCGCCCCGTGGAGAGCCTCGACATCATGCCCGTGCGGCCGTACGCAGCCGGCGCGAAAACCGGCTTCGCGCACTGGCAAACGGCCGCAGCTCACGACCCCTGAACGCCACGGCGCCCTATGCTTGCCGGATCGCATCCGCAGGCAAGCACCATGCTGAACAAGTCCTACCCCTACTACCTCGCAAACCAGCCGCGGATGTCGAAGGAAATGCTGGACGTGCGCGACAAGTACAGCGGCAAGGTCGCCACGCGGGTCGCGGTGCCGGATGCGAAAGCCGTCGAAAAGGCGATCGCCGCCGCGGTGAACGCCACCACGCCGATGCGCCAGTTCAAACCGTGGGCCCGCCAGGCCGTGCTGCAGCATTGCGCGACGCGTTTCGCCGAGCGCCGCGACGAGCTGGCCGAAGCGCTGTGCATCGAAGCGGGCAAGCCGATCAAGGATGCCGCCGGCGAGGTCACCCGCCTGATCGAGACGTTCCGGATCGCCGCCGAGGAAGCGGTGCGCATCAACGGCGAAACGCTGAACCTGGAACTGGCTTCGCGTCTGGACGGCTATCACGGCTACACGAAACGCGTGCCGCTGGGACCGCTCGCGTTCATCACGCCATTCAATTTCCCGCTGAACCTGGTCGCCCACAAGGTGGCGCCGGCGATCGCCGCCGGCTGCCCGTTCGTGCTGAAGCCGGCGGAGAAGACCCCGATCGGCGCGCTGATCATCGGCGAGGTGCTGGCCGAGACCGACCTGCCCAGGGGTGCCTTTTCGATCCTCACCCTGGACGGCCAGCATGCCGCGCCGCTGGTCGAGGACGAGCGCTTCAAGCTGCTTTCGTTCACCGGCGGCCAGATCGGCTGGGAGCTGAAGACCCGCGCCGGGCGCAAGAAGGTGGTGCTGGAACTGGGCGGCAACGCCGCCTGCATCGTCGATGCGGATCAGGGCCCGCATCTGGACCGCGTGGTCGAGCGGCTGGTGTTCGGCGCGTTCTACCAGTCCGGCCAGAGCTGCATCGGGGTGCAGCGCATCTATGCGCATGCCGACGTCTACGAAGCGCTGAAGCGCAAGCTGGTCGCCGCCACGCGCAAGCTCAAGTCCGGCGATCCGAAAAGGAAGGACGTGTTCCTCGGCCCGATGATCGACGAGGCCGCCGCCGAACGCCTGCACGGCTGGATCGTCGAAGCGAGGAAAGCCGGCGGCAGGATCCTCTGCGGCGGACGGCGCGAGGGCAACATGCTCGAGGCCACCCTGATGGAGGACGTGCCGGCCGAGGCGAAGGCGAACCGAAGGGAAGCGTTCGGGCCGTTCGCCCTGCTCGCCCCCTTCACACATTTCGACGAAGCCATCGCGCTGGTCAACGACTCCGACTACGGCCTGCAGGCGGGCATCTTCACCGACAGCCTCGAGCACGCGATGCGCGCCTGGAACGAGCTGGAGCAAGGCGGCGTGATCGTCAACGACGTGCCCAGTTTCCGCGTCGACAACATGCCGTACGGCGGCATCAAGCTGTCGGGCCTGGGTCGCGAAGGCGTCCGCTACGCGATCGAGGACATGACCGAAGTCCGCCTGATGGTGATGCGCGAGTCGTGAGGCGACGGCGGGCCCGCAGTGCTCATCCGCGCGCAGGCCCACCCGCCGCGCGGCGCAATTGCTCCACATCGCGCAGCGGCGGCGCGCCGTACTGGCGACTGTATTCGCGGCTGAACTGCGAGGGGCTTTCGTAGCCCACCCGATGAGCGGCCGAAGCCACGTCGCAGCGCTCGGTCAGCAGCAGCCGTCGCGCTTCCTGCAGACGCAGCTGCTTCTGGTATTGCAGCGGACTCATCGCAGTGATCGCGCGGAAGTGATGATGCAGCGATGAGGAACTCATGTTCACCGTTCCGGCCAGCTCCTCGATGCGCAAGGGCTGGTGGTAATGGTTCTTCAGCCATTCGATCGCACCGGAGACCTGGTGGCTGCGACTGCCCGCCGTCATCACGTGGCGCAGGCGCGGTCCCTGCTCGCTCACCAGCAGCCGGTACAGCAGCTCGCGTTCGATCAACGGCGCCAGTACCGGCAGATCGCGCGGGGTTTCCAGCAACCGCGCCAGGCGCAGCATCGACTCCAGCAGGCCTGCGTCGAGCGGACCCACGGCGATGCCACGCCGCACTTCGCCGCCCAGCTCGGGCAATTCGACTTCGGCCAGCAGGTCGCCGATCTGCCGTGCGTCGAAGCGCAGCATCGCGCTCAGGAAGGGCCGCTGCGGCGACGCGTCCACGATCTGCGAGGCCACCGGCAGGTCGATCGAAGTCACCAGGTAACTCGACGTGTCGTAGCGATACGTTTCTCCGCCGACCAGCAACTGTTTCGTTCCCTGCGCCACCAGCACCAGGCCGGGCTGGTACATGCAGCACATCCTGGCGCCGGGATCCTCGGCGCGGAACAGGGTCAGCGCGGGCAAGGCGGTCTCGTGCGTGCCGTCGACGCGGGCCAGCCGGTCGATGATGGTCGCCAGTTCCGCCCGGTCGCGCTGCATGCGAGCGATGGAAACGTCTGGCGGAAGCTCGTGGGTCATGCAGGTACCGTGCGCGGGAAGACGATTGCAAGATTGCCTGATCCTGCGCCAGCCGGCGAGAGCAAATCAGCCGTTTTGCAGGATCGGGCAAGGATCCGACAGGATCCGGCTATCGGGTGCAAAGCCCCACCACGCATACTTCCCGCCCTGTCCCATCCACTCCCGCTGGAGAAACACATGCCCCAGAACATCCGTGGCTACGCTGCCCAATCCGCCGCCACCCCGCTGGCACCGTACAGCTTCGAGCGGCGCGACCCGCGCCCGGACGATGTGGTGGTCGACATCCTGTACTGCGGCGTCTGCCACTCCGACCTGCACACCGCACGCAACGAATGGCAGGGCACCCGCTATCCGGTCGTGCCGGGCCACGAGATCATCGGCAGGGTCAGCGCCGTGGGCGCCGAGGTCAGCCGGTTCAAGGTGGGCGACATGGTCGGCGTCGGCTGCATGGTCGACTCCTGCCAGCACTGCGCCGCCTGCGACCAGGGCCTGGAGCAGTACTGTGCCGAGGTGCCCACATTCACCTACAACAGCAAGGACCGCCAGGACGGCCGCATGACCTACGGCGGCTACTCCGAGCGCATCGTGGCGTCGGACAAGTTCGTGCTGCGCCTGTCGGACAAGCTCGATCCGAAGTCCGCCGCGCCGCTGCTGTGCGCCGGCATCACCACCTGGTCGCCGCTGAAGCACTGGAAGGTCGGCCCCGGCAGCAAGGTCGCCGTGGTGGGGCTGGGCGGGCTCGGCCACATGGGCCTGAAGTTCGCCAAGGCGCTCGGGGCCGACGTGACCCTGTTCACCCGCTCGCCGTCCAAGGAGGACGAAGCCCGCCGGCTCGGTGCCGACCACGTGGTGCTGTCCACCGACGAGGCGCAGATGAAAGCCGTGGCCGGCCGCTTCGACTTCATCCTCGACACGGTGCCGCAACAGCATGACCTGAATCCGTACCTGGCCACGCTGAAAATCGACGGCGTGCACGTGTTGGTCGGCCTAGTCGAGCCGATCGATCCGCCGGTGCATGCGGGCAACCTCATCTTCGGTCGCCGCTCGCTCGCCGGCTCGCTGATCGGCGGTATCGCCGAAACGCAGGAGATGCTGGATTTCTGCGCCGAGCACGGAATCAGCGCCGACGTCGAGATGATCGACATCCAGGACATCAACGACGCCTACGAGCGGATGCTCAAGAGCGACGTGCGCTATCGCTTCGTGATCGACCTGGCCTCGATCGACAAGGCGGCGTAACCGGCACCGGCCACTGCCCCGCGCGGTGGCCGGTGGCTACAACGCCCCGGCGCGCGTCGCCCGCACGTTCCAGCCCATCGCGTTGTACAGGTGATAACGGGCGATGCCGGCGTATTCGTGCAGGGCCAGGTCGGTCATGGCGAGGTTGTACGACAGCGGCAACCACGACAGCACGCCGCTCACATAGTCCGCCCGCACCGGCACGGCGCGTATGCCGAAATGCGCGAAATACAGCATGCCCCGGCGCAGGTGGAAACCCGACGACACCAGCAGCACCCGGTCGGCTCCCCAGGCCTTCAGCAGCGGCGCGCTGAACTGCGCGTTCTGCCAGGTATTCATGCTGTGCGGCTCCAGCAGCAGGTCGCCGGCATCCACGCCCAGCCGCTGCAGGTCCGCGGCATAGATCGCCGCCTCGGACTGGCCCAGGCCACGCGCATCGCCGCCGCTGACCTCGAGCCTGCACTGTCGCCCGGCCTGGCGGCAGGCGCGATACAGGGCGGCGGCCTCGCCGATGCGCCCGTACGCGAACAGGCTCGGCTCCACCCGGCCGCTGCCGGCCACCCGCACCGTGCCCGCCCCCAGCAGCACGATCGCATTGCGTTGCCCCCAGCTGACCGGTGCATTCACCGCATGCTCCGCCTGCAGTGCGCCCAGCAGGCCGATCGGCAGCGGGCCGCAACCTGCCGCCAGCAGCAGGATCAGCGCCAGCGCCAGCACCCCGCCGCTGCAGCGGCGCCAGCGCAGCCACGCCAGCAGCACGGCGAGCAGGACCAGACCAAGCAATACATCGAGGATCATCGGGACGACCGGTGCGAAGGCAGCAGGAATGCTGCCCCCGATTATGCCGATGCGGCCGCCGCGACGGTGGGCAGGCGGGCGAACTTTGGGTAGGCTTCGGTCGTCACCGGGAGGCGCGCCATGACTACCCTCGTGTTCGTCCACGGCTGGAGCGTCAGCAATACCTCGACCTACGGTCAGCTGCCCCGGCAACTGCAGCAGCAGGCGGCCGCCGCGGGTCTGCCGCTGACGCTGGCGGACATCTGGCTGTCCGAATACGTGAGTTTCGACGACGCGGTGACCATGCGCGATCTGGTGCGCGCGTTCGACCATGCGCTGCGCGACCTGCACCTGCTCGACGCCAGCTTCGCCTGCATCACCCACTCCACCGGCGGCCCGGTGGTGCGCGAATGGGCGCGCGCGCAGCGGGACAAGCCCGCGATCCACAGCACGATCCGGCTCAGTCACCTGGTGATGCTGGCGCCGGCGAACTTCGGTTCCGCCCTGGCGCAGCTCGGCAAGGGCATGCTGGGTCGGCTGAAGTCCTGGTTTGCCGGGGTGGAGCCGGGCCAGCGGATCCTGGACTGGCTGGAACTGGGCAGTGCCGAATCGCTGTCGCTGAACCTGGACCATATCCACAGCGACGATCCCGTCAGCCGCGGACAATTCCAGTTCGTGCTGATCGGCGACCGCCCGGACCGCTCGCTGTACGACCACCTCAACAGCTATACCGGCGAGGACGGCTCCGACGGCGTGGTGCGCCTCGCCGCCGCCAACCTCAATGCACAGCACGCCGTGCTGACGCCGCAGGCCAGCAGCCCGGGCACCACCGACACGCTGGCGCTCACCCTCAGCCGCGGCCCGCGCAGCGCGTTCAAGCTGATCGCCGGCGCGGCCCATTCCGGCGATACCCACGGCATCATGGCGAGCGCCGCACCCGCCACCGTGCAGGGCGTGCTGCGTTGCCTGCAGGTCCGCAGCGCCACCGACTATGCCGCGCTGTGCGACGCGTTCGAGCAGGAGAATGCCGCCCGCGACGCGGACAAGGTGGAGCTGGAACCGGCCGGCCCGTTCGCCCCGCGCGTGCACATCCACGATCCGCGCAGCCTGCTGATCGTGCGGCTGGCCGACGAGGCCGGCGAACCGCTGACCGGCGCCGGCTTCCTGCTCACCGCCGGTGCGCAGGCCAGTGCCGACCTGATGCCGGAGGGCTTCATGCTCGACCGCCAGGCCAACTCGAAGCAGCGCACCACGATCTCGCTGTTCCTCGACCACGCCCTGCTGGCCGGCGACGACCGCGTGGCCGACCCGCGAAATACGCGCAAGACCCTGCGCCCCGCCGTGAGCAGCCACCGGCCCTACGGCGCCAGCGTGCAACCGATCGACCTGGCCGGCCTGGTCCACCATGCGCTGGCCGGAAGCGCCGGCAGCGACGACCTGTTCAACCTGCTCGGTCCGCACCAGACCACCGTGCTCGACGTGGTGCTGCCGCGCAAGATCCACGAGGGCGTGTTCCGGCTGACCGGGAATCTGGACCCGCAGGATTTTCGCAAGCCGGTGCCCGGTGCCGTGATCAGCTGAACGGTCGGCCATACCCGCCACGCACGACCCTCACCGGCTGCCCCGGACCCGATTAAACTGCCGCTGCACACTGGCGACTCACCGCGCTCGCCGATCTCTCCAAGGCATGCAGAAAAAACCGATCTTCTTCGACCCCACCGGCCGACGCGCCACGCATGTCTCGCGACTGGCGTTGATCGCCGGCGTGGTCAGCACGCTGTTCGTGGTGGCCTGCGCCGTCAGCCTGTTCGTCGGGCCCAGCATGAGTGCACTGCACCTGGGCAAGACCCGGCATCCGCTGGCCGGGGTGAAGGCGGCTGCGCCGGAACTGCTGAAACCGGCCGCCAGGCTGGCCGCCGAAGTGCGCGCCCGGCAGAAGCTGCTGCATTCCTCGCGCACTCATGCCACGAAACCGGCGGCCCTGCATGTCCCGCCGCCGTCGTTGAACAAGCCCGCCGACCGGCCGCTGGCGATCGGCTTCTACGTCAACTGGGATGACAGCAGCTATCCGTCGCTGAAACGTGCGCTGCCCCGGCTGGACTGGGTGATTCCCACCTGGATGAGCATGAGCGGCCCCGACATGGCGCTGCGCACCAGCATCGACGCCCGGGCGCTGAACCTGATCCGCACGCAGAAGCCGTCCACCCCGATCCTGCCGCTGCTGCAGAACGCGGCCAACGGCAGTTGGGACGGCAAGGGCCTGGCCCGCATGCTGGCCGATCCGGCCGTGCGCCAGGCACGCATCACGCAGATCGTGGGCTTCATCGCCGCCAACCACTTCCAGGGTGTGACGATCGACTTCGAGGAAGTGCCGGAGGCCTCGCAGAAGGATCTCAAGGCCTTCCTGACCGAACTCAACGATGCGTTCGACCCGCACGGCTGGGGCATCGTGCTGTCGGTGCCGTTCGACGACGCCGCATGGGATTACGCCGGCTACGCCGACATCGTCGACTTCGAGCTGCTGATGGCCTACGACCAGCACTGGGCCGGCAAGGATCCGGGCAGCATCGCCGGCGAAGACTGGTTCGAGCGCACGCTCGAGCAGCGCATGAAGGTACTCGACCCGGACCAGACCATCGTCGCGATCGGAAGCTACGGCTATGACTGGGCGCAAGGGAAGAATGCCGAGACGCTGACCTTCCAGGACGCGATGGATCGCGCCGCCGATGCCCAGGCCGACATCAGCTTCGACCCGGACAGCCAGAATCCGCATTTCTCCTACAGCGAGGACGACGGCACCGCGCACCAGGTGTGGTTTCTCGATGGCGTCACCGCGTACAACCAGGTCCACGCCGCCGACGACTACAAGCCCTACGGCTATGCACTGTGGCGGCTGGGTTCGGAGGACCCGTCGATCTGGTCGGTACTGGGCCAGCGCTACGGCACCCCGGCGTCCGCCCAGCTGGACACCATCGGCAAGGGCGAGGACATCGACATCGAAGGCCAGGGCGAAGTGCTCGAGATCGCCTCCTCGCCGTCGCCGGGCGCGCGCACCGTCACGCTGGACAAGGACGACGGCAGCATCGACGACGAGAGCTACGGCAGCCTGCCCACCTCGTATGTGATCCAGCGCGCCGGCACCCTGCCGCACAAGATCGCGCTGACCTTCGACGACGGCCCCGATGCGGAATGGACCCCGCAGATCCTCGACATCCTCAAGGCGAAGCATGTGCCGGCGACCTTCTTCATCATCGGCTCGAGCGCCGAGATGTCGCCGCGACTGGTCCAGCGCGAGGTCGACGAAGGCGATGACGTGGGCAACCACACCTTCACCCACCCCAACCTGGGCGAGAGCCCGCCGGGCATCGTGTCGCTGGAACTCAACGCCACCCAGCGGCTGTTCGAGGCGCTCACCGGCCGCTCGATGCGACTGTTCCGCGCACCCTACTTCGGCGACGCCGAACCGACCACCGCCGACGAACTGGTGCCGATCGAGATCGCGCAGAAGATGGGCTACATCTCGGTCGGCCTGCACATCGACCCGGATGACTGGCAGCGCCCCGGTACCGACCAGATCGTCAACAGCGTGCTGACCGAGATTGCCACCGCCAACCCGGATCGCAAGGGTCAGGTGGTGCTGCTGCACGATGGCGGTGGCGACCGCTCGCAGACGGTGGCCGCGCTGCCGCGCATCATCGACGGCCTGCGCGCGGAAGGCTACGAGTTCGTCACCGTGTCGACTCTGGCCGGGCTGACCCGCGACCAGACCATGCCACCGCTGCCGCCCGGTTCGCTGGCGCGCTGGGCGGATCGCTCGGTTTTCCTGACCGTGGGCCTGTTCGGCCATTTCCTGCGCTGGCTGCTGGTCACCGCGATCACCCTGGGCGTGGCCCGCCTGCTGCTGCTCGGCGGGCTGGCCCTGCTCAACCGCGTGCGCGAGCGGCGCCGCACCCTGCCCGTGCTGGGCGACAACCCGCCGCTGGTGTCGGTGCTGATCCCCGCCTACAACGAGGAGAAGGTGATCGCCAGCTCGATCCGCCAGATCCTCAGGAGCCGCTACGCGAACCTCGAGGTCATCGTCGTCGACGACGGCTCGGCCGATGCCACCTCCGCGGTGGTCCGCCAGCACTACGCGAACGAACCGCGCGTGCGGCTGATCACCATCCCCAATGGCGGCAAGGCCCACGCCGTCAACACGGCACTGCACCAGTCACACGGCGAGGTGGTGGTGGCGCTGGACGCCGACACCCAGTTCGAACCGAACACGATTCCGCGGCTGGTGCGCTGGTTCACCGACCCGAAGGTCGGTGCGGTGGCCGGCAACGCCAAGGTCGGCAACCGGATCAACCTGATCACCGTGTGGCAGGCGCTGGAATACATCACCGCGCAGAACCTGGAGCGGCGCGCGCTGGCCGCACTCGGCGCCATCACCGTGGTGCCCGGCGCCGTCGGCGCCTGGCGGCGCGAGGCGCTGGAACGGCTCGGCGGCTTCCCCGCCGATACCCTGGCCGAGGATCAGGACCTCACCCTCGCCGTGCAGAAAGCCGGTTACCACACCCTGTTCGACAGCGAGGCGATCGCCTGGACCGAAGCGCCGGATACGGCAAGGGGACTCGCCCGCCAACGCTTCCGCTGGGCCTATGGCACCCTGCAATGCCTGTGGAAGCACCGCGACGCCACCTTCCGGCCGCGCTATGGCGCGCTCGGCATGATCGCGCTGCCGCAGGTGTGGCTGTTCCAGATCCTGTTCTCGGTGGTGTCGCCGCTGGTCGACCTGGTGCTGGTCTGGCAGATCGTCGCCACCGGCCTCGACTACCTGCAGCACCGCGGCCAGTTCAACGACGAGAACCTGCTGAAGATGCTGGTCTTCTACGCCGCGTTCATGGCGGTCGACCTCGCCGCGGCCGCGCTCGCCTTCGCGATGGAGAAGAAGGAGAAGTGGAGCCTGATGTGGTGGCTGGTGCTGCAGCGCTTCGGCTACCGCCAGCTGATGTACTACGTGGTGGTGCGCTCGGTATGGACGGCCATCCGTGGCCCCTCGGTGGGCTGGGGCAAGCAGGAGCGCAAGGCGACCGTGAACACCGCCGAGGAAGTCAAGCTGTAGACGGCGCCGGCTGGACCGACCTTTCAGGAATGCGCCATGCCCGGGCGCTTCACCGCGGCTGGGTCCCTGGCACTTCGCATGGTCCGGACCGCCGTTCCGCCCCGGGCATTCCGGCGCGCGCCGTTCAAGCCGTGGGCGATGGCGTGAGCCAATGTTCCCCGAACACCTGCGCCGCCACCGGTCGGCCGAAGTGATAGCCCTGGGCGTTGTCGCACCCCAGCGCACGCAGCGCCGCGGCCTGGTCTTCGTGCTCGACGCCTTCGGCCGTCGTCTTCAGGCCGAGGCTGCGCGCCATGACGATGATGGTGGTGACGATCGTATGGTCATTGACGTCGACGAGCATGTTCTGCACGAACGAGATATCTATCTTGATCTGGTCCGCGGCGAATCGTTTCAGGTAGGACAACGATGAGTAGCCGGTGCCGAAATCGTCGATGGACAGGCCGAAGCCGGCGGCGCCGAGCGACTCCAGCACCTGCACGGCGCGCTCCGGGTCGCGCATCATGCTGCTTTCGGTCAGCTCCAGGTCGAATCGAGCGGGACTGAGCCGCGCCTGCTGCACGATCCCGAGCAGGCGATCGACGACACCCGGATCTTCCATCTGGATGGCCGAAACGTTGATCGCGAGCCTGCCCTCGAAGCGCATGCCAGCGGCCTCCCAGGCGTTCAACTGACGACAGGCTTCGCGCAACACCCAGTCGCCGAGCTCGTTCATCATGCCGCGCTCTTCGGCGACGGGAATGAACTCGGCCGGGCTGACCCAGCCGAGCTCGGGATCGTTCCAGCGCAACAGAGCTTCCGCCCCGATCACGCAGCCGCGGCCCAGGTCGAACTGCGGCTGGTAGTAAAGCTGCAGCTTGCCGCCGTCCAGTGCCTGCCGCAATCGCTTGGCAAGCGTCAATCGCTTCGCCAGATCGGTACCCATCGCCGCCTGATACAGGCGATAGCCACCGCCGGCGGACTTGGCCTGGTACATGGCGATGTCCGCGTGCTTGATCAGATCCTCCGAGGTCTCGCCATCGGCGGGATAGAGCGCGATGCCGATGCTGGCGCCGACCACATAGGCATGCCCGTGCAGATCCAGCGGCTCGACCAGCGCCTGGCAAAACTGCGCCGCGATGAGAACGGCCGCCTCGGCATCGATGTTCTCGGCGATCAGGACGAATTCGTCGCCGCCCATCCGCGCGAGGGTTCCTTCCTGTCGGGATACGCTGCGCAAACGCCGCGCGACTTCGGCCAGTGCCATGTCGCCCACGGCGTGCCCCTGGCTGTCGTTGATCTCCTTGAAGCGGTCCAGGTCGAGGAACAGGATCGCGCCGTGGCTTTCATGGCGTTTCGAGGCCACCAGCGTCTGCTCGAGCCGATCGATGAACAGCGCGCGATTCGGCAGTCCGGTGAGCACATCGTAGAACGCCAGTTGCTCGATCCGCGCCGCCTGGACTTTCTGGCCGCTGACGTCGGCGATGGTCATCACGAAGTGACTGGGAACGCCCAGTGCGTCATGCACCGTCGCCACCGACATGGCCATCGGATACGACTCGCCGGATTTCTTCATCCCCAGCACTTCGCCGCGCCAGCGGCCGTCGCCGACCACGCTGCCCTGCCTCCCCCCGGGATGTCCCGGGCCGGTACGATCCGGATAGAGGAAGTCCGGCTCGCGACCGACGATTTCCTCTGCCGAAAAACCGGTCAGGGTTTCGAAGCTCTCGTTGACCATGAGCACGCGATTGTCGAGGTCGGTGACCATGATGCCTTCGATGCCCTGCTCGAACACCACCTTGGCCAGGCGCTGGTCTTCGTGGTGGCGGGCGCGTTCGATCGCGATCGCTGCCAGCCCTGCCGACTGCCGGATCAGCTGGATCTCCTCCGGGGTCGGCGCCAGGGGCTCGCGCCGGTAGATCGCGAATGTCCCCAATACCTTGTTGTCCGCCGAAAGGATCGGATGCGACCAGCACGCCCGGATGCCGGCCCTTGCCGCCAGCTCGCGCCACGGCAGCCAGTCCGGACTGGTCATCACGTCTTCGGTGACCACCATGCGCCCGGTGAATGCTGCCACCCCGCAGGAGCCCTCGCCCGGGCCGATGGCGGCACCGTCGATGGCCTCGTTGAACCAGGCCGGCAGGCTGGGCGCCGCAGCGAGCCGCAGGCGCTTGCCGTCGGCAGACAAGATCAGGATCGAACACAGCAGGCCATCGGCTTGCTGCTCGGCGAACGCAGCCAGCGACGACAGGATGACCTCGATCGCCGCCTCCGCCGTGATCAGGCCGAGCGTATCGATGTAGTGCCGCTGCCACCGCTCGGCGCGCTTGTGCTCGGTGATGTCCTCGATTTGCGCGATGTGGTGCTTCGGCCGGCCAAGGTTGTCCCTGACCAGGGACACCACGAGACGGACCTGCACGATGCTGCCGTTCTTGTGGAAGTAGCGCTTCTCCATCTTGTAACTGGTGATGTCGCCGGCGACCAGCCGGCGCAACTGGCTGAGGTCGGGCTCGATGTCGTCGGGATGGGTGATGTCCTGGAACGTCATCTGCAACAGCTCGGCTTCCGTGTACCCGACGATCGCGCAGTGACTGGCGTTGACCTTGAGGTAATGGCCCCGGTCCAGGCCGATCAGGGCCATGCCGATGGCGGAATGCTCGAACGCGCTCTTGAATTGCTCCTCGCTTTCCCGAACGTCTTGCTGAACCTGCTTCAGCTCGATCGCCGAGGCGATCTGGTCGGAGACGAACCGCAACAATTCCTTGTCCTTCTCGGTATAGCGCCCGCTCCCCGAGTAGCTCTGCACGGTCAGCACGCCGATGTTGCCGTGGCTGGTCCTGAGTGGAATGCCCAGCCAGTTGATGTCTTCGCCGCCGATGATCGCCACATCGGGGTACGCCGCCATCGCACCGATCGTTTCCGGCGACAGCATCAGGGGCTCGCCCGACTGCAGCACCAGGCCGGTGAGCCCGCGAAAATCCTTCAGCCTGCGCGGCTCCGGCCGCGGATTCGACTCATCGATCCAATACGGAAAACTCAGGACATCGGAGACGCTGTCGTACAGCGCCACATAAAAATTCCGGGCGGGCAGCAGCTCGCTGATGATGCCGTGGATGGCCTGGAACAACCCCTGCAGGTCGATCGCCGAATGGGCGGCCTCCGATATCCGATGCAGCGCCGTCTGCACCCTTTCGGCACGGACGCGATCGCTGATGTCGCGAAGGAAGGCCGCGAACATCCGGCTGCCGTCGATCTCGATCTCGCCGCCGGAAATCTCCAGTGGAAACTCGCGGCCGTCCCGATGCAGTCCGATGGTCTGCACGACCCGCCAATCGTGGCGTTCGTCGCCACGGGACGGCTGAGGGTCCAGTACGCCCGGGTGCCCCTCGCCGAAGCGCTCCGGCTGCAGCATGGCCAGCGGCTGCCCGAGGGCCTGGTCCAGCGGATAACCGAAGACTTCAAGAAATGACGGATTGGCGTAGCGGATCCTGCTCTGCCCATCGATGACGATCACGGCATCGGCGGCGGCCTCCCACAGCTGCCGGAAGTGCGATTCGCCGAGATGGGGTTGCGGATGAACGGGCGAGTGCTTGTCCAAGTCTCGTTGCTCTGTGCATGGGGCTTCCCTACCGAAACCACTCTACGCCCAACCTGAACCGATGGCACGCCGATGGTCTCGCCATCGTGCGTGGCACGATGGCGAGACCGACTTGAAGATCGCGTGACGAGGCGTCCTCGCGCCGCTGCAAGCTCGAATGCCCGCCTGCCGGTCTCGGGTGGCGGGTATCGACTGCCGGCCCCGTAGGGGGCGGCGCGGCGTGCCCGCCCGCTCCGCGCTCAGCCGTTCCCGCGCACCCGCATCGTCAGGCCCTTCAGGAAATTCCGCAGCAGCTGGTCGCCGCACAGACGGAAATTCTTGTGGTCGGGCTGGCGGAACAGCGCGCTGAGTTCGGGCTTGGTGGCAGGGAAGTTGGCCGCCTCCAGGATCTCGTGCATGTCGACGTCCTTCAGCTCGAACGCCACGCGCAGCTTCTTCAGCACCACGTTGTTGGTGACGCGCTTCTCCGGCGGGCGCGGCGGGCGGCTTTCGTCCTTGCCGCGCCGGTAGAACACCAGGCCGTCGAGGAACAGCGCCAGCACCTTGTTGCTGCACTCGGCGTAGCCGGGCTCCTCGTCCTTCTTCAGGAACGCCTGCACGTCCTCCTTTTCGATCGGATAGGCCGCGTCGGCCAGATGGATCAGCTCCACCACCTTGCCGTCGCTGAGATCGAGCATGTAGCGGATCGCGCGCAGTACGTCGTTGTTGATCATGTCGTTCCGATGAGTCTTGCCGAGGACGCCATGCTACCGCGCCGCGCCCTTCCCGATTAACCCCATCGACGTGATGCCGGCGTTTCACCTTGCACTACCCGCAGGAGAACCGCCCCATGAACCTCATCGCGCTGTTGCGCACCCTGCTGCTTGCCCTGCTGGTGATCCTGACGGGCTGCAGCACCTCGAAACCCTCCTCCGACGCCGCGCCGGCACAGCGCGCGAAAGCGACTGGCAAAGCGCCGCCGGTGGCCACCGTCGTATCGCGCCAGACCGGGGTGCCCCGGCCCGGTGCCGTCGCCGACAAGGCCGTGAACGAGGTCGCGGCGATGCCGGCCGGACTGCCGCCACCGCCACCACCGGCCGTGATGCAGCGCCTGGCGATGAGCCAGGGCATGCCGTCGCGCGCCCCGCTAGCCGCGCCGCCGATGCTGCGGGCATTCCAGCCGATGCCGGGCGAGATCGACCGCGAGCACTACATCCACCGCGACAGCAACCCGGTGCAGCTGGTCAGCGAGCAGCCGGTATCCACCTTCAGCATCGACGTGGACACCGGCTCGTACACCAACGTGCGGCGCATGTTGAACGAAGGCCAGCTGCCACCGGCCGATGCGGTGCGCGCGGAGGAGTTCATCAACTATTTCGACTACGGCTACACCCCGCCGGCCGACCGCACGCAGCCGTTCAGCGTCACCACCGAGCTGGCCCCGGCGCCATGGAATGCACAGCGCCAGCTGCTGCTGGTCGGCATCCAGGGCTATCGCGTGCCGAAGGCGGAGATTCCCGCCTCGAACCTGGTGTTCCTGATCGACACCTCCGGCTCGATGAACGAACCGGACAAGCTGCCGTTGCTGCAGGCCTCGCTGAAACAGCTTGTGCGCGAGTTGCGCCCGCAGGATCACGTGGCGATCGTCACCTACGCGGGTGATGCCGGGGTCGCCCTGCCGTCCACCGCCGGCGACCGGCAGGCCGCCATCGACGCGGCGATCGACGGCCTCGGCGCGGGCGGTTCCACCAACGGCGGCGCGGGCATCGAGCTGGCCTACGCGCAGGCCGAACAGGGCTTCATCAAGGGTGGCGTGAACCGGGTGATCCTGGCCACCGACGGCGACTTCAACGTCGGCACGGTGAACCAGGAAGCGCTGAAGACGCTGGTCGAGGATCACCGCAAGAGCGGCGTGGCGCTGACCACGCTGGGCTTCGGCGAAGGCAACTACAACGATGCGATGGCGGTGATGCTGGCCGATGTCGGCAACGGCAGCCACCACTACATCGACAGCCTGCAGGAGGGGCGCCGCGTGCTGGTCGACGAGATGTCCGCCACCCTGCTGACGATCGCGAAGGACGTGAAGATCCAGATCGAGTTCAACCCGGCCCAGGTGCAGGAATACCGCCTGATCGGCTATGAGAAGCGCATGCTGAAGCGCGAGGATTTCAACAACGACAAGGTCGATGCCGGCGAGATCGGTGCCGGCGCCAACGTCACCGCGATCTACGAGATCACTCCGAAGGGATCCGCCGGCGCGCGCATCGATCCGCTGCGCTACGGTGCACATGCCGCGCCTTCCCAAGGCGGTCGCGAACTGGCCTTCCTGCGTCTGCGCTACAAGTTGCCGGGACACTCCGCCAGCAAGCTGATCGAACGGCCGATCGCGGCGCAGGCCGAGGCGCGACCCGGCGAGCGCCTGCGCTACGCCGCCGCGGTGGCCGCGTTCGCCGACGCCCTGCGCGGCGGCAAGTACCTGGAGGGTTTCGGTTACCCGCAGATCGCCCAGCTCGCCCAGGGCGCACGCGGCGACGATGCCGACGGCTACCGCGCCGGCTTCGTGCAGCTGGTGAAACTGGCCGGAGGGCTGGCCACACCGACTCATGGCACTGAAGACACCGCCGCGCGTTGAGTTTTCCGGCCCGGCCGGACGGGCAGCAGCGATGACGGCAGCCAGCATCCCCGCTGCCGTCTTCCCCCGCCGCTGCCGTCCGACCGGGTCGGACCCGGGCAGCCCATGCGAGCGGACGGATGCGGCGATCGCCGCCGCCATCCCTCCGCCACATGGAGTCCTACCCGGCCATGCTCGATTTCGCTTACCCTCGCTCCCCATGGATGCTGCGGTCGATCCCGATGCGATGCTGATGCTGGCCTATGCGCGGGGCGACCTGGCTGCGTTCGAGACGCTGTACGCGCGGCACCGCGGCATGCTGTACCGCTTCCTGCTGCGCAGCGTGCGCGACCCGCATCGCACCGACGAGCTGTTCCAGGAAACCTGGAGCCGGGTGATCAGCGCGCGGGCACGCTACCAGCCACAGGCGAAGTTCAGCACCTGGCTGCTGCAGATCGCGCACAACCTGATGATCGACAACGTCCGCCGCCAGCGCCCGATGACCGGTGGCGAGGAAGCCGAGGTCGCGCTGGCGAACGTCGCCACCCCGGAACGCGAGCAGCCCGATCATGCGCTGTCCGAATTCGAGCGCCGGCGCAGCCTGCAGCGGGCGATCGAACAACTGCCGCACAAGCAGCGCACCGCGGTGCTGCTGCGGCTGGAACAGGAACTCAGCCTGGAGGAGATTGCCGCGATCACCGGCGCCGGCCGCGAGACGGTGAAGTCGCGCCTGCGCTATGCCATGAACCGACTACGCGAAGTGCTGTCCGAATGACCACCCCAATGCCACCGACGGATCCGCCGACCCCGGACGGGAAGCTGCCCGGCGAAGCCGAACTGGCCGCGCTGTATCGGCAGCTGCCGCAGCACGAACCCGGTCCCGCGCTGGATGCCGCCGTGCTGCGCGCCGCGGCGCAGGCACTGGCCGCACAGGACGCCGCAGCCGCGCTCGAGCGTCGCAAGGCGCCGCGCGAACGCGGCGACTGGGTACATCCGAAAGCGGAAGCCGTCGCCACGGTCACCCCGATCCGGCCGCGCGAACCCGCAGCTGCCGGACGCCGGGGCGCACCGCGCTGGCTGATCGGCCTGGGCAGTGCGGCCAGCCTGGTGCTGGTGGCCGGACTGGCCTGGCGCATGCGTCAGGTGCCGCCGTCGAGCCCCGCGCCGGTCGAGCAGACCGCGGGCGCCCCGACGACCGCGATGCCCCCCGCGCCCTCGGCGACTCGCAACGAACCGATGCCGCCACCAGCGCCGATGCGCCAGCGCACGCCGCCGCCGGCCGAGCGTATGGCCTATGCCCCCGCTGCCGCACCGATGGCGAAATCGCGGGGCGGCGAGAACAAACCCGTGGCCGGCAACGCAATGAAGGTCGTGGCTCCGCCGGTCGTCGCCGAGGCCCCCGCGCCGCCGCCGCCCGCGCAGGTCGCGTCGCGGGCGCCGCGCGATGCCATGGCCACCGCGGACCGGGCCAGCGCCGGGGCCGCCGCGCCGATGACGATGCAGGCGGCACCGGCGCCACCCGCGGCCGAAGCGGATACCGGTGTCGTCACCGCGGCCCGCCCCGGCGACACGCCGGCGCAGGAGCTGGACAAGATCCGGCAGCTGTTCGCGCAAGGCCACGACGACGAGGCGCGCCAGCGACTGCGCGCGTTCCGGCAGGCCCATCCGCGCTGGACGCTGCCGCCGGAGCTGCAAGCGCAACTGCGCCAGCCATGAGCGGGACGCTGTTCACGCTGGTCCAGCGCTGCCGCCATCAGGAAGAAATAAAGAAGAGCCGCTTCCTCGCCCAGGCCGCGCCGGTGAGCTCCGGCGAACAGGCGCTGGCGTTCCTGCGCGAGGTGAGCGACCCCGCCGCCACGCACAATTGCTGGGCCTACTGCATCGGCCAGGACTACCGCTTCAACGACGACGGCGAACCCGGCGGCACCGCCGGACGGCCGATCCTGCAGGCGATCGAAGGGCAGCAGATGGATGGCGTGGTGGTCGTGGTGACGCGCTGGTACGGCGGCATCAAGCTCGGTGCCGGCGGACTGGTGCGCGCCTACGGCGGCACCGCGGCGGAATGCCTGCGCCAGGCGGACCGCGTCCCGATCGTGGCGATGGCACGGCTTGGCCTGCACTGCGAATTCGCCGAGCTGGCGTTGCTCAAGGCACGGCTGAAAGAGTTGCAGGCCGAGGTCGAGCAGGAGGACTTCGCTGCCGACGGCGTCGAGCTGCAGCTGCGCCTGCCGGACCACCGGGTCGACGAGGTCCACGCGCTGATCGCCGACATCAGCCGCGGCCGCAGCGTGGCCCGACGCCTCGACTGAAGCCACACTCGGCAACGGCAAGGATTGAATCGGCCGGCGCACGCCCCACCTTGCATGGGATTGCCCGCGCCCGCGCGGACCCGCGCCCTTCCCGATCCGCCTGCGAGAGCCCATGAGCGCTGCCAGCACCGACACGCCCCGCCCTTCCCGTCGCATCGGCGCCCTGCGCGGACTGTGGCCCTTCCTGAAACCGCATCGTGCACTGGCCATCGGCTGGCTGGTGTTCCTGGGCCTGTCCTCGGGCGCGTCGCTGGTGCTGCCGCTGGCGTTCCGCCACATCATCGACCAGGGCTTCGGGCATTCCAGCCAGACGGTGATCAACAGCACGTTCATCGCGCTGTTCGGCGTGGCCCTGGTGCTGGCGGTGGCTACGGCGGCACGCTACTTCTGCATCACCCTGCTCAGCGAGCGCGCGCTCGCCTCGCTGCGACAGACGCTTTACGCGCAGGTGATCCGGCTCGACGTGGGCTTCTTCGAACGCAGCCGCGTCGGCGAACTGCTGTCGCGCCTGAGCGCCGATACCGAAGTGGTGCAGGCGCTGATCGGCTCGGGCGTGTCGGTCGCGCTGCGCAGCGCCGTGATGCTGATCGGCGCGGCGGTGGCGATGGTGTGGACCGCACCGTCGCTGGCCGCCCTCACCGCACTGGTGATTCCCGCGGTGATGTTGCCGATCCTGGTATTCGGCCGGCGCGTGCAGAAACTCTCGCGTGCCAGCCAGGACCGCCTGGCCGACGCCGCGGCAATCGCCAACGAGACGCTCAACGCCTCCACCGCGGTGAAGGCGTATGCGCGCGAGGACATCGAGAGCACCCGCTACGGCAGCGCGATCCTGCGCGCCCTGGCCACCGCGCGCCGGCGCATCGGCATGCGCGCGCTGCTGACCATGGCGGTGATCGTGCTGGTGTTCGGCGCGATCACCCTGGTGCTGTGGGCCGGCGCCCGCCACGTGCTGGCCGGCACGCTGGACGCCGGCGTGCTGGGCCAGTTCGTGCTGTACGCGGTGTTCGCCGCCGGCTCGGTGGCCGGCCTGTCCGAAGTGTGGGGCGACGTGTTGCGCGCGGCCGGCGCGATGGAGCGCCTGGGCGAACTGCTGGACGAGCGCGCCGAGATCGTCGACCCGGCCCGGCCGCTGGCCCTGCCCCGGCCGGTCAGCGGCGCGCTGCGCTTCGACGGGGTCAGCTTCCACTATCCGACCCGACCCAACACCGCCGCGCTGCACGACTTCACGCTGGAAGTGCGCCCGGGCGAAACCGTGGCCCTGGTCGGCCCCTCGGGTGCGGGCAAGAGCACGGTGTTCTCGCTGCTGCTGCGCTTCTACGATCCGCAAAGCGGCAGCATCAGCCTCGACGGCATCGACCTGCGCGCGGTGACCCTGGCCGACCTGCGCGGCGCGATCGCGCTGGTGCCGCAGGAGACGGTGATCTTCAGCGGCAGCGCCGCCGACAACATCCGCTTCGGCCGCGAAGGCGCCAGCGACGAGGAAGTGCGCGAAGCAGCCCGTGCCGCCGAAGCCCACGACTTCATCAGCGCGCTGGACAACGGCTACGACGCCGAGATGGGCGAGCGTGGCGTGCGCCTCTCCGGCGGCCAGCGCCAGCGCATCGCGATCGCTCGCGCGATCCTGCGCGACGCCCCGCTGCTGCTGCTCGACGAAGCCACCTCGGCGCTCGACGCGCAATCCGAAGCGGCGATCCAGCAGGCGCTGGAACGCCTCGAAAAAGGCCGCACCACCCTCGTCATCGCCCACCGCCTCGCCACCGTGCAACGCGCCGACCGCATCGTCGTGCTGGACGGCGGTCGCATCGTGGCGCAAGGCACGCACGAAAGCCTGCTGGCCGAAGGTGGCCTGTACGCGGAGCTGGCACGGTTGCAGTTCGTGGCGTGAGGGCTGGTGCGAGGCGTCAGTTGCCGGTCACTCGCGCGGCAGGAAGCCGGGCGAGTCCAGCCGCTCATCGTCAGCGCATCGACGAACCCGGTCCGGCGGGACTGATCGCGATGGCTAGGGCTTGCTTGCAAGCAATTGCATGAATTTCCCGAATTCCGCGTCGTCCATATCCGTTACTACCGCGGCGTACTCGCCATCGAGTCTTGCGGTCCGGATCTCATAGCCTCGCATCCGCATCTCGCTTCGCATGCCCACCGGCAACGGTTGCGGAAAAACAAAGACATCGATGAGATGCTTGCCGTGTCGATAGACCAGGGTCGGTATCCGTGTATCGCCGACGTAGTCGATGCGCCCGCCGACCAGGGGAAAGCCTTGTGACGCATAGTCGTTGACGGTGGGCGACTCCGAGATCTTTCCCTCGAACCAGGGTTTGACCGTGTGGCTGTCCGTGGAGATGACATCCACCGGCGAAGTGGCCGCCAGGGCGCGCCAATGGCTGGCGAACAGATCCCGGGCGAACTGGTCCTGTGCCTGCATTTTCCCCTCGTGCCGATACCACAGGCTACTCATTCCCCCGCCGATGAGAAAGACGATCAGCCACGATGCGGCCACCGCCAGCCACGTACGCATGGCCGCTCCCCGGCGCACCGGCCGGGAAGCAGACACCAGGCCGTCGCGTATTTTCTCGCGCAGCGCATCGGGTGCCTTGAGCCGAATCGCGCCGTCACGCAACTGCGCTCTCACTGCATCCAGTCGGGACATGGCTTCCTGGCATTCCCGACAAGTATCGAGGTGCAGTTCGAATTCACGACTCGTGTCCGGGTCCAATTCCCCGTCGAAGTACAGCGGAAGAAGACCATGGGTCATCTCGCAGCTCATGCTCGACCTCCGTTACGTCCCTGGCTCAGGGTGATGGCCTTCACGAGCTTCTCGCGCCCCCTTGCCAGTCGGGACATGACCGTGCCAATGGGTATATGCAGCGTGTCGGAAATCTCACGATAGGAAAGCTCTTCGATTTCCCGCAATATCAGGACTTCACGAAATTCGCTCGGCAGCCTCCGCAAATGCTTCCGGAGATTCAGGCTCTCCTGCGCGAAAGATGCCCGACTCTCGACATCGTCGCTGTCGGTTTGCTGCAACCGGCGTAGTTCGGCACCGTCTCCGTGATCCGCTGTCATTCGATCGATGTCCACAAGGCGGATGTCGCGGCGTCGAACTTTGAGGCGAGCGAGGCAACAATTGCGGACGATGGTGAGCCACCAAGCCTTGGCGTTGCCGTCCACAAACGTGTCCGCGAAGCGCAACGCGCGCACAAAAGCATCTTGCACGGCGTCGGTGGCATCGGATTCATTGCCGAGAAGCCAGCGCGCAAGATTGTAGGCGGCGTCAAGATGACTCACCGCCAGGTCGCCAATGACGCTTTGTTGGTTCGAGGTGGCCATGGATCACGGTCTTTCGCGCGGCACCAGATGACTACTTGCGGACATGTACCACCCCCTTCATGAAGGGATGAACGGCACAGAAGTAGGCGTAGTCCCCCGGACGGGTAAATGTGTAGGAATAGCTGTCCCCGGTATCGAGGCCCTGGGACGAGAGTACGCCGCCCTTGTCTCTGCTCGTCACAGTATGAGGAATCTGGTCGCGGTTGATCCATGTCACCCTGGTGCCCAGCCTCACCGTCATGTCGCCGGGACTGAAAGCCATCCGGATGATCTCGACCACCTGCGGGGGCGTCGACGCCTCGGTCGGACACACGATGGTGAATGACAGCAACCAGGCAGTCACCCACCAGATGCCGTATCGCTTTGCGTTCGCCAGGATGCTGTTCTTGGTCATGTCTGTCTCGTTGAATGGGTGAAGCCGGATGCGGTCAGTGGTCGATCGGGGTGTCGATGAGCGCGAGACGTTGTTGCCCACGAATGACCGAGACCTGACGCGTGCCCAGCAGTTTGCCCAGCTCCCCGGGGGGTACGATCAGCGGACTCGGCTCGCCAAATCCGGCCTGCCCCGGGGTGGGTAGCGGATAGGCCAGCGACGCCGCGGTATGCAGCGCGACATGGCCTTCCACTTTCTGCATCACCTGGTGAATGTGGCCGTTGAGCACGGTCACCGAACCGAATGGACGCAGCAGGGCGAGCGCCGTACCGGCATCGGATGTGCCCCAGCCCCAGGGGGCCCAGATGGTCCACATCGGAATGTGCGCAAAGACCACGATCGGGGTGGAATGCGAAACGTTGGCGAGATCGGCCTTCAGCCACGCCAGCTGCTCGTCACCCAGCGCGGCCATCGTGCCCATCTTGAAATTCTGGACGTTGTTCAGGCCGATGAAGTGCACGCCGCCCTGGTTGTAGCTGTACCAGGCGCGACCGTGTCCGTCCGTATCGAAGAATTTCAGATAGCCATTCACTCCGTCATCGATCGCATCATGTTCTCCGGGAACGGTGTGCGTGCGGTCAACGTTGATTTCCTTGAATATCTCGCGCGCCTGGCCAAATTGCTGCGCACGCGACAGATGACTGATGTCACCGGTATGCACGACGAAGGCGGGGCGTTGCGGCAGGGCATTGATGTCCGCTATCGCGCGTCGCAAGCTGCCGATGACGTCGGGGTTGGCTTGCTTGTTGAAGCCCAGGTGCGTATCGCTGATCTGGACAAAGGTCAGGGAATGGGCAGGCGCGGACTGGAGGGTGCCGTTGGATGTCATCCCCAAGGCACGGGGGACGCCGCCCGCCACGTTCCACAGAATCGCGGCTCCCGTCCAGGCGGCCAGACAGCCCAGCGCCTTTCGGCGACTCCCATCGTGCCCGGGATCGTCGGGATTGAACTCGCTCATGACTGCCTTCCTGATGATGGACTCAGGTACTTAATCACCCGGGGCAGGCTTTTATTCCCGACAACGTGTCCGGACCTCCGCCGGATCGGGCGGCGGATCCAACCCGCTGCGACCGACCGCTGCGAGTCGAAAGAGGACCTGGCAAGCCGGCCAGGCGCGGGCCCGATCGCCGGTCCCCCGGCGGAATACAGGCCGCCATGCATCGCGCCGCGAGCCGCGCCGTTCATTGCTGTCATCCCCTGTCAGCAGTGGTCGCAGAGAGAGGGACCGCATAGTGGACTTCGTCCGGGCTGCGGGCATCATTGGCTTCCCCACCCCCGCCACGACTGCGCTCATGTCATCACGTCCCACCGTTGCTCCGGTCGCGCTCGCGGTCGGCGTGCTGTTGATCAGCATGGTCTCGTATCAATGCGGCGCATCGCTGGCCGTGCACCTGTTCCCGCAGGTCGGCGCCCAGGGCGCAACCGCCTATCGGCTGGGGATCAGCGCGCTGATCCTGCTGCTGTGGCGCCGGCCGTGGCGCCGCTCGGGCAGCGGACGCGACCGGCGCGCGCTGTGGGGATACGGCCTGTCGATGGGGGCAATGAACATGGTGTTCTACCTGTCGTTGCGCACGATTCCCCTGGGCATCGCGGTGGCGCTGGAATTCACCGGCCCGCTGGCGCTCGCGCTGTGCGGTTCACGCCGGCCGGTCGACTTCGTCTGGATTGCGCTGGTGGTGGCCGGGCTATGCCTGCTGCTGCCGCTGCGCGAGCAGGTGCATGCGCTCGATCCGGTCGGGGTGATGTATGCGCTGGCCGCCGGCGTGGGCTGGGCGCTGTACATCGTGCTGGGGAAGAAGGCGGGGATGGCGTACGGCGGGGATGCGGTCACGCTGGGCACGTCGATCGGTGCCTTGCTGGCGATCCCGTTCGGCGTCGCGCATGCGGGTAGTGCGCTGCTGTCGCCGGCACTGCTGCCGTATGCGGTGGGTGTAGCCGTGCTCAGCTCGGCGCTGCCGTATTCGCTGGAAATGGTCGCACTGACGCGGCTACCTGCGCGCACATTCGGCACCCTGTTGAGCCTGGAGCCGGCCATCGCGGCGCTGGCCGGCATGGCGTTGCTGGGTGAGCGGCTGAGCCCGCTGCAGTGGACGGCCATCGCGGCGATCATCGTGGCAGCAGCCGGTACCGCCTTGAGCGTGAACCGTCCCGCGCTGACCGAACCGCTGGCAAACTGAGCGAAGCCATCAAAGCGATGCCCCTGGAAAGAGGATGAAGGAAGTCAATTCGGATTGACTTCCCTCGTTCCCGCCTCTGACCCAGGCGTTCTCAGCAGGAGACCCTCATTGGATCCAGCCGCGGGAATCAGGGAAACCTCAGGGTCAGAGTCGATTTTCTGATGAGAACAACACGACCGACCGACGCGCCAACTCACTGACGCAGACCGTCCACAGCCTGCTTTTCGGCAAAGCTCGGGAGATCGGCGCAACGAGGCATGCCCCGTCGGTGGCTTTCTCCAGCCAGTCGACCAGCCAGTCGACGATCCTGCCGTTGAGCGCTTCCTGCATGGCGATATGGATCATCGAGGTGCAGGAAACCGGGTACGCCTGTCGGGCGCGCCATGAAAAGGCGATCCCCTTGCGAGGGGATCGCCATGCTGAACCGGAGAGATCACTCAGCTGTAGCGCCGGCGCAGACCCACGAACAATCCCGTCAGCAACAGGCCGAGTCCGAACATGCCCAACTCGGCCGGTTCCGGCACGACCTCCGTAAACGTGGTAGTACAGGGCGTGCCACCTTGTGCCCTTCCCGTACCCGACACGATCCAGCCACTGCAGCCACCGATAATCCCCTGTACGTGCGCTGCCGATAGCCAGTCGCTTTCGTTGAGTACAAACGGGTCCCCGGTCAAAGCACTCGCGAACGTAAGGTCATAGACCACCGAATCGCCGCTCTCGAACCGGTTGCCCGATGACCAGCCGAAGGCAAGATTGAATACGCCGGGTACAGGACCGGAGTTGAAACCGCCCGCGTTCCAAGCTGCACCGTTATCCGCACAGGTCCCCGACGTGCAATCGATTCCGGTGATCGTCTGGCTGAGATAGAAGGTCCAACCAATGGTGGATTTCTTGCTGTTCAAACCCTGCAGAAAATCCGAGCCATACGTGTTCGAAATCAATGTCAGCGTTCCCGAATGAGAACCCTGCTCCGACGTGAACGTGGCTGTCAGCCATGGGGCCGCACCGTCTGGAATGTTGCCAGCAAAAACCGTGTCGAGGTCTATGGTGGCGCTTATCGAAGGAACGGCGAGCGCGGGCATCGACACGATGGCCGCCAGCGCCAAACCACTCAGAACCAGTAATCTTTTCATGAGGATTACTCTTGTGCCGTTTGCTTCATGCGGGTGGAGGCGGACATCCGTGTTTTGCCCCGCGTCTTTGGTCTTGATCCGTAACTCAACTCGGTACCCTTTAAAGAAAGCAAATATTGCGCCAACTCACCAAGACTATGTTTTTATTAAATAATTAATTTTCGATTTGGTTGAAATTTGGCTAAAACCGTGAGGAGTGTAAAATTTCCCGACACTTTCCTGATATCGCAAAACGCGCCCTTTCGAAGACATCTACCGGCAACACGGCGATACCACGCGACTTACGACCGGTCGATCCGTCGCTATTGCGTTTGGATCACCTGTCATCACCCGGATCTATACTCGCGCCGGCATGTCGGCAAACGTCAGACTTGCTGCCTCGGACCAAGCCGACCTGATCGTGAGTTGACTCACACCCGTCAGAGGAGGATCCGGATATGAGCACCCGCTACCCAGGCACGCTGTGTATTGCCTCGTTGCTGTTGTATGCCACGGTCATGCCTTCGGCCGCTCGCGCCGATACCGACGCCTGCACGGTGTTGACGGCGGCCCAGGTCGGCTCGGCCATTGGCGGTTCCGTTACCGCCGGAACGCACGTCACACCGACCTTCGTGAGGACCTGCACCTGGAATGCATCCGGCAGCTCGAGCGTGAAATTCGTGACGCTCTACCTGCAGACTGCCGCGGCGTACGACGGCGGCAAGCGGATGGCCGCCGAGATGGCCGTCGCGGGCGCGGGGGTGAAGCCTGCCTCCGGCGGCGACGACGCGTACTACTTCGTTGCGGGGAACCAGGTCGGACTGCTGGTCAAGAAAGGCAGCGCCTCGTTCAAGGTCACGGTGTACGCGACGATTCCGCTCGAGCAGAAGGAAGCGATGGAGCTGACCCTGGCGAAGGAAGCCCTCGCGAAACTCTGACGCGGCACGCGCGCCCCCCGATCAAGGAGACATCGAATGAACCTGACAGCCAGTTCCGTCCAGCTGATTATTTTCATCTGTGCCATTGTCGTCGCGGCGAGCGCGCTGACCGGTGTGGTGCTGCTCGCTGCGATGAGACGCGACTTGAACCACGCGCTCCGCCCCTCCGACCGGGCGCGCATCGGTCGACTGGAAGCACAGACGCGCGCCAATGACCGCCTGATCGAGAGCCCGAGGGGTCGAGAAGCGCTGGTCGAGTTCTTTGCTTCGGAAATCCATGTTTCCGCCTTCCTTCGCGAAGCGGAGGAAGAGATCGAAAGGGCAAGTTCCGCCGAGGAGGTACGCGCTGCCCTCGAGCGAATGAAGCGCGAGGATAAAAAGCGCTGGTGGAGCATGGAGTCCCTGAAACGTGGCGCCAAGGCGGTCGGCGAAAAGCTGTTCGACAAAGCCAACGATTTCATCAAGCCCTATCTTGGCGGCGGGAGTTGAGGAGAACCAGGCCTGACCATCGTGCCTCGGCGGAGGCGACTAACGCGGCACCGCGGTGCGGAAGTCCGTGCTGTCGAACGTGGTGTTCTGGTCGATCTTGCCGGTGAGGAAGCCGGCGCCCAGCGGGCTGAAGCAGACGAAGCCGATGCCGAGTTCTTCCAGCGTCGGCAGGATCTCCTGCTCCGGTCTGCGCCACCACAACGAGTACTCACTCTGCACCGCGGCCACCGGCTGCACCGCATGAGCCCGGCGGATGCTGCCGACGCCCGCCTCGGAGAGACCGAAGTGGCCGACCTTGCCCGCGGCGATCAGGTCCCTGACCGCGCCGGCCACGTCCTCCGTCGGCACGCCGGGGTCGACGCGATGCTGATAGAACAGATCGATGCGTTCGGTCCTGAGCCGGTTCAGCGCTGCCTCGGCCACCGCCTTGATGTACTCGGAACGGCTGTTGACGCCGCCGCGCCGTTCACCGGTCTGCAGGTCGATGTCGAAGCCGAACTTGGTCGCGATCACGGTCCGCTCGCGCACCGGCGCCAGCGCCTCGCCCACCAGCTCCTCGTTGGCAAGCTGACCCGCACCACGCGCAACGTGGCGCCCACCGAGGCGGGCGAACGCCTGTTCGACTCGCTGACGCCGAACTTCGAGGACATCGATGCCGCGCTCGCCAGCCTCGGCGACCTACGCGACAAACCCGGCGGCACCATCCGCATCAACACCGGCGAACATGCCGCCACCACGATCCTGTGGCCGGCGTTGCGCAAACTGCTGCCGGAGTATCCGGACATCCGGGTCGAGGTGATCAGCGACTCCACCCTGACCGATATCGTGGCGGGCCGTTTCGACGCGGGCATCCGCCTGGGCGAGCAGGTGGCGCAGGACATGATCGCCGTGCCGATCGGTCCGCCGATGCGCATGGCGGTGGTCGGCGCGCCGGACTACCTGGCCTCGCGCCCCGCGGTGAAGACGCCGCGCGACCTCACCGGCCACGACTGCATCAACATCCGCTTCCTCACCCACGGCGGCCTGTATTCGTGGGAGTTCGAAAAGAACGGCCACGCGCTCAACGTGCGCGTGGAAGGGCGGCTGGCCTTCAACGACGTGCGCCAGATCCTCACCGCCGCGCTCGACGGCTTCGGCCTGGCCTACCTGCCCGAGGACCGGGTGCTCTCGTACATCGCCGAGGGCCGCTTGAAACGCCTGCTGGCGAACTGGTGCCCGCCCTTCCCCGGCTACCACCTCTACTACCCCAGCCGACGCCAGCCGTCACCCGCGTTCTCGCTGCTGGTGGAGGCACTGCGTCGCGGAGGCTGAGGCCGCCGATCACGCAAACCCTCGCATTGCGGATCGACGGCCGACTCGGGCCTGTTCGAGCCATGACCACGCTCAGCCGATGGCCGCGCCGAACCACCGTGGCAACTGCCCGAGCAGATCCTGCCGATCTTCGCCGACCCACGCCACGTGACCGTCCGGCCGCAACAGCACGGCGGGGACATCCAGTTCCGCGCTGGCGTCGACGACGTGGTCGACCCGATCCGACCAGCCGTCCACCGCAAGCCGGCCGGTCGGATCGAGCAGCAGCCCGCGGCCACCATGCATCAGCGCGTAGAGCCGACCCCGCTTCAACGTCACGTCCCGCAGCCGCCGACCGAGCAGTTCATGGCCCTCGCCGAAGTCGTAGCGGATGCCGATCGCGGTGATCTTCTCGATCAGGAAGCGGTTCACCTCCTCGAAATCCATCAGGTCCGAGACCAGCCGCCGTACTGCCCGGGAACCGGGGTCGAGGGACGTCAACGCCATCTGCGCGCGGGTGTTGTCCAGCACGTCGGCGGCTACCGGGTGCCGTTCGCTGTGGTAGCTGTCCAGCAACCCCTCCGGCGCCCAGCCGTTGACCTCGGCGGCCAGTTTCCAGCCCAGGTTGAACGCGTCCTGGATGCCGAGATTCAGTCCCTGCCCACCGATCGGCGGGTGGATGTGCGCCGCGTCGCCGGCCAGCAGCACCCGGCCGATCCGGTAGCACTCGGCCTGCCGGGTGGCGTCGCCGAAGCGGGAAAGCCAGCGCGGCGAGTGGGCGCCGAAGTCGCTGCCGGCGATCTCCCGCAGCTGCTGCTTCAGCTCGTCCAGGGTCGGCGGGACCCTGCGGTCCCTGGCCACCCCGGCGGCGGGCACGACGACGCGGTAGACCCCGTCCCCGAGCGGCATGGCGCCGAACCGCTTCTGGGTCTTGCGGACTTCGGCATTCACGGCGTTGATCGTCTCCGTCGACGCGGTCAGCTCCACCTCGCCCAACAGCGTGTCGACCCGGGTGGGCTCGCCGGGAAAGGCGACGCCGAGGAGCTTGCGCACCGTGCTGCGGCCGCCGTCGCAGCCAACCAGGTAGCGCGCGCGCAGCCGCGTGCGGTCGGCCAGCTCGGCAGTGACCCCTTGCTCGTCCTGGCGCAGCCCGACCAGTTCGCAGCCACGCCGCATCTCGACGCCGAGTTCGGCGGCATGCTCGGTCAGCAGGCGCTCGGTGAGGGTCTGCGGGATGCCCAGGACGTACGGATGTGCGGTGTCGAGCCGCTCGGGCGGCGGCTTTGCAATGCCGGCGAAGAAACCACCGACGGGGTACTTCGTACCGAGCGCGAGGAATCGCTCCAGCAGGCCGCGCTGGTCCATCAACTCGATGCTGCGTGCGTGCAGGCCAAGCGCGCGGACCACCCTGGTCGGCTGCGCCGCTTTCTCCAGCACCAGCGCGTGCACACCATGCAGTCGTAGCTCGCAGGCCAGCATCAAGCCGGTCGGTCCGCCACCGGCAATGATCACATCGATCATCGCCACCCCCGGTGCGTCGAAAGCCCCGACCGTTCCACCACCCATTCGAGCTCACCGCACGCGCCGCCCGTTGAATACATCACACGCATCTCCCCGCTCCCGTGTCCGCTGGTTCCAGCCTCGGCCGGCGATCCTGCCGCAGGATCCGGGTCTTGCCGCAAGCCCCGTGGCGGGCTATATATTGAAAACGGGATGAGTGAGTCCGCCTTGTTCCCTGCCGACGACGGAGCGATCGGGTTCCACCCCGGCGCGCAATTCAGTCGGGAAGCCCGGGGAAAACCACCACGCTCTGCGCCGGCAACTTGCTCATGCAGACCTCGAACAGGCGACTGCCCAACCACACCGCCAGCCACGCTCGCAGCGCGGGCAACGCCTGCCCGGCAAACCACGGCGGTTCCACCGCGGCGAACTGGCGCACGAACGGAAAGATCGCCAGGTCCGTCGCGCAGGGCGCAACGCCACCGAGATACGGCTGCTGTTGCAACCGATCCTCCAGCGGCACCAGCAAGGTCGCCACGGCATGCGCGCGGTGCGTCTCGCGCGAACGCGTTTCGTCCGGGTAGCGCCCGGGATACTTGTAGCGGTCCAGCTGATGCTTGAAGTCGCCGTCGTTACACTGCAGCAGCTCGAGGTTCCGCGCGGATTGCGCCCTGCTCCACCAGCCGTCGCGATCGTTCCCGGCCCATGCCCATTGCATGATGTCCCAGCTCTCCTGCAGCACCCGTCCATCGGGCAACTGCAGTACCGGCACCGTGCCCTTGGGCGACAGCGCGAGCATCGCGGCGGGCTTGTCGCGCAGGTCGACCTCGAACGCATGGAACGCCCGCCCCGCCCGAAGCAGGGCCATGCGAGCGCGCATCGCATAAGGACAGCGGCGGTAGCTGTAGAGCAACGGCATGGGAGGGAGATTGGCGACGCGCATGAAATGGAAGTGACTCTTGCGTTGCGGGACCGATGCGCCCGGCCAGGGTAAAGCGGACGCAAGCCATTATCCGGCAAGGGGGACGCATCGATCGTCTGCGTCCCTTGATCGAAAACGAGCGCCTTCACGCCAGCGTCCGGGACACCGTGGTTCCATGCGTACTGCAGAACTCGGCGTTGAGCGTCCACTGCAGGTTCACACCGGTTTGAACGACGCCAGCGCAAGCAGGCGACATCACTCGTGCCAAATGGAGTTCACATGATCAAGCGCATTCTTCCCCTGTTGATTGGCCTGTCGATTGGCGGCGTCGCCCTCGCGCAGGAAATGCCGGCTACCACGCAGTCGGCGACCAGCACCACCCAGACCACCACCACGGTGACCTCGTGGAAGACCCAGCCACCCACGGGCGCGTTGAGCGAGGAAACCATCAAGGGAGCGATCGCCAGTGCCGGCTACAAGGAAGTCAAAGGCCTGGAGTTCGAGGACGGCGTATGGCGCAGCAAGGCCCGCGGCGGCAACAAGAACTGGGTGAAGCTCTCGGTCGGACCGGTCAACGGCAAGGTCTATCCCGCCGATGCGCCATCCAGGCTCAACAAGGACGAGGTCAGCGCCAAGCTCGCCGCCGCCGGCTACCTGAACGTCGATGACGTGGAGTTCAAAGAGGGCCTGTGGGCCGCCGAGGCCAAGACGGCGCAGGGAACCGACGTCGAGCTGTTGGTCGATCCGGACGATGGCAGCGTCGTGGCCAAATCGCACGATTGACCCATCGGATGGGCGATGAGGTTACGAAGAAGCCCGGCGCGTCCATCGCGTCGGGCTTCTTCGTTGGGCCACGCGCGGAAGGGCGACGGAGCCGGTCGCGCTTTCGGGATGGACGCAAAGCGATCCGGGTGGCTTCCATTGCTCGCGCTTTTTCTCCGCCACGCCACCCGGGTCAGCGCGTCGACTTCTCCGGCTGCGCATCCACCGCGTGCTTCACCGCGGCCACGAACTCGCGCCGCGCGGCCATCAACGCATCGGACGTCGCATGCGGCCACGCACCCACCTGGGCGATCACCAGCTGGCGCGAAGGATCGACGTAGACCAGCTGGCCGAAGATGCCGATCGCGGCATAGCTGCCGTCGCTGTCAGTCCACCACAGATAGCCGTAGCCACGGCCGGGCTCATCGACATTTTCCTGGCGGCGCAGTGCACCGTCGAGCCACGCCCTGGCGACCACCGGCCTGCCCGCGATGCGACCGCCATCGAGCATGAATTGCCCCAGCCGCGCGTAGTCGCCCAGCGTGGCCGACAGGCCGCTGCCGCCGGTGTCGCTGCCATCGCATTCGTCCTTGATCCAGTACGCATCGGACGCCATGCCGTACGGCTTCCAGATCGTCTGCGACAGGTAGGCCACCAATGAGCGGTGCGTGGCCCGTTGCACCAGGATGCCGAGCAGATCGGTTTCCGCGGTGTTGTAGTTCCAGTGCGTGCCGGCCGGCCATTGCCGCGGCTGTTTCGCCAGGTACGACAGCACGTGCGCCTGGCCATCGACGCAGGCGCCGAGATACATCTGCGCCACATCCGACTTCGCGTCGGCATAGTCCTCGTTCCAGTGCACGCCCGACGTCATCGTCAGCAGCTGCTGCACCGTGACGTCGGCATAGGCGCTGTCGCGCAATTCCGGGATGTAGGTACCCAGCGTGTCGTCCATGCCGTGGATGTCGCCCCGCTGCAGCGCGATCCCCAGCAAGGTGGAGGTGACCGACTTGGCCACCGAGAACGACTCCCAGCGCTGCGCCGGCCCGAAGCCCAGCGCATAACGCTGCAGGCGGACACGACCGTGCTGCAGCACCATCACCCCGGCGATGTGGCGCGGGCCCATGTAGCGGGCCAGCACACCCTCACCCAGCGTCAGCGGCCGGCCCGGCGGCAATGCATGGACATGTGTGCCGTGCGCGGCACGGTCACTGGGGAACCGCCGGTACATCCGCCGGAACTGCGCCTCGCGCTGCGCCTGCGGCCAGAACAGCACCGCCTCGCGTTGCTGGCCGATGGTCGGCGCATGCGGCTCGCGGGCTGTCGATGGCAGCGCGACCGCGAGGCACAGTACGGCGACCAGCAGGCGGCTGCGGATTCCTGGATACATGGCGTTGCGCGTCGGGTAGTGGCGGGATCCCGATGGTACCGTCCGGGAGGCCCCGATGCCTTCGGCGCCGAGCCGGATGGGTCGATCCCGAACGCCACTGGCGGCCGCCGGACGCGCACAAAGAAAACGCGGCCTCGTCGAGTGGACGAGGCCGCGCCTGTCAGTGGAGCATCGATCGTTTCAGCATCGGTGCCCGGAGCCCGTGCGACAGGTCACGGGCTAGGGATGCCCGCTGCCGTCCCGATGGTCGTCTTTCTGGCCCTTGTCCTTGTCCTTGTCAGTCCGGCCCTTCCTGTCCTTGTTGTCGGCACCGCGGGCGTTCCGTGCGGGCTGCGAACGTTGCTGCTGGGCTCTCCGCTGCTGTTGCCGCTGAACATCCTGCTGCTGGCGGCCTCGCAGCTGCTGTTGCTGCTCGACACTCTGCTGCTGCCGAGCCTTCTGCTGCTGTTGCAGCTGGACATCCTGCTGCTGCCGGCCTCGCAGTTGCTGTTGCTGCCGAACATCCTGCTGCTGCCGGGCATTCCGCTCTTGCCGCTGCTGAACATCCTGCTGCTGCCGGCCTCGCAGTTGCTGTTGCTGCTGCCGATCGTCCTGTTGTTGCCGCTGCTGCCGATCGTCCTGTTGTTGCCGCTGCTGCTGCCGGCCATGCGATTCCGCGCCACGGCGACGCTGATCGAGAATCTGCCGGCTCACCGATTCGCGTGGCCGGTAGCGATAGCTGCGGGACTCGATCGAGCGCTGCTGGTCGAGCTGGCGGGGATAACGGTTGCCGCTGTAATGCCGTTGATAGGCGGGCAACGGCGCGGCCCTGGGCACGGAGCGACGGTCCCAGCGATCCCATCCGCTGCGCTGCCGTTCCCAGTCGCGACCCCAGTGATCGCCCCAGCGCGGGGCGGCATCGTAACGCCAGCCGCGGAAGTAGACCGGTGGGCGGCGGTAGTAGCGCACCGGTACGCGCAGCACGAACAACGGTACATAGGCGGGCGGAACCAGATCCCACGGACCGTCGTACCAGGTGCTCGAATACCAGTTGTCGTCCCAGAAGACCCAGTACAGGCCATCGTAGAAGAAGTAGTTCGCATCCACTCGCGGGTCGTAATAAACCGGATAGCCCGGAATGCGCACCAGCGTCGGATATGTCGACATCACGAACCCGAGGCTGACGCCGCGGTTTCCGATGCTGATGCTCAGCTGGGACTGGGCCTGAGCCTGGCTGGAGATCGCCGGACCGATGAGTATCACCATGAAAAGAATCAAGTAACGCATCGTCTTAACTCCCATTGGATCAGTCGTTGCCGCCGTCACCTCACAACCACCGCATTTGCCTGTGGCTGCCGTTTCGGCAGGGACAGGGCACAGCCAGCGTGAACCGCCGCCGGAGCGGCCGACTTGATCATCATCAATTACTCGCGCGACGGTGGCGTGAGCGTGGGCGGTCGCCATCGGGCGTTTCCGCCGGCGGCGGGCGCCGATTTCACGTGGCAGTGCGACCAGCTCCACGGCGGCACAACGAATTTGCGGCTCCGGCTCGCGCCGGCCCCGGCTGATCCGGGGGTGGGCATACCCGCCGGGCGACAACGCCGCCGAACGTGCGCCGCCACCAGCCAGGCAACAGCGGCAGATGCACGTTCAGCTACCGGTCGGCCACGCCCGGGCAGATCTCAGGGCGAGGATTGCTCGGCCTGCTCGAGAAACAGGCTCTGCAGCTCGCCGGCAAGATCCCGGCCACCGTAAGTCAGGCGAAAACGGGAGTTCGCGTCATTCATGGAACAGGCGCCGTCGATGATGCCCAGTACGTTGGCGGTGGCATCGATGGCCACCTGACGGGTCAGCTCCAGCAACACTTCCCGCTGCTCCGGGGTCAGCTCGCCGAAAAGTGTCAGCACGCGCTTCCAGTAGGGATCCGACGCCTGGTCGGCGCGCGTATTGAAAAGCAGGTCACGGTAGGTCGCCGTGCTCACCTCCACGACGGCGGCGTGCAGCTGCGATACGAAATCCTGCGGCGATATGTCGGCCATCGTCTTCATCCCGCCGCTGTACGGCTTGGCAGATGCCGCCATGCCATGGAAAAGTGAACCATGGCCGCTCGGGGCGGCGGACCCGATCCGAAGCGTAGCGGAACGGCGCCGATCCGGCGGCATGCTTACGCTTGGGGAAGGCTCTTTTCCGACGACCTCGATTACCATGGGCCGACACAGGGGGAACCACACATGACTGACGCGCAAGTCCGCCTCTGGCTCGGTCCGCTCGCCGCGGTGCTGCTTTTCACGGGGATGTTCGCGGTCGGCCTGATGATTCCCGGCTACAGCCACGTCCGCCAGACGGTCAGCGAACTGGGAGAAGTCGGTTCCCCGGGAAGGCTCGCCTTCAGCGTCCTGCTTCTGCTCGTCGCGGCCTGCCTGATCGTGTTCGCCACCGGCGCCGCCGCCACGCTGCGGGCGGCCGGCTGTTCCACCCTGCCCGCCGGCCTCGTGGGGGCCATGGCGATTTCCGCCGCGGGGGTGGGCGTTTTTGCGTTCCCGCAGCCGCTGCACAACGTCTTCGGCCTGTCCGAACTGGTGGGCTACCAGGCGCCGCTGGCGGCCGCGCTGGTCGGCCGATCCGTGCCACGCACCCGGCCGATACGGACGTTTTCGTTCGTCATGTACGCGCTCGTCCTGCTCGCCCTCGCCGCCAACATGACGACCCTGCACCGGCACGGCGATCTCTGGCTTCACATCCAGCCCGTCTACGGCGTGGTGCAGCGGCTGCTGTTCGCGGCCTGGTTCTGCTGGTGCGCGGGATATGCCGTGCTGCTGATGCGGATACGGCGGCTCGGCTGACCGTCTCGCAGCGCCCCGCAGCAGCGTGATTCCCACGCAGGGGAGAGAGGAGACAGCCCCTTCGGCTCACGTCCCTTCGTCTTGGCTTCCGCGGTCAGGGTTGCCGCGTCACCCACAGGTTCATCTCAGGCCAGTCAATCTGAAACCCACGCCACCGGCCGCCCGACGCACCTGTGGTCACAAACCCTTCACCCCCGCCGCGCGGGCAGGAAGCGGCTGTTGCGCAGCAGTCCCGCCGAGATCAGCGACACCAGCACGCCGACCGGGAAGATCTCCACGAACGTCATCGGCAGGCGGTACATCGGGTTCGCGTACTGGACCTTGAATGCATCCATGTCGGCGCTCAGCTTCGCCAGCGCCTCGGCGCTGGCGCCCTTCGCCTTCTCGCTCGCGATGATCGCCTGCGCATAGGAGCTGGCGAAATCCATGTGGGTCATCGCCTGCACCGCTTCCCATGCGGCCACATAGAAGATCCCGGCGATGAAGCTCACGCCCAGCCCGACGCCGAGCGCCGGCCAGAAGCCGATCACCCCGCCCCGGTCGACGTCCCGGTGCCGCTTGATTCCCACGAACACCGCGCTCAGCGCGATCAGCATGGTCGTGTAGCCGATCAGCATGCCGTACTTCAACGGAGGCATGCCGGAGAAGGCGACGAAGGTGACGAGCTCGAAGCCGCCGACGACCAGGCCCGCGATCACGCCGTACTTCAGGATGGTCCGCAACATGGTGTGACTCCTCAATGGAAGGCAGGGTCGCCATTGACCGCGATCCGGTTCCGTCCGGCAATCGCCCGAACGGGTGATTCTGCTGCTTTCACCCCGAATACGGCCGCCTCAGGGCACGATCCCCAGCTCGCGCGCCCGCCGGATCGCCTCGGTGCGCCGCTTCGCGCCCAGCTTCTCGAACAGCCGCGCCACGTGCGTCTTGACCGTGTTCGGCGAAACGTGGAGGTGCGCGGCGATCTCCTTGTTGGAGCGGCCGGCGACCAGCTCGTGCAGTACCTGCAGCTCCCGCTTGCTCAGGCCCAGTGCCGCCTGCGCCTTCGGGTTGCCGTCGAACGCGACCGGTGGCGGCGCGGCGAAGACCCGCACGCCCAGCACGATGCCCAGCACCAGGAAGGCAGCCGCCACCAGGAACAGGTAGATGTCGCCCGAATGCGTCCGCGCCAGGCGCTGGTAGTCGAGCCACTGCAGCGCCAGCGTGCCCGCCGCCAGCAGCGCCCCGTAGCCGACCACCCGCTTCCACATCGCCGCCTCCGCTCGTCCCATGCGCGTCATCTTAGCGCTGCTCCGAGGGCGGCAACGGGAACAGTTTGCTCATCCCGGAGGCCGCGAGAACAGGGGCCGGAATTTGTTCCCGACACCCTTTCTTCTTTTCACCCGAGAGGAGCCATCACCGGCTGCCGATCGTCGTCTTTGATCCATCGCTCGGTGCATGGCCCTGCGCCGAGAAGCGCTCCCGGTACTGCATCGGACCGATGCCGAGCCGGCGTTGAAACGCGCGGCGCAGGCTCTGCTCGTTCGCGTAGCCGGCGCGGGTAGCGAGGGTCTTCAGCGGTAGCGCGGTCTCCTCCAGTGCGCGGCAGGCGACTTCCATGCGCATCGCTTCCACCGTCCGGGCCGGAGTGCGGCCGTGCGCGTCGGCGTAGGCGCGGGCGAACGTGCGCGGCGACATGCCGGCCTGTTCGGCAAGGCGTCCGATGCTGAGGTCGTCGGCGAGGTGCGCGGCGATCCACACATGCAGGTCGGCGAACTTGCCGGTCGCGTCCGACTGCGCCGCCAGCGGAACGCTGAATTGCGACTGCCCGCCCGAGCGTTTGATGAACATCACGAGTTGCCGCGCGGTTTCGATGGCGACGCGGTGACCGTAGTCTTCCTCGATCAGCGCCAGCGTGAGGTCGATGCCCGCACTGACGCCCGCCGACGTCCACACCGGGCCGTCCTGGATGAAGATCCGGTCGCCATCGACCTGGATGGCGGGATGCAGCTTTTCCAGTCGCGCGACCCAGTCCCAATGCGTGGCCACGCGTCGCCCGTCCAGCATGCCGGCCGCGGCGAGCAGAAACGCACCGGTACACACCGAGCACAGCCGGCGCACGTGCGGTGCGCGAAGCGCGATCCACGCCACCAGCCGCGGCGGCGCGCACATCTCGTCGCCCTTGCAGCCGCCCGGCGCGATGAGCGTGTCGATCGGCATGTCGTGCAGCGCGGACAGCGGTACCGTCATGATCGGCAGTCCCGCGCTGGTGCCGACCAGCCCGCCATCGACGGAGGCGACGATCGTTTCGTACAAGGCCGGCTCGTGGCGGGAAAAGAGCTTGCTCGCGGTGGACAACGCCTGCAGCGGGCCGGCCAGGTCGAGCAGGTTCATCTGCTCATGCGCCAGCAGCACGACCCGGCGCGTTTTACGGGTGGCGACCGGGGTCATTTCCTGAAACCCGGGTATTCGAAATCCAGCGTGACGCCATAGGCGGTCGAGCGACCATAGCGTTCCGCGATGCCGGCCAGCGCCTTGTCGAGCATGCGCGCCGAGGGCGTGGCGTCGAACGGGGGCAGCACCCGATCGACCGGATCCGCGCCGCCGACGATGCGGTCCGGCAACAGCATCAGTCCGTGCCGCGTGGGCAGCGGCGCGTCCGAGGCGGACAACGCATAGGCATGGCTGCGACCGGTGCGCGAGTACGCGTCGGCGATGAGCGCCAGCGCGATCTCATCCACGCCCGCCGCGACGGGCACGCCGATGCTCTGCATCGCATGCAGGCGCGCATTGCTGTAGGTCGTGCGTACGAACGCCATCAGGTTGACCCCGAATCGTGGCCGGAACACGTCGCTGTCATGGACCGTGCTCCAGTCGGAAACGCCGAGTTCGTTCGCCAGCGCGGCGGCACGGTCGTGGCCGGCGATCGCTTCGACCAGCGCGATCGAAACGGGGATGGACGCGCTGATGCCGGCGCTGGAGACGATCCGGCCGTCCGCCACATAGCGGACGTTTTTCACCCAGTCGACGTCGGGATAGGCCTTCGCCCGCAGCGCCTGGGTGGCCCAGTGCGCGGTGGCGCGATGCCCCTTCATCAGTCCCGTGTTCGCCACCACCAGCGCACCATCGCAGATGCTGACGATGGTGCCGCCCTTCGCGCCCTGCGCCGCGATCCATGCCAACAGCACCGGGTCGTCGCGTTTGACCACCGCGGGCACGATCACGTAGTCGGCGCCCTCGGGATAGTCCGCGTCGAACGCCGCGATGGTGGCTTGCGGCTGCAGGCGCAACGCGGGCCGCATGGTGATCGGGCCCGGCCGCGTCGCGACCGCAATCGTTTTCGCGACACCGGATTGTTTCAAGACGCCGTAGGGAATCACGTAGTCGGTAAGCTCGGTGCCACTGTTCTCGCCGACGACGGCGATCACCGGTTGCGCACGGCCGAATCTTGCACGGTAAGGCGCGATCTTCCCCGCTGGCGACGCGACCGGCGCCGCGGCGATACGCGTTGGCGAGGGCGCCGGCCGACCTGCCGCTGTCGAAACGGCCGGCACAAGCAGCGCTGCAACCGCAGCGACAAGCACGGAACGAACGGTGATGTTCATGAGGTTTCCCATGGCGAAGGGCGGATGCCCGGGAGCCATTGTCAGAGAACGCCTCGTGGCAGGAAGGACATAAAACGTGCATTTACTGCCAATCGGAAAGGGAACGGAGGAAGTCCATTCGACTCGACTTCCTCGGTCCCGATTTCGCGCAGATCGCCGCGAACATCAACCGCTGGACGCAAGCGCCGCGCGAAAGGCGCGACCCAGGATCTTCCGCCAGGCATGGGCGATGACTTGCCTGGCGTCGCGGGTGATGAGGTCGCCGTGGGAGAGGATCACGCGCTCGAAGTCCCACTGCAGGATACGCATCAGACACTGGCGCACGAGCGCCTTGTCACCCCAGCCCAGCCGGTACTCGGGCGCCGGGCCGGGCGTGTTCCACATCCCGATCATCCGGAACAGGAACCGCAGAAGCCCATTGGTATTCGGCGTGGCCGCCGTGACGTTCTCGACCAGGTCGACGAGGATCAGCGTCTTGCTGGCGTGGTGGAAGAGCGCGACCTCACGCATCACGCGCGGTCCCTGAGAAGCACCTGTGACAGCTCACCCTGCCACAGTGCCGGCGCCTCGTCGCCGAGGACCTCGTCAAAGGTGAGCTCCTTCGCCCGCTGCTCGACGCCAGGGCAGATGCAGGTCACCGCCTGGGGAAACACCTGCTGACACGAACGCACGTGGAGCCAGTGGAAATTGCCCGGCGCGATGATCGCCGCGACCGGCCCCAGCGCCGCCACCTCGGCGGTCAACGCCTCGTCGAACGGACATGGGGAATGGATCAGGATCTCGCCGCTGCGCAGCTTGATCACCGTCATCCGCGCGTTGATCCGCGCCCCACCCAGGGATACGGCATAGGCCCGAAGCCACAGCGCGCCGGGAACGAAGACCTCGAGAGAACCAGCCACAGCACTGCCTCCAAGCATGGGTGCCCTAATGGAGCGGACATTACTCTTCCAGAAATTGTCCCTGACACCTTTTTCGGCGTTAGTGTCGGGGTGCCGGTAATCGATCCGGGCCATTCAAACGCTACCGCGACTGCCTCTGAACTGCCCCTGACACCATTTCCCATTCGTCCCAGTCAGCTTTCCGGGCACCTGCCGGCTCAAGGGCAGTGCCCGCCGTTGAGGGCGCTGTCCGCATCGCACTTCAAGCTCTTGCCCAGCGGGCTCAGTGCCCCCTGGATCACGCCGGCACAACGGATTTCCGCTGCCTTGCCGTCCGCGGTACTGACCTGCACGCCCGCCGTGCGGTGACCATCCTCGGTGTAGTCGAACAAGGTGTAATCGGCAGCGCCATGGCTGAAACTGATTTCGGTACGTTCGACCTGGTAGCGGCTGTAATGGGCGTAGGCGAACTGCTGCGCTCCCTGCGCCGCATCATCCGGAAACGCCAGCTCCACATGCCCCGCCTTGCCATAGCGATACTGCAGCGCGGATGGCAGGGCGCCGCACAGGCTGATCGTCTTGTGCCGCGCCGTCTGGCAACTCAGGTACGTGGCCTGCGGCGCTTCGCACAACGAGCCGGAGACGGGCTGCGTCGCACAGGCGCTGCACGAGGCCAGCGCGAGCAGCGGCAAGCCGATCCTGCAGCGGAGAGTACGGTGAATCACTTCGAGACCCCCTTGGCGAACTTGTCGTAGGCGTTCTTCAACTTGCTGTCGTAATCGTTCTTCTTGTAGCCCTTGCCGTTATACGCCTTGGCGAAAGCAGCCCAGTCCTTCTTTTCGAGCGCCTTGTGCAGCCCCTTGTTGGCCGATACGAAGCTGGCGAACGCCTGCAGGTGTGCCGCTTCGGTACGCGCCAGCGCCAACACGAACTCCTGTACCGAAACGAATCCGGCATCCCGGTAGTTGCTGCCCATGATCTGGAAACGCCCCCAGGATGCGGATTCGAGCGCAGCCGCGGCATCGAGTACATAGGCCCTTTCCAGCTTGCCGTACTGCGCGGAAAACTTTCCGTACCCGCCCGCCAGACTGTTGGATATGTCGGGATGGCGCTTGTCGTAACGCCCCTGCGTCAATCGGTGGAAGTAATGCCGCTCGAACAGGATGCGCGGCCGCCCATAGTCGTCGAAAGCCGAACCCGCCGTCTCCACCTCGGCCACCGCCTGGATGGCAGCCACTTCCACACCCAGCAGTGCGGCGGCATCGGCATAGTCCTGGGCGCTGATCCCGCGCTTCGGGTTGAGACACATGCGAAACAGGAACGACACATCCGGCGCCGGCGTGGGCAAGCTCCCGGCCAGGCACACACCGGCTCCCATGCCGCTGATAGCAAACCCCGCCGTGGGGAAAAGCATGGGCGACGCTGCCAGCGGCGAGCGGAACACGCTCGATGCGGGCACGCCTGAAAACAGCATCGGCTGCCCGCCTCCCCGCATCGCCATTTGTTCGCCCCACAAGGTCGGACCGGGAATCCGGAAGTTCGCCATGGCCATCATCCCCGTTCACATACGTGTGGTTCCGCCATCATACGCGGTGCGAGTGCTCTCGAAAGACCGTACCAATGCAATCACAACATTGGATGGCGGGACTGAAGGCGTGGAAGGCCTCGAATGAAGGTGTCAGGGACAATTCAGGCGCTACGCGCGGCTGCCTCCAAATTGTTCCTGACACCTTTTCGCCAGCGTCTTGGCGACGGTGGCTTGGCTCTGCCCTCCCTCGACCAGGCCCACCGCCTCTCGCTTGAATTCGAGCGTATAGCGCGCCCGTATTGCTTTCGTCATGTTGTTCTCCTTGCGTGGATTGAATCACACGGCAAGGGATACATTTTTCGGGGGCAAGGTCACTCCACTTGGATCGCCGCGTCGACAGCCCTCGGAGTCAACGGACCAGTATTAATTACCTCCGTCCCCTTTAATTACATGCAAGAAAAGCCCCGCGACGCGGGGCTGTCCTGACATATGCGGCCGGGAGCGACGGGCGATCAGGCGGTCGCGGGTTCGGCCGTTCAAGGGGCTCTGACCCGGATAGCTGCTATTTGGGCTTGACCAGCTGCGCGGTATGCGGTCCTGATGCCATCACGATGTCCTGGTGCAGCTCGCGCAGCACGCGCAGATCCGAGAATGTCGCCGCGTACTTGTGGGAGAGATTGAACGCTAGCGCAAAGAGCCATGGGTACTCGATCTGCGTCCAGGTTACGTCCAGTCCCTGGTACTTGATCATCAGACTGCTGTTCATCGGTCCGCGCAGTACGGCATATTTCAGCGCCCCGACCTGGCGTGGCGCCTCTATCGGCGACGATTCCCGCGCACTCTCCGGTGACGATGAACTCGACGAACTCGGCAAAGCCTCTTTCGATGACAGGCTGGGCTTGGCGACCAGACTCGGTGCGCCGATCTTCGGCGACGACGCCATCATCGGCGACGACGAACTCGACGAAGCCTCTTGCGACGACAAGCTGGGCTTGGTGACCAGGCTCGGTGCGCCGATCTTCGGCGACGATGTCGACATCCCGCCACGACCGTAGGTGCTGGTCGGGCGCGTCATCGGCATCGGGCTTCTACTCGAAAGGCTTGAAAATCCGGTCGTGGGCGCGCTCGACAGGCGTGGCGTCGAGCCACCGCCGATCGGCGGCTCGCTCCTGCCAAGCTTCGGGGTCACGTCGATGGCGACGATCTTGCCCACCTCGCCCAGCAGATTGCCCATGTGGGGTAGCGGCGCCGTGATCATCAATGCTGGTTGGCGCCCGCCGAGGAACGTCACCAGTGCGCGCGCCGCGAAGCAATGCAGCACCAGCGAGATGCCCTTGGCCGGCTTGCCGCGGTAGAAGTCCGGCGTCCCTTCGAGCTGGGCCTTGATCAGGGGCGGCAGCCCCGACAGATTGGCGACGGACAACAGGGGCGATCGGAAGATGCCCATGTGCGTCACGGCGGGGAAGTCGCGGTCCGTAGCGCTGGTAGTGACCGTCATGCACATCTGGATGTTAATCATCTTGCGCACGTCGTTCGTCTCGACCGTCGCCAGGTCGAAAGTCGAATACACCACGTAGACGCACGCGCTGGGAGCGTCGATCAGTTCGAGCCCGTTCGTGAAGCCCTTGATGGCCGTCTCGACCTCGGACGTGTGAGGGACGAGTCGGGCGCAGGCCTTCATCGCCCCCGCATAATCGTTCCAGAACTTCCAGTTCAAGTGCGTGAGCGGTTCCATGACGAACAGCACTCGATGCATCAAGCCGGCGCGAAACTCGCCCTTGCCGAGGCTCGCCGGTTCCACGAGCACCATGTCCTTGTATCCGAAGACTTTCATCGATCGCTCCTATACGTCGACCCGGTCCGGGTGCATGAGTGACGCAGTGTGCCGCGCCGCAGCTCAGCCGACCACCCGCTTCCACATCCCCGTCTCCGCTCGCCCCTGCATGAGGTCATCTTGGCGCCGGTCCGCGGACGGCAAGGAAAGGCCGCATGATTGCCACCCGCAAAAGAAAAGCCCCGCGACGCGGGGCTTTCCTGACATATGCGGCCGGGAGCGACGGGCGATCAGGCGGTCGCGGGTTCGGCCGGGGCGGGTGCCGGGGAGGGGTGCGAGCCGCGGGCGAAGCGGGTGGCGAGCATCCGGCGCAGGTCGTCCACGCCCTGCCCCTTGCCGGTGACCTTGAGCACGGCGTAACCCTCCAGCGCGTTGGTCATCAGGTCGCTGCCCACCGCCATCTGGGTGTCGTCGCCGCGCTGGCTCAGCTTGGACAGCCGCGCCAGGCGCGGGCGCAGCGCGTCCAGCGTGGCCAGATCGCGGCGGTAGGCCGGCAGGTCGAAATTGACCGGCAGGATGGCGAGGTTCTCGCCGAACACGGCATCCGCCTTGCGGCAGAACGCCTCGGACTTGTCGCCCATCTTGGTGAGCCCCTGCCGCTGATCCGGGGTCAGCGCCAGCAGGCCGGTGAGGCTGGCCTCCAGCGCGGTGAGGGCGGCGTCGACGGCGGCGAGCGCATCGGCGGTGAAATCGAGATCGACCAGGTTCTGGGCCATTGGAGATACTTCCCTGACAAGCCGGCCGATTGCCGGCCCACGCAGGCTACTGGCCTGCATCGCCCCGCCATGTAGCCCCAAACCCCACCCGCCTGTGGGTACACGCCGAAATGGCAGGTGGCATGCACCGACGCGAGAGCGAGAGACGCCCTGCGCCACCCCGCCGGCACCGGCCACCCACCTCCCCACCCTCCCCCGCGCAACGCCGGGCCCCGCCCGCAAGGGTTGCCACCTTGCGCGCAAGCGCCAGACCTTCGTTCGCCACCGCGCGACCTTCGCCGGCAAGCGAAAAACCCCCAGGC
The DNA here is from genome assembly GCF_042657065.1 of Rhodanobacter ginsengisoli. Taxonomy (NCBI): domain Bacteria; kingdom Pseudomonadati; phylum Pseudomonadota; class Gammaproteobacteria; order Lysobacterales; family Rhodanobacteraceae; genus Rhodanobacter; species Rhodanobacter ginsengisoli. The sequence continues at coordinate 375,408 of NZ_JBHSNF010000002.1, forward strand.
GCAAGGCCAGAGACCTTCGCGCGCGAAGGTCCCCAACTGCATCCGCAAAGGTCAAACCGTCGCCCACAACCCCAATACCCTTGCGCGCGACCCAAAAACCTTCGCGCGCGAAGTCGCGACCCTTGCGGTTGCAAGGTCGCGAACGTTGCGCGCGAAGGTTTGAGCCTTGCACGCGAAGCATGGAGCCTTGCGTGCAACGGTTTGGGGGTTGCGCGCAAGGCTTGGGAGGTTCGCGCGTGGGGGTTTGGGGGTTGCGGGTGGGTTGGTGGGGCTTGGTTGCCGCTTGGATGGGCTTGGGAGTCAGCCAGCAGGAAAGCTCGGCACGCTAAGAATTGTCCCTGACACCGTTCTTATGACACCGTTCTTAGCTTGCGCCTGACTCCTGCCGGTGCGCGCCTGACTCGTGGGGCGTGGTCAGCGCGCCTAACACCAGGTACAAGCGATAGCAGCGTGTCGCCCGCTGGTGTGTAGGGCTTTTCTCTATCTCACCGGGACACTTGAATGGGAGTAATGATGGGAGAAAGATCAAGCTTGCCCAATGCCGGGCAAGCAAAGGAACAGGTCATGCCCAACAAGAAAGGACCGCCAGACTATCGTGATTCGGGCACGGGAAAGTTCGTCCCGGAGAAATATGCCGAGAAGCATCCGAAGACGACTGAGAAAGAACACAACCGGCCACCACCGCCGCCATCGAAGAAGAAGTAGCAACCAAGCCCTCGCGCATGCGGGGGCTTTTTTGTTCGCAGTGGCGCCCGTCCTGCGATAGGTGAATACTTGCAGCAAGCCTTCAATGGCAGGGACAGCAACAGGGGACAAGATGAAGATTCTTGTGGGCATCGCGCTTATCGGCGCGCTCGCCGGGTGCAGCACGTACCAGGCACATAGCAACCTGCAGAAGCCTTACGCGCCGACGAACGCCAAACAGGTGCAAATCCTCTACTCGCCACCGCAGCGCGCATACACCTCCATCGGCATCGTCTCGGCCAACCGCTATAAACCCGGCTGGACTGACCCCACGGTCAGCGACGCCATCCCGCAGCTACAAGCCGCAGGCGCGCAGATTGGCGCTGACGCCGTGATCGTGCGCAGCGACCGCAGCAACAACGACCGGCATGTCGTTGTTGAGGGTGAGGCGATCAAATTCACGAGCGACTACGAACATCGTCAAGGGAATGTCAGTACTGGCCATTGACGCTCTAGCTACTGCGCCAATAGTTGGAGTGTCGTCTTACACACAGGGGTTAGCCACAATGAATGATGAGCAAAGTTCCGCATCGAACGAAACCAGTTCACAGAAATTAGGCGAAGACGTCGGCGTGGCGCAGGCTCAGGCTCAGGCGCAGATTTTAGAATTCGTGGCCTCGGCCCGATCGGCTCATGAAAGCGCAAAAGCGTCCGAAGATGACGCAAAGAGCGTAATCAATCAGCTCAAACAAATATTGACTGAGGCCAAGGAAGCATCCGACAAAATCTCAGAAGCAACACCGAAATTTGCTGCCGCGGCGACAGAGGTTGAGCTTAAGCGATCTGCTGTCGCAACAGCGGCGACGGAAGTTGAAGTTAAGCGATCTGCTGTCGCAATACATGCAAAGCAAATTGATGACGATCAAAAACGAGCGACCGAAGTGCGAGGCGAGCTGGGTGCTTTGCTCGTCAGCGCAAAGCAGACGCAGGCCGAAGCAGATGGATTGAAGCAAGGTGTGGAGAATGCGAAAACTTCTGCCTCTCAAGCCGGTGCAGACATCCTAGCGACCAAGGCGACAGTGGATGAAAATGCTAAAGCAGTGGCTGCTACCTTGGCCGCATCAAATACTGCATCCGAAAAGACAAAAGGACTGGCGGACATAGCGGAGGCAGTAGGGCAGCGCGTCAAAGACTATGAAGCAAAGCTGCTCGAACTAGGTGCACAATATGATGCTCAACTTGAAGCGATCAAATCTCTACTCCCTGCGGCTACCAGCGCGGGCCTCGCCTCCGCCTTTGACCAACGCCGCAAAACATTTTTGAACCCTGGAAAACGCTGGCAATGGTTGTTCGTGGGTTCGGTAGTCGTTCTGGCAATCTTGGCATTTGTAAGTCTCGTAGAAGCGTACCTGCATGGACCAGAGTTGACGTATCAGCAGCTATTGACGGGCTGGCTTTCGCGAATTCCATTTGTAGCGGCGCTCGTGTGGCTTGCAATGCATGCTAGTCGAGAATCCGCGCTAGCAAAGCGACTGGAGGAGGACTACGGATTCAAAGTTTCTGTTGCTTCGTCCTTTCAGGGTTTTCAAGAGCAAATGAAGATTATTGGAGGCTCCGCCGCTGGGAATGAGCCGTTAAAGACGTTGTGCGACGCAACGCTCGCTCAGATTACAAATCCCCCTGGCCGCATTTATGAGAAGCACTCGCTCATCGTGTCACCTACTACGGAACTGGTGAAAGCAGCCAGTGCATTCGTGGAAGCAGCAAAGGCCGCAAAGTTTCCAATTGGCGGTTGAATCAAACTTACCCAAAGAACTCCAGTCGCAGTGCACATTGATTGCTCTCGTGACCGGGACCATCTTCGAACTCGAAGCATTCGACGGGTCAGCGTTCAACCGCTTACCCGAATCGGCCTGGTTGCCCAGCGATTACGCTGCCAGCAGTCTTGCATCGGCCAGCTTGGCGGCCTTGGCATCCAAGGTAAGCATGGGCAAGATCGGGGTCAGAGTTGACTTTCTTAGGGTCAGTCTCAAAGGAAGTGCATTCTGACCCCTGTTTCCCACCTTTATTCGCCCACACTCCTTCACATCGACTCTAACCCTGAGGCTTCCTGACTAGCTAACACGCGTTGGCAAGTCAAATGCGCGAGCAAATCGTTCGTACGCTTTCTTCAACGCAGCACTTGCAACCGGAAGCGGCTGTTGTGCGAGCAAGTTCATTGCTACTACCCATGGGATGCCAGACATCGATGAGACATTGCGCAGAAGGTGCGTGAGAGAGTTCATTGGTGGGGAAAAACTCACATGTCCGTCCCCAGAGTTGTGTAAGTGAAGCAATACGTTTCCACCATGAATTAGTCCGTGCATGTCGTTGATCGATGCCTTGATCATGCGCTCGAATTTGTCTGGGTCAGGTAGTACAGGGAAACGCTCAAAAAGACGAGTTGCGATGGCACTCATCTGTGACAATGTGATGGTCTTTCTCTCACCTTTGCGATCTGGCCGAAGTGGCAATTTGTCATCGTGGATAAAAGAATCTACGTCGGCATCACTAGTTTCGTCCGTCATAGCGAAAAGAATTCCGCGCAGTAGCGTGTCAACTTGTGGCCTGAGCAGTGCGGCGGCTGAAATACCGAAGTCGGCAACACTGAGATTGACAAGTTTCGCCGCGGTATAACCGTGCGATGTAGACGCGTGCAGTAGCGTTACGGCAAGCCGCAATCGCGGTGTTTCCGCTGGGAAATTCAAACTTGCGAGCATATGTTGATTTGCGAGGATGAATTCGCATGCGGCGGCGGAGCGTTCTTCTAGTGAAATATCGTTAGCCATGAATCAGTCAAAAACAGGGGACAGGTTGCACCTTTCCCGTTGCGAAACCGACCAATTTTCGCGGAGCCGGCGCCTCGACCGAGTTGGAAACTTCATGGTCCAGCCTTGAACCTCGAATTCACCAAACAAAACTTCACCCCTCCAAACAATCAAACCGCCGATCCGCCTCGACCTCGGCGTCGTAATCCACATCCCCCCGATCAAACCCGAACAGCTGCAAAAACTCGTGCTTGTACCCCGCGTAGTCGGTGATCTCGCGCAGGTTTTCGGTGGTGACGGTGGGCCATAGCGTCTTGCACGGCTCCTGCACGTCCTCGCGCAGTTCCCAGTCGTCCAGGCGCAAGCGGCCTTCGTCGTCGGTGGCCGGGGCGGCGCCGTCGGCGCGGTAGAGGCGGTCGTGGAACAGGCGGTTGGCCTGTTCGATCGGGTTTTCGTGGATGCCCTTCTCCTTCATGATCTTGAAGGCGATGGACACGTACAGCGGGATCACCGGGATGGCGGCGCTGGCCTGGGTGACGACGGACTTCATCACGCCGACGTAGGCTTCCAGGCCGGGGTGGCGGCTGCGCAGTGCCTTCGCGGTGTTGTCCAGGTGCTGCTTGGCCTGGCCCAGGGTGCCGTGCCAGTACATCGGCCAGGTGATCTCGGTGCCGATGTAGCTGTAGGCGATGGTCTTGGCATGCTCGGCCAGCACGCCGGCGGCGCTCAGCGCGTCGATCCACAGCGCCCAGTCCTCGCCGCCCATGACGGTGACGGTGTCCTTGATCTCCTGCTCGGTGGCCGGCTCGACGGTGGCCTCGATCACGGTGTCCTTGTTGGTGTCGACCGAGGTGTTGTGGAACGGCGCGCCGATGGTCTTGAGCGCCGAGCGCACCACTTCGCCGGTGTCCGGCAGCTTGCGCACGGGCGAAGCCAGCGAATAGACCACCAGGTCGATCGGGCCGCCCATCTCGTTCTTGATGATCTCGATCGCCCTGGCGCGCGTTTCATTGGAGAACGCGTCGGCGTTGATCGACTTGCTGTACAGGCCTGCGGCTTTGGCCGCCTTGTCGAACGCGGCGGAGTTGTACCAGCCGGCGGTGCCGGTCTTCTCGTGGCTGCTGGGCTTCTCGAAGAACACGCCCAGCGTGGCGGCGCCGTAGCCGAACGCGGCGGTGATGCGCGAGGCCAGGCCGTAGCCGGTGGATGCGCCGATCACCAGCACCCGCTTCGGCCCTTTGGCCTTGTCGTGGCCGGCGGCCTGGGTGACCTTGATCTGGTCGAGCACGTTGTGCTCGCAACCGACCGGATGGGCGGTGATGCAGATGAATCCACGGACTTTGGGCTTGATGATCACGCGATGGCTCCTGCGGCTGTTCGGCAATCCGCCATCTTAACCAAGCGGGAGGCCATGCGCTGCCGTAGGGTGGGATGGCGCGAGAACATCGCGCCCCGCCCTGCCGCCGTCCATCACGGCATGGCTGCCGCCTCGCCGGCCCGGCGGACTTTCCTGCGCGCGCGCAGACAAGAAACCCCGCACAGGATGCAGGGTTTCATTGTTGCCCAGCCACGCCTGCCTGACGGATCAGGCGATGGCTTCGGCCGGCTCGACCGCCGAAGCCTGGGCGCCCTTGGGGCCCTGGGTCACTTCGAACTTCACCCGCTGGCCTTCCTGCAGACTGCGGAAGCCCTTGCTGGTAATCGCCGAAAAATGGACGAAAACGTCCGCCCCTCCGTCCTCAGGCGCGATGAAACCGAAACCCTTGGCATCGTTGAACCATTTGACCGTACCAAAACTCATTGCGTGAACCTCTGGATCCATGGAGTAGGTGCGCCAGACTTTCCGCGACTCTTCCCCCCGGTTCGCCGCCCTGGCCAACGGAAAATATCAATATGTGAAGGGCCAGCGCAATACGAAATTGTCCAGTCCGCGCCAGGCCGCACGCCGGGCTCAGCTTTTCGGCAGGGCGGCGAGCAGGCGCGGCACCTGGGCGGTGGCGGCGGCCAGGTGGGCAAAGATTTCCTCGATGCTGATTTCCGCCTCGTCGCCGCAGCCGGCGGCGAAGTTCGCGACCAGTGCCAGGCAGGCGTAATCCAGCGACAGCTCGCGCGCCAGCGCGGCCTCGGGCATGCCGGTCATGCCGACCAGGTCGCAGCCGTCGCGCTTCATCCGGGCGATCTCGGCGCGGGTCTCCAGCCGCGGCCCCTGCGTGGCGCCGTAGCAGCCGCCGTCGATCACCGCGATGCCCGCCGTGTGCGCCGCCGCCAGCAGTTGCTGGCGCAGGGACGCGGTATACGGCTCGCTGAAGTCGATGTGCTTCACCTCGGCGCCCTCGGCGTCGCAGTAGCTGGTGTAGCGGCCGTGGGTGTAGTCGATCAGCTGGTCGGGCACCACGATCGCCTGCGGGCCCATGTCGTGGCGGATGCCGCCGACCGCGTTGACCCCGATCACCCGGCGCGCGCCGAGCTGGTGCAGCGCCCACAGGTTGGCGCGGTAGTTGACCCGGTGCGGCGGCAGGTTGTGACCCTCGCCATGGCGGGCCAGGAAGGCCACCCGCATGCCGGCGAAATCGCCCTGCACCACATCGCCGGAGGCCGGCCCATACGGCGTGTGCAGCGTGTGGCGCGCAGTGTTTTCCAGGCCGGGGAAACTGTACAGGCCGCTGCCGCCGATCACCGCGAGGTCGAGCGCGCTCATGCCTGGTCCCTCAGCGCGTAGATGGCCGGCAGGTTGCGGCCCTGCTCGTGGTAGTCCATGCCGTAGCCGAACACGTAGCGGTCGGGCAGTTCGACGCCGTTGAAATCCGAGGCGATGCCCTCGACCAGGCGGTCGTGCCGCTTGGTGCACAGGCTGGCGATCAGCACCTTCTTCGCGCCGCGCCGGTAGCAGTCCTGGCGCACCTCCTTCAGCGTGTGGCCTTCGTCGAGGATGTCGTCGACCAGCAGCACGACGCGCCCCTCGAGCGACACCATCGGCTCGCGCAGCCAGTGCAGCTCGCTGCCCGAGGTGGCACCGCGATAGCGGGTGGCGTGCACGTAGTCGAACTCCAGGTCGGTGCGGATCGCCAGCGCCAGCTGGCCGGCGAAGATCAGCGCGCCGTTCATCACGGTGAGGAAGACCGCCCGCTCGCCCTCCAGCGCCTTGTCGATGCGCGCGCCCATGGCGTGGATCACGCGCTCGAGTTCGGCGCGTTCGTGCAGCAGGTCGGACTGCGCCAGCGCGTCGGCCAGCGAGGGGGTCGGAGTGTTCATGCGGTTCCCTGTTCGGCGTTCAGCGCCGTGATGCGCGCGACGAAGCGATCGCGCTGCGGATTGTCGAGGAGGCCGTCCCAGCTGGCGCCGATGGCGCCCCGCAGGGCGGCCAGTTGCACCGGCGGCGTGGTGTCCCTGCCCTGCAGCGCGGCGATCGCCTCGTCGACGACCTCGGGGAAGCAGGCCAGCACCAGGTCGCAGCCGGCGTCCAGGTGCGCGTGCACCCGCTCGCCGACGCTGCCGGCCGCGCCGGCGGCGGCCATGCTGATGTCGTCGCTGATCACCGCACCGGCGAAGCCCAGCTCGCCGCGCAGGACCTGCCCGATCCACACCGGCGAATAGCCGGCCGGCCGGGCGTCCACCGCCGGGTAGGTGACGTGGGCCATCATCACCGCCTCGACCCGCGCCTCGATGCACTCGGCAAACGGCAGCAGGTCGTCGCGACGGATCTCGTCCAGGCTGCGCGGATCGATCGCCGCGGCCTTGTGCGTATCGGCGGCCACCGTGCCGTGCCCGGGGAAATGCTTGAGCACCGCGGCCATGCCGCCCAGGTGCATGCCGCGCACGTAGGCCTGGGCCAGCTCGGCGGTCACCGCCGGATCGGCATGGAATGCGCGCCGGCCGATCGCCGCGTTGCCGCGGGCCAGGTCCACCACCGGCGCGAAACTGAAATCGACGCCGCTGGCGCGCAGCTCGCTGGCCATCACCCAGGCATGCTCCTCGGCGAGCCGGATCGCCTCGTCCGGATCGCGATCGTGCACGGCGCCGATCGTCGCCAGCGCGGGCAGCGCGGTGAAGCCGTCGCGGAAGCGCTGCACCGGGCCGCCTTCCTGGTCGACCGCGATCAGCAGCTCGTCGCCGCCGGCCTCGCGCAGCGCGTCGCACAGCGCGATCAGTTGCTCGCGCGAACGGTAATTGCGCGAGAACAGCAGCACGCCGGCGACACCGGGCGCGCGAAGCCAGCGCTTCTCGTGTTCGGCCAGTTCCAGCCCGGCCACACCGATCATCAACATGCGGCGTCCTCGGCAGCGCGCTCGGCCGGCGACCATTGCCGGTACGGATGCGCGATCAGATTGACGTTGAAATAGCGCAGCAGCGCGCTCACCTCGCGGCCCAGCCAGGCCGGTCGCGGAAACGGCGCGTCGACCGCGGGCAATTCGACCTCGGCCACGAGCAGGCCCCGGTTGTCGCCCGCGAACTCGTCGACCTCGAACAGTACGCCATCGACGCGGACATGGTGACGCACTTTTTCCAGCACGCCGTCGCACAGGCTGGCCAGCATGGTCCGGGCGTCGTCCAGCGGGATCGGGTAATCGAACTCGGTGCGGGCGATCCCGGTCGTGGCGCCCTTGATGTTCAGCCAGGCCCGCTCGCCGCTCAGGCGCACCCGCACCGACGCCCCCGCGGTGCCGTCGTGCAGCGCCCGCGCACTGACCAGATACCCCTGCGCGATCGACTCGCTGCGCTCGATGGCGCCGCGCCAGCTGTCGTCGGCGAGCAGGAATTTGCGTTCGATCTCGATGGCCATGGCGGTCCGGGGTGAATTGGGATCAGGAATGAGTGCGGAGGAACGAGAAATGAGTGAGGGCGAAGGGCAAGAGCATCCGTCGCGCCCCGCGCCGAGGGTCATGCGCCGGCTTTCTCTCGTTTCTCACTCCTCTGCACTCACTTCTCGCTCCGCGTCCTCAGCGTTCGAACAGCGCGATCGACTCGACGTGCGCGGTGTGCGGGAACATGTCCATCACGCCGGCCGAGCTCAGCTTGAAACCGTGCTGGTTCACCAGGATGCCGGCGTCGCGCGCCAGCGAGGCCGGGTGGCAGGAGACGTAGACGATGCGCCGGGTCTGCTTGTGCGGCAGGTATTCCAGCACCTTGTCGGCGCCGGCGCGCGGCGGATCGAGCAACAGCTTGTCCCAGGGCTGGCGCGCCCAGTCGGCGCCGCGCTGGTCCTCGAACAGGTTGGCGACCTGGAACTGCGCGTTGCCGATGCCGTTACGCGCGGCGTTCTGCGCCGCACGCTCGACCAGGCCGTGCTCGCCTTCCACACCGACCACTTCGGCGACGCGGCGGGCGATCGGCAGGGTGAAGTTGCCCAGGCCGCAGAACAGATCCAGCACGCGGTCGCCCGGCTGCAGGTCGAGCAGCTCCAGCGTGCGCGCCATCATGCGCTGGTTCATGTCGGCATTGACCTGCACGAAATCCAGCGGCTGGAATTCCAGCTCGACGTCGTCCACGCCGGCGTCGCCGCTGGCGATCCGGAACGCCAGTCGCGGCGCCTCGGGCCACAGCGGATGCACGCTGCTGCTGCCGCCCGGCTGCAGGTAGATCGCCAGTCCGTGCTGCTGGCCGAACGCGGTCAGCGCGGCGAGGTCGCGCTCGCTCAACGGCTGCATGTGACGGAACACCAGTGCCATCAGGTCGTCGCCGCCGGCGAACTCGATCTGCGGAATCGTGTCGACCGCATCCATCGTGCTGAGCAGGTCGGCCAGCAGGCCGACCTTGGGGCCGAGCGCCGGATGCATCACTTCGCAGTGCTGGATCTCGGCCACGAAGCGCGGGTTCTGCTCCTCGCGGAAACCGACCAGCACGCGACCCTTCTTCATCACGTTGCGTACCGACAGGCGGCCCTTGCGCCGATAGCCCCACGGCTCGCCGCTGAGCGGCGGCAGCCAGGTGTCCGGGGTGACCTTGCCGATGCGCTCGAAGTTTTCCGCCAGCACGCGCTGCTTGGTGGCGATCTGCGATGGCGCATCCAGGTGCTGCAGCGAACAGCCGCTGCATTCGGCGAAATGGCGGCAGCGCGGCTCGACCCGGTGCGGCGAGTGGGTGATCAGCTCGACCACCTCGGCCTCGTCGAAATGACGATGGCGCTTGCGCAATCTGGCCATCACCTGCTCGCCCAGCAGCGCCCCGCTGACGAAGACCGTCTTGCCGTCGACGCGGGCCACGCCGCGGCCGTCATGGCCGAGGTCGGTGATGACGGCCTCGAAAGGCTTCGGTGAAACGGAGTTGGATCGGGACATGAGCGGTAAACGGATGGGGCCGCAGCGGCTGGCCGCCGATTATCACAGATCGGCCCGGGTGGCGCCTGCCGGCGGCTTGTGGGAGGGGCTTGTGGGAGCGGCTTCAGCCGCGATGCTCTTTCGCCGGATTGAAGAGCATCGCGGCTGAAGCCGCTCCCACAGAAGCTGCTCCCGCAAAAGGCGCTCCTGCAGCTGATGCGCCCGTGCTGCGGTTACTTCTGCTGCCAGGCGCCGGCGGCGTTCTGGTAGTACCAGCCGGCGTGCGCCTTCTCGATCCAGCTCTTGGCGAAGGTCGCGCGAATCTGCGGCTCCCACTCCGGGTGGTTGTTGGCGTTGGCGATCTCACGGTACAGCGCGGTGCGATCGCGGTTTTCGTCGGCGATGGTGGCATTGGCCTGGGCGCGCTGGCTCAATGGCACCTTGGTGGCATCGCGCATCGCGACCATGCCATCACGGGTGAAGCCCACCGCACCGCTGGCGAGCAGATCGCCCAGCGCGCCGTGGAAGCGTGCCTGCATGCGCCCGCTGATCGCTTCGGTGGCGGCGGTCTGGATGCGGATGTTCGGTGTGTCGGCGGCCTGCGCCGCCGGAATCAACAGGTCGAGCAGCATCGCCGACGGCTGCCCGCCGCCATTGCCGGCCGACGGCTTCGGTTCCTTCGGCGCGGGCTTCGCAGCCGCGCCTGCGTGATCGAGCACGTTGCCGATGAACTGGTCGGCGGCCTTCTGCGCCGCCGCTTCGGGGAAGTACACATTGATCGTGACGCAACCGACCAACGCCACGGCCAGTGAGGTCAGGATGACGTAGATGAGTTTGCGCATGGTGCACTCCAGCGAGTTGAACGTGAATGGGAAAACGAAGTCGTGCCGTGTCAGTGAATTTCCGGGGCGGCGCCATTGATGGCATCGCGCAAACGCCGAACCAGGGTCGGCCAGTCCACCTCGGTCTGGTGACCGATCACCTGCAGGTGCGGCAGGCCGCTGCCGTCGACGATAGTGTAGCCCCCGTCGTTTGCATCCAGTCCGCTCATCTTGCAGACCGTGCCCTGCAACGTGCAATTGAGACCGATCCGGCTGTAGCCGAACGTCTTGAACAACTTCAGCACGGCGCCCTGCAGGCCGGCGGCGATGCCACCGCCACCGACCGAGGTGAGGTTGTTCACCGCGCGCTGGCTGATCCGCCCGCCATCGCCGGCGAGCAGCTTCGCCTTGAACGTCACCGGATCCCAGTTGACCAGGCGCAGGTCGTCGATCGAGCCGTCCAGCCGTCCGGTGATGCTGCCGAAATCGAACACGCTGGTGATCGCGGCCAGGTCCAGCTGCCTCAGGCTGATGTCGGCGTTCAATACCGGGTTCGGCCCGAACGGCTGCTGCAAGGAGAGCTGGGTGATGTCGACGAAGCCGCCGAACAGGCTGGCCGACAGGCCGCCTTGCAGCTCGAAGTGATCGCCGACCCAGCGCAACGAGGGGATCGCGCCGCCCAGCGTGCCGGGAAAGGCCGGCCAACCCATGGCCTGGCTGAACGCGGCCATGTCGACCCCGGTCACTACCAGCGAGGTGGCCAGCCGCTGCCCCTTCGCCGCCGCCGGACTCCACTCCAGTTCGCCGATCCGCAGCTGCCCCTTGAGCACCGGCACCAGCAGCGGCTGCTGCAGGCCCAGCGTGCCGGCGCGGCTACGCCAGCGGGACTGCGCGGCGCCGTTGCTGATCCGATAGAACTGCAGGCTGCGCCAGCCGAGCGTGGTGGCCGGACGTTCCCCCTCGGCGGACCAGTCCAGCCCGCCGCGCAGGCCGTCGACTGCCAGCCGGCCGTCCGCATCGGCCAGATCGAGGCCGTCGGTGTTGAACGCGAAGCTGTGCGGACCATCCGCGCGCAGATCCAGGCTGCCGTTGAGCTGGCCGTCGATGCGCATGTCACGCAAGCCCAGCGTACTGAGCCAGGCCTTGCCGTAGCGGTCGTAGGCGGTGGGGAAACTGGCGTGCAGACGATCCAGCCGCAACGTGGTCAGCTCGCCCTTGGCGTCGAACGCCAGCGCCCCCTCGAGCTGCAACGCGTCGGCGTCGGTGAAGCGCAGCCGGGTCAGTTCGAACGCGCCGTCCTGGGCATTGGCGTGCAGGCCCAGTTGCACCGGATGATCCGGCAGCTTGGCGTAAAGCGGGCCCAGCAGCACCTCGCCGCCGCGCAGGCCGGCATCCAGGTCGATCCGTGCCGGGCCGGTCGTGGTATCGAGATTGAAGCGTCCGCTGCCGCTGAGCTGCTGCGCGGCCAGCGTGCCGCTGGGGGTGTCGAAGCCCACCCCGTTGAGGGTGAACTGCCCGGAGGACTGCAGGCCGGTATCGCGCACGTCCAGCGCCATGGCGGCATCCAGCCGGCCGCTGGTGGTACGGCCCGACCAGACCGTGCCGAGCAATCCCTGCAGCCAGCCGGCCGGCAGGTTGTCGATGCTGATCTGCGCATGAGTGGGCTGATCCAGCGGCAAGGCGGCCGTGACGTGGCCCTTGCCCTGCAGGATGTCCAGCAGCAAGGTGTTGGCCGATTCGCTCAGCACGACATTGAGGTGGGCGTTGCTGAGCGCACTGCCCGGTGCTCCGGCCAGACGTACATTGCCGTCGAGAATCCAGCGCAGGCGCTCGTCGCGCTGCAGGCTGCCGTCGAGCGACAGTGCCAGGTGTCGCCAGCCCATCGCGGGCACGTCGGCCTGCCCCGCATGCAACTGCAGGCGCAGCCCGCCGGCGACGTCCGCGCTGATCGCCACGCTCACCGCCTGCAGGCGGACGCCCGGCACGCTGATCGACTTCGCCGCCAGCACCACGTCCGCCCGCGCAGGCAGCGCCCAGCCGAACACCAGCAGAAGGCCGCAGCACAGCAACAGATGGCTTGATGTCGGGCGCATGTCGGGCCATTCTGCCAAATTAAGATGAACGATACGGATTTCGTCATGAATCAACTGCCGGATGGCCCCTCCATCGCCCCCGCCGGAACCCGCCGGCCGCACGTGCTGGTGGCGGACGACGACCCCGCCAGCTGCCGCTTCCTGTCCGATGGCCTGCGCGCGCTGGGCGCCGTGGCGGAAGCCTGCACCGAGGGCACGACGGCGCTGCGGCGGGCCCGCGACGAGACCTTCGACCTGTTGTTGCTGGACTGCCGCATGCCCGGCGGCGGCGCGCTGCACATCCTGAGCCAGTTGCGCGGGGACCGGCAGGCGCGCTCGACCGACAGCCTCGCCGTGGCCACCAGTGCCGAGCTGGAGCCGGACGAGCGCCGGCAGCTGCTCGCGGCGGGCTTCGGCGAGATCCTGCTCAAGCCCTGCGGACTGGATGACCTGCAGCACCTGCTGGCGCTGGTGCAACCGGAGCGCGAGGCGAGCTGCGTGCTGGACGACCAGGCCGCGCTGAGCAGCACCGGCGACGTCACCACCATGCGCGCCCTGCGCTTGCTGCTGCGCGAGGAACTGGCGCAGCTCCAGCGCGAACTGGACGCGTTGAGCCTTGACCGGGACGGCTTCGGCGAGCGCCTGCACCGGCTGCGCTCATCCTGCGGATTCTGCGGCGCGGCCGCGCTGTCGGCGCAAACCGTCCAGTTGCAGCAGCAGCTGGCACGGGCGGCGGCCACGCCGGCGGCACTGATGCGCTTCCGCCAGGTACTGCAGGCAACGCTGCAGGCGCTGGATCGCTAGGAGCCCGGGAGATCCGGGCGACGCGACACCGCCATCGCCAGCACCCGCCACGCGCGCAGCTCGCCACCGCCCAGATGGAAACGGATGACCTCGCGCATCATGTCGCGCAGCGTCTTCAACCCGCGGTTGTCCGGCATCCGGTCCTGGCCCAGCGCCAGCAGGTCGCTGCCCAGCAGGGCATGCGGGTGGCTGGCGGCGCAACGCACGGCGCCCTGCTCGACCAGGTAACGGTAACTCGCCTCCGGCAGCAGCGGCTCGCCGCTGTCCGGGTCGTACTGCAATTGCAGGCCGTAGCCGATCGCCTCCATCAGGTCGCGCTCGAAACGGCGCAGGCTCCAGCCCAGCGGCTCGGCCGCCGCCAGGCGGCCCAGGGTCCGCGCGTAGGCATCGAACAGCGTGGGGAACGGATCCTGCCGGCCGGTCAGGCGCACCACCAGTTCATTCAGATAGAGCCCGGCCAGGCCGGCATCGCCGGTGAGTCGCATCGGGCTGCCGGTCGCCTCGATCGCCGTCAGCGTGGCCATCTCGCCGCGCAGCAGCAGATCCATCGCCAGGGACTGGAACGGCTCCAGCTGGGCACGTCGCAGCCGCGCCTTCTCGCCGCGCACGCCGCGTGCCACCACGCCCAGGCGGCCGTGTTCGCGGGTCAGGCATTCCAGCAACAGCGACGTCTCGCGATAGGCCCGCGCGTGCAGGACGTAGGCAGGTTGCTGTTCGATGCGCATCGGCAGGCGTCAGGGACGGTCGGCGGCTAGCACGGACCGAGGCCGCGACACACGGCCGACCCGTCCGCACAGGCATCGCATCGATACGCCCTCGCCGCGCATGGCTCGCCTCTGGCCCTAGTCGGTATAGCCGAATTTCTTCAGCATGTTCTCGTCGTCGACCCAGCCCTCGCGGACCTTCACCCACAGCTTCAGGAACACCTTGCGCTCGAACATGCGCTCCATGTGGCGCCGTGCGCTGCTGCCGATCGACTTGAGCTGGGCGCCGCCGTGGCCGATCACGATCGCCTTCTGGCCGGAGCGCTCGACCCAGATGATCGCGTGGATCTCGGCGATGCCGTCGGGGCGATCGTTGAACTGCTCGATCTCCACGGTGGTCGCATAGGGCAGTTCCTGATCCAGCCGCAGCATCAGTTGCTCGCGCACCATCTCGGCGGCGAGGAAACGCTCGCTGCGGTCGGTGACTTCGTCCTCGCCGTACATCGGCGGCTGCACCGGCAGGCGCTTGAGGATCGCCTGCTCCAGCTCCTTCAGCCCCTGCTCCTTCAGTGCACTGACGTAGTGGATTTCGTCATAGCTGTGCTTGGCCACCAGCTCGGCCACGAACGGCAGCATCGCAGCCTTGTCCTTGTTCAGGTCGACCTTGTTGATCACCAGCAGCCGCGGCGACGACTGCTCGACCAGGGCCGCGTACAGCGCCTCGTCCTCGTCGGTGAACCGACCGGCTTCGATCACCTGCACCACCAGGTCGACGTCGCTGATCGCCGAGCGTGCGGCGCGATTGAGGCTGCGGTTCATCGCCCGCTTCGCGCCACGATGCAGCCCGGGCGTGTCCACGTACATGATCTGCCCGGCCTCGCTGGTATTGATGCCGAGGATGCGGTGGCGGGTGGTCTGCGGCCGCGGGCTGATGATGGACAGGCGAAAGCCGATCAGCGCATTGAGCAGGGTGGACTTGCCCACGTTGGGACGCCCGGCCAGCGCGACCGTGCCGCAACGGAAATTATCATGCGGCAAGGTGCCGGCGGCGGGATCCAGTGGGTGGTTCATGACGTGAATTGCTCGGCAAGTGGATGGCAAGTGTAGTGCTTCGCCCGAAACGACAGGATATCGGCCCGGTGGCGTGCCTGCCGCGCACGGGCCGATGGCCCGCTTCGCGCCGGCGGGCCCGTGCGACGAAAACGGCGATCAGGATTTGCGCGGCTGTTCCAGCAACTGGTTCAGCACGGTCTCGGCCGCATCCTGCTCGGCAGCCCGGCGGCTGACGCCGCGGGCCTCGGCAGTCAATGGCAGCGGCTCGCTGATGGTACAGCTCACGTCGAAGGTCTTGGCATGATCCTCGCCATGACTGGCGGTCAACTCGTACTGCGGCAGCATCCAGCCGCCTGCCTGCAGATATTCCTGCAGCCGGGTCTTGGCATCCTTCGAGGATCGCCGCAGCGCGCCGATACGGTCGGCGAACAGCTCGCGGACGGTGGTCCGGCACGCATCGAAACCGCCGTCGACGTAGACCGCGGCCACCAGCGCCTCGAACGCGTCGGCCAGGATCGAGTCGCGCCGGAATCCACCGCTCTTCAATTCGCCCGGACCGAGCTTCAGTTCGTCACCCAGTTCCAGCTCGCGCGCCACGCCCGCCAGCGCCTGGCCGTTGACCAGCTGAGCGCGCAGGCGCGACAGCTCGCCCTCGTTCGACTTGGGGTGCACCTCGTACAGCAACTCGGCGATGATCGCGCCCAGCAGCGCGTCGCCCAGAAATTCCAGTCGTTCGTTGTTCGGCCGGCCGATGCTGCGGTGGGTGAGCGCCAGCTGGGCCAGCGCGGGGTCCTGGAATCGGTAATTCAGCTTCAAGGATTACTGGTCCACATTGCCCTGCAACGGCACGCTCTTGTTGAAGTGCAGCAGGAAGTCGATGTTGTACATGAACGGAATGTCCTTGTCGTAGACCACCTGCAGCTGGCTGGCACCACCGGCATCGCGCTTGATGGTGATGTTGGCCGGCTTGATGGTGGAGTCATCCACGTACTGGAAACCCATCTTGAACATCAGGTCGCGGCGGATCTGGTCCAGCGACTTGCCATTGGTGCCTTCGGTGGAAATCTGCTTCATCGCCTTCACCACCCCCATGTACTCGGAGTACGACGGCAGCAATTTCATCGCCATGAAGGCCAGAAAACCCACAACGGCCATGATGATCAGAAACCCGATCAGAGTGACGCCCGCCTGCTTCGATTTCATAGTCCCCTCGCTATGCCGCCTGCGCGGCCTGTCGATCTGTGGATGAACCGGATGTCGCACTGGCCGCCCGCCCTGGCCGGTCCGCCAGGCGATGTCCTGCACGGCCAGCGCGATTATGCCTGCGGATTCTCGCACTGTTGACGCCCGCCGTGTGCGGACCGGTTCGATCCGGTCACGCTTTTGGCAGATGGATCACGTGCGGACCATCGAGCTCAATGGATGATCGTGCCGATGCGGGAGAAATCCACACCGCCGGTACCCCAGCCTTTCCAGCTCATCCAGATCAGGAAAGCCTTGCCGGCCAGGTTCTGCTCGGGCATGCAGCCCCACCAGCGACCGTCGAGGCTGTCGTTGCGATTGTCGCCCATCACCAGGTAGCAGCCCTTCGGCACCTTCGACGGCACCCGGTCGTTCGGAATCGTGTTCGGCGTGGTGTACGCCGGCATCCGCGCGATCATGTGGTTGACGGCACTGCCGTCATCGCGGTGCAGATGTTCGGTCCACACGGTGGCGCCCATGTTCAGCATGATCTCGTCCACGCTGCGCTGGGGGTTGCCTACATACGGGCCGACCTCATCGTCGGTGACCGGCTTGCCGTTGATCACTAGGTCGGAGCCGTGCACCTCGATGCTGTCGCCGGGCAGGCCGATCACCCGCTTGATCCAGTTCTGCTGCGGTATCGGTGCATGCGGGTTGTTGCAGCTCATGTCGCCGCTGCGCACCAGCTTGCCGCCGTCGAAGCAGAGGTAGCCGGGGAAGCGGAACACCACCACGTCGCCGCGCCTGGGCTCGCCGAGCTGAACGAACTTGTTGTTGAACGCCGGCAGGCGCAGGCCGTAGGCAAACTTGTTCACGAGGATGAAATCACCCACGTCCAGGGTCGGCATCATCGACCCGGAGGGAATCCGGAACGGCTCGGCCACGAAGGTGCGCAACAGCAATACCACCAGCACCACCGGGAACAGCGACCGCGCCCAGTCGACCGGCATCGGATCGCGGTACTCGTCGCCGGAAGCGTCGAGGCGCGCCTTGCGCTTCTTGTACAGGAACAGCCGATCCAGGCCCCACACCACGCCGAACAGCACGGTGAGACCGAGCAGGATCGCCGAAAAATCAAATTCCATGCGTTAACTCCAGGTTGCCTGGCAGATCATTGCTGATCGCGCTCATTTATCCACTCTCAAGACGGCGAGGAAGGCTTCCTGAGGAATCTCCACCCGTCCGACCTGCTTCATGCGCTTCTTGCCTTCCTTCTGCTTCTCCAGCAATTTCTTCTTGCGACTGACGTCGCCGCCATAGCACTTGGCCAGCACATTCTTGCGCAGCGCCTTGACGGTGGAACGCGCGACGATCTGCGCACCGATCGCCGCCTGGATCGCCACGTCGAACTGCTGCCGCGGGATCAGGTCCTTCATCCGCTCGACCAGCTCGCGGCCGCGCCGCTCGGCATGCGTCCGATGCATGATCAGGCTGAGCGCGTCGACCCGTTCGCCGTTGATCAGCACGTCGGTGCGCACGAACGGGCCGGCCTCGAAACGATCGAAGTGGTAATCCATCGAGGCATAGCCGCGCGACACCGACTTGAGCCGATCGAAGAAGTCCATGACCACTTCGGCCAGCGGCATTTCGTAGCTGATCTGCACCTGGGTCGCCAGGTACTGGATCGAGCGCTGCACGCCGCGCTTTTCCTCGCACAGCGTGATGATGCTGCCGATGTAGTCCTGCGGGGTAAGGATGTTGGCCACCACGATCGGCTCGCGAATCTCCTGCACCAGGCTGGAATTCGTCGGCAGCTTGGCCGGATTGTCCAGCAGCATGATGCTGCCATCGCTCATCAACACCTCGTAGACCACGGTCGGCGCGGTGGTGATCAGATCCAGGTCGTACTCGCGCTCCAGCCGCTCCTGCACGATCTCCATGTGCAGCATGCCGAGGAAGCCGCAGCGGAAGCCGAAGCCCATCGCCTCGGAGGACTCCGGCTCGAAGAACAGCGCGGCGTCGTTCAGGCGCAGCTTGTCCAGCGCCTCGCGCAAGGCGGGGTAGTCGTCCGACGACACCGGAAACAGGCCCGCGAACACTCGCGGCTGCATGGTCTGGAATCCCGGCAGCGCCTTGTCGGCGGGCTTGCCCGCATGAGTCAGCGTGTCGCCCACCGGTGCGCCGTGCACGTCCTTGATCGAGGCGTTGATCCAGCCCACCTCACCGGCGCCAAGCTTGCCCAGCTTCTTGCGCTTGGGCGTGAACACGCCCACGTCGCCCACTTCGTGGGTGCGGCCGGTGGACATCACCAGCAGCTTGTCGCCGGGCTTGATCTCGCCCTGCATGACCCGAACCAGCGACACCACGCCAAGGTAATTGTCGAACCAGGAATCGATGATCAGCGCCTGCAGTCGGTCGGTGTCCCGCGGCTGCGGCGGCGGGATGCGCGCCACGATCGCCTCCAGCACGTCGACCACGTTGAGACCGGTCTTGGCACTGATCGCCACCGCATCGGTGGCGTCGATGCCGATCACCGCCTCGATCTCGAGCTTGACCTTCTCCACGTCGGCGGTCGGCAGGTCGATCTTGTTCAGCACCGGCACCACTTCCAGCCCCATCTCGACCGCGGTGTAGCAGTTCGCCACCGACTGCGCCTCGACCCCCTGCGCCGCATCGACCACCAGCAGCGCGCCTTCGCAGGCGGCCAGCGAGCGGCTGACCTCGTAGGAGAAATCGACGTGCCCCGGCGTATCGATGAAATTGAGCTGGTAGGTCTTGCCGTTCCTTGCGGTATACGGCAACGAGACCGACTGGGCCTTGATGGTGATCCCGCGCTCGCGCTCGATCGGATTGGTGTCCAGCACCTGCGCCTCCATCTCGCGGTCGGCCAGGCCACCGCAGATCTGGATGATGCGATCGGCCAGCGTGGACTTGCCGTGATCGATATGGGCAATGATGGAGAAGTTGCGGATCAATTCCATGGAGCGCAGGCGGCCTGTCGGACTTGGGTCTGCCGCCACGCACCATGCATGACAGCGCATCACCGTTGAGCGACGCTAACCTCGCATTATCGCATGGAACCGACGATTGCCGCCGCCGTATCGCTGCCTGCAGCGCGGGCGCCGTCCGCGATGGATCGGCGCCCGCACCCGTCCCCCGATGGCGGCGATAGGCCTCGCCGGGCCGGTTACCGGTTGCCCGGCACGGTCAGGCCCACGAAATTGCTCTGCTCGCCGCGGCGCACCAGCAACAGCACCGTGCTGCCCGGCTTCACGCCCTTGGTCGCCGCCTGGAATTCGGCGACGCTGCCGATCTTCTGCTGGTTGACCATCAGGATCACGTCGCCAGCCTGCAGGCCGGCCTGCGCCGCCACCGGGCCGGTAATGTCGTCGATCACCACGCCCTGACCCGGCTTCAGCCCGAGTTGCTTGCGGGTGTCGTTGTCCAGCGATTGCACCGTCAGGCCCAGCGCCGCCGAACCGCTGCGGCTCGACGACGACATGGCGCCCTGGTTGTCCACCGCATCCTTGTCGCGCGACGCTTCGCTGATGGTGACCTGAAGGGTCATTTTCTTGCCGTTGCGCAGGATCTCCACCGGCACCTCGCTGCCCGGCTTGGTCATGCCGACCAGCGGCGGCAGATCCGCGGCCTGCTGCAGCACCTGGCCGTTGTAGGTCAGGATGATGTCGCCGGGCTGGATGCCGGCCTTGGCCGCACCGCTGCCCGGGGTGACGTCGACCACGGCGGCACCCGCGCCGTTTTCAAGCTTGAACGCCTTGACGATATCGTCATTGACCGCCTGCATCGTCACGCCGAGCTTCCCGCGCGACACGTAGCCCTTGGTCTTGAGTTGCTGCACCGCATTCATCGCCACGTCGATCGGAATCGAGAACGACACGCCCATGTAATCGCCGGTGTTGGAATAGATCTGCGAGTTGATCCCCACGACCTGACCCTGCAGGTTGAACAGCGGCCCGCCGGAATTGCCGCGGTTGATCGGCACATCGGTCTGGATGAACGAGGTGTAGGGCTGGTCGCGCTGCCCCAGGTTGCGTCCCACCGCACTGACGATGCCCTGGGTCACGGTGTAGTCGAAGCCGAACGGCGAGCCGATCGCCAGTACCCATTGACCCGGCTTCAGGCTGCGCGAATCACCGATGCTCACCACTGGCAGATCGCCGCCGGCATCGACCTTCAGCAGCGCGATGTCATAGGTCGGATCGGTGCCGATCACCTTGGCGGTCAGCGTGCGGCGGTCCTGCAGACGCACCGTCACCTTGTCCGCATGGTCGACCACGTGGTTGTTGGTGAGGATGTAGCCATCCCTGGAAATGATGAAACCGGAACCCAGCGAGGTGTGCTTCTGCTGCTCCGGCGAAGGCATCATCGGCATGCCGAAGAAGCGGCGCAGTATCTCGGCCTGGGGATCGTTCGGCATCGGCTGGCCCGGCATCATCTGGCCGCCGATGGATTGCTGTGTAGTCTGCCGTTCACCGCTGTACTTGGCTTCGACATGGACCACGGCAGCGGCGTTCTTCTGCACGATGCCGGTGAAATCCGGCAGGCTGGCTGCCGTCGGTGCTGGCTGTGCCTGCACTGCACCGCCACCGGCCAGGCCCAGCAAGGCACAGCACGCCAGGGTGCGCAAGATGGAATGATTCATGACTCCTCCTTGGTTGAACTTCAGCCGGGGACAGCTGGACTTGTGGATGCCCGGTTGCCGGTGTGGCATGAGTGTTGCGCGCACACCCCTCCCTCCCATGAAGCAGGTCGGTCAATGCAAACCGGAGAGGTGAACCGCGCGGGTGATCACGCGCGGATCAGCGGTCAGTGCGCGACGGCACCCGCCCGACGCGCGGTATCCGGAACCGTCTGCTGCTCTGGCTCGAGCAGCAGCAGGTAGCTGCCATCGTTGTTGTCGAGCGTGCGGTAGCGATGCATCGACGAGTAGGGTGTCTGCCGGCGTGGGTAAGTCAGCTGGCTGGTGTCGAATGGAGCACCCAGCGTGGCCGAAGCCTGCTGACTGAGCAGTCCGGCGGAATTGCCGCTCAACCACGGCGGCACCGCAGCGGGTGCGGTGGGCGTCGCGGCGGGCTTGCTCGCCGGCGCCACGGCCGCGACATCCCTGACCTTGATGGTCTGCTGGGTGGAAGCCGTCGACGCACTCGAGCGCCCGGCGTCACCGCCCGGCTGGCCGATCATCAGGGCGGCGGCGGCCACGCTGGCGGCAATCGCGCCGCCGGTGGACCAGCGCAACCAGTGATTGCGCCTGCCGGTCGCAACCGACCGTGCGCCGTCCTGCTCGACCGCCTGCATCACCCGCGCAGCAAAGTCGGTGCTCGCCATCGGCGGCAACTGTCGACGCAGACTGTCGCGGGCCAGGTGGTAACGCGCCCAGGTCTGTTGCAACGAGGCATCGTGATCGAGCCGTCGCAACAGGAAGCGCAGCTGCTCGTTTGACAGCTCGCCGTCAATCCCGGCTGAAAGGCTTTCGCGGACGTCCTGATTCATGTCTGCCTGATTCATTTCTGATCCTCGCGGTCCGACAATAGGGGCCGCAGCTTTTCGTCAATCGCCTCACGTGCCCGGAAGATACGCGAACGCACCGTACCGATCGGGCAGCCCATCGCCTCGGCGATTTCATCGTAACTGAGACCATCCACTTCACGCAGGGTGATGGCTGTCCGCAGTTCTTCGGGCAGGGCTTGGACAGTGGAAAACACCGATTGTTCAATTTCCTGGCGCATCAGCTCGCGCTCGGGCGTGGCGCTGTCGTGCATGCGCTCGGCGCCCGCCGCCATGAACTCGGCATCGTCCGCGTCGATATCCCCCGCCGGGGGACGCCGCCCCATTGCCACCAGGTGGTTCTTGGCCGT
This sequence comes from Rhodanobacter ginsengisoli, assembly GCF_042657065.1. Classification (NCBI taxonomy): domain Bacteria; kingdom Pseudomonadati; phylum Pseudomonadota; class Gammaproteobacteria; order Lysobacterales; family Rhodanobacteraceae; genus Rhodanobacter; species Rhodanobacter ginsengisoli. The sequence continues at coordinate 397,665 of NZ_JBHSNF010000002.1, forward strand.
GTTCACCGCGATCTTGTATAGCCAGGTATAGAACGCGCTGTCGCCGCGGAACGAGCCGATCGCCCGCCAGGCGCGGATAAAGGATTCCTGGGCGATGTCCTCGCATTCGGCATGGCTTCTCACGTAGCGTGAAATGAGCCCGATCAGCTTGTGCTGGTACTTGAGCACCAGCAGGTCGAAAGCGCGCCTGTCCCCACCCTGGACACGCTCGACCAGCGCACGATCCAGTTCATTTTCGCCCATCCGGGCCATATCCATCGTCAATGCCGTCATCCGCTGCGGAAGCTTGTTTTGAACTGAACGCGGGCGATCAGACCGCAGCCGGGCGCCGGAGTTCAGGATGCTTGAGATATCGCTCCAACCATAACGCACGGCCGGTTGGCTGGTTGTCATGCCACCCGCGCCCGGCCCCGTCGCGTATCCGTCCTGTCATGGGGTCGCCGCGGCCTGGCTCAAGCCGGCATGGTCTCGCGTACGTCGAGCAGCCGCTGTCGTTCGGCCAGCAACTTGTCGAAACTGACCGGCTGCAGCGGCCGGCAGAAAAGGTACCCCTGCAACTCGTCGCAATGGTGGGTCCGCAGGAATTGCATGTGCTGCTCGATCTCCACCCCTTCGGCCACCACCGCCCGCTTCAGGCGGTGAGCCATCTCGATGGTGGCGCGGACAATCGCCTCGTCGTCCGGATCCACGCCGATATTGCGCACGAAACTCTGGTCGATCTTGATCCGGTCCGCCGGCAACCGGCGCAGATAATCCAGCGAGGCCGCGCCGGTACCGAAATCGTCGATCGCGATGTGGCAGCCCAGCCGGTGCATCGCGTTCAGATTTTCCACCAGGTTCGGGGCGGCCTTGATGCTGATGCTTTCGGTGATTTCCATCTCCAGCAGGGTCGGATCGAGCCCGGTATCGCGCAGGACCGAGGCCACGGTCTCCAGCAAGTTCGGTTCCATCAACTGCACCGCGGAGAGGTTCACGCCCAGGCGCAGGCGCAATCCGTAGCGTTGCTCCCATTCCTTGGCCTGACGACAGGCGGTGCGCATCACCCATTCGCCGATCGAGACGATCAGGCCGGTCTCCTCGGCCAGTGGAATGAACACCGCCGGGCTGATCAGGCCGAGCTCGGGATGCTCCCAGCGCACCAGCGCCTCCATCCCCACGATGTCCTCGGTTTCGGTATTGACCTGGGGCTGGTAGACCACCCGCAGCTCGCCGTTGCCCTCGGCATGACGCAAACGGGATTTCAGCGCCATGCCGTGTTCCTTGGCGTATTCCGGGCTGACCTCGTACATCTGGAAGTTGTTGCGACCGTGATGCTTGGCCGAATACATCGCCTCGTCGGCATGCTTGAGCAGGGTTTGCGCGTCGCCGGCATCGTCCGGAAAGAAGCTCAGGCCCATGGATGCGGTGACCTGCAATTCCGTGCCGTCATCGAGGCACAGCGGCGTTTCCATCACCTGCACGATTTTCTCGGCCACGCGCAGCACATCGTCGTTCTTCACGATATGTCGCAAGACAATGGTGAACTCGTCGCCGGCATAGCGCGCCACCGTATCCGAGGCGCGGATGCTGCTGCACAGTCGCTGCGTGACCACGCGCAGCACCTGGTCCCCGGCGTCATGGCCATAGGTGTCGTTGATCGCCTTGAATCGGTCGAGATCGACGAACAGCACGGCAAAGCATTCGCCGTTGCGGGTAGCCTCGCGGATGATCGTGTCCAGCCGGTCGTTGAACAGCAGGCGATTCGGCAACCCGGTCAGTGCATCCACCAGGCCCTCGGCGCGTCCCTGTTCCCGCGTGCGGCCCAATTCGAGCACCTGCGCAAAGCGGGCGGCGGCACAACGCAGCACCGGCTCGATGATGCCCACCTCGCCGAAGCCCTTGCGGGTGCCCGCCAGCATCGCGCCAATGATCGTATGGCGTTCGTCGTACAGCGGCAGCCCGGCAAATCCCGCCAGCTCGAGCTGCTGCAGCAGGGGATCCACCGCCGCCAATCGCTTGGCATCGGTCCGATAAAACAGTTTCTTGCCACCCAGCACCAGTTGCAGGGAACTCTGCAACTGCGCCGGTGGCCATGCCGGGTCGTCGCCGCTCCACAGCTGCAGCATCTGCAGCGGGGCATCGGCGCCGTCGTGGCGGGCCGACCAGACGGCCAGGTAATCCAGCCCCAGTTCGTCGAACAACAGGCGGCCCGCGGCAATCTGTGCATCGACGCCGCTGGTCGAGGCGAAGATGCGCGACAGCAACGTGAGGGCCGCCTCGGCGCGCAGGTCGGCGCGATCGCTGCGAAACATCAGGGCCAGCGCGTCGTTCCCCGCATGGCGTATGCGTCGCACGCTGGCCTGGCCGACGTCGGCGCCCTGGGCCGATTTGCGCTGGCAGGGGTACCAGCTGCGGTTGGCATCGGCCAGCACCTGGGTGATCGAAATCCCCTCGAACCGCAGTACCTGCGCCAATGGCTGCCCCTCCCACTGGCTGGCATGCAGGCGACTGTGCCGGACCACGGTCGGGCTGACCTCCAGCAAGCGGTTCGTCTGGGCGTCGACGATCAGCCACTCGCTGTCGGCCTCCTCGAAAACATAGTGGTAATCGCCCGGCTCATGACCGGCTTCTGCGGGCCCCGGCTTGGGCTGGCCCGCATGGCTCCTTTGCGCCCGCCGCCACCGCGCCACCAGCTCGGTGTCGATCTGTGCAGTGGAAAGCCAGTCGGCAATCCCGCTCGGCAGCTCGGCAGGATTGAGGGTGGCGCCCTCGGCCAGGACCGCGATCAGCGGCGTATCCGCCCCGCCAGGCAGTCGCCGCAACTGTTCGAGACAGCTTTGCGCCTGCCGCTCGTCGCCGGACAACACCATCACCATCAACTGCAGGGGCGGATGCGGCGGACGCCCTTCCAGCAGAATGGCCGCGTGCGCCACATCGCGCGCACTGTGGATCTGCGGATAGCCCGCCTGATCGAGTGCATCGAACAGGCGGCGGCGCAATTCGCGCTCTGCCGCGACCACCAGGATGCCGGAATTCATGGGCGATTCCACCTCAAACCAGCCAACGGCCATCGCGCAGGCGCAGGCGCCGCGGTTGACTGTCCTCGCTGCACAGGCGCACCGCCAGCTCACCCAGATGATCGGCCAGTGCCACCGGCACATCGATCAGCACGACGCGACGCAGGTGCTGCTTGGGCGGGCGGGCCAGCTGGCGCAGCAGGGTCGCATCCATCGCCGATAACGGCAATTCCAGCCCGAGCAGAAAATAGACACCGAAATGCATGCTCTGCTGCATGTATCGCAGGGCGTTGCCCAGCCGCTGGCAGTCCGGCACGCGCACTTGCGCATCGCGCAGGCTGCCCAGGCCGGTATCGGGCTGCCACAGGTACATCGCCTGCCCGGTATGCCGGGCGATGGCACGAAACTGATCGATCAGGGCGTGCACATCCTTGCTGTCCAGCACCACCAGTCCGCTGGGCGCAGCCACGATCCGATCGAAGATCTCGGCACCCGCTTGCGGTGGAACGGAGGCCATTGCGGAAGTCATTGGGTCCCCGTCCTGCAGCGTCGGTACGCCTGCGATGGTGAAATCAGCCAGCCAACCATTGACTGCGCGGTCTGTCGGGCACTGCCCGGGTATTGCCTGACCCATTGGAACACGGCGAGTCTATTCCTTGTTGGGTACTGGGGAGCGCACGCGTCGGCGCTGATGCCGCACCGGACGAGCCCGGCAGGAAGGCTCTTTGCAGCTTGCCGATTTCACACCGGCACCCCCGCCATGGTCAAGCAATCCGGTCACATCTCGCAATCAGGACGACACAACGGTATGGTTCAGGCCTCCTCCACCACGCCTGTATTCCCATGTTCGAAGGATTGCGCTTCAACCACTGGAAGACCAGCGAGGACGACAATGTTGTCACGCTGACTCTCGATCGTGCCAACAGCAGCGTCAATGCGATTTCGCGCGCCGTGCTGGACGAACTGGAGCAGATCGTCGAGCGGCTGGCGATCGACAGGCCGGCCGGGGTGATCATCCACTCGGCCAAACCCTCGGGATTCGCGGTGGGTGCCGACATCAAGGAATTCGTCGAGTACGCCAGACACGACACCGTGCTGGAGAATATCGAACACGGCCAGCGCGTCTACGAGGCGTTGGCGCAGCTGCCCTGCCCCACGGTGGCGGCCATCCACGGCGCCTGCATGGGCGGCGGGACCGAGCTCGTGCTCGCCTGTCGCCAGCGCATTGCCGCTGACGACGACAAGACCCGGATCGCCCTGCCCGAAGTGATGCTGGGCATCCATCCCGGCTGGGGCGGCACCGCGCGCCTGCCGCGCCTGATCGGTGCCACTGAAGCGCTGCCGCTGATGCTCACCGGCAAGTCGCTGTCGGCCAGACGGGCGCTGGGCCTGGGTGTGGTCGATCGCATCGTCGCCCCCGCGGAGTTGCTGGCGGAGGCCCGACTGATGCTTCGCCGGGGCGCGTCGCGCCCGTTCGCACGACGCGTCAGGGCCTGGGCCAGCAACACCTGGCTGGCGCGACAGATGCTTGCCCCGGTCATGCTCAAGCAGACCGCGGCGAAAGTGCGCAAGGAACACTACCCCGCGCCGTTCGCGACGATCGACGTATGGAAACGCGGTGGCTCGAGCATCCGGCAACGCCTGAAGATCGAAGCGCGCTCGGTAGCAAAACTGGCGCGGACACCCACGGCACAGAACCTGATCCGCATCTTCTTCCTGCAGGAACGACTGAAGGGCCAGGGCGCCGGCGTCGATGCGGGCATCCGGCACGTGCATGTGGTGGGTGCCGGCGTGATGGGCGGCGACATCGCGGCCTGGGCGGCCTTCAAGGGCTTCGAGGTGACCCTGCAGGATCGCGAGATGAAATTCATCCAGCCCGCGCTGGATCGTGCCCGCGAGCTGTATGAGAAAAAGCTGAAGACACCGGAGAAGGTCGCGGCCGCCACGGCTCGCCTGCGTGCCGATGTCGAGGGCAACGGGGTCGCGTCGGCGGAACTGGCGATCGAGGCGATCTACGAGAACGCCGATGCCAAACGCGCGTTGTACGGCAAGATCGAGCCGCAATTCGGTGCCGACGAGATTCTCGCCAGCAACACGTCCAGCATCCCACTGGATCAATTGCGCGAAGGCCTCAAGGCGCCACAGCGTTTCCTCGGACTGCATTTTTTCAACCCGGTGGCACAGATGCCGCTGGTCGAGGTGGTCCGTCACGATCAGCTCGACCCCGCCGTGGAGAAACGCGCGCTGGCGTTCTGCAAGGCGATCGGCAAACTGCCAGTGGCAGTCAAGGGCACGCCGGGCTTCCTGGTCAACCGCATCCTGATGCCGTATCTGCTCGAGGCCCTGCGCCTTTACAGCGAGGGCGTGCCCGGCCCGGTGCTGGATCGCGAAGCAAGGAAATTCGGCATGCCGATGGGTCCGATCGAACTGGCCGATACCGTGGGCCTGGACGTCTGCGCGTCGGTCGGCAGGGAGCTCGCACCATTTCTCGGTCTGGAAGTGCCACCAGGGCTGGATGAGAAACTCGATGCCGGCAAGCGCGGCAAGAAGGACGGCCAGGGCTTGTATGTATGGCAGGACGGCAAGCCGCAGAAGCCCGAGGTCGACCAGCATTATGTGACGCCGCCGGACCTGCAGGACCGCATGATCCTGCCGATGGTCAACGAGGCCATCGCCTGCCTGGCTGACGGCGTGGTCGACGACGCCGACCTGCTCGATGCCGGGGTGATTTTCGGCACCGGCTTCGCCCCGTTCCGTGGCGGCCCGATCCAGTACGCGCGCAGTGAAGGCGTGGACAAGCTCAAGGCCCGGCTCGAGCAGCTGGCCCAGCGCCATGGTCCGCGCTTCCTGCCGAAGAACGGCTGGGATCATCCAGCCCTGGCGCAGGATGGACTGGCATTGCCTGGCGTTTCCGCGGACTGATCAGCGGCTCGGGGATCCATGCAAAACGCCCGGCAAGCGCCGGGCGTTTTTTTGGGTAACCGCTCCGGATGCCCGGCCCGGGCCGCGATCACCACATCAGATCGTCCGGTACGCCATCGTCGCCCAGCCCGTCTGCGTGCGGGTCGACCAGCAGCGCCAGCTGGCCCGCGTCGATGGCACGCACCTGTTCGGCAATTTCGCGGCTGACCAGCAGGTACCGACCACTCTGCTGCACCACGCCCAGCTCACCGGCATTGAGCGCGGCCAACTGCGCGGCATCCACATGCACCCGCCGGATCTTGCCGCCATATTCGAAATTGCGCGGCTGATCGGCCTCGGCCTTGTTCAGGACCTTGCCCTCGAGCAGTCGCTGGATCTGCAACTTCCGCTCGCGGCGCAACCGGGCCTGTTCGGCGGCTTCCTGTTCGATCCGCTTGCGTTCGCGCGCCTCGGTCTGGGCGCGCAGCGCATAGGCCTTGGCCAGATCGATGTCCTGCTGGCTCTGACCCGACCCGCGCGAGCCGCGCGATTGCGCGTGTGACGATCCGTCCTTGCCGCCCTTGCCGCCCTTGCCGCCCTGGCGCGCAGGCTTGCCGGATGGCGACGACGCCGGCTTCGCGGGCTCGCGTACGCGCTCCTGTTGAACCTGTTTGACGATGCCGCTCTTGAGCAGTTGATCGCGCAGGGAATCGGCCATGCTGGTGTTCCGTGATCGGTGGAATGGGGTCAGTAATGTGGCGGCGGGGGTTCACTGTGCGGGTCATCGGCCAACGCAGTGCGCATGGACGACAACTCGCCATGCAGGTCGCGCAACGCCCGTTCCAGCGCGGCGATCCGCTGGGACTGCTCGGCATCGGCAGAGGTCAGTGCCTGCACCGTGTCATCGATGAAAGTCAGCTTGACCTCCATCTCGTCGAGCCGCTTTTCCAATGCGTCGTTCGATCCGCTCATCACTGAATCCGCAGACTGCGACCACGGCCGATGCCGTAATAGGCCAACCCCGCCTCTTCCACCGTGGCCGGATCGTACAGGTTGCGCCCGTCGAAGATGGCCGGCTCGGCCAGGGCGGCGCGGATGGCGGAAAAATCCGGGCTCCGGAATGCCTTCCATTCCGTGACGACGGCCAGCACGTCGGCACCCTGCAGGGCGTCTTCAGCGTGCTCGCACAACACGAGGTCGTCGCGCTCGCCATACAGCCGATGGGTCTCCTGTCGCGCCTCGGGGTCAAACGCACGAACCTTGGCGCCGGCACCCCACAACGCCTCCATCAACTCCCGGCTGGAGGCTTCACGCATGTCATCGGTATTCGGCTTGAACGCCAGTCCCCACAGTGCGATCGTCCTGCCCGCCAGCCGACCATCGAAATGGCGCGAAATCAGCTCGAACAACTTGGTCTTCTGCTGCCGGTTGACCGCCTCGACCGCACCGAGCAGGCGCGCCTCGTAGCCATGGTTGTGCGCCGTACGCTCCAGCGCCTGCACGTCCTTGGGGAAACAGGACCCGCCGTAGCCCGCGCCCGGATAGATGAAGTGATAGCCGATCCGGGGATCCGAGCCGATACCCTGGCGCACCAGTTCGACATCGGCACCGACCCGCTCGGCGATATTCGCGATCTCGTTCATGAAGCTGATCTTGGTCGCCAGCATCGCATTGGCGGCGTACTTGGTCAGCTCCGCCGAACGCTCGTCCATCACCACCATCCGCTCGTGATTGCGATTGAATGGCGCATACAGCTTGCGCAACACCGCCACCGCCCGTTCGCTGGAAGCGCCCACGATGATCCGGTCGGGCCGCAGGCAATCTTCCACCGCGGCGCCTTCCTTCAGGAACTCCGGATTGGATACCACGTCGAACTCCACCGCGACCTGGCGACCGGCCAGTTCGCTTGCCACCGCTTCGCGCACACGGTCGGCGGTACCGACCGGCACGGTCGACTTGTTCACCACCACGGCATAGCGATCCAGATGCTGACCGATGCTCCGGGCCACCGCCAGCACATACTTCAGATCCGCGCTGCCGTCTTCATCCGGCGGCGTGCCCACGGCAATGAAAATCAGCTCGCCATGCGCGATGGCCGACGCCGCGTCCGTGGTGAATTCGAGCCGTCCGCCGGCATGATTCCGCCGCACGATCGATTCCAGACCAGGCTCGTAAATGGGAATCTCGCCATGCTTCAGGCGCTCCACCTTGGCCGCGTCGATATCGACGCAGAGCACGTGATTGCCCATTTCCGCCAGGCAGGCACCGGTGACCAGTCCGACATAGCCGGTACCGAAGATCGTGACTTTCATCATCTTTGTGTCGATTCCCTTGAGCGTCAGCCCCGTATTCTAACCGCCCACCGCTTGCAGCACGGCATCTGTCGACCCCCTAAATGCAGAAGGGCGCGAATCGCTTCGCGCCCTTCTGCCAGGTTACGGTCGTGGGACCGCGACTTTGTTGTTACTGACCGCCAGGTGCAGCACCGGCCGGCGTCGGAGCGGTGTTGACCAGGGTCACGTCGAAGATCAGCGTGGCATTCGGCGGCATCGGCGGCTGCGGCTCGGCGCCATAGGCCAGCGAGGACGGAATGAACAGCTTGTAGTGGCCACCGACCCGCATCAGCTCAAGACCTTCGCGGAAGCCCGGAATCACCCCGGCCAGCGGAATCTTGGCCGCACCCGGCGGGTTGTGCTTCGCCGAAGCGTCGAACACCTGGCCATCGATGAAGCTGCCCGTGTAGTTGATCTCGACCGTGTCGTTCGGACCCGGACGCGCGCCCGTGCCCTGGCTGATCACCTGGTACTGCAGGCCCGAGGCCGTGGTCTTCACACCGGCGACGCTCTTGTTCTTGGCCAGAAAAGCCTCGCCCTCGGCCTTGTTCTTGGCAGCGAGCTTGACCATTTCAGCCTGGTACTTTGCCTGCACATGGGTCATGAAGGCTTCGTACACCTGCTTGGCATCGGCATCGCTGACGGTCGACTTCTGACCGGACAGGGCCGCCTGCACACCACGGGCGACGGCGGCGGGATCCAGCTCATCACGCACGATCGGAGGAATGCTCTCGCCCATCTTGTAGTAGCCAAACACATAACTGGCCTTGGCCTTGTCGACCGTGCCGGCGGCGCCCTTCTTGGCGGTCTGGGCATATGCGCCCACCGTCATGCCCAGCGCAACGGCCAGCGCGACCGCGGTCAGCGTGGGACGCAGAAAATGCTTCATTCGAAACTCCCTCGAGTATTGGATATGCCGGCGTTGCCGGCCGGGCCCCCCCAATGGAGGCAGGCCACGCATTGTGCGGTGGTTGTCCGGTCTTGGCAACGATTCAGGGGTCTGACCGTCAGTCCGCATAAAGGTTCACCGTACGACTGACCTGGCCCCGAAAATCAATCGGAACCATCCGCGGAGGGGCCCGGCTTGTTCAGGGTCTCCTTGAGCGCCGCCTGCAGGCGCGCATGCATCTTCACCAGGCCTCGCCACAGCACGACTGCCAGTACCACGCCCACCACCAGCAGCGACAGCGCGATGCCGCGCGGCGGCAGGATGGCCGAGCCCAGCGCGCTGACCAGAAGGGCCAGCACCAGCAGGGTCGCCAGCGGAATGGTCCGTGCCAGCACGTTGCGGATGGCCCAGGTGTAGGAACCGGCGAACCGCTCGCGTATGCCGATCTCGGCCAGCAGCATGCCCAGCGCCTCGGCCTTGCGATACACCGCGATCAGCATCGGCAACGACAGGAACAATGCAGACGCCCAGATCAGCGTGTGGCGCAGGTCACGACCGATGCCAAGCGTCGAGAACCAGCCCCAGCTGTGCGCATTCACATAGGCCCCCATCACGAACAACGTCACCACCAGCAACACATTGATCGCGATGTGCCACAGCAGGCGCCGAAAGATCGCCGCGATGGCCGCGTTCTCGTTGACGGGCTTGAGGTTTTCCAGCCAGCCGCTGTAACTGGTCGCCAGCAATCGCAGCGAGCGCGGTGTCGCCCGACGCAAGCCGTTGGCCAGTCCATCCGCCGAACGGTTCAGATAGGGCGAAGCGGCCATGCACACGACGGAAACCGCCACCGCAATCGGATAGATGAAATCGCTGATCACGCCCAGTGAAAGCCCCAGCGTGGCGATCACGAACGAGAATTCGCCGATCTGCGCCATGCCCAGACCCGAACGCAGCGACGTGCGCGCATCGTGACCGACGACGAAAATACCCACGCTGCACGCCAGGGTCTTGCCGACAATCACCACCGCGGCGATCAGCAGCGCCGGTACGATGTACTGCAGCAGCATTGCCGGATCGATCTTCAGTCCGATCGCCACGAAAAACAGCGCGGCGAACATGTCGCGCAATGGTTCCACCAGTTTCAGGACCCGTCCCACGCTGCGCGATTCGGCCACCACGGCACCGGCCAGAAAGGCGCCCAACGCCACGCTGAAACCCATCCACACCGCCAGCAGGCTGGCACCGAAACAGATCCCCAGCACACTGACCAGCAAGGTCTCGTCGCGATCGAAGCCGGCCACGTAATCGACCAGTCGCGGCAGCAGCAGCAGGCCCAGGATCATTCCCACGACCACGAACAGGCCCAGGTGACCGATCAGCGTGAACGCCGCTTCCGCCTGCACCGAGCCGCCTATCGCGACAGCAGTCAGCAGGGTGAGCATGACGATCGCCAGCAGGTCCTCGGCCACCAGCAAGCCCACCACCAGCTGGGCAAACGGCTGGTGACGCTGACCGCCCTCGGCCAGCGTACGGGTCGCCACCATGGTCGATGACAACGAGATGATCGCGCCGAGAAACAGCGCGTCCATGCCTTTCCAACCGAGCAGGCCACCGATGCCGACGCCTATCCACAGCATCAAGCCGACCTCGCCCACCGCCACCGCCAGCACGCCGATGCCCACTTCGCGCAGCTTGCGCACACTGAACTCCAGACCCAGCGTGAACATCAGCAGCACCACGCCGAGATTGGAGATGTCGTCGATCGCACGCGGATCATCCACCAGCATGCCGGGTGTATGCGGACCGATCAGCACGCCGGCCAGGATGTAACCCAGCAACACCGGCTGACGCAGACGCTGGAACAGGATCGTGGTGGCACCGGCCACCAGCATCACCACGGCGAGGTCGCGAATGAACCCGATTTCGTGCATCCCCCACCTCATCAGCCATACCAGTCACTGCAGCTTAAACGACCGACGGGCAACAGCATGTTTCGACCGGCGATCGCCGATGCGACTCGCGATCGATTCCATTGCCCGTGAACTGAAAAAAAGCTTGACGGATATCCGGCTCGCACCTATTCTTCTCGGCTTCCAGCGGCGGGGCCATAGCTCAGCTGGGAGAGCGCCTGCATGGCATGCAGGAGGTCGGCGGTTCGATCCCGCCTGGCTCCACCAATTTGAATTGTCCCCATCGTCTAGAGGCCTAGGACATCACCCTTTCACGGTGGCGACCGGGGTTCGAATCCCCGTGGGGACGCCAAGTTGGCTCGCAAAAGCTGGAAAATGCGGAGTGGTAGTTCAGTTGGTTAGAATGCTGGCCTGTCACGCCGGAGGTCGCGGGTTCGAGTCCCGTCCACTCCGCCACTATTCGAACAAGAAGCCCGCCTGGCGGGCTTTTTGTTGTCCGTCATCCGGGGCTGCCGTCGCCCCTCGTCGTGATGATCAGTCGGCACGTTCCAGGGTGCCGGTGGAGTGGCCCTGCTCGGCAAGGTATTCCAGCCAGCGCGACAGGAACCGGTTCATCCGAAGCCGATGCTGGAACACCGTATGTGCCGGTGAAAATGGCCCCAGCACCTGCCACAGGTGGCGTCCCGGATGGCAATGCAGCGCTTCGGCCACGTGCGCATCGGTGTACATGCGCAGCTGGGCCGACGGCGCGCGCTGACCGGTATGCGTATCGACGAAACCGTAGGTGAGTTCCAGTTCCAGTGTGTACGGATGACACTCCTGCACGTGCAGGTGCACGTCGAGACCGTCATCCACCCGGGAGACATAGCGACCGGGCGCCAGTTGCTGTGGTGCGAACAGTCGCGTCAGGCGGTGATAGTTCTCCGCATAGAGCCCCATCAGGAACTCGAATCGTCCCGGCAGCAGGCTGTTGCGATTGTCCAGTACGGCACTCATGACGGGCGAAAAAACTCCGGTACACAATCAGAACATGGTCCGCTCGATGCCGAAGCGGTCGAAAATCTTGCTGGCGATCTCCTCGATCGACACGTGCGTGGTGTTGAGGCTGGGGATGCCGGCCTGACGCATCAGTCGGTCGGCCTGCTCCAGCTCCCAGCGGCATTGCTGCAAGGTGGCATAGCGGCTTCCGGCTCGGCGCTGTTCGCGGATCTGCGCCAGTCGCTTCGCATCGATGGTCAGGCCATACAGCCGGTCCTTGTACGGGCGCAGCCTTGCCGGCAACTCCAGTTTCTCGAGATCGTCGTCGGTCAACGGGTAGTTGGCGGCGCTGACGCCGTAATGCAAGGCCATGTACAGGCAGGTCGGCGTCTTGCCCGAGCGCGACACGCCGACCAGGATCAGGTCGGCCTCGGCGTAATTCACGTCCATGCCGTCGTCATGCGAGAGTGCGTAGTTGGTCGCATTGATGCGCGCCTCGTACTTCTCGAAATCGACCATGCCGTGCGAACGATTGACCGCACCGGAACGTTTGGTGCTCAGCTCGTCCTCCAGCGGCCCGATGAACGGGGCGAACACGTCGAGCATCAGCGCGCCGCTGCTGGCCACGATATCGCACAGCGCACGCTCGGCCATGGTGTTGACCACGATCGGGCGCTGGCCGCTTTGCGCGTAGTTGGTCTTGATGCGCAGGGCCGCCAGCTCCGCCTTCTGCGCGCTGTCCGTGAACGGCAGCCGATGCTTGTCGAACTGCACGCCCTCGAATTGCGCCAGGATACTGTTGCCGATCGTCTCGGCGGTAATACCAGTGGAGTCGGAGATGAAAAAAACCGTTCGCTGCATGGAAGCTGCCACCTGCTGAGATACGCACGCCTGCACCTTAGCTCAAAGCCGTTGCCGATTGACCGTCGGCTGACTGGTATGCCGTTGGAATGATTCCGGTCGGCAATGGTCTTCTTGTGCTTCGCACCATCGGCAGCGGACAATACCAGTCCTTTGCAGCCCACTCAGGGCCTGTGCACCAAATCCCTTCCGTTACCTTCAAAAAGCTTTCCAAGGAGACTTCCCTTGAACGACCTGGTGCTTTGGCTCGACCAACTGCGCATGACCGACCTGGGCAAGGTCGGCGGCAAGAATGCCTCGCTCGGCGAGATGATCGGCAACCTCGCCAAACTCGGTGTCTCCGTCCCCGGCGGTTTCGCGACCACGGCCGGCGCATTCCAGCAGTATCTCGAAAAGAGCGGCCTGGCTCGCCGCATCCAGGATCGACTGGCCTCCCTCGACGTCGATGATGTCGACACCCTGGTTGCCGCCGGCAAGGAAATCCGCGGCTGGATCGTCGACACCGCCCTGCCCGGTGAACTCGAGCAGGCGATTCGCGAGGCCTACAACAAGCTGTGCAAGGACGCAGGCACCGACGACATCGCGGTGGCCGTGCGCTCGTCGGCCACCGCCGAGGATCTGCCGGATGCCTCATTCGCCGGCCAGCAGGAGACGTTCCTCAACGTGATCGGCATCGACGACATCCTGCACAAGGTCAAGGAAGTCTTCGCCTCGCTGTACAACGACCGTGCGATCGCCTACCGCGTGCATCAGGGCTTCAAGCACGAGGATGTGTTCCTTTCCGCCGGCGTGCAGCTGATGGTGCGCTCGGACGTCGGCGCGTCCGGCGTGCTGTTCACGCTGGACACCGAGTCGGGTTTCCGCGACGTGGTGTTCATCACCGGCTCCTACGGCCTGGGCGAAATGGTCGTGCAGGGTGCGGTCAACCCGGACGAGTTCTATGTGTTCAAGCCGACCCTGCGCCAGGGCAAGCCGGCGGTTCTGCGCCGCAACCTCGGCTCCAAGCAGTTGCGCATGGTCTATTCCAGCGCGCCGGGCGAACGGGTCAGGACGGAAGACACCCCGATCGAATTGCGCAACAGGTTCTGCATCAGCGACGACGACGTGCAGGAACTGGCGCGTCAGTCGCTGATCATCGAAGAGCATTACGACCGCCCGATGGATATCGAGTGGGCGAAAGATGGCCACACCGGCAAGATCTACATCGTGCAGGCACGCCCGGAGACGGTGAAATCGCGCTCGCATGCCACCCAGCTCGAACGGTTCCACCTCAGCGAGAGAGGCAAGGTGCTGGCCGAGGGCCGATCGATCGGCCAGAAGATCGGCGCCGGCAAGGCACGCGTGATCCGCTCGCTCAGCGACATGAACAAGGTGCAGGCGGGCGACGTGTTGATCGCCGACATGACCGACCCCGATTGGGAGCCGGTGATGAAGCGCGCCTCCGCGATCGTCACCAACCGCGGCGGCCGCACCTGCCACGCGGCGATCATCGCGCGCGAGCTGGGCGTCCCGGCCGTGGTCGGCACCGGCAACGCGCTGGATCTGATCCCGGACGGCACCGAGGTCACCGTGTCGTGCGCCGAGGGCGACACCGGCACGATCTACGAGGGCATCCTGAAATTCGAGCGCATCACCGCCGATCTGGGCGACATGCCCGAGGCGCCGCTGAAGATCATGATGAACGTGGCCAACCCCGAGCGCGCGTTCGATTTCGGCATGCTGCCAAACGCCGGCATCGGCCTGGCCCGCCTGGAGATGATCATCGCCAGCCACATCGGCGTGCATCCGAAGGCGCTGCTGGAATACGCCCGGCAGGACGCCGCGACCAAGGCCAAGATCGACGAGCGCATCGCCGGCTACGCCGATCCGGTGAGCTTCTACGTCGACCGTCTGGCCGAAGGCATCTCCACCATCGCCGCCTCGGTGTACCCGAAGCCGGTGATCGTGCGCCTGTCCGACTTCAAGTCGAACGAGTACGCCGGTCTGCTCGGCGGCGCACGGTATGAGCCGCATGAGGAAAACCCGATGATCGGCTTCCGCGGTGCCAGCCGCTACGTCGACCCGAGCTTCGCCGAGGCATTCGCCCTGGAATGCCGGGCCGTCAAACACGTGCGCGAAGTGATGGGCCTGGACAACGTCTGGGTGATGATCCCGTTCGTGCGCACCCTGGACGAAGGCCGCAAGGTCATCGAGGTGCTGGCGAAGAACGGCCTCAAGCAGGGCGAGCACGAGCTGAAGGTCATCATGATGTGCGAGGTGCCCTCGAATGCGCTGCTGGCCGACGAGTTCCTCGATATTTTCGACGGCTTCTCGATCGGCTCCAACGACCTGACCCAGCTCACCCTCGGCCTCGATCGCGACTCCAGCATCGTCGCCAACCTCTTCGACGAGCGCGATCCGGCGGTGAAGAAGTTGCTGGCCATGGCCATCAGGACGGCCCGCGCCAAGGGCAAGTACATCGGCATCTGCGGCCAGGGCCCGTCCGACCACCCCGATCTGGCGGAATGGCTGATGGAGCAAGGCATCGAGTCGCTTTCGCTGAACCCCGACACCGTGGTCGATACCTGGCTGCGCCTGGCGAAAAAGAAGGCGAACTGAAGGATCTGATCGTCGGCGACACCGGCGCTCGCATTGCAGCGCAACAAAAAGGCCGGAGTGATCCGGCCTTTTTGTTGCGTGCGCCTCGAGGCAAATCGTCGCGTCGACCAAGCACAACAAGGGCTGGACGCCTCGACTCACGTTTTTACATCACCGCCTGAACATCATTTTTACATCTCGTGCACTGCAGCTTGCCCGGGTGTGCCTTCACCAGTAGCGTTCATACACACGTTTCAATCCTCGATTTGAAGCACGTGCCATCATCATTTCCGCTGCGCGCCATGGGGCAACCACTTGAGCAAAACTCAGCGCACCGGCCATCGCGATACCCGCAAGCGACTGCTCGAGGCCACCGAATGGCTGTTCATCGAAAGCGGTTACGAGGCGATGTCACTGCGTCACATCACCACCCGGGCCGGCGCCAATCTGGCGGCGGTGAACTATCACTTCGGCAGCAAGGAGGCGTTGGTGCAGGAGTTGCTGTCGCAACGCCTGGATCGGCTCAATCGCGAGCGCCTGCAATTGCTGAGTGCCTGCGAGCAACAGTATCCCGAGGGTCTTGGTGCTGCCGCTGTATTGGGCATGATGTTCATCCCGGCGTTTCGGCTCAGTCACGGCAGCGCAGCCGGCCCCGCTTTCATGCGCCTGCTCGGTCGAGTCTACAGCGATCCCTCACCTTTCATCCGCAGTTATCTGCAGGCACATTACCGGCCGATTTCCGGGCGCTTCTTCGAGGCATTTTCACGTGCGCTACCCATGCTGCCACGGCAGGAACTCGGTTTGCGGCTGCACTTCGCCCTGAAGGCACTCTCCGGCATGCTGGCCGGTGAGGACATGCAGCAGCTGATCACCAGCATCAACAAAGGTGAGTCGATCAACGACGCCGAACTGCTTGCGCGACTGATCTCACTGCTTTCGCCCATCCTCACCGCACCATTCGGCACCCCAGCGCAGGTCCATGTGATCGAGCAATTGCTGAAACTGGACAGCGCAACCGCTATAGCCAACACCAACACGGAACCTTCGGCGGACCCAGCACAGGAATTGCATGGCGACCCCACTGCCCCGCAATGGATGAGGGAAGGGAGGCTGGCCTCCTAGGAAAAATCTCCTACCACCAACGATTCCGGCATCGCCGGCCACTTGCCCCAGTATCAGTCCGCACAAAAGAACCCATCGAAATCAGCGGGCACCCCTTCGGACCTTTTCACAGGAGAACCAACGTGAACCGTCATAACGCGCAACGCCTTACCCGACTCAGCACCCAAGCCAGCCTCGCCCTGGCCGTCGCCGCCGCCCTGGTTCTGCCACTTCGGGCCGAAGCCGGCTCGTTCCAGCTTCCCACCGATAACGCAGCTGGCTGGGCGCGCGCGAATGCCGGTGGTTCGCTGTTCGCCAACGACCCGACGGCGGTCTACAACAATCCAGCAGCCATGGCATTCTTCACTGCCCCGGTGCTTCAGATCACCGGTACCGGCATCCGTCCCAGCGCCCAGTTCGAGGGTGAAACCAAGGATTCGCAAGGCAACCCGACCACCGGTGGCAACCCGAATGGCTTCGGCAAGTTCGTTCCGTTTCCGAACATGGCGTTCGCCGCACCGGTCAACGACCGCCTGACATTGGGCGGCAGCGTGACGGTGCCATACGGCCTGATCAGTGAATACAGCCCCACGTGGCGAGGGCGCTACTTCGGCACCAAGACCAGCGTGAAGTCGATCGCCGTGAGCGTCTCGGCCGGCTTCAAGGTCAACGACCAGTTTGCCATCGGCGTGGGTGTGGTGGGTCAGCGGACCAAGGCACAGCTGAACACCGTGCTGGATACCACCGGTACCGCCGCCGCATTGACGGGCGGAGCCTCCATCGCCTTGTATGGCCCGCCACAAACCGCCGACGCGCAGCTCAACGTGAACGTCAAAAAGAATGCGGTCGGCTACTTTGTCGGTTTCGAGTACAAGCCCACCACGGCCGATTCGATCGGGCTGAGTTACCACTCGCGCATTGGTCAGACGCTGAGCGGCAACTACAAACTGTACGGTGGCCCGCTCGCGAAGGCCCTGATCCAGGGGGGGCCATTGCAGTTCCCGACTGCCGGCTTGCCGGTGCTCAACCCCGCCGGCGGTGAGGCCAGCGCCACGCTTGACACACCGGCTTTCGCCAGTCTGGACTGGCTGCACGCTTTCAATGATCGGCTCAGCGTCGCCGGCTCGATCAAGTGGACCCAGTGGTCCAGCTTCAAGACCCTCACGCTGACTTCCAATGGCCAGACTCTGGTCAGCCTGCCGCAGGATTACAAGAACAGCATGGAGTACACCATCGGCGGTGACTACAAGTTGAATGCCCAGTGGACCCTGCGTGCCGGCGTCGGTTACGACGAGACCCCGACCAACATCATCAGTCGCGACCCGCGCATCCCCGACGGCTCGCGTCGACTGGTCGGCCTTGGCGTGGGTTACCAGGCCACCGATCACATGGGCGTCGACCTGGGCTATCAGCATCAGTTCGTCAGCGATACGCCCGTCAACCTGACCAACCAGGTCGGTCTTGGCGCCAGCACGATGGTCGGCAAGTTCAAGGACCACGGTGACGTGATCAGCCTGACCGGCACCTACCAGTTCTGAGCGTGACGCCAGGCAAGTGAAAGATAAGGGCCGCGCAAGCGGCCCTTGTCTTTTGGGCGCCTCATTCTCGAGACGCTTTGATGAGAGAGAGAGAAACCCGATCCGAGGCAGGAGAGCATGGGTGGGGCCTCGCCCAGCTCGCGCCATCAGAAAGCAAACCGCCCAGCTTCGATGAAGGATCCCGCTACGTGAAGAGTGGGATTGCTCGTCCCATCCATGGGACTCGCCCTTTCGCGCTCTGCGCTCCAGGGCCAGCCTTCGGCTGTCCGAATTCGCTCTGGGCGAATTCGTCGAACCCGGTGGGTTTTCACCCAGCCGTCACCGCCAGAAAAGCAAAACGCCCCACGAGGGGGCGTTTTGCTTTTCTGGCGGAGAGGGTGGGATTCGAACCCACGGTACGCTTACACGTACGCCTGATTTCGAGTCAGGTACATTCGACCACTCTGCCACCTCTCCAGTGAGTTGCATGGTGGCGCATGCGAGCCGGGAATAATACGCGAGCGAACTTGCCGTGACAACAACCGGCTCTTCCGGCATGCTGCGACGGCTCGCCCCAACTGAAAACCCATGATCGAATTCGGACACGGAACGCATGTCGGCCTGCGCCGCACACGCAATGAGGACACCTACTACGCCGATGCCTCACTCGGCCTGTTTCTGGTCGCCGACGGCATGGGGGGCCATCAACATGGCGAGGTGGCGTCCGCGCTGGTGCGCGATGCCGTGGTGGACCTGGTCACCCAGGGGAAAAATCTGATCGGGGCGGTACGCGGCGCCGCCGAGCAACTGCTGGCCCTCACCCGGCACAGCGTCGACATCCTGCCGATGGGCACGACCATCGCCGTGCTGCACGCGACCGGCGACAGCTACGAGGTTGCCTGGGTCGGCGACAGCCGGGTCTACACGTGGAAGCAGGAACTGCGGCAGATCAGCCACGACCACTCCCTGGTACAGGCGCTGGTCGAGAATGGCCAGCTCGATCCGGCCCTTGCCTCGCAGCATCCGCAACGCAATCTGCTCACCCAGGCGCTGGGCGTGACCGCGATCGAACAGCTGCAGATCGGCATGGCGCGCGGCCGACTGGAGCCGGGCATGGGTTTCCTGTTATGCAGCGACGGGCTGACCGAGGGCGTAACCGATGCGGCAATCGCACGCACCGTCGCACGCACCGACCTGGGTGCGCAAGAATGCGTCGATCAGTTGTTGTTGAGCGCACTCGACAGTGGTGGAGACGACAACATTACCGTCCTCATCGTGCGCTGCCGTTGAACGCCACGGGTTTCGCCGCCAACAGCGATCAGCTCAGCCGACGCCAAACGCTCTGACCGTCCGCACTCTTGTCCAGCGCATTCAGGCGTTGCTCGTGCTGCTGCAGCTCTCCCGGCGATGCGCGCAACACGAACGGCCGCACGCGCAGGACCGTCGGGGTGGCCACCACGACATCGCGCTGCTCGGCTGCGCCCTCGAAAGCCAGGTCGAACCCCACCTGACCCGAGGTCATCGCCAGATAGACTTCGGCGAGCAATTGGGCGTCGATCAGGCCGCCATGCAGATCCCGGCGCGAATTGTCCACGCCCAGCCGCTTGCACAAGGCATCGAGGCTGTTGCGCTGGCCAGGATAGCGCTCGCGCGCCATCGCCAGGGTGTCCAGCACGCTGCAGCGATCGCTGATACGACCGACCCCCTGCTCCAGCCGCGCCAGCTCCGCGTCCAGGAATCCGATATCGAAACTGGCGTTGTGGATGACCAGTTCGGCGCCGTCGATGAAACTCAGGAACTCATCCACCACCTCGGCGAAACGCGGCTTGTCGAGCAGGAACTCGTCCTCGATGCCGGTAACCAGGCGGGCACCTTCGTCAATCGCCCGATCCGGATTGAGATAGGTCTGGTAGTGCCGGCCGGTGAGCCGGCGCTCGACCATCTCGACGCAGGCGATCTCGACCAAACGATGCCCCTGGCGAACCTCCAGTCCGGTGGTCTCGGTGTCGAGGATGATCTGCCTCATCCCCTGCCCCTGAGCAGCTCGGCCTGTTCGCGCGCGGCCTGATCCACCCGCTCGTTTTCGACATGGCCGTTGTGGCCACGCACCCAATGCCAGCGCACCTCATGGGTACTGACCGCATCAGACAGGCGCTGCCACAAATCCTGGTTCTTCACCGGCTTCCTGTCGGCAGTGCGCCAGCCGTTGGCGCGCCATTTCGGCACCCATTGCTCGATACCCTGCATCACGTAGCGCGAGTCCGTGGTGAGAACCACCCGGCAAGGCCGTTTCAACGCCTCCAGTGCGCCGATGGCTGCCATCAGCTCCATCCGGTTGTTGGTGGTCGCGGGATCACCGCCCGCCACCATGCGCTCGCTGCCCTTGGCACGCAGCAGTGCGGCCCAGCCACCGGGACCCGGATTGCCCAGGCAGGCACCATCGGTAAATGCTTCCACTTCGCTCATCGTTGCTCACGTATTCCATCAAATATTCACAGTGCCGAGCTGCGCCGGGTGCCCGGCGACAACCGACCATTTGCCGGCACCCTGACCGGCACCGACTTGATTCGCAGCGGCGTGGCCATGCGCCGACGCTTGCGTGCAATAAGCACATAGCCGCCGCCCAGGGCGCGGGACGATGCTTCGCCCGTCATCGCCAGACCCGGCCAGAAGCTGCCCACCCGCCGCACCCGTTCGATCTCCAGCCCGGCCTGCTGCAGGTTGCGCCGCAACTGCAACGGCATCTGCAGGGCTTGTGACTTGCCACGCGCATGCCACCAGAACCAGGGCGACCAGCCACTGAGCGGGTGCACGCCGCAGAGCACGAGCACCCCCCCGGGGACCAGCACGCGAACCGCCTCGGCGAACAAGGCCGAAGCGTGCGGGGCCACTTCCAGGGCATGGCGCGACAATATCAACTCGAACGCATCGTCGATGAACGGCAATGGCTCATCCGCCGACGCTTGCAGATCACCGCGGTAACGGCCGTTGTCGATGTGCAGCCTGGTCCAGCAACCCAGCATCGGTAGCGCTGGCGGCGAGTCGTCAGCGGAGGCGCCAAGCAACAACGCATGCGTACCGAAGCAACGTTGCAACTCGGGCGCAAGCACGCGCGTCTGCGCATCCAGCAACCGGCGCATCGGTGCACTGGCATAGATGTCGTCATCACGTTGATGCATGCAGCCGACCTACTCTCCATCCGAATCAAGAGTGTAGCGGCTGGCGGCTGCAGATCGCAGATCCTGCGGAACTGCTACGCAGTGCTGAACCGCAAGCCTGCCTGTTAACACCCTGATAACGAGCCGGCGCCAAAGCCACTTTATAGTCGGACGCTTCATGCGCGCCCGGGATGGCTGCGTCTGTGGTTGATCAGGGCGGATATCCGAAACCCATCGGATATCTCTCGAACGCAGCGGAGCTCATCGTGCATCTCATACCGTTACCGGCGCTGGCCGACAACTACATCTGGTTGCTGCATGACGATGCGGGCCAAGCCATCGTCGTCGATCCGGGGGACGCGGAAGTCGTCGAGCAGGCCCTGACCGCACGGAAGCTGCGGTTGCGTGCGGTCCTGCTGACCCATCACCACAACGATCACATCGGTGGTGCGGCGGCGTTGCGCGCGAGGCATGCCGTCCCGGTATATGCCCCCGTCGATGACCGCATCGACAGTGCGACAGAGCGGGTACGCGATGGCGACCGGGTCGAACTGGCCTCACCGTCCGTCAGCTTTGAGGTGATCGCGATTCCGGGCCATACGCTCAGTCACATTGCCTACATCGGAGCCGGCCTGCTGCTATGCGGGGATACCTTGTTCAGCCTCGGTTGCGGCCGCCTGTTCGAAGGCACGCCGGCGCAGATGCTCGCTTCGCTCGATCGCCTGTCGAAGCTGCCGGGAGAGACCCTGGTTTGCGGCGGGCACGAATATACCGAAGCCAACGGGCGTTTTGCGCGTCCGGTCGAACCGACCAATCCCGCGTTGCTGCAGCGGCTCCAGGTAGTTGCCGAACTGCGTGCCAGGCAGCTGCCTACGCTGCCCGTGACCCTCGCCAGCGAACTGGCGACCAACCCGTTTTTGCGGGTCGACAGCGAAGCGATCATCGGGTGGTGCCGGCAGCACGGTATCGAAGGCGATCGCGTCGACCGTTTTGCCGCCATCCGCGGCGCCAAGGATGCATTTCGCGGATGATCAGGCGACTTCGACTCTTCGCACCGGCCCTGTCGATCCTCCTTGCAGCATGCGCCAGCGTGCCGTCGCAGACATCGCCCAAGCCGGCAATCCAGACCCATCCCGCTGCCGTGGAAACCGCTCCCGCGATGGCGCCACCAGCCACCGAATCCGCCCCGGCCGCGGCGGGAAACGTGTGGGATCGACTGCGCAGCAGCTTTGCCATGAACGACTGTGACGCCAGCCCCGCCGCGCTGGGTTGGGCCAGGCGGTATACGCGCAATCCGGAACAATTCGAAAAGCACCTGCGGGCTGTGCTGCCGCGGCTGGTCTATGTGCAGCAGGTCGCCGCTCAATACGACGTTGCCGGTGAATTTGTACTGCTGCCCTGGGTGGAAAGCCACTTCCAGCCGGTCCGCGCGCGCAGACGCCGAGCGGCCGGCATGTGGCAGATCATGCCGATCACCGCCGGAGCCATGGGTTTGCGCGTCGATGCCGACTATGACGGTCGACTCGACATGCCGGTCGCCGCCCATGCGGTGATGAAGCTGCTCAGGCAGTATCAGGACCAGTTTCATGACTGGCGGGTGACCGACTATGCCTACAACGCCGGCGAATTCAGCGTGCGCAAGATCATCCGCAAACATGGCCTGCCGCCCGACCGGCCGGTGATTCCGGACTGGCCCGTGCGCCGGGTCACCCGCGAGCATCTGACGAAATTGCTGGCCATGGCCTGCGTGGTGCGCGAGCCGGGCCGCTTCAATGTCAGCCTGCCGACCCTTCCCGCCGAGCAGCGTCTCGTACAGATGGCCATAGCGGGCTCGATGCCGGTGGCGCGGGCTGCGGATCGTGCCGGCATGTCCGTGGACGCGCTGAAACATCTCAACGCCGCGTTTCGCAGCGACATGATTGACGCGAATGCCGCCTCGTACCTGATCCTGCCGGCCACTCATGCCCAGCAGTTTCGCGATGCGCTGCCGGAGCAGTTTCACGCTGAGATCGGCGGCGACCGTCCGGTCCATGTGACGGACGAGACAACACCCCCCCGCCTTTCAGCCGGAAAGGCGTCGTACAGGAGTCATACCGTGAGGCCCGGCGAGAGTCTGTGGAAGATCGCCCGCGATTACTCGATGGACATCACCCAACTGCAGCGACTGAACCACCTGCACGGGCACACCCTCAAGCCCGGTCAAGTGCTGCAGGTGAGCGTGACCCGGTGAATCCGCGGCGCCCGTCTGCTCGTGCTTGCCCGGAAAACTTCCGGTGGTGCGCCACTGGCCGCGCGATCACTGTGGACTGAGGCGCCGGGGACGGGTCGCTCATCAACGACCAAGCCCTTCACCAGACTGTTCACGACTTGCAGCGAGGCCCCCGGACCGTCCAAGCCATACAAGAAAAGAGCGACCCATGGCCGCCCCTTTCTGTTTTGGCTCCCACAAGGGAATCTCGTGCGACCGCTTACATCAGGTTCTTGTTGATCTTGATCTTGGTCCCGGCCTTGAGCATCTCGATCAGCTCGCGCGTCGCCTCGGAGCCGTAAGCCTGGGCCATTTGACGACGCAACGCCTCGCGCTGTTCCTTCGGCACCTTGGACAGGTCGCCGCCCTCCACCTTGTCCACCGCCAGCAGTGCATAGTTGCCGTCGTGCATGTCGACGGTGGTGAACTGCGGCTTGTCCGCGGCCGCCGGATGAGGCACCAGGAAGGCTTGCGCCAGCAGGGGTGCCGGCACCTCGACGGATTGTCCGCGCACGGCGTCCTTCACGCTGACGACCGTGGCTCCAAGCGACTTCGCCACCACCGGCATCGAGTCGCCCTTGCGCAGGCGTGCCAGCGCTTCATCGGCCTGCTTCTTTGCCACGGCGGCGATGCGCTCGTCGAGAATCCTCCTCTGCACGTCTGCACGCACTTCAGCCAGCGGCCGGGCAGCGGCCGGCACATGCTTGTCGACATGGATCACCACCGAGTGGTCGTTGCCCAGATCGATCAAGCCGGAGTTGTTGCCCTGGACCAGCACATCATCACTGAAGGCTGCCGCGACCACTTTCGGGTTCGCCGTGAGGCCCTGACCATCCTCGCGCGAAAACAGCGGAGTGCTCTTGATCGGCAAGCCCAATGCCGTCGAGGCCGGTTCCAGCGATGCGGGGTTCTGGTAGGTGTTGTCGGCCATCTTGCCGGCGAGTTCGTTGTACTTGCGATCGCGCTCGGCCGCGGTCGCTTCCTTGACCAGCTGGTCACGTACTTCGGCAAACGGCTTGGATTCGCCGCTGCGTACATCGCGCAGCCAGATGATGTGATACCCGTCGGAAGACAGCACCGGCTTGGAAATCTGACCCTTGTCCAGGGCGAACATGGCCGAATCAAACGCGGCATTGGTCACGCCCTTTTCCAGCCAGCCCAGATCGCCACCCTGGCGTCTCGAACCCAGATCCTGCGAATCCTGTTCGGCCAGCTTGGCGAAGTTGCCGGGATTGGCTTCGGCCGCGATCTTCTCGGCTTTCGCCAGCGCGGCCTTCTGCTGTTCCGGCGTGGCATTGGTCGGCACGTTGATCAGGATATGCGAAACCAGCCGCTGTTCCGGCTGCACGAAACGCTGCTTTTCATCGGCATAGCGCTTCTTGAGCTCGTCCTCGCTCGGTGCCACATCGAGCTTGAGGTCGGCCGCATTGACCTCGAGGTACTTGAGCGAGACCTGTTCCGGGTTCATGTAGTCGGCCAGATGGGCCTTGTACCACGCTTCGATCTGGGCATCGCTGACCTGGTTGTCAGCCAGTGCCGGTTTGGGCAGCAGGAAATATTGCAGGTCGCGGCGCTGGGTCAGCAGGCTCAGAAACTGGTCGACCGCGGCATCGCTTGTGATGGTGCTGTCGTTGATCGCGTCAGGCAGCAACTGGGCCGACAGTGACTCGCGGATGTCGCTTTCCAGCATTTCCGGCGTCTTGCGCTGGCTGACCAGCCAGGCGCGATAACTGATCGGATCGAACTGGCCGTTGACCTGGAATGCGGGGATCGCGCCGATGTAGTCGCGTACGGCCTGATCGGATACGCGCATGCCCCACTCGGTATTGGCCTGGAGCAGCAACTGCTCATCGATCATCGCGTCGAGTACGCGCTGCTTGGTCTCGGGCTTTTCGAAAATGCTGGCATCGAAGTGCTCGCCTTGCTGGGCGCTTGCCTGCTGCCGCAACTGGTTCATCCGATCCTGAAAGGCGCGCTGGCTGATTTCCTGCTTGCCCACTTTCGCCACGAACGTATCGTTGCCCGACGTGAAGTAACGCTCCATGCCGAACAACGACATCGCCAGTACGGCGATACCCAGCACGATGATGGATGGCCAGCCGTGCAACTTGTTACGCATTGCCTGCAGCATTGAAATGTTCCCGCAACTGTGGTTGAAAACGCTTAGTGCGCGCGAGGCACGAGTTGCCTCACCAGCGCGCGTCCGATCGTTCAAGGCACGCCAACAAACTCACATGACTCAAATGACAAGGGCGCCACGCGGGCGCCCTTGCGAACTATGGCGGAGTGGACGGGA
Source organism: Rhodanobacter ginsengisoli (assembly GCF_042657065.1). Lineage (NCBI taxonomy): Bacteria > Pseudomonadati > Pseudomonadota > Gammaproteobacteria > Lysobacterales > Rhodanobacteraceae > Rhodanobacter > Rhodanobacter ginsengisoli. The sequence goes on from NZ_JBHSNF010000002.1 coordinate 423,430, forward strand.
CTCGAACCCGCGACCTCCGGCGTGACAGGCCAGCATTCTAACCAACTGAACTACCACTCCGCACTATCTGGTGGGTGCTGTAGGGATCGAACCTACGACCACCGCCTTGTAAGGGCGACGCTCTACCGCTGAGCTAAGCACCCCGAAACCAAGCGCAAGCCGCTTAGTTTAGGGCATCCTTGAGGGTCTTGCCAGCCTTGAACGCAGGCACTTTCGACGCCTTGATCTTGATCGCTTCGTTGGTACGCGGATTGCGGCCGGTGCGAGCAGCGCGCTTGCGCACAGTGAACGTACCGAAGCCCACCACCGAAACGTCCTCCCCTTTCTTCAACGACTTCTGCACGGCTTCCAGATAGGCTTCGAGAGCACGGCCTGCGTCAGCCTTGGTCAGTTCGGCCTTTTCGGCGATGGCATTGATCAGATCGGTTTTGTTCATTGAAAAACTCCCTTGCTCGGATTTCGCCGGTGTGGTCTGCCCGGAAGACAAAACAACAACGACATGGATGGTTGGCTCTTGTTGAACGCCGTAACGCAACCCCGCATCGCTGCGCTCGCGAACAACGCCGGGATTGCGGTATCGCCTTTATACCAGTGCCTTGCCGGAATCCGCAACACGAGCTGCAGCAACGCTTCCGGCAGATCGGCGGTGCGCGAAATAGCTTGCAAAACGAGCGCCAGAGGACTATGCCGCGAGGTCATCGATCGACTGCAACAGCGACCTGAACGCGCCCTGTCGAAACAGGGCACGACCGAGAGAAAATGCAGCCCCAGCAGGGCTGCCTGATCAATGCGTCAGCGAGTGCCCTTCCGCGGGCTCGCCCACCACCGCGGCGGGCGCGTCATCCTTGGCCTTGTTCGGCTGCAGTGGCCGTTCCAGTGCGATGTCCAGCACTTCATCAATCCAGCGCACGGGATGGATCTCCAGCGAAGAGGTGATGTTGGCCGGCATGTCCGCCAGATCCTTCTTGTTCTCCTCCGGAATGATCACCGTGGTGATCCCCCCGCGATGCGCGGCAAGCAGTTTTTCCTTGAGCCCACCGATCGGCAGCACGCGGCCGCGCAGGGTGATTTCACCGGTCATCGCCACTTCGGAGCGCACCGGGACCTTGGTCAGCACCGACACCAGCGCCGTGCACATGGCGATGCCGGCACTCGGGCCGTCCTTCGGCGTGGCACCTTCCGGTACATGGATATGTATGTCGAATTTCTGGTGGAAGTCCGGGTCGATGCCCAGTTGGTCGGCGCGCGCGCGCACTACCGAGAGCGCCGCCTGGATCGACTCCTTCATCACGTCACCCAACTGGCCGGTATGCACCAGGCGGCCTTTGCCTGGCACCACCGAACCTTCGATGCTGAGCAACTCACCACCGACCTGGGTCCAGGCCAACCCGGTTACCAGGCCGATTTCATTCTGCAGCTCCTTGCGGCCGAAATCGAAGCGGCGCACGCCCAGATAATGCTGCAGATTGGCCGAGTCCACCTTGACCCGCCCCGCATCAGGCCGTGTCCCGGCCTTGGTCGCCTTGGCCGAAGATGCCTTCGCCCTGGCCTTTTTCACCTGGCCGAGGGTCAGCTCCTTGACCACCTTGCGGCAGATCTTGGAAATCTCGCGTTCCAGGTTGCGCACGCCCGACTCGCGCGTGTAGTAGCGCACGATATCGCGCAACGCGTCCTCGCTCACGCTGAGTTCTTCCGGCTTCAGGCCATTGGCCTTGAGCTGCTTGGACAACAGATACTTTTGCGCGATACCGAGCTTCTCGTCCTCGGTGTAACCGGGGATGCGGATCACCTCCATGCGGTCGAGCAGCGGACCGGGGATGTTCAGCGAATTGGCGGTGGCGATCCACATCACCTCGGACAGGTCGAGATCGACCTCGAGGTAATGATCGTTGAACGCATGATTCTGCTCCGGATCGAGCACTTCAAGCAGCGCCGATGACGGATCGCCACGGAAATCCATCGACATCTTGTCGATCTCGTCCAGCACGAACAGCGGATTCTTGGTGCCTACCTTGTTGATGTTCTGCACGATGCGGCCGGGCATCGAACCGATATAGGTGCGCCGATGCCCACGAATCTCGGCTTCGTCGCGCACCCCGCCCAGGCTCATGCGCACGAATTTCCGGTTGGTCGCCTTGGCGATCGACTGCCCGAGCGAGGTCTTGCCCACGCCGGGCGGCCCGACCAGGCACAGGATCGGGCCCTTCATCACGGACACGCGCTGCTGCACGGCGAGGTATTCGAGGATGCGATCCTTGACCTTTTCCAGGCCGAAGTGATCGGCATCAAGCACTTCCTGCGCCATCTGCAGGTCCTTGCGTACCTTGCTGCGCTTTTTCCAGGGCACCCCGACCAGCCAGTCGAGATAGTTGCGCACCACGGTCGCCTCGGCGGACATCGGCGACATCTGCTTGAGCTTGCCGAACTCCTGGCGCGCCTTCGCCAAGACGGCCTTGGGCATGCCGGAGGTCTCGATCTTCTTCTGCAGCTCCTCGATCTCGTTCGGGCCCTCCTCGTTGTCTCCGAGCTCCTTCTGAATCGCCTTCATCTGTTCGTTGAGGTAGTACTCGCGCTGGCTTTTCTCCATCTGCGACTTGACCCGGCCACGGATGCGCTTCTCGACCTGTTGCAGGTCCATCTCGCCGTCGACCAGCCCGATCAGCAGTTCCAGCCGCTGCCCGACGTCGGCAGTCTCGAGCACCTTCTGCTTGTCGGCCATGCGTACAGAGAGGTGCGCAGCGATGGAGTCGGCAACGCGCGACGGATCGTCGATGCCCGACAGGCTGGCGAGCACTTCCGGCGGCAACTTGCGGCTCTGCTTGACCAGTTGCTCGAACAGCGAAATCAGTGTGCGCGACACCACGTCGAGCTCACGCTCCTTGACGTTGTAGACCGGCTCGATCAGGCGCGAACGGGCTACCAACATGCCGCCCTCGTCCTGGATATCCTCGACCGCCACCCGTGACTGACCCTCGACCAGCACCTTGACCGTGCCATCGGGCAATTTAAGCAGCTGCAGCACGCCGGCCAGCGTACCGACCTGATGCAGGTCGGCAATCTCGGGATCATCGATATCCGGGCTTTTCTGGGCCACCAGCAGGATCTGTCGCTCGCCTTCCATCGCACGCTCCAGCGCGCGCATGGATTTGTCGCGACCGACAAACAGCGGAATGACCATGTGTGGATAGACCACCACGTCGCGCAACGGCAACACCGGCAGGGCGTCCAGCGCTTCAGGAAGGGGGGCGTTCTTGGCCATGGAAGTGGGGTCCCTCGGATTCGGATCTGGATTCATCCCGACACTGCGCCGGGTGGGTTAACACGTCAAGTGGAGGCAACCAGGCGTTCACTCAAGGCGTGCGGGGCACCAAAACAGAACGGCTCCGGTGATTTCACCGGAGCCGTGGTCAATGCAGGCATCGCAAAACGGTTCAGGGTCAGGATTCAGGCCGCATCGCCGCCGTCGGCAGCTACGCGCTGCTGCAGATTGCCCCGATAGATCAGGTAGGGTTCGGCCTGGCCGTCGATCACGGCATCGTCCACCACCACCTTGCTGACATGTTCCAGCGACGGCAGCTCGTACATCGTGTCGAGCAGTACCTGCTCGAGGATGGTGCGCAGGCCGCGTGCGCCGGTCTTGCGCTTGAGCGCCTTCTTGGCGATCGCCAGCAGCGCCTCGGGGCGGAACTCCAGCTCCACCTCCTCCATCTCGAACAGCTTCTTGAACTGCTTGGTCACCGCATTCTTCGGCTCGGTGAGAATCTTTACCAGCGCCGCCTCGTCCAGCTCGTCCAGCGTAGCGACCACCGGCAACCGTCCGACGAACTCCGGGATCAGGCCGAAACGCACCAGATCCGCCGGCTCCACATCGGCCAGCACCTTGCCGAGGTTTTCGGTACGTTCCTTGCTACGCACTTCGGCGGAAAAACCGATGCTGGTGTTCTCGGAACGCTGCTGAATGACTTTTTCCAGGCCGGCAAACGCGCCACCGCAGATGAACAGGATGTTCTTGGTGTCGACCTGCAGGAACTCCTGCTGCGGGTGCTTGCGGCCACCCTGGGGCGGTACCGACGCCAGCGTGCCCTCGATCAGCTTCAGCAACGCCTGCTGCACGCCTTCGCCGGACACGTCGCGGGTGATCGACGGGTTTTCGCTCTTGCGCGAAATCTTGTCGATCTCGTCGATGTAGACGATGCCCGACTGCGCCTTTTCGACGTCGTAGTCGCATTTCTGCAGCAGCTTCTGGATGATGTTCTCGACATCCTCACCGACGTAGCCCGCTTCGGTCAGCGTGGTGGCGTCAGCGATCGTGAACGGCACATTGAGCAGACGCGCCAGTGTTTCGGCCAGCAGCGTCTTGCCCGAGCCGGTCGGTCCGATCAGCAGGATGTTCGACTTGCCCAGTTCGATATCGTCGCTTTTCTGGCGAGATTCGATCCGCTTGTAATGGTTGTACACCGCAACCGCCAACGCCTTCTTGGCGCGGGTCTGGCCGACCACGTACTGATCCAGCGATTCGCGGATCTCACGGGGCTTGGGAAGCTGGGTACGGCCAGACGCGGCCTTCTCCTCCAGTTCCTCGCGGATGATGTCGTTGCACAGTTCCACGCACTCGTCGCAGATGAACACAGACGGGCCCGCAATCAGCTTGCGTACCTCATGCTGGCTCTTGCCACAGAAGGAGCAATAGAGAATCTTGCCACTGTCGCTGGAACGCCCCTGCCGGTCGTCACTCATACTCTCGATCCCGCTGGTAAATCTGGATGCGTCGCGAGAATAACACAGGGCTCCGCGTCTGCTTGCAGACGCAGAGCCCATCTCGGGACTCTGGGGTAAAACCTGGAAATCAGGCCGATTTCACCGTTTCACCGGAGCGCTTGTCGAGCACTTCGTCGATCAGGCCATACGTCTTGGCATCGACCGCGTTCATGAAGCGATCCCGCTCCATGTCCAATTCGATCTTTTCCAGCGGCTGACCGGTATGTTCCACGTACAGCTTGTTCAGCCGTTCGCGGATATACAGGATTTCCCGTGCCTGGATCTCGATATCGGTAGCCTGCCCCTGCGCGCCACCGGAAGGCTGGTGGATCATGATGCGCGAATTGGGCAGGGCGAAGCGCTTGCCCTTGGCGCCGGCCATCAGCAGGAACGAACCCATGCTGCACGCCTGGCCGATGCACATGGTGCTGACATTCGGCTTGATGAACTGCATGGTGTCGTAGATGGCCAGGCCCGCGGTGACCGCACCGCCCGGACTGTTGATGTAGAAGTTGATGTCCTTGTCCGGATTCTCCGACTCGAGGAACAGCATCTGCGCGACGATCAGGTTGGCCACCTGATCGTTGACCTCGCCGACCAGGAAAATCACCCGCTCCTTCAGCAGACGCGAGTAGATGTCATAGGAGCGCTCGCCGCGAGCAGTCTGCTCGACGACCATCGGCACCAAATTGAGGTTCTGGATCTGATCCATGGCCATGCTTGCAGCTCTCCGGTTGATGGGCCTGGCAATGGCTCAGGCGTTAGCCGGGCGCATCACGTCATCGAAGCTCAGGTCCTGCAGGGTGGTCCTGGCATGTTCCGCCACCCATTCGGCCACCTGATCTTCCATAACACGATTTTGCAGCCCTGACATCAATTGGGGGTCGCCATTGTAGAGTTCAATGACCTTTTCCGGCTCTTCGTAGGTCGAGGCGATCGCGGCCAACTGCTCGGCAATGCGTGCACGGTCCAGCTTGAGCTCCTGCTTGCGGGCGACTTCACCCATCAGCAAGCCGGCAATCACCCGCTTGCGCGCGATCGGCATGGCGGCATCGATGAGTTGCGGCGGCGGCTGCTGACCCTGCGGCACGTTGCCGGCGGCCAGATTGCGCGCCTCGGACTGCACCATCAGCTTCGGCACATCCAGATCGGCATGGGCGTCGGCCAGTTTCTCAGCCACTTCGGATTTCAGGCGCGCCATCAGCGCGGCCTTCAGTTCGCGCTCGAGATTGGCGCGAACCTCCTTGCGGAAGGTTTCCAGGTCGCCATCGTCGATACCGAACAGCTTGGCGAACTCGGCGTCGATATCCGGCAGCTTCGGCTCCTGCACCTTGATGATGCTGAAGCTCACCTGGGCAGTCTTGCCAGCCAGATGCTCGTTACGGAAATCCTCCGGGAAAGCGATCTCCGTCTCGAAGCTGTCACCGGCCTTGCGGCCAGTCAACGCTTCATCCAGCGCCTTGAACAGGGTGCCCGAGCCAAGCACGCTGCCGGCTCGCTCCATCCCCTCGACCGGGAACCGATAGTCGCCCGCGGCGGCGGTGTACTCGAACATCACGAAGTCGCCTTCGACCGAGTCGCGATCGACCTCGTCGAAGCTGCGGCGCTGCAGCCGCAGGGTCTCCAGCATCTTGTCGATGTCCGCATCGGTCACTTCCGCCACCGGGCGGTGGATCTCGAGCGCCGACACATCGACAGCGGGGAGCTCCGGCATGATCTCGAAGGTCGCGGTGTACGCGATTTCACCGTTCTCCGGCTTGCCGGTGGTGTTGATCGCCGGATTCGCGATCGGCTGCAGCTTTTCCTGCTCCACCGCCTCGCGCAGCGTGCTGCCAATCAGGTCGGACAATACTTCGCCACGCACCTGCTCGCCAAAACGCTGCTTGATCACCGTTGTCGGCACCTTGCCCGGACGGAAACCCTTCAGGCGAACCGTGCGGCCCATTTCAGCAATCCGCGCGCTCACCTGCGTCTCGAACCGCTCAGCGGGAAATTTCACGGTGAGCTTGCGCTCGAGCGTGCCGATGTTTTCAACCGAAACCTGCATGACGTCTCCTGGTACTACCAATGTTGTGGGCCTGCCACAGGCGCCATGGCGACATCGCCGCCTTGAAAATCCAATGAAATCAATGGGACATGGTGCGAAAGGGGGGACTCGAACCCCCACGGGGTTAACCGCCAGAACCTAAATCTGGTGCGTCTACCAATTCCGCCACTCTCGCCTTGCCACCCTTGCCTGACGGTATGGGTAAGGGATCCGGAAAGCACCCCGGAGACCCGCCACCATGCCGTCCAAGTCGATGATTCCCTTGTACGAAAGCAGACCATTTTACGGTTGCACTACCTTGCAGCACAAGCGCGCCGATCGCGATGCCGATCGAGCCTCCCGGTCGCCCTCCCGGGCCAGACAAACCGCTTCCGGCCTGTCGCATTTTGAATCCCCCAAAGCACGACGCCGATCGCAAGCGATCGGCGTCGTGGTCTTGATTGGTGGGCCGTGAAGGATTCGAACCTTCGACCAATTGATTAAGAGTCAACTGCTCTACCAACTGAGCTAACGGCCCAATGAAACTGGACATGGAACTGGGGTGGATGATGGGATTCGAACCCACGACAACCGGAATCACAATCCGGGACTCTAACCAGCTGAGCTACACCCACCATAAATCTTGAAACTGGTGCGCCAGACAGGACTCGAACCTGCAACCGTCGGCTTAGAAGGCCGATGCTCTATCCGGTTGAGCTACAGGCGCAGTCACAACCATCAGAGAACGTCGCTGGTCGGGGCAGAGGGATTCGAACCCCCGACTTTTGCGTCCCAAACGCAACGCTCTACCAGACTGAGCTATACCCCGTTTTCGAATCCCCGATCGCGTCAGCCATCGAAGCCTTGAAATGTTACGGGTGATGCTCCGCTCAGTCAATCCGTATCGAAGCACACCATGACATCTGGAACACCTGTTTTCACGACAGCAAACTGCCTGTTGCCGCGAAAACAAAACGGGGTGCAAGCACCCCGCCTCGCCTTGTAAAAATGGTGCGCCCGGAGAGATTCGAACTCCCGACCACCTAGTTCGTAGCCAGGTACTCTATCCAACTGAGCTACGGGCGCACTGAAAAACTTCAAACCCCGGCGCCATGATGCGCGAGCATCGAGGCGGCGAAGCCAGAAGCGGAATTATTCAGACTCCGCCTCCATGCGTCAACCCTTTTCTTCAAATTCATTCATCGAACCTCGCGATGCTGTCCGAATACCGCCGATTCGGCACGTACAAGCATACGCAGGACTGCGGCATGCAACGGCGCCTCCACCGAAAACACGAAGAGGGTGACCTGGGCCACCCTCTTCGATCATCGACTGACGTAGCCGATATAGCCGTCCAAATCAGGCTCAGCCGTCCAGACCCGTCCGGCTCTGCGCTGCGGGATCACCGACCTTGCCCACCGTCGAACCTGCGTCGCCCTTCGGCGGCGGTGGCGGCGGTGTCGCCCCGGTGGACGCGTTCTTGGTCCAGTCGGCCGGCGGCCCGGGGACACGCCCGGCCATGATGTCATCGATCTGATGCGCATCAATGGTCTCGTACTGCAGCAGCGCCTCGGACATTGCATGCAGCTTGTCGAGGTTCGCCGTCAGCAGTTCCTTGCTGCGCGCGTACGCGCGATCGAGAATGCCGCGCACCACCTCGTCGATCTTGCTCGCGGTCTCGTTCGAGATGCTCTTGTGCTGGGTGACGGAGCGGCCGAGGAACACCTCGTCCTCGTCCTCTCCGTAGGTGATCGGGCCGAGCTCGTCGGACAGACCCCACTTGGTCGCCATGTTGCGCGCCATCTTTGTAGCCCGCTCGATGTCGTTGGAAGCACCGGTAGTGACCTTGTCGGCGCCGAAGATCAGCTCCTCGGCCACCCGACCGCCATACAGCGAGCAAAGCTGCGACTGGATCGCCACCCGGTTGATGCTGTACTTGTCCCCTTCGGGCAGGTACATGGTGACGCCCAAAGCGCGCCCGCGCGGGATGATCGTGACCTTGTAGACCGGATCGTGCTCGGGCACCAGGCGACCGACGATGGCATGGCCTGCCTCGTGATAGGCGGTCAGCTTCTTCTCGTCCTCGCTCATCGCCATCGAACGACGCTCGCTGCCCATCAGGATCTTGTCGCGCGCCTTGTCCAGGTGGCTCATGCGCACTTCACGGGCATTCTCGCGCGCGGCGAACAGCGCAGCCTCGTTGACCAGGTTGGCCAGGTCGGCACCGGAGAAGCCCGGCGTGCCGCGTGCGATCGTCATCGCATTCACGTCACTGGCGGTGGGCACCTTGCGCATGTGCACCTTGAGGATCTGCTCGCGGCCGCGCACATCGGGCAAACCGACCACCACCTGGCGATCGAAGCGACCCGGACGCAGCAGCGCCGGATCGAGCACGTCGGGGCGATTGGTCGCGGCGATCACGATGATCCCCTCGGTACCCTCGAAACCGTCCATCTCGACCAGCAACTGGTTCAGGGTCTGCTCGCGCTCGTCATGACCGCCACCGAGACCCGCGCCACGGTGACGCCCGACGGCGTCGATCTCGTCGATGAAGATGATGCACGGCGCGTGCTTCTTGGCCTGCTCGAACATGTCGCGCACGCGGCTGGCACCGACACCGACGAACATTTCGACGAAATCGGAGCCGGAAATGGCGAAGAACGGCACCTTCGCCTCGCCCGCAATGGCCTTCGCCAGCAGGGTCTTGCCGGTACCCGGCGGCCCCACCATCAGCACGCCACGGGGAATCTTGCCGCCCAGTTTCTGGAACCGACCCGGATCACGCAGGAACTCGACCAGTTCGCCGACCTCCTCCTTTGCCTCGTCACAGCCGGCGACGTCACTGAAATTGACCTTGATCTGATCCTCGCCCTGCAGCTTGGCGCGCGAGCGCCCGAAGCTCATGGCACCGCGCCCACCGCCGCCGGACTGCATCTGTCGCATGAACCAGATGAATACGCCGACGATCAGCAGCACCGGCAACCAGCTGACCAGCAAGCCAATCAGGGAGAAGCCTTCGGACGGGTCCTGGCGCACTTCGACGCCCTTGTCCTGCATCTGTTTGACCACCGCGTTGGTGGAAAAGCCGAGCATCGGCGCCACCGTGCGAAACGCGCTGCCATCCTTCAGCTTGCCGCTGATGGTGGCGGGCTGATCGGCGCTGATCGTGGCGCTGGCAACGTTGCCGCTGTCCACGCTCTGCACGAACGAGCTGTAGGCCAGGTCGGAGGAAGCCGCGCCGCGCGGATTGAAGCTCTGGAACACGGTGAAAAGAACCACCGCGATGATTACCCAGAGCAACACATTTTTCGCTGTTTCATTCATGCACGGTTCTCGCCCGGTGGCACGGCGACAGGCTTGCGGCCCGTCGCCAGTGCGTACACCTCACGCGAACGTGCGCGCGAGGCCTTAGGTTTACGCATGGTCACGCGGGTGAAGTCCGCGCGCAAGCTGCGCAAGTATTCGTCAAAGCCTACTCCCTGAAACAACTTGATCAGGAACGACCCGCCCGGCTTGAGCCACTGCCTGCTGAAATCCAGCGCCAGTTCGGCCAGAGCCATTGCGCGGATCTGGTCGGCCAGTGCCACACCACTCATATTGGGGGCCAGATCGCACAGTACAAGATCCAGCCGGTGTCCCTCCAGCCGCGCCTCCAGCTCCCGCAGCACCGACTCCTCGCGGAAGTCGCCCTGCAGGAAATCCACCCCGGCGATGCTCTGCATCGGCAGGATGTCGAGCGCGAACACCTTGCCGGTGTCACCCAACCGGTTGCGCACCAGTTGCGACCAGCTGCCCGGCGCGGCCCCCAGATCGACCACGTTGATGCCCGGCTTCAGCAGACGGTCGCGCTCGATCAGCTCTTCCAGTTTGTATACCGCACGCGAACGCAAGCCCTCGGCCTGGGCTTTCTTGACGTATTCGTCCTTGAAATGTTCTCGCAGCCAGACTGCGCTGCTCTTGCTGCGGGCCATATGTGTGGAGTCGCCAATTGGGGAACGGGATGGCGCATGATACTCTTTGCCGTTCATTTACCGCGAATCGAGCACCACCGCATGCCCCTCACCTCCTCGCAGACCCGCTACCTGCGCAGCCTCGCCCATGATCTGAGCCCGGTTGTGCTGCTTGGCAACAAGGGAGCCACCGAGGCGGTGGTCAAGGAACTGAACCAGGCCCTCGACATTCATGAGCTGGTCAAACTGAAACTGTCCGGCGGCGACAAGGAAGAACGGCAGGCACAGATCGACGTGCTTATCGATGGCACTGGGGCAGAGAAGATTCACCAGATCGGCCATGTCGTCGTGTTGTTCCGTCGCAACGCCGACGAACCCAAGATCGCCCTGCCGCGTTAAGGGTGCCCGGATGGATCTGTCACTGGATCGCCCCGAAGGTTATTTGTTCGTGCGCCGCACCGACGCACACAGCATCACCCTGATCGACCGCGAACTGGTCAGCAGCTTTCTGCTGGCACCGGATCGGGTGATCGAGCACTGGGCGGTCGATGCCGCCGGCATGCTGGACGCCGATCATGTCGAAGCCCTGCTCGCGCTGCAGCCGGAGCTGGTGATCCTGGGAACCGGCGAGAAACAGATCTTTCCGGCGGCCGCGTTCCTGGCCGGCTTCCTGCGTCAGGGTGTCGGCATCGAGGTGATGGACAATGCCGCCGCCGCGCGCACCTACAACCTGCTCGCCGGCGAGGGTCGCCGGGTCGTCGCCGGATTCATCCTGCCCTCGGCGTGATGCATCGCGATGGCGGCCTGCACGATTCGTCGCACACTCAACGCGACGGCAGGTAACTCAGCGGATCCACCGGATTGCCGTCCTTGCGGATCTGGAATTCCAGTTCGTTGCGCGTGGCTCCGGTGGAGCCCATTTCGGCGATCTGCTGACCGGCTCTGACCCGCTGACCTTCCTTGACCAACCGCTTGCGATTGTGACCGTAGGCGGACAGGAAGCTGTCGCTGTGCTTGATGATCACCAACTCGCCGTAGCCGACCAGACCGTTGCCGCTGTAAACCACGACTCCGTCGGCGGCAGCGCGCACCGGATCCCCCGTCCTGCCGGCGATCTCGATGCCGGGAATCGCATCGCTGCCATTGAAATGACTGATCAGGCTGCCATCGGCCGGCCAGCGCCAGCTCACCCCGCTGACGGCCCGCGAAGCAGCGCTGGCCACCCGGACCGGGAGCGGTGCGGCGGCGGGTGCGCCAGTGGCTGGCATGCCCGCTACTGGCACCAGCGACGTGGTGGCCGCCACGGCCGGGTGGGCAGGCCTCGGTGGCAATTTCACGACTGAAGCCGACGGACCCGCTGCCGGCGGCACCGGCGTGAATACCGGCGCCGACGCGCCATGTTCCGGTGCCGGGGTGACCCGATGGGGATGGACGGTCGCGCCGCTCGTGTGCGCCATGGCATCCGCACCCGTCGGCGACAGGGTCAGCCGCTGGCCGGGCCAGATCGTGTAAGGCACCGCGATACCGTTCCACTGCGCCAGGTCGCGAAAATCCACACCCTTGCGAAAGGCGATCGAATACAGCGTGTCACCCTTCAGCACGACATAGCTTCCGCCAGGAATCGGTGTCCGCGCAGGCACGGGCACCTCGCCGCCCCCCCGCGCGTAGCTGCTGCCGTTCGTCACGGGCTCGACCACCACCGAGCTGCGCATGGTGCCGCAGGCCCCGAGCAGCATGGCCACCGTCATCGTCGTCAGCCATTGAAGATGTCGATTCATGCGCATCAGCATAGCCAGGCGGAAAAGCTTTTTCATGCAGGGTCGCTCCCTTGGCTGTTGCCCATCAGCGTGGCCAGAGCCACCACGCCAGGAGCACGCCAAGCACAGCCAGCGCGGCCCAGCCGATCCATTCGATGTGCCTGTGCAGTATGCGTTCCGCACGCTCACCGAACAGCCGGATCAGCAGTGCCAGCAACCATACGCGCTTGCCGCGACCGATCGCCACGCAGGCCAGAAATGGCAACAGCGGCACGCCGACGATACCCGCCGCCCAGGTCACGAATTTCATGGGAATCACCGGCTGCAGCGCAGCCAGCACCAGCGCCCCCAGCATGGCCAGCCAATGCTGGTTCATGTCGGTGCGCAGGTTCTCCACCCAGGCGGTGATGATCTCCTGCATATGCAGGCTGAACAGCGGCTTCACCGCCTCGTAAGCCCAGTGTCCCAGCGCGTAGCCGACCAGCGACCCGAGCAGGGAAAAAAGCAGCGAAATATTGGCGTAGAAAAATGCCTTGTGCCGTTTGCCCAGCATCATCGGGGCCAGCATCACCTCCGGCATGATCGGAAAAATGAATGCCTCGACAAAGCTCAGCCCGCACAGGTAAGGCACCGCCCGCGGGGCGCGCGCCCACACCAGCACACGCGCATACAACGCCCCGAACAGGCGCATCAACCGATGCCGCCGAGCAGCGGCACGAAACTGACGCCGCCGAGTTCTTCCTGGATGAAATCGCCTTGGCCGTCGCCGCGCATGCGGATCAGGGTCTGCTTGCTGGGCGAGCCTACCGGCGCCACCAGCACCCCGGTGGGGCTCAACTGGTCGAGGATCCGGCTGGGAATGGTGTCGCCGGCCGCGGTGAGGATGATCGCGTCGAAGGGTGCCTCGTCAGGCCAGCCGAGCTTGCCGTCGTCATGACGCGAACGCAGATTGGTGATGCCGAGCTGGCGAAAGCGCCGGCGCGCCTGGCGCAGCAGCTCCTCGATCCGCTCCACCGTGAATACCTCGGGCACGAGGGCAGCCAGCACGGCCGCCTGGTATCCCGAGCCGGTGCCGATCTCCAGCACCTTCTGTGGCACGCCCCGGCTGCCATCCGGCCGTTCCAGCAGCGCTTCGGTCATGCGCGCCACCACCCAGGGCTGCGAGATGGTCTGGCCATGACCGATCGGCAACGCGGTATTTTCGTAGGCACGCGAATGCAGCGCCTGGTCGATGAAATGGTGCCTCGGCGTGTTGCGGATCACGTCGATCACCCGCGGGTCGCGAATGCCGCCCTCTTTCAGGCTTGCGGCAAGACGATCGCGTGCACGCTGGGAAGTCATCCCCTCGCCCTTCAGATCTGCGGCCGGCAATGGATAGAGGTTCATCGCTCAGGCTGCCTCGTCGCTGTTGGTTCGGTCGCTCGCCATTGCGTCGGTCAGCCCCTGCATCCAGCTGCTGACCTTGTCCAGCGCCTGGAACCGGGTCAGGTCGACGTGGATCGGCGTGACCGAGACGAACCCGCGCCGCACCGCGTTGAAATCCGTGCCGGGGCCGGCGTCGTCCACCTCGCCGGCCGGGCCGATCCACCAGATCGGACGGCCCCGAGGATCGGTCTGTGCAACGCATGGTTCGGAGCGATGGCGCCGCCCCAGCCGGGTCACTTCGAAGCCCTCGATCTCCGCCCACGGCCGATCCGGCACATTGACGTTGAGGATGGTGTCGGCGGGCAGCGGATCGACCAGCAGGCGCTGCATCAGCAGCAACACCGCCTCCGCGGCGGAGTCGTAATGCACGCCCTTGTGGTTCGTGCTGACCAGCGAAACCGCGATCGCCGGCAGACCCAGAAACCGCCCTTCCATCGCCGCCGAGACCGTGCCCGAATAGATCACGTCGTCGCCCAGATTGGCCGAGTTGTTGATCCCCGAGACCACCATGTCCGGCTCCTCGTCCAGCAGCCCGGCCAGCGCCAGATGCACGCAGTCGGTCGGCGTGCCGGCCACGCGGTAATAGCCGTCGCCCATGGCGAATACGCGCAACGGTGCATCCAGAGTGAGTGAATTGCTGGCGCCGGAGCGGTCGCGATCGGGTGCCACTACGGTGACCTGAGCCACGACACCGAGACGCTCGGCGAGCACGCGGATGCCCGGTGCATCCACGCCATCGTCATTACTTACCAGAACTCGCATGATGCTCCGTCGAAGGCTGACTGCGTGCGCGCCATCAGCCACCGACGGCGCGTACTCGATGCCCTCAAGTCTACCGGAGCGTGCCATCGGTTTCACACGAATGCGCGTTGTCTGGCTAGGATGGCGACATGAAGCGCCGCCAGCCCAAACCGATCAGCGACGACGACAGCCGCCTGTTTCGCGAGGCGATCGGCGCGGTGCGGCCGTTCGACCCGGTGCCACCGGCACCGGCCGTCGCGAAGCCGGCACCGCACCCGCACATGCTGGACGCCGACGAGGCCGCCGTCCCTGGCGAATTGCTGGACATGGCATTCGACCCGGCCGTGCTGGAAGTCGGCGAGGAACTGAGTTACCTGCGCGACGGCTACCCGCCGAAACTGCTGCGCCAGCTCAAGCGCGGCCAGTTCAGCGTGCAGGACGACATCGACCTGCACCAGATGAACGCCGCTGCCGCCCAGGCCAGCATCATCGCGTTTCTGGCCGAGGCCCGGCAGGCCGGCATTCGCTGTGTGCGCATCGTGCACGGCAAGGGTTTGCGTTCGCGCGCGGCCGGACCGGTGCTGAAGGGCCTCACCGATCGGATGCTGCGCCGACGCGACGATGTGATCGCCTTCGCCTCGGCGCGACCCGCCCAGGGCGGCACCGGCGCGGTGGTGGTGCTGCTGAAAGGCTAGACCGCCAGAAGCGAGTGCAGAGGAATGAGAAACGGGTGGGGAGCGGCGGCGGCTTCGGTCACAACGGACCACTCACTTCCCGCTGCTCACTTCGGCTCCGACGTCAGTTCGCGCACGACCACCGTCGCATAGGCACCTGCCGGCAGCTCGAACGACAACTCCAGCGCCGTGTCATCCAGCCAGCGCCATTTCAGCTCCTTCGGCATCAACCGCAACGGACGACGCTCCTGATCCATCCGTGCCGATACCAGGCCGGCCACCAGGTCGTCGTTGACCGCGGCAACCTCCCGCTCCAGCGCACCCGCCTCGCCCTGGCTCGGTGGCTCGCCCTGCCCCCACAACGGGCCGGACGGATGGATATCGCCGCTCGCCAACCGCGCCGCCAGCACATCGCTGAAGGGTTCCGGGCCAAACCATGAACGCGACCCGGCCAGCGACCAGATCTCGCCCTCCAGTGCCGTGTCCCAGCTGCCCCGCTCGACTCGTGCCGCCAGCACGTCGTTGAAAATCTTCGAACGCGCCGCCGACAGCAGGAACGAACGCTTGTCGCGCTCGACCCGGCGCCCGGCGAACATCGCCCGCGCCTGCGCCACGTTGCCGCCTTCGCGACCGAAGCGCTGCTCGCCGTAGTAGTTCGGCACGCCGCGCGCCGCGATCTGCTGCAGGACCTGCTCGGCCGCGGCACGATTGCCCTGGACCTCGCGCAGAACCAGCACGAAACGATTGCCACGCAAGGCGCCACGCTTGAGCTTGCGCGAATGCCGCGTGGCCGCCAGCACTTTCACTTCCGCATGCGGGAAGCCCGACCAGTCGGGATCGGGCTTGCCCGCCAACTGCACCGAGAACGTCTGCCGGGTGACCGCATGGCGATCCTTCATGCCGGCGTAGCCGACCGCCACCGGCGACACGCCGGCAAATTTCGCCAACTCGCGGGCGACCCAGTCGGTGTTCGCACCCCGCTTCTCCACCCACAGCAGGGCATGCTCGCCCGCACCGTCGGCGTCGTAGCCGAGAATCTCCTCGACCAGGAAATCCTCCGGTGTGCTGCGCAGCCGCGCCTGCAACGGCGGCACGCCGCAGGCGCGCGGCAACGGGGCATCGGCAGGTTCAATTTCGGACATCGCACTCCACCGGGCACGCCGGCATTCGGATCGGTTGAAACAGTTGTCCGTGGTCAGACCAGGAAAATGCTGGCCAGGCCGAGAAAAATGAAGAAGCCGCCACTGTCGGTCATGAAGGTCAGGAACACGCTCGAACCGAGTGCCGGATCGCGCCCCATGCGGATCATGAACATCGGGATGCCCACGCCCATGAACGCGGCCAGCAGCAGGTTCAGTGTCATCGCCGCCGTCATCACCACGCCCAGGGTCGGGCTGTCGTACAGCAGGGCGGCGACGATACCGATCACCCCACCCCAGACCACACCGTTGAACAGCGCCACGCCGAGTTCTTTCCGCCACAGCCGGCGAATCGCGTTGGCATTGACCTGATCCAGTGCCATCGCGCGCACGATCATGGTGATGGTCTGGTTGCCGGAATTGCCGCCGATGCCCGCGACGATCGGCATCAGCGTGGCCAGCGCCACCAGTTTCTCGATCGCCCCCTCGAACAGGCCGATGACGCGCGAGGCGATGAACGCGGTGACCAGGTTGATCGCCAGCCAGGCCCAGCGGTTGCGCACCGAGGCCCAGATCGAGGCGAAGATATCCTCTTCTTCGCGCAGACCGGCCCGGCCCAGCATCTCGGACTCGCTTTCCTCGCGGATCACGTCGACCATCGCGTCGATGGTGATGCGACCGATCAGGTGACCGCGGCTATCCACCACCGGCGCGGTCACCAGATCGTAGCGTTCGAACGCCTGCGCCACTTCGTAGGCATCGTCGGTGGGATGAAACGTGTTCACGTCCGGCGCCATCACCTCGCTGACCATCTTGTCGGGCGAGTTCACCAGCAGCCAGTGCAGTGGCAGCACGCCGGTAAGCAGGTTGTCATGGTTGATCACGAACAGCTTGTCGGTCTGCGCCGGCAGCTCGTCGAAGCGGCGCAGGTAGCGCAACACGACCTCCAGGCTCACGTCCTCGCGGATCGTGACCATCTCGAAGTCCATCAGCGCGCCAAGCTTGTCGTCCTCGTAGGACATCGCCGACTGCACCTGCTCGCGTTGCTGCGAGTCCAGGCTGGCCATCAGCTCCGGCAGCATCGCCGTGGGCAGATCCTCGACCAGGTCGGCCAGCTCGTCGGCATCCAGCGGCTCGACCGCCGCCAGGATCTCGTGCCGGTCCATGTCCGCGATCAGCGATTCACGCACCGCATCGGAGACTTCGAGCAGGATGTCGCCGTCGCGCTCGGCCTTGACCAGCTGCCAGACGGCGATGCGATCGTCCAGCGGCAGCGATTCGAGAATGAACGCGATATCGGCTGGATGCAGCGCGTCGAGCTGCCGCCGCAACGTCTCCTGCGCCGATGCCGGCAACGGCTCGTCGTCGTGCTGGTGCAGCAGATCGACGATCGCATCCAGCTGATCGTGCAGCCGGTGCGTGGAGCTGCGGGTCTGGACCTCGCTCACGCGCGTTCCAGCAACACGCAGGCCTGGGCGGCGATGCCTTCGCCACGGCCGCAGAAGCCGAGCCGCTCGGTGGTGGTGGCCTTGACGCTGACGCGACCGATGTCGCATTCCAGATCCGCGGCCAGAAGCTCGCGCATCGCCTGCACATGCGGGCCGACCCTGGGCGCCTCGCAGATCACCGTAATGTCCGCATTGCCCAGTGCATAATCATGCTGCGCCATCAACATCGCCGCATGACGCAGGAACTGGCGGCTGTCGGCATGGCGCCAGCGTTCGTCCGAGGGCGGAAAATGCTGGCCGATATCGCCCAGCGCCAGGGCGCCGAAGATCGCGTCGCACAGCGCATGGATCACCACGTCGCCGTCCGAATGGGCGACCACACCATGGCGATGCGCCACGCGCACGCCGCCAAGCATGACGTGGTCGCCCTCGCCAAACGCGTGTACATCGAAACCCTGGCCTATGCGCATCGGGGAGTGCCCATGGGTAGCAAGTCGGTGGCGCCGGAGGTGGCGTGCCTGCGGGGCAAGGAAGAGTGAGGAAGTGTATGTCGATACACGACCGAGCGATGACGCCGCCGCGCGGGCACACCACCCCGGCCCTGCGGGTGAAACGCGATCGGCTTGCTACCCATGGGCATTCCCTCCTGTCCTTGAAAGAAGGAACTCGGCCAGCGCGAAATCCGCCGCCGTCGTCACCTTGATATTGTCCTCGGCCCCCTCGACCAGCAAGGGTGCATGACCGGCCAGCTCCATCGCCATCGCTTCGTCGCTGACACTCAGCGTACGCCGCGCCGCCTCGCGCAACGCCGCCGACAGTTGACCACGCCGGAACATCTGTGGCGTGAAGGCGCGCCAGCGCCGGTCGCGCGGCTCGGTCGACTCGCTGCGACCGGCAGCATCGGCGCGCTTGAGCGTGTCACGCAACGGGGCTCCCAGCAGGCCGCCATCCGCTGCGCCGGCCTGTTCGATCAGCTTGCTGATATCGGCCAGCCGCACACATGGCCGCGCGGCATCGTGCACCAGCACGAAATCCTCCGCGCCCACCGCGTCGGGCAGGACATCGAGGCCGGCCAGTACCGAATCACTGCGCTCCGCCCCGCCGATGGCGGTGAGCACCGGCTTGCCGGCGAACGTGGTCAGCCCGGGCCAATATCGGTCGGCGGCCGCCAGCGTCACCAGCAGGCCGGCAATCCGGGGATGGGCGGCGAGGCGCGCCATGGTGTGCTCGATCAGCGGACGACCGGCCAGCGGCAGGTACTGCTTGGGACAGTCCCCGCCCACCCGCGTGCCCCGCCCGGCCGCCGGCACCACGCACCACAGCTTCGGCGCACTCATGGCGAACCGGCGGATGCGGCAGCTGCGGGTGCGCTTCCGGCATGGGCCGGCTGCTCGACCACCTGGTAGAAGACCTCGCCCGGCTTGATCAGCCCCAGCTCGGTGCGTGCGCGCGCCTCGACCGCCTGGTCACCGTGCTTGAGGTCCAGCACGTCGGCACCCACCGCCTGATTGCGCTGCTGCAGCCGGGCGTTCTCGTCAGCCTGTTTCTTCACGGCCACGCGCAGGCTGTCCACCTCGCGCATGCTGCCGCTGCCGGACCACAGTTTCAGCTGCAGTCCGATCAGGATCACGACAAGAATCAGGGCGATCCAGCGCAGCATGGGTGACCGATGGCTCCGTTCAACCCGGCAGGCGGGTCAGGTTGGGGAACGCATCGCGACCGGCGTAGCGCGCGGCCGCGCCCAGCTGCTCCTCGATCCGCAACAGCTGGTTGTACTTGGCCACACGATCGCTGCGGCACAGCGAACCGGTCTTGATCTGGGTCGCCGTGGTGGCCACGGCAATGTCGGCGATGGTGGTGTCCTCGGTCTCGCCGGAGCGGTGCGAGATCACCGCCGAATACTTCGCTGCATCCGCCATCGCGATCGCTTCCAGTGTCTCGGACAGCGTGCCGATCTGGTTCACCTTGATCAGGATCGAGTTGGCGATGTGCTTTTCGATACCCTCGCGGAAAATCACCGGGTTGGTCACGAACAGGTCGTCGCCGACCACCTGGATGCGGTCGCCGATCCGCTCGGTCAGCAGCTTCCAGCCATCCCAGTCGCCCTCGGCCATGCCGTCCTCGATGCTGACGATCGGATACTGCTGGGCCCAGCTGGCGAGCAGGTCGACAAACTCGGCCGGGGCGTACTTCTTGCCCTCACCCGCCAGGTCGTACTTGCCGTCCCGGTAGAACTCCGAGCTGGCCGCATCGAGACCGAGCAGGATCTCGCCGCCGATCTTGTAGCCGGTCTTGTTGATCGCCTCGAGAATCGTGTCGAGCGCCTCGATGTTCGAACGCAGGTTCGGCGCAAAGCCGCCCTCATCGCCCACCGACGTGCTGAGCCCGCGACCTTTCAGCACGCTCTTCAGCGCATGGAAGATCTCCGCACCGGCGCGCAGCGCCTCGGCAAAGCTGGGCAGGCCCACCGGCAGGATCATGAATTCCTGCACGTCGATATTGTTGTCGGCATGCTCGCCGCCGTTGATGATGTTCATCATCGGCACCGGCAGCGCGCCGGGCTTGCCGTGCGACAGATAGCTCCACAGCGGTTCGTCGCGCGAGGCCGCCACGGCATGGGCCGCCGCCATCGAGACGCCGAGCAGCGCATTGGCGCCCAGCTTGCCCTTGTTCGGGGTGCCGTCCAGCGCGATAAGCTTCGCGTCCAGACCCTTCTGGTCGGCCGCATCGAAACCCTTCAGCGCATCGGCGATCACGCCGTTGACGTTCGCCACCGCGTTCCTCACACCCTTGCCGCCGTAGCGCGACTTGTCGCCGTCGCGCAGCTCGACCGCCTCGCGCGAGCCGGTGGAGGCGCCGCTGGGCACGGCGGCGCGACCGAAGCCACGGCCGGCCAGGGTGACTTCGGCTTCCAGCGTGGGATTGCCGCGCGAGTCGAGGATTTCACGGGCGTGGATGCGGGTGATCTGTGTGCTCATGCGGTGTCCGTCTGCCTTGGTAATGAGTTGTGGAACGGGCGCATCGCTGCGCCCGGCGATTCAGGAGATGCCCTGCTCCAGGAAGCCATGCCGCTTGGTCACGGCATCCAGCTCCAGCAGGGTTTCCAGCAGGGCTTCCATCTTGTCCAGCGGCCAGGCGTTGGGGCCATCGCTGAGCGCCTTGCTGGGATCGGGATGGGTCTCGGCGAACAGGCCGGCCACGCCGACCGCCACCGCGGCACGCGCCAGCACCGGCACGAACTCGCGCTGGCCACCGGAAGTGCTGCCCTGCCCGCCCGGCAGTTGCACCGAATGGGTCGCATCGAACACCACCGGGCAGTTCGTCTCGCGCATCACGCTGAGCGAACGCATGTCCGAGACCAGGTTGTTGTAACCGAAGCTGGCACCGCGCTCGCACACCATGATGTCGTCGTTGCCGACGGCCTTGGCCTTCGCCACCACGTGCTTCATGTCCCACGGCGCCAGGAACTGGCCCTTCTTGATGTTCACCGGCTTGCCGGCGCGCGCGACCTTCTGGATGAAGTCGGTCTGCCGGCACAGGAATGCCGGCGTCTGCAGCACGTCGACCACCGAGGCCACCTCGTCCATCGGCGTGTATTCATGCACGTCGGTGAGCACCGGCACGCCGATCTGTCGCCGCACTTCGGCCAGGATGCGCAGGCCTTCCTCCAGCCCGGGGCCGCGGAAGCTCTCGCCCGAGGAGCGATTGGCCTTGTCGAAACTGGACTTGAAGATGAAATGCATGCCGAGCCGGCCGGTGATCTCCTTCAGCGTGCCGGCCGTATCCAGCTGCAATTGTTCGGATTCGACCACGCAGGGACCGGCGATCAGGAACAGCGGCTGGTCCAGCCCGACCTCGAAACCGCAGAGCTTCATGCCAGTGACTCCTGCGCCAGTTGCGCACCCTCGCGCACGGCCTTGTATTCGCGCGCGGCGCGGACGAACCCGCTGAACAGCGGATGCCCGTCGCGCGGCGTCGAAGTAAACTCCGGATGCGCCTGACAGGCGAGGAACCACGGGTGCTTCTGCTGCGGCAGTTCGATCATTTCCACCAGCAGGTCATCCATCGACTTGCCGGAAATCACCAGACCCAGATCCTCGAACGACTGCCGGTAGCGGTTGTTGAACTCGTAGCGATGGCGATGGCGCTCGCGCACCACGTCCTTGCCATACAACTCGCGCGCCAGCGTGCCGGCCTTGAGGCGGCATTCCTGCGCACCCAGGCGCATGGTGCCGCCCAGGTCGGAGCGTTCGCTGCGCTGTTCGACATCGCCGCTGGCCGTGGTCCACTCGGTGATCAGACCGATCACCGGATCCGGCGTATTGCGGTCGTTCTCGCTGGAATCGGCCTCAGGCAGCCCGGCAATGTGCCGGGCGAAATCGATGACCGCCGCATGCATGCCGTAGCAGATGCCGAAATACGGCACCCCGTGCTCCCGCGCGTACTTGGCCGCGAGGATCTTGCCCTCGAAACCGCGCTTGCCGAAACCGCCGGGCACCAGGATCGCATCGACCTTGCCGAGCACCTTGGCCGCACCTTCGGCCTCGACCTGCTCGGAATCGATCCAGTTGAGGTTGACCCGCGCCTGCTGCTTGATGCCACCGTGGCGCAGCGCCTCGCCCAGCGACTTGTAGGCATCCTTGTGTTCGACGTACTTGCCGACGATGGCGACGGTGATCTCGTCCTTCGGGTGCTCCATCGCGTCGACCGTGCGCTGCCAGCTGGACAGGTCCGCTGGGCCGGCATCGAGGCCGAGGCGCTTGACCACGATGTCGTCCAGTCCCTGCGCGTGCAGCCACAGCGGCTGCTTGTAGATGATGTCGACGTCGGTGGCGCTGATCACCGCCTGCTCGGGCACGTTGGTGAACAGCGCGATCTTGCGCCGCTCGGCCTCCGGCAGAGGCTCCTCGCAGCGGCACAGCAGGATGTCCGGCTGGATACCGATCGAGCGGAGTTCCTTCACCGAATGCTGGGTCGGCTTGGTCTTGATCTCACCGGCGGCCTTGATGAACGGCACCAGGGTGAGATGCATGAACACCACCTTCTCCGGGCCATGCTCGATGCGCAACTGGCGGATCGCCTCGAGGAACGGCAGCGACTCGATGTCGCCCACCGTGCCGCCGATCTCGACCAGCGCCACGTCGAAGCCACGGGTGGCCTCGTGGATGCAGTGCTTGATCTCGTCGGTGATGTGCGGAATCACCTGCACGGTGGCGCCGAGGTAGTCGCCGCGGCGTTCCTTGCGGATCACCGACTCGTAGATCTTGCCGGTGGTGATCGAGTTCTTGCCGGTCAGGCGGGTGTGCACGAAACGCTCGTAGTGACCGAGATCGAGGTCGGTCTCGGCACCGTCGTCGGTCACATAGACCTCGCCGTGCTGGAAGGGACTCATGGTGCCCGGATCCACATTGATATAGGGATCGAGCTTCATCATGGTGACCGAAAGTCCGCGCGCTTCGAGGATGGAAGCGAGCGACGCCGCAGCAATGCCCTTGCCAAGCGAGGACACCACACCGCCGGTGACGAAAATCAGGGGGGTCATGGAAAGCAGCCGTGCTGGAAATTAGGCATTTTAGCTGCAGAAGCGCTCCGCTGCGAGATGCCTATGGAAAATTCTGTGTTTTGGTTCATCTCCGCCGCCCGGACGACACTGAAACCGAGCTTCCCCGCCTGCTAGCATGACCGGATGAACAGCCCCATTCCCGCCCGTCTTGCCGCCTTGCGCACGGCCATGCGACAGCACGATGTCGCCGCCGTACTCGTCCCCAGCGCCGACCCGCACCTGTCCGAATACCTGCCCGAACACTGGCAGGCGCGCGCCTGGCTGTCCGGTTTCACCGGTTCGGCCGGCACCCTGATCGTCACGCACGACCACGCGGGCCTGTGGACCGATTCGCGCTATTTCGCCCAGGCCGAGCAACAGCTGGCCGGTACCGGCATCGCCTTGATGAAACTGCGCGTGCCGCACACCCCCGAACACCTGGAGTGGCTGCAGAAGCAGCTGCACGAAGGCGAGGTGCTGGCCGTGGCGGGCGACAGCCTGGCATGGGCCACCCAGCGGCAGATCGAGCGGCGGCTGGCGGAGGGCGGCGCCAGCCTGCGCACCGATCTGGACCTGCCCGGGGCGATCTGGCCCGATCGCCCTGCATTGCCGCAGGCGCCGGTGCTGGAGCACGACCCGATCTACGCCATGGTGCCGCGGGCCGAGAAATTCGAGCGCCTGCGCAAGGCCATGCGCAAACACCACGCCAGCCATCACCTGATCTCCAGTCTCGACGACATTGCCTGGCTGACCAACCTGCGCGGCAGCGATGTCGAATGCAATCCGGTATTCCTGGCCCACCTGCTGGTGCAGGCGGACGGCCGGGCCACCCTGTTCGTCACCCGCAGCAAGCTGAGCGATGCCATCGTTGCCGCGCTCGCTGCCGACGGCATCGGCATCGCCGACTACGCCTCGATCACCTCGAGCCTGCATGAGCTGGGCGCCGCCGATCGCCTGCTGCTGGACGGCAGCCGGGTGGTCAGCTCCATCGCCGCGGCCGTCGCCCCGGACGTCACCCGGATCGACGCGGCCAACCCCAGCACGGCGTTCAAGGCGATCAAGAATGCGGCCGAGCTCGACCACATCCGCGAAGTGATGCGCCGTGACGGTGCCGCGCTGGTACGCGGCTTCCGGCGGCTGGAGCAACGCCTCGCCGCCGGCATGGCGGTGACCGAGCTGGATGTCGACACCTTGCTGTACGAGGAGCGCTCGGCCCAGCCCGGTTACGTGGGCGAGAGTTTCGCCACCATCGCCGGCTACCAGGCCAACGGCGCGCTGCCGCATTACCGGGCCACGCCCGAGTCGCACAGCACGCTGCACGCGAAGGGCCTGTTGCTGATCGATTCGGGTGGCCAGTATCCCGGCGGCACCACCGACATCACCCGCGTGCTGGCCCTCGGCGAGACCACACCGGAACAGCGTCGCGATGCCACCCTGGTGATGAAGGGCATGATCGCGCTGTCCCGGGCGCGTTTCCCCAAAGGCGCCAACGGCCCGCAACTGGATGCGCTGGCGCGGGCTCCGCTGTGGGCCGCGGGCATGGATTACGGCCACGGCACCGGTCACGGCGTGGGTTATTTCCTGAACGTGCACGAAGGGCCCCACGGCATTCGTCCGCCGGTTGCCGGTGGCGCCCTGGTGCCACTGGAACCGGGCATGATCAGCTCGATCGAGCCCGGCCTGTACAAGCCCGGCCGGCACGGCATCCGCCACGAGAACCTGGCCGTGGTGGTGGAAGCGGAGCAGACCGAGTTCGGCGAATTCCACGCGTTCGAGACGTTGACCCTGTGCCCGTTCGATCGCCGTGCGCTGGAACCGAGCCTGCTCAATCCGGAAGAACGGGCCTGGCTCGACGACTACCATGCCGGCGTGCGCGCCGCACTCAGCCCGTTGCTGGACGGTGCCGACCTGGAGTGGCTGAACCGGCACTGCGCGCCGCTCTGAGCAGCGGAGCCCGCGGAACCGCTCAGGAGCGCTTGGGCGGCACCAGTCGGAGCCGGGCCGGAATCATCGGCTGGTTCGGCAGCAACAGGTACTGGATTTCTTCCGGCTTCAGCGGATACGAATACAGATAGCCCTGCCCCTCGATACAGCCGGCACGCAACAGGAAGTCGTGCTGCGCCTCGGTTTCGATGCCTTCGGCAATCGTGGTGAGGCCGAGACTCTTGGCCATCACCAGCATCGCCTGGGTGATCGCCGCGTCGTTGGCGCTGGCCGGCAGACCGGTGATGAAGGAGCGATCGATCTTGAGATAGGCCACGGCCGGCAGCTTCAGGTAGGCCATCGATGAGTAGCCGGTACCGAAATCATCGATGGCCACTTCGATGCCCAGGTTGCTCAGCGTCTGCATCGTCCGCGCGGTGGCATCGCCCAGACGCAACATGGCGCTTTCGGTGATCTCCAGCAGCAACCGCTGGGCCGGCAATTGCCTGGACTGCAACGCACGGCTCACGCCGTCGACGAACGCCGGATGGCCGAACCAGCGAGCCGAGATGTTCACCGCCACCCGAATCGGCGGCACACCGGCCAGATCCCAGGCCTCGATCTGGGCGCAGGTGGCCTGCATGACCCATTCGTCGATACGCCGGATCATGCCCAGCCCTTCCGCGACCGGAATGAATTCCGCGGGCATCACCTCGCCGCGCTCCGGGTGCTGCCAACGCAGCAACGCCTCCACCGCGACGATGCGGCCGGTGCGCAGCTCGACACTGGGCTGGAATACCAGCTGGAATTCGTTGCGCACCAGCGCCTGGCGCAACTCGGTGGCCAGCTGCAGGCGCCGACGGGTATCCGCGTGCATCATCGGTGTGTAGAAGCGGAACGCATTGCGTTCCTCGGTCTTCGCCGCATACATGGCTGCGTCGGCATTGCCGATCAGTGCCTGCGGGGTATCGCCGTCCAGCGGATAACCGGCCACACCGATGCTGGCGCTGAGAACCACCTCATAGTCCTCCACCTGCAGCGGCTCGGACAGCGCCACCAGCAGCCGGCTGACGACCACCCGGGCATCCTCGCGCAGGCTCAACCGGCGAATCAGCACGGTGAACTCGTCGCCGCCGATGCGTCCGGCGATATCACCATCGGGCAACTCCCGGCGGATACGTTCGGCCACCTTGGCCAGCAGTCGATCGCCGACCG
The DNA here is from genome assembly GCF_042657065.1 of Rhodanobacter ginsengisoli. Taxonomy (NCBI): domain Bacteria; kingdom Pseudomonadati; phylum Pseudomonadota; class Gammaproteobacteria; order Lysobacterales; family Rhodanobacteraceae; genus Rhodanobacter; species Rhodanobacter ginsengisoli. Next base: position 450,028 of record NZ_JBHSNF010000002.1, read on the forward strand.
CATGGCTATAGCTGTCATTGACGATCTTGAACGCGTCCAGGTCGATGAACAGCACCACCACCGCGAGCCGCTCGCGCTCGGCCACGGCAATCGCCTCGGCACAATGCCGCTCGAACTCGGCCCGGTTGACCAGCCCGGTCAGCGGATCGTGCCGCGCCAGATGTTCCAGCCGACGCTGGTTCGCCTTCGTCTCATGGATGTCGGTGAACACCGCGACGTAGTACAGCACATGGCTGTCCGCATCCCGGATCGCACTGATGCTCAGCTGCTCCGGATAGCTGCTGCCGTCGTTGCGGGTGGTGTGCACCTCGCCGATCCAGTTGCGGCCTGCCGCGATGCCATCCCACACCGATTGTGGCAACGGCCGGCCGTCAGGCAGTCGACGCGCCTCATCGAGGAGCCTGCCCTGCAGCGCCACGCTGCTGAAACCCGTGAGTTCGGTTTGCGCGGCATTGGTCGAAATCACCCGGCGCTCCGCATCGGCGATGATCACGCCTTCGGCGATGCTGGCAAGCGCCTCGGCGGCAACCCGGCGCTCGTGCTCGATCGCCACCCGCTCGGAGATATCGCGGATGATTGCCTGGCGCACCGATAACGCCCCCCAACTGGCAAGACTGGTCTGCGTCTCGACCGGGCGGCTGCTGCCGTCCGCGCAAAGCAGGGCATTGGTGGCCGCACGCCCCGCCTGCTGCCCGGAAAGCGATTGCATGAACAGATGCACGAAACGATCGCCGATGAGTTCACTTGCCGGTCGCCCGGTCCACGCCGAGGCGGTGCGGTTGACGTCCAGGATCCGTCCACTGGCTTCATCCACCATCACGATGGCGTCGGCGGCGCTGTCGAACAGCAGGCGGTAGCGCTCCTCGCTGCCGCGTACGCTGGCCAGGATGCGACGGGCCATGCCAAGCCACAGCAGCGCAGCGATCGAGGCCGCCGCCAATACGCCGCCGAACAGCACCTCTCCGAGCCAGACTGCGCCATCGGCAATCTTTCGAGAAAACAAGGCACTGCGTGGTTCGATATAGCTGTTTATGGTGTGGATGCGCGTGCGCTGCCGGGCAACTTCCGCGTCGGTTATTCCGCCCGCGACGTAGCCGGCCTCCAGGGAGCCGGCAATCGTGTTCAGTTCGGCGATGGACGAGTCGGTGGAGCGCCACGCCTGCAGCGCCTCGCGCATGTACGGGGCGTTGGGAAAATGATGCAGGATGAAGATCACGCCGGGGATGGCTATCGTCACCGTGTCGCTGCGTCGCAGCGCATCGGCCACGGCGTCGTAGTCGTAGTGGCCGGAAGCAATCTGGTCGCGTGCCCAGTGATCGGCCATCAGCACGCCATAATTGAGCTTGTAGCTGGCCAGATCCGCCGGGTCGCCCCGGACGGCATAACTTTCCAGCGCGATGACGGACTGCTTTTGCGCCTTCGACCAGACGCTCTCGCCGTTGAGAAAACCGGCGAGAGCCACCTGTACCTGCAATGCTCCCCAAGTCAGCGCCAGAATCAGCCCGACCATGCCCACCAACGCATATGCAAGGGGCATCAATCGTCTTGATAATGGCCGTTGCAAGGTAATCGTCGAAGTACGCATTGCGTCCCTTGTTTCACGATTGGCGCGTCACGTTCAGGCGAGGCACTGCTCGGGCCTTTCCATCAGGCTGCTGCTTCGCTCAATGCCTCAAGAACACGATGCGGTTCGACGCAGCGGTCAGCGAGAATCCGCATGCTGGTGTAGCTGCGCTTGATGCATTCACCGATGTGGGACACCTCGTCGGCTGCCGGCTCCGTTCCCATCAGTGTACAGACTATCTCCAATGCCTCCCAAGGATGGGTATCGTCATATGCAGCATGCAGTTGCAACCAGCGCAACGAACCCGCCCTGATCTTGGCGGGGAAACTCTCGGCATAGCTTTTACTCTCAAATATCAGTTGCGACCACTCGCCGGTAGCGCCCTCCACCGCGTAGTTTGTGGCTGCGATGCCGGCAGCCAGCGTGTCACGCCGGCTGACGTCCTCGCACCAGTTGGCCAGGGTCTCGGTACCCCGTGGCGGCACCCCGTGAAGTACCTCGTCGCGGGGGATGCCGGCCCCCTCGGCCCAGTTGAGCCAATACTCGGCATGGTTCTGCTCGACGCGGATGTTGCGCACCAGCCAGCGACGCGCAAGATTGTCTCCCGCACTGCGGCCGAACCGCGTCTTCAGCAGGCTCTGCGCCATGTAGGCCGGGAAGCGTTCGATCACCGGCCATATGCCCACCATGAAATTGGCGGTCCCCACCTTGCCGAGGGTGCCGTCAATCATTTTTTCCCACAGGCGATGCTCCACGACGCTCTGCTTGGTGCTTTCGCAATCGGCCACCATGTCCTGGGCCCATTGCGGATAGCTGGTCAATTCAGTCAGCGGGCCGGTACGTTCAAAGCTGGTATTCATTTGAAATCTCCTGCGGAGTTGGGTTTTGCAGTAGGTCACTGCTGCGTGGCCGGCGCGGAGGATTCCTGCCACCGGCCGTGATCCGATATCCGGACGGAATACCGGGAACTCTGGATTGGTGCTCTTTCCTGTCCGCCAGGGACGCGATCGGCACAAGCGTCGGTATCCGGTGTTGATACCACGCCAGCGAGGGCCCGATTGCCGAACCGCACGGGCTTGCGCCGCACTGCCGCAAAGACAGCGTGCCCCCGACCAAAACCAGTGTCTGGATACCATGTCGCAATCCGCACGACCAAGTGCCCACCCGAGGCGGGCGTTCACGATCGCGTCCGTGCCGACCGTGCCGACCGTGCCGACCGTGCCGACCGGACGACGACACGACCATGCCCGGCACGTCACCGCCGACGGCATGCTTGCAGGATCTTGCGGAATCGTTGCCCCCACCTGGCCTCCCTCCCCATAGTCCCGCAGCGCCTTCCATGATCAGGGCTCACGTCGTCGCGCCATCAGTACATCAGGTCGCAAGGCATCGACTTCCAGCGGCAGCCAGCAGCGTGAGGCCCCCACCTCGCGCACCATGCGGACACTACGGCGAATTCGGAAGTGTCCCCTGGACAATCAGGCCGAGCGACTTCGCGCGACCCTGCTGATATCCGCTGCTTCCAGCACCGCAGTGGGCGCTCCATGGCGCGCCACCTCCAGCATCGCGCGCCCGACCACCTCGGTACTCAGCACCGTGTCCGGCATCAACCGACGCAGCAGCGGCAGCAGCGGCCTGATCAACCCGTAGAACCGGCGATACGCGGCGGTCTTTGAACGAATGCCGTGCAACGGCTGGATCAGGCCTGGCCGGAACACGTACACCGCCTTGAACGGCAGCCTGCGCAAGGCGTTTTCAAGCCGTCCACGCACCCGCGCCCACATCGTCCTGCCGGTTTCGCTGCTGTCCGCACCGGCGCCGGAAACGTAGACGAAGGTCATCTGCGGATTCAACCTGGCCAGGGTTCGTGCCACGGCCATCGCCAGGTCATGGGTCAAGTGGGTGTATTGCGCTTCGGACATGCCGGACGAGGTCACCCCGATGCAGAAGAAGCACGCATCGAACGGGGTGAGCTGTGCCTCGATCGCCGAACAGTCGAACAGATCCGCATGCACCAGCTGGCGCAGCCGGGGATCCCGCTGGGCGGTCGCGCTGCGGCCGACGGTCTGCACCAGGGTCACATCGTCGGCGAGCAGGCATTCGCGCAACGTTCCCTGACCGACCATGCCGGTCGCGCCAAACAGCAGGACGTTCATGGCTGGACCCTTTCCATCTTGAAGGCACAGACTGCAGGATAGCCCGAGCATCCGGCCGCGAGAGCACCCGCTCATCCGGCGCTTGCCGGGACCCGGCACAACGGGCTTACTTGGTTCACCGACTGGCTTCAAGGCAGCGCGGGACGACCCCGTGAGGTCTCTTGTTCGACCGGCCCTCCCCACTTGACCCCACAAGGCCAGTTCCATGCCCTCCTCCAAATCCCACTCGATCAAGGTTCGTACGGCCAGGGCTGACGATGCCGCCTCCATCGCCGCCGTGGCCAGGGCCGCCTATGCGGCCTGGCCGGCATCGAACATCGCCAACGAGCGCAACTTCTCGCTGCAGATCGCCGCCTTCCCCACCGGGCAACTGGTGGCCGTGCTGGACGACCAGGTGATCGGCTACGCGACCAGCCTGATCGTGCAGCTGGATGACGACAGTCCCTGGCACAACCACGCGGAGATGACCGGCTACGGCACCTTCAGCACCCACGATCCTGCCGGCCAGACCCTGTACGGCGCCGACATCGCGGTGCACCCCGACTGGCAGGGCAAGGGTGTCTCCCGCCTGCTGTACCAGGCGCGGCGGACCCTGATGAAGCGGCACAACCTGAAGCAGATGGTGGCCGGCGGACGCATCCCGGGCTATGCCGCGCATCGCGGCCAGCTGACGGCACAGGAGTATGTCGACAAGGTCAAATCCGGGGAACTGGGGGACCCGGCGCTCAATGCGCACCTTTATGCCGGCTACGCCGTCGAGGGCGTGCATTACGGCTACCTCGACGATCAGGAAAGCCTGGGGTATGCCACCCACCTGGTGATGCCGAATGCGGACTACCAGCCACGCAAGCGCCTGATCGCCGGCGCACCGGTGCGTCGTACCGCGCGGCATGTCCGGGTCTGCGCGACCCAGTACGACCAGCGCCGGATCGGCACGTTCGAGGACTTCGCCGAGCAGATCGAATACTTCGCGCAAAGCGCCGCGACTTACGACGCCCACCTGCTGCTGTTTCCCGAATTCGTCACCGCCCAGCTGTACTCCACCTTCACCCGCGGCATTGCGCTGCTCGACGCGGTCGAGCAGCTTGCCGCACTGGCTCCGCGCATCGACGCGCTGTTCCGCAACGTGGCGGTGCGCCATCGGCTGCACGTGGTCGGCGGCACCACGCCGGTGCGCACCGACAAGGGCATGCGCAACGTCGCCCACCTGTACACCCCGAGCGGCGGCACCTATACCCAGGAGAAGCTGCACATCACGCCGGCCGAGCGCGAATACTGGGGCATCACCCCGGGCGACGGCATCAAGGTGTTCGAGACCGCGATCGGCCGGCTGGCCATCGTGGTCTGCTACGACATCGAGTTCCCGGAACTGGTGCGCATGCTGGTCGAGCACGGCGTCGACATCATCCTCAACCCGTTCGCCACCGACGAGCGCAAGAGCTACCTGCGCGTGCGCTACTGCGCCCAGGCGCGGGCGGTGGAAAACATGGTCTACGTGGTGATGTCCGGCAATGTCGGCGGGTTGTCGCACAGCCCGTCGATGTCGATCAACTTCGGCCAGGCGGCGATCTGCACGCCGAGCGACTTCGCCTTCCCGATGAACGGCATCGCCGCCGAAGGCATCGTCAACACGCAGACCGTGGTGATCGCCGACCTCGACCTGGGAGCGCTCGACATCCAGCGCCAGTCAGCCTCGGTGCGCCCGCTGCTGGATCGCCGCCACGACCTGTACGAACTCACCGCCAAGGTACCGGTCGAACACATCACGGTGGTCTAGCCGATGCGGCCCCTCCGCGGGGCGGCCTGGCCGCCCCCGCCAGCATCGTCCACGCCCATGTGATTACCTGGCAGCGGCCAGTTCAGCCAGTTGGGCGACGGTGTTCATGTTGCGTGCCGTACCGGCCTTTCCCGCCGGGATCTTCAGGCGTGAATCGGCCATGCCATCACCGTAATGCACGTAGATTTCGCGTCGGCCGAGAGCCAGCCGTTCATCCTTCGCCCCGGTGACGTCACGCAGGGTCGTCGCCGCTGGCGGGGCATCCAGGAAAATCGCCACGACGCGATTGCCGGCTGCCTCGGGAAACGGGTTGGCTGCAAGCACCGCTGCCAGTTCGGCGGCCGTGCGTACCATCACCCCGACCGGCTTGCCCGCATGGTCCTGCAACAACCGCTCAAGCGCCGTCTTCACCGCCTTCTCGGCCAGCTTGCTGGTGAACAGCAGGTTGCCGCTGGCGATATACGTGCGCACGTCGGTGAAGCCGGCGGCCTCGCCGATGGCCTTGAGCTCGCCCATCGGCAGCTTGCCGGTGCCGCCCACGTTGACGGCGCGCAACAACGCCACATAGCTGGTCATGTCTCGATCGCCTGGCCCTCGGGAGCGCTCAGTTTCACCGCTGGCACCGACACGTTCAACTGCACCTCGCGGCCACCCGGGACAGCCCACCCGATCACCCCACTCCCGGATCAGATGTCGAGTTGGCGCCAGCCTTCATGGACTACTTCGCGTGCAACCCAGCTACCCACCGAAACCTGAAAAATTGGACAATCAGCTGATCCGGGCCCGGATCCTTCCGGTGCCTGGCGGCAAGCCCCCCCGCTGGAGACAACCATGCCGAAAATCGACATCGCCACCGTCCCCCGACGCAAGGGCTCGGGCTATCCGGCGCCGTTCGCGGCGGCCGCCGGCCAGCGAATCAAGCAGGCGCTCGGCAACGCGGGCGGGCTGACCGATTTCGGCGTCAACCTCACCCAGCTCCCGCCGGGTGCGTGGTCGAGCCAGCGACACTGGCACAGCAGCGAGGACGAATTCGTCTACGTCCTGTCGGGCGAGCTGATCCTGGTCACCGATGCCGGCGAACAGAACCTGCGAGCGAATGATTGCGCGGCCTTCCCGAAGAACCACGCCGATGCCCACCACCTGATCAATCGCGGGACGGAGATGGCCGTCTATCTGGAAATCGGCAGCCGCAGCGACATCGACAAGTGCCATTACCCCGACGTCGACCTGGCATGGGACTCGCAAGTCGGCACCTATGCACACAAGGACGGCACGACATACCCGTGAGTGTCCGCATCCGGACCCTCGACCGGCGGCGTTACTCCGCCGCCGCCAGTGGCTAGCGCGCGAGTACCTGGTAATCGGGCCGGCCCACCACGCTGTGGATCAGGGCGAACTCATCGACCATCCATCGCACCGGCTCGATCGGCGTGTCATCCAGCAGCTCGTGCTGGCTGTAGGCGACCGTGACATGCGGCGTGAAGCTGCGTTCCAGGTATCTGCCCTGCCCGGCCAGCGTCAGCACATGACGCAAGTCCTGCCACAGTTGCTGCAGCGCTTCGGGCACGCTCGGTCCGCGTAATACGCAGGGCGGCTGGCGGCCGCGGAAGCTGGCGGCGCCACACAAGGTCCACTCGAATGCCGGTGCGCTGGACCTACCCGCCGCCAGCACGGCGGCATCGACCACGTCCTGCCGCAACGTGGCATGGTTGCCCAGGAAATGCAGCGTGGCGTGATAACGGGCCGGATGCACCCAGCGAGCGCGCAGCCCGGGATGGCTGGCCCGCAACGCGGCCGCTGCCCGTGCCAGCTGCCCGCGGGCTGCCTCGTTCGGCAGCAGTGCGAAGAACAGTCGATGCAGCTCGGCCGGCCGGGCATCGGTACCACCGAGCAGGTCGAGCTGGGGATGTTCGGTGGAATGAGAGTGCATGGCCTTCGGCTTCCAGCTGTCTGCGCCGCATGATGGCGGGCAGCGCCGCACGTTAGCAGGATGCACCTGCCCATGCAGCGGACTGAACGTTCATCGGCTGGATCACACCCGCTTCCGATTCCGCACGAATGAACCTAGCCGGCCGCGGCGGCGGTGGAGGCCGGCGTCGCCGGCATCTCCTGCGCGGTCAGCAGGACGCGGATCGCGCGCAGCTTCGCCTTGATCTTCGCCTCGTTGGCTGGGCCGCTGCGAAGCAACATGCGCTGTCCCGACGACAGCGATTCCAGCGCGGGATCGGCGTACGCGTAGAACCCCTTGGAGGGCACCAGCGCAGCCGGCTGGGCCAGCTCGGGCGTGGCCAGCAGGTTGTCGATGGCCGCGATCAGGCGGTCATTGAAATAGCCCTTCGGATAGCCCAGTTGCCGATAGGCCTGCTGGAACAGGGGGTAACTCTGCACGTACCAAGCCACCAGGGCCTGCGGATCGGCGTCTTCCACAACCTGCATGTAAGGCGCGTAGCGCGCGGCGTTTTCGCTGCCGATCACCTTCCGGCCGTCGACCTCCGCGGTGATGAACGCGCCCTTCGGGGTACGCGCCGGCAGCACGCCCACGCCCAGGTCGTGACGCGGCATCGCATCCACCGTGGCCACGATGTGCCGGATGATCTGCTGGCGCACCAGCAGCGGTGACAGGTCGGCCCCGCCGGCCAGCCGGGCGAGGGTCGAAGCCACGCTGGCATCGCTGTCGTCCAGCGCAGGCAACGCGGCCGTCGACGCCGCCGCCGGCCCGGTGTTCGCCTGACTGATCGGGTGCTGGATCGGCGCAGCGGTGCTGCTCGGGGCAGCGGAGCTCGCCGCGGCGGGCACGTTCGCCGCCTGATGTTCCAGGTGCATTGCCCGGCGCGCCAGATAGACGCCTGCCACGACAACGGCCAGTACCACCACCACGGCCCCGATCCAGCTGCCTATCGATGCTTGCTTGCTCATGATCTTCCCCGTTTCAGCACTTCGACATTCAGTTGGACTTGTGCGGGCACGATTCGTTCATCCGACATGGCAGATACGATGATCACGTACCAGCGCCTCACCGGCGCCCGGCAGCGATCATTATCCACTGGCGGAATCGTGGCTGCACCGCAACGCCACACAAAACCGGCGGCTGGTGATCGGTTATCGCGACCTGCGGCAGGTGCCCCATGCCGCCCTCGGTCGCTTCCAGGGATCCGATATCACCCCGTCCCGCGGTCGTCTGCTCGGCTCTCGACGCGGGGAGGTGATCGCGGACGATACGCCGACCCCACTCATGCCTTCAGCCGATAACCGCTGCGGAAAATCCACCACACCAGCGCCAGGCAGACACTCAGGAACACCAGGGTCATGCCCACACTGACTCCGAGGCTGACATCGGAGACGCCGTAGAAACTCCAGCGGAAGCCGCTGATCAGGTAAACCACCGGATTGAACAGGGTGACCTTCTGCCAGAACGGCGGCAGCATGTGAATCGAGTAGAAACTGCCGCCAAGGAAGGTCAGCGGCGTGACGATCAGCAGCGGCACCAGCTGCAGTTTCTCGAAATTGTCCGCCCAGATGCCGATGATGAAACCGAACAGGCTGAAGGTGAGCGCGGTCAGCAGCAGGAAGGTCAGCATCCACAGCGGGTGCGCAATCTGGAACGACACGAACAACCGTGCGGTGACCAGGATGATCGCGCCCAGGATGATCGACTTGCTCGCCGCCGCCCCCACATAGCCGGCCACGATCTCGAACGGCGAAACCGGCGCCGACAGGATCTCGTAGATGGTGCCCACGAACTTCGGAAAATAGATCCCGAACGACGCGTTCGAAATGCTCTGCGTCAGCAGCGACAGCATGACCAGCCCCGGCACGATGAAAGCGCCATAGCTGACTCCGTCGATCGCGGCCATGTGCGAGCCGATCGCCGAGCCGAATACCACGAAATACAGCGAGGTGGAAATCACCGGCGAGACGATGCTCTGCAGCAGCGTGCGCCAGGTACGCGCCATCTCGAACAGGTAGATCGCCCGAATCGCGTAGATGTTCATGCGCGCTCCCTCACCAGGTCCACGAAGATGTCCTCCAGCGAACTCTGGCTGGTTTTCAGGTCCTTGAAGTCGATGCCGGCCTCGGCCAGCCGTCGCAGCAGGCCGTCGATGCCGGTGTGCTCGCTCTGCGTGTCGAAGCGATAGACCAGCTGGTGGCCATCGGCCGACAGCTCCAGTGCGTAGCCGTCCAGCGCAGGCGGAATGCTCTGCAGCGGATTCTGCAGCTGCAGGGTCAGCTGCTTGCGGCCGAGCTTGTTCATCAGCTCCGCCTTGTCCTCGACCAGGATCAGCTCACCCTTGTTGATCACCCCGATGCGGTCGGCCATTTCCTCCGCCTCGTCGATGTAATGAGTGGTCAGGATGATGGTGACGCCGCTGGCGCGCAGCGCGCGCACCATCTCCCACATGTCCCGTCGAAGCTCCACGTCGACACCGGCGGTGGGTTCGTCGAGGAACAGGATCTGCGGCTCGTGCGACAGCGCCTTGGCGATCATCACCCGGCGCTTCATGCCGCCGGACAGCGTCATCAGCTTGCTGTCCTTCTTGCTCCACAGCGACAGTTCCTTCAGCACCTTCTCGATATGCGCCGGATTGGCCGCCTTGCCGAACAGGCCGCGGCTGAAGCTGACCGTGTTCCACACCGTCTCGAATGCATCGGTGGTCAGTTCCTGCGGCACCAGGCCGATCTTCGCGCGGGCGGCACGATAGTCGCGCACCACGTCGTGTCCGTCGGCCAGCACCGTACCTCCACTGGGGTTGACGATGCCGCAGATGATGCTTATCAGGGTGGTCTTGCCGGCACCGTTCGGACCGAGCAGGGCAAAGATCTCGCCCTTGCGGATTTCCAGATCGATCGGCTTCAACGCCTGGAATCCCGAGGCGTAGGTCTTGCTGAGTTGTCGGACGGCGATGATCGGCTGCACGCAGAATCCTTGTCCAGGTGTCTGAAGAGCAGCCGATGGTATGCCTGCGCGAACCTCCTCGCCACCTTCCGCGAAAATCCGCGACGCGGTGAGGCCGGCAGGGAAAGCGGCCGCGGGCGCCCCGACGAGGGCGCCCGCGAAATCGGGCCGGCTGGAGGAGCCCGTCCCGATCCATGCACTCAGCCGCGCCGCTTTTCCAGTTCGCGCCTGGCGTCGTCCGTAGCCTTGCCGATGTTCTTCTGCAGCTTGCCCGCGTTCTTCTCCAGATTGCCCGTGACTTCCTTGACCTTGTTGCCGCTGACCTTGCCGACCACTTCCTTCACGGCGCCCTTGATCTCGTGCTTGGTACCCTCGGTACGATTCTTGTCCATGCTTTTCTCTCCACCGGTCTGCGGGATTGCAGACGTCGACGGAATATGGATATTGGTCGGTCGACAATTCGTGACTGGAATGTTCCCCTCCGCGGCTGACGTTCATCTCCGCCCCCGTCACGCATATCGAGCGATGGAGAGCAGATGAGCAAGGCTGTGCCATTGCATCCGGAGACACCCATGTTCCGCCCGCTGCTTGCGATCGTCATGCTGTTCTTCGCACTCGCGCTTTCGGCAACCACCCTGCCGAACCGTCCGGTGCAGACGCTTGACCTCGCCCGCTACAGCGGGCGATGGCACGAGATCGCCCATCTGCCGACGTTCTTCCAGCGCCGCTGTCTGGATGCCGTCATCGCCACCTATACGCCGAACCCCGATGGCAGCATTCACGTACACAACACCTGTCGCACCCGTGACGGAATCAAGGTCGCCGAAGGCGTGGCGAAGATCGAGACGGGCCGCCCCGGTGCATTCAAGGTCCGCTTTGCGCCCGCCTGGCTGACCTGGTTGCCGCAGGCATGGTTCGACTACTGGGTGATCGATGTGGATGCCGACTATCAATGGGCCGTGGTCGGCGGTCCCGGCCGCAAGCGCCTGTGGATACTCGCGCGCAAGGACAGCATGGATCGAGTGCTGTTCGAGCGCATCAGGGAGCGCGCCCGGCAACGCGGTTATCCGGTCGACCAGCTGGTGATGATGGCGCCGCTGGATTGAGCGGCTGCCGGCGCATGGGAATGCCGTCGGCTGGAGTGCCCGGCCAACACCCCGGGCCTGGCCAACCGTCCCATCGCAGGCGACGAACCCGCACATCATCGCCACATCTTGTGCACAATGACCCGCCCCCCCCCAACCCGCTCGGAATGACATCGCCCCCTGCCATCACCGAACATGACGCCCGACCGTTGCGCGGCCGCGTGGTGCTGATCACCGGCGGCGCCCAGGGTATCGGGCGTGGCATCGCGCAGGCAGTACTCGGCGCCGGCGGTAGCGTGCTGATCGGCGACCTCGATGTAGTTGCCGGCCGCGCCTGTCTCGATGAATGGCGGGTGGGTCGCCGCGCCGCCTTCGGCCGGCTGGATGTCTCGCGCGAAGCCAGCGTGCAACGCTGGATCGCAGCCGCGCGCAGGCGCTTCGGTCGCATCGACGGACTGGTCAACAATGCCGGCATCGCGGAGCCGCACAGCGGCAAGCTGACTGACCTTGCGCTGGCGGACTGGAACCGTTATCTGGCCAGCAACCTCACCGGGGCGTTCCTGTGCAGCAGGCATGCACTGCCTGACCTGACCCTTGCGCACGGCGGCATCGTCAACATCGCGTCCACCCGGGCCCTGCAATCCGAACCCGACACCGAGGCCTACGCCGCCAGCAAAGGTGGCCTGCTGGCACTGACCCATGCCATGGCCATCAGTGCCGGCCCCGACGTGCGGGTCAACGCCATCCTGCCCGGCTGGATCGCCACTGACGGCTGGCGCAAGCCCGGCGCACGGCATGCTCCGCAGTTGAGCCGGCTCGATCACGCCCAGCATCCGGTCGGCCGCGTGGGCACGCCCGAGGACATCGGTGCACTGGTGGTGTATCTGCTCGGGGCATCGTCCGGTTTCATCACCGGCCAGCACTTCGTGGTCGACGGCGGCATGTCAGTGAAGATGCAATACGTGTGACCATGGCCTGCGCCGGGCGGACGTCGCGTCCGCCGGCTTTCGACCAGGGGAATCGGCCATGAAATTTGCGCGTCGGGTGTTCCTGCTGGCCGCCATCTATGGCGTGCTGGCCTTGTTGCCGATGTACTTCCGGGAGGCGGTCGTGGCACGTGATCAGCCTCCGGCCATCACCCACCCCGAGTACTACTACGGCTTCATCGGAGTGGCGCTGGCCTGGCAACTGGCGTTCCTGCTGCTGTGGCGCGATCCCTTGCGCCATCGCCCGCTGATGCTGCCGGCCACGCTGGAGAAGGTCGCGTTCGGCGGCGCGATGCTGGTGCTCTACCTGCAGCAGCGATTGTCTCCCCTGATGCTGGCCGCCGGGGCCATGGATCTGCTGTTCGCCACGCTGTTCGTGCTGGCCTGGTGGCGTACCCGTGGCATGACGCCCTGGGCACCCTGACCGGCATGCGTCGGCAGCAGCCTTCGCCTCAGGTGCGACAGGCCGTGCTGGCGGCACTCGCGGCGCGGCTGGCCTGCTCGGCCTGTTCCAGCCGTTTTGGCGCGGTTGGCCAGTGCTCCTTCAGGGCGATGAAGTAAGTGATGTGTGCATCCATCGCATCCACCCGGGCCCGCTGCAGCTGCACCGCGCAGGCGGCCGACAGCTGCACTGCCACGTAACGCCGGCGGATATCCTGCAACTCCACGATGCGCGGCTGCAGCTGCGCCACGGAGGTCGACCTAGCCAGGTCGGCGGCGCTGGTCCACTGCTCGAACAACGGTGCCGCCCGGGCAAGGTCATGGGCGATCCACGCTCGCCGGGTGGCATCGAGCGCGACCGTGTCGACCATCGCGGGCACCGGATTCGTCGCGACGACAGGCGACTTCACCTCGGTGGATTCAGCAGCGCGCCCCTGAACGACGCTGTGATGGACGATCAACAGCATCACTCCGATCAGCAGCGTGGCGATGCCGAGCAGCATGCGCAGCGAAATCGAACCGTGTTCGTTCCCCATGCCACTTTCCCCCGTACTTTGATGATGCGATGCCCCGCCCCCTGACCACGCGGTATCGACTCAGCGGCATGATCGCCCTCGACATGCCATGCGACACCTTTCACACCGGCCTGCTCGCCGACTCCGCCAGGCTTCTGTGACAACGCTTGCTGCCACCACCATGTCCGCCCGCCACCGGTCAAGGCCGGTGGCTCCCGCGCCATCCGGTTCCCACGGAGCCACGGGCCAGCATAGGGAGACCGGCGTGCGGTTGGCAATGGCAGCGCGCGGCATGAGCCCGATTCCTGGCCTGGCGGCGTTGTCGAGCCACAGGCAGGCCGCACCAACCGCGCGTATTCGGGCCGACACGGTCGCGCCGTATTCACGGGCGCATGCGCACAGTAACGTGAAGCCTGCGCTCAAATGGCCGCAGGCGAGAGTGGAAGCCCGTGCGCCGGACCGCCTGGAGGCGGTTGCTGAACGGAGTCACAGGTCGAATTGAACAGACTGGCGAGGGGTTTTGCATGCGACGTTTCATGACTACCGTTGGGATGGCGCTTGTCGGGCTTGCACTGGCGGCATGCTCACCGCCACGCCCCGGCGTGATCAAACAGCCGTCGAAGGCGTTGCGGCCGACCACGACCACGCCGAGTGCGCGCTACGTGCACGCCGAGGTGGCGAGGCACATGGACAAGTCCGGCTTCCGCCTGCTCACGCGCAGCACCAATGCGCTGCTGAGCCGGGTGGTGCTGGCCGATCATGCGCAGCACTCGATCGACCTGCAGTACTACATCTTCGACAACGACGAGACCGGACGGCTGGTGGCACAACGGCTGCTTCAGGCGGCGGATCGCGGCGTGCGCGTGCGCCTGCTGCTGGACGACATCAACGTGCGCGACACGATCGGCATGCTCGATGCGCTGGACCGGCACCCCAACATCGAGGTGCGCCTGTTCAACCCGTTTGCCACGCACAATCCCTCCATGCTGTCCAAGGCCACCCAGTTTCTGCTCGACGCGCACCGGCTCAATCGCCGCATGCACAACAAGTCGTTCATCGTCGACGGCAACGTGGCGATCGTCGGCGGCCGCAACATCGGCAACGACTATTTCGATGCCGGCGACGCCACCAACTTTCGTGATCTCGACCTGGTTGCGATCGGCCCGGTGGTGAAACAGGCATCGCAGGCGTTCGACGAATACTGGAATTGCGATGAGGCCTACCCGGTGAGCGCGTTTGGCAAGCACGCCGATCACTACGACCTGGCGAAGCTGCGCACGGATCTGGCACGTGATGCCCGCGTGTTCGCGCAGTCGGACTATGCCCAGGCGGCCCTGGACGAGGACTACAACGGCGCCACCGCGGACAACCCCGGCAAGTGGTTCTGGGGACCGGCCAACCTGGTGGCGGATCAGCCCGAGAAGGTCGAGATGCAGGAGGATCAGCCGCAGTTGCGCATCGGCCCGGATATCAAGGCGATGACCGACGGTGCGCAGCACAGCCTGCTGCTGATATCGCCGTATTTCATTCCGGGCGACAGCGGCACCCGCTACCTCGGCAGCATTGCCGAGCGCGGCGTGGCGGTAAAGGTGCTGACGAACTCGCTCGCCTCCAACGACGAACCGGCGGTGTATTCCGGCTACTCGCGTTACCGCCGCCCGCTGCTCGAAAGCGGTGTGCAGCTGTATGAGCTGCGCCCGGCCGCCGGCGCACCGCAGCCGGCCAGCACCGCCGGCACTTCCTCCGGCGTGAGCCTGCACGCCAAGGCCGTCGTGGTGGATGAGCAGAAGGTATTCATCGGCTCGATGAACATGGATGCGCGCTCCAGGCTGCTCAATACGGAAATGGGCATCATCGTCGACTCCGCGCCGCTGGCGCAGGCGGTGACCCGGTTCTTCGACGCCGCCATCGTGCCAGCCAGCGCCTATCACGTGGTGCTGCTTCCCGCCGGCTCGCCACACGCCGGGGCCATGCAATGGCAGGCCAGCAAGGACGGCAAGCCGGTGATCTACGACCACGACCCCGATGCCACCATGCAGCGCCGGGTCGAGGTGCAACTGCTCAAGCTGCTGCCGATCGAAGGCCTGCTCTGATCCCACCCGCTCCAATGAAAGGATGATGCCCCCATGCGGCCAGTCTCGAACCACGCGACGCGCGACACCCCTGCGGACAGCCCGGCCTGCTGCGTACGCCTGCCGCAACGGCTGGCGGCAGCGATGCTATGCGCGATGCTGCTGCTGACGCCGGCATTCGGCCAGCCGCCACTTGCGGCCCCGCAGCAAGCGGAACAGCAGCAGGCACTGGAGCAGCAGAAGATCGACTACCTGATCGCTTCGGTGGCCGCGCTGAAGGACGCCAGTTTCATCCGCAACGGCAAGGCCTACGACGCACCGAAGGCAGCCGATCACATGCGGCTCAAGCTGCGCTTCGCCGGCAGCCGGGTAAAGAGCGCGGAAGACTTCATCGTCTATTGCGGCACCGGCTCGTCGGTTTCCGGGATCAAGTACACGATCCGCTTTGCCGACGGCCACACGGTGGATTCCGCCACCTACCTGCGGCACAAGCTGAGCACCTATTCCCACCCCACGGGACCGCTCCTGCAAACGCCCTGAGCGCTTTCCCGACAGCCCCTGCGGCTGCCGACGAGCTTGCCCCGCGAGATACGGTCCAGCGCCGTTGGACGACATCGCAAACGGGCGATACCCCCTGCCGCACCACGCCTCCCCTGCTGGCAACCCCGGGCGGGAAGTGCGATGGTGCGGACACCCGATGCGACGCACGTGCGCCTCACCGGATCACCCGCCCGCAACCTTGTGGCGCGTACGGCATGCGGATCACCGTGAACGTGCTTGCGGGATCAGCCAGACATGGCGAACTTTCCGGGAGAAATCATGATGCCCCCACGTTACCGGCTGTATGGCTGTCTGCTGCTCCTGTCGCTCACCCTGCTGGGCGGCTGTGCCGCGCGCGGCGACGCGACCCGACCGATCCCCACCGCACTTGTGCACGCCCCGCAACGGGCACAACGGGTGGTCGTGATGCTGCCCGGGCGGGGTGACGACCTGACCGGGCTGCAGCAGCACGGTGCGGCGCAGATCATCCAGCGCGCCTGGCCGGACGCGGACGTGATCCTCACCGGCTTGACCATGCCCTACTACACCACGGGCGTGGCCACCCGGCGACTGCATGACGAAGTGATCGCGCCGCTGAAGGCGCACGGCTACCGCCAGATATGGCTGGCCGGCATCTCGCTGGGCGGCATGGGTACGTTGCTGTACGACCGGGCCTATCCCGGCCAGTTGGACGGCATGCTGCTGCTCTCGCCCTATCTGGGCGATCGCGCGATCCAGCAGGAGATCCGCGACGCCGGTGGCCTGGCGGCGTGGCAACCCGGGCCGGTGCAGCCGCTGGGGCCGGACACGTTCCAGCGCGAGCTGTGGCGCTATCTCAAGCACTGGTCGGCCGATCCGGGGCGTACGCAGACGACCTGGCTCGCCTATGGCGCGGACGAGCATTTCCGCGGAGCGATCGAGCTGATGAGTCCGCAACTGCCCCGCACCCATGTGCTGATGCTGCCAGGCCACCACAACTGGAAGTTGTGGCAGCCGGCGATGCGCCGGGTGCTGCTGCTGGCCGCACCTGCAGCGGATCATTGAACACGCCTGCGGACCGCACAGCGTCTTCGGAATCGTCAGCTGCCGTCGCAGCCGCTCGATTTCACCCCGTATGGACTGGCTGGTCCGCACGATAAAGGCCGACCCGCATCGAGGAGTCCATCATGCCGGTCTGGCTCACCGCCATGACCGTCGTCGCGCTGGCGACGGCCATGACATGCACCCTGTGGATCACGCTGGACATCGTGCGCGGCCATCGGCAGCGGATGTGGATCATGAATCTGGTCTGGCCGATCACCGCACTCTACGCCGGGCCGCTCGCGGTGCTGGCGTACTACCGCATCGGCCGTGCGAGATCGTCGCGACACCTGGCCGACACAGCGCCGAAGCCTTTCGCACAAGACGTGGCACTGGCCGCGACCCATTGCGGCAGTGGCTGCACCCTGGGTGACATCGTCGCGGAATCGCTGCTGCCGTGGCTGCCGTTCACCCTGTTCGGCAGCACCGTGCTCACCGGTTGGGTGCTCGACTTCGCGTTTGCCTTTGCGCTCGGCATCGCTTTCCAGTACTTCACGATCAGGCCGATGGCCGACAAGTCGCCGACGCAGGCACTGCTGGCCGCACTCAAGGCCGACACGTTGTCGCTGATCGCATGGCAGGCAGGCATGTATGGCTGGATGGCGATCGCCACGTTCGGGATCTTCGACGACCCGCCGGGCAGAGGCACCCCGGTGTTCTGGTTCATGATGCAGATCGCCATGCTGATCGGCTTCGTCACCGCCTGGCCGGTCAACGCCTGGCTGCTTCGTCGCGGCATCAAGCAGCCAATGTAACGACCTGCCGCGCGGGCAGGAACCGGTCCGGCCGGGAGTCCCGCCAGAGCCACTGGAGCTCCGCTACGACGGCACCAGGACGCGTGGCGCTCGACCATCGTCCAACGGTGGCATCAAAAAGATCGCTTGCAATTCAGTAGCGTGCTATGTAATATGCGCAACCATGAACGGGAACAAGCCCTCCCCCTCGGTTGCCACAGCGTCCCCGCCCCGGCTGGATGGGCAGCTGTGCTTCGCGCTGTACTCGACCGGCCTGGCCATGAACAAGGTCTATCGCAAGCTGCTCAAACCGCTGGGCATCACTTATCCGCAGTACCTGGTGATGATGGTGCTGTGGGAAGACGAAAGCCTGAGCGTGTCCGAGATCGGCGAGCGGCTGTTCCTTGATTCGGCCACGCTGACGCCACTGCTGAAGCGGCTGGAAACCGCCGGGCTGGTGACGCGACTGCGCTCACGCGACGACGAACGGCACGTGGTCGTGTCGCTGACCGCGCGTGGCAAAGGCCTGCAGGCGAAGGCTGGCAAGGTGCAGGAATCCGTGTTCTGCGCCTCCCGCTGCACCCCCGCCGAGCTGATGCACCTGAAAACGGAACTGCAGGACTTGCGGGCCAAATTGGCCGGCGGAGGCTGATCGGCTTTTCTTTCTCTTTTTGTATAGTGCACTATTTAATAGTTGGCTACTTATTTTCAGCAACATCCCACCCACCAAGGAGACACCCATGTCCATCGAAAATGTCCTGTACCGCGCAAAAGCCACCGCCACCGGCGGTCGCGACGGCCGGGCAAAGTCATCCGACAACGTCCTCGACATCAAGCTGACCACGCCGAAGGAACTCGGCGGCGCCGGCGGTGATGGCACCAACCCGGAACAGCTGTTTGCGGCCGGTTATTCCGCCTGCTTCATCGGCGCGATGAAGTTCGTGGCGGCGCAGCAGAAGCTGCAGTTGCCGGCGGATACCCAGGTGACCGGCCAGGTCGGCATCGGCCAGATCCCCACGGGCTTCGGCATCGAGGTCGAACTGATCATCTCGATCCCCGGCCTGCCCCGCGCCGACGCCGAGGCACTGGTGCAGAAAGCGCACATCGTCTGCCCTTACTCCAATGCCACCCGCAACAACATCGATGTCAAGCTGACCGTCGTCTGAGGCGCCGGCCCCGGCGAGCACGGACGCGGCGAAACCGCGAAACATCAAGCGGCGGCGACCTCACCGGGTCGCCGCCGCTTGCCGTGGCGCGTCCGGCCCGAACAGGCAGGCGCCGGAACAGACGTGGTCGCCGGAGGGTGGCCGGTGCGGCGCATCGGCCCCGGCCGCTGCAAGCTGCCGTCGGAGTGACCGTGCCCGCATGGCATGACGCGCGACGCGGGATCGACATGCGCATCCATCGAAGGCATGCCCGGACCAGCCACGCGACAGCGCTGTACAAGGGCGAACCCGTTGTCATCCGGTTGCCCCTGCATCGGCGAATACTGATACGCTCGGTTCAGTTTCATGACGAGGTCCGCACCATGTTCCCGATGCTCATCGCATTCCATCATGAACGTCGCGGGCCGGCTTCCCAGGCATGAGGTAACGCGTGGCTTTTGAGCTCGAGGAACTTCGCATGAATGTGGCCGATCTGCAGATCGGCATGTTCGTTTGCCGACTGGACCGCCCCTGG
This sequence comes from Rhodanobacter ginsengisoli, assembly GCF_042657065.1. Lineage (NCBI taxonomy): Bacteria > Pseudomonadati > Pseudomonadota > Gammaproteobacteria > Lysobacterales > Rhodanobacteraceae > Rhodanobacter > Rhodanobacter ginsengisoli. Next base: position 469,552 of record NZ_JBHSNF010000002.1, read on the forward strand.
AAGGACACACCCTTCCCGTTGCAGGGCGTCGAGCTCAACAGTCGCGAAGACATCGATACGCTGCGCCGACTGTGCCAGGTCGTGTATGTCGATGCGCACCGGCTGGTTTCGTATGACCCGCATCAGGCACTCACGCGTACCGAACTGTCCGGCAGTCGCTTCAAGAGTTCGATGCGTTACGCCGACACCGTGCCGATCGAGGAAGAGGCGCCGCGCGCACGCGCCGCACTCGACACGGCCTCGAAGATCGTGGACGACATTTTCGAGGACCTCGCCAGCGGGCGTGAACTGTCGGTGGAGCATGTCGAACAGGCCGTGCGCCCGCTGGTGGCCAGCGTGCTGCGCAGCGCCGATGCCTTTTTCCTGATCGAGGGCCTGCGCCGGCACGACAATTATTCATACAACCACGCGATCAGCTGCAGTGCGCTCGGCGCGGCTTTCGGACGCCACCTGGGCTTCGACGAGGAGACCATCTTCAGCCTGGCCGCCGGTGGCTTGCTGATGGACGTCGGCAAGACCCGCCTGCCCGAATCACTGCTGCAATACCAGGGCACGCTGTCGCCGGACGACGTGAACACCATCCGCTCGCACGTCGAACACGGCCTGGCGATCGTCGCGGAGTCCGACATCACCAATCAGGATGTACTGGATATCCTGCGCACCCATCATGAAAGGCATGACGGCAGCGGCTATCCCGACGGGCTGGCCGGCAACGCCATTCCGGTCACCGGGCGCATGCTGGGCCTCATCGACACCTACCATGCGATGTCGAGCGTGCGCCCCTACCGCGCCGCCATCTCGCGGCACCGGGCATTGCGACAGATCTACGCCGCACGTGGCAGCCTGTTCCAGGCGGCGATGATCGAACAGCTTCAGGTCTGCCTGGGGGTCTATCCGACCGGTTCGCTGGTCGAACTGAGCACTGGCGAGGTAGCCATCGTGATGGCGCAGAACCAGGTCCGCCGACTGCGCCCGCGAGTGGCCATCCTGAGCACGCCGGCCAAGCAGCCCTTGACCGATTTTCGACCGGTCGACCTGATGAGCCTGGGCAACAACGAGACCGTCGACATCGTGCGCGGCCTGGCGGTGGGTGATTACGACATCGACGCTGCCCGGCTGTTTCTGCAATGACGCGGATCGGTGCGATACCCGTGCGCGTCCCGCGGCCGGAGGCAACCGCATGCTGAACCGCGAGAGCATATTCGGCGCGATCGCCGAACGGGTCCTGGCTCATGCCGCCACGGGCGAACGTTTCGCCGTGCTGATCCTGCGCGTACCGGGCCTGCGCGAGATCAGCCTGCGTTTCGGTTACGAGCAGGGCGAACAGGCCGAAGCCACGGCACATGAGCTGATCCGGCAGTCGCTGCGACCGGTCGATCAGGTGTTCCGCGCCGGCGACGACAGTTTCGTGGTGCTGCTGCCAGCCATGCTCAATCACAATCACGCGTTGCTGGCCGGCACCCGCCTGATCCAGGCATTCGAGCAGCCGCTGCGTGGCACGACCTCGCCATGGCTGGTGCGGCCGATCATGGGCATCGCGCTGCATCCGGAACACGGTCCCAGCCCGGACCGCTTGTGCCGCCGCGCCGGCATGGCGCTGGATGAAGCCCAACGGCGTGGCGAACTGTGCGCGGTCTACCAGCCGCACGATACCCAGGTGGAGATCTTCTACGAGGAATTGCGCGAGGCCCTGGATGCCAACCGCCTGCAGGTCTTCTTCCAGCCGATCTGGGACCTGCAGGCCAACCGCATTGCCGGGGCCGAATCGCTGGCGCGCTGGAGCAGCCAGCATCACGGCGAGGTCTCCCCCGCGAACTTCGTGCCGTTCTCCGAACAGAGCGATCTGATTTCGGTGCTGACCCGCTGGAGCGTCAACGCCACCCTGCGACATGTCGCCAGCTTGCCTGCCTCGCGCGGATTGAGCTTTTCCATCAACTTCTCGCCCCGTGTGCTTTCGCGGCCCGGCATGGTCGAGCAGCTCATCGGCGCGCTGGAGATCTGGGGCGTCGCCCCGACCTCGGTCGTGGTGGAAATCACCGAAACCACGCTGGTCAACGATCTGGAGGTGAGCGTGCAGGTATTGCGCCGCCTGCGTGATCACGGCATCCGCATCGCGATCGACGACTTCGGTACCGGCTACGCCTCGATCGCCTATCTGCGTCAGTTCCCGGCCACCGAGCTGAAGCTGGACCAGTCGCTGATCTGCGCCATGCAGAACGAACCCCACACCGCCAAGCTGGTTCGCGCCATCGTCAACATGGCCCACCACATGGATCTGACGACCATCGCCGAAGGCATCGAAAACCGGGCCACGCAGGACATGCTGGCCGACATGGGCTGTGATTTCGGCCAGGGCTTCTACCTCGGGCGACCGGAGCCGGCGGCCGACTTCATCGCGCGTTTCACTGCCGCCGAGCCGACCCCATGACCATCCGGTGCAAGTGCACAGCCTGGGTTGAAGCCGATGTCTGCGCCGCCTGATGTCGAGACCACCGCCGGCATCGCCTTCACGGTCGAGCTGGCCAGCAAGCGTTACGGCAAGGTGTGCGCACTCGACCGGATCGAGCTGGACTTCGCCGCGGGCAGCACGACGGCGCTGATCGGCAGCAGCGGCTCGGGCAAATCCACCGTGCTTCGATTGCTGCTGGGCCTGGACCAGCCCGACAGCGGCTGTATCCGGATCGACGGGCGCCGACTGGAACCGGCCGATGTGCTGGCGCTGCGGCGGCGCGTCGGCTATGTGATCCAGGACGGCGGGCTGTTCCCCCATCTCACCGCGCTGGGCAACCTGGCCTTGCTGCCGCAGTATCTCGGCTGGAGCCGTGAGCACATCCGTACCCGCGCCGAGGAACTCGCGGCGTTGACCCATCTGCCGCCTGGCGCGCTCGATCGCTACCCGGCCGAACTTTCCGGCGGCCAGCGCCAGCGCGTGGCGTTGATGCGTGCACTGATGGCCAATCCCGATGCGCTGCTGCTGGACGAGCCACTCGGCGCGCTCGATCCGATCGTGCGGCATGAACTGCAGAACGAGTTGAAGCATATCTTCGACCAACTCGGCAAGACGGTGATCGTGGTCACCCACGACCTGGCCGAGGCGGCGTGGTTCGCCGACCGGCTGGTGCTGCTTCGCCGGGGCGCGGTCGTTCAGGACGGGAGCTTCGAGGAGTTGCGCGACCATCCCGCCAGCGACTTCGTCCGCCGTTTCGTCGAGGCGCAACGACGCCTGCCGGAGACGCCATGATGCGCCGCCTTCGATCGCTCCTGCTGCTCTGCCTGCTGATGCCCGGGCTGGCCCAAGCCGCGCCCGTGCGGATCGGCTCCAAGCAGTTCACCGAATCGGTCATCCTGGGAGAATTGGCGCGGGTCAGCGCAAGCGATGCCGGTATCGAAGCGGTGCACCGGCGCGAGCTCGGCGGCACGCGCATTCTCTGGCGCGCCTTGCAGCAAGGCGAGATCGACGCCTATCCGGAATACACCGGCACGCTGACCCAGGAACTGCTCGCGGGGATGCCGGCCGACGCCGACATCGCCAGCCTGCGCAAGCGTCTCGAGCCGATGGGCATCGGCATCACCGATTCGCTCGGCTTCGACAACACCTACGCGATCGGGATGCGGGACGACGAGGCGGCCCGGCTGGGCATCACGCGAATTTCCGACCTGCGCGACCATCCGGCATTGCGCCTCGGCCTGTCCAACGAGTTCCTGGACCGGGGCGACGGCTGGCCCGGACTGCGCCGAAGCTACGGACTGCCGCAGACCCGGGTGAGCGGCATGGATCACGCGTTGTCGTATCGCGCGGTGGCCAGCGGGGCGGTCGATGCGATCGACCTGTACAGCACCGACGCGGAGATCCCCTATTACCACCTGCGCACCCTGATCGACGATCGCCACTACTTTCCGCGTTACGAGGCGGTGTACCTGTACCGGCTGGCCCTGGAGCAGAGCTCGCCGGCGTTCGTCACGGTGCTGCGCCATCTCGCCGGGCGCATCGATGCGCGGGCGATGCGCCGCATGAATGCCCAGGTGAAACTGCACGGCGCAAGCGAAAGCGCGGTGGCCGCGGACTTCCTCGGCGTCCGCACCGACGACAGCCGGCGCGGCCTGTGGCAGCGCCTGTTCCAGCGCAGCGTGGAGCATGTCGAGCTGGTGGCGGCGTCACTGGGCCTGGCCGTGCTGCTGGCGATTCCGCTGGGTGTGCTGGCCGCGCGCCGGCGCCGGCTTGGACAGCTGGTGATCGGCGCGACCGGCATTCTGCAGACGGTGCCCTCGCTGGCGATGTTCGTGTTCATGATCCCGCTGCTGGGCATCGGCACCTGGCCGGCGATCGCCGCGCTGTTCCTCTACAGCCTGCTGCCGATCGTGCGCAACACGCATGCCGGCCTGGTCGGGATCGCACCGGAGTTGCGCGAATCGGCCGCGGCGCTCGGCTTGCCGCACGGCGTACGACTGCGCCGGATCGAACTGCCGCTGGCCACCCGTTCGATTCTGGCCGGCATCAAGACCGCCGCGGTGATCAACGTCGGCACCGCCACGCTGGCTGCCCTGATCGGTGCCGGCGGCTACGGCCAACCCATCCTCACCGGAATCCGGCTGGACAGCATCGGGCTGATCCTGGAGGGCGCGGTCCCGGCCGCCACGCTGGCGCTGCTGGTGCAGGGCCTGTTCGAGGGCATCGAACGCTGGCTGACCCCGCGCGGCTTGCGCATGGAAGCGCGGCAGTGAGCGGAACGCCAGCGGCGCCGAACTCAGGCCTTTTTCAGGAAGCACACCTTCAGCACCAGTCCCTTGATCTTGTCCGAGTTGCCCTCGATGTGCTCGTCGTCGCCATCGACCAGACGGATGTTGCGGATCACACTGCCCTGCTTCAGCGGAATCGATGACCCCTTCACCTTCAGGTCCTTGATCACCGTGACGGTGTCGCCGCTGTTGAGCACGTTGCCGTTGACATCGCGAACGACCATCGCGCTGTCGGCAACATTCGCGTCCGCCACGATCGGCCACTCGTGGCCGCAATCGGCACACACAAGGTTGTCGCCATCCGGATAGACGTTTTCCATGGCGCACAGCGGGCAGGCGGGGGTATCGGACATCGGTCGATCCTGGCAGTTCGTTTCGGCGGATGCCCAGTATAGGTGGTCACACCACGGTCGCCTCGGGCATCGGTTTCTGATACGAAACGCCCGGCGCATGGAGATGGACGTCCATGCGCCGGGCAGGCCATCCGTCAGCTAGCGGCCGAGATCCTGCAGGAAGCGGTCGGTGTATTGCAGCGGTGACGTGCCGCCGACCGAGTTGCAGGTCGGCGAGGCATATCCGCTGCTACCCTGACACGGCGTATCGCGGTCGAGCGACCAGAAGTGCACTCCGGCCAGACCCTGGCTTGCCGCATAGTCGATCACGGTGTCGACGTCGGCGATGGTGAAGACTTCGCTGGAGACATCGTTCATGCCGATCATCGGGGTCAGTTCGATCCGGCTGGCCAGGACCCCGTACGTGTACTCCAGGTTTTGCGCCGCCTGGATCGCCGACTGTCCCATGTCGCATTGCCCGTTCGCCACCACGCAGACCCCCGGGCTGGCCGAACCGAAGTCCATTACCATCAGGTTGATCGTGTAGTTCGGCAGGTTCGCCGCAGTGACCGCCCGTACCACCATGTCGCCGACACTGTTCAGGCCACCATGGCTGCCGTCCGATGCCGCCAGCGTCGCCAGCGTGAAGGAAAAACGCAGGTTCGGGTACAGGGTATGCGCATAGGCTGCGTTGGAGATCAGGTTGTTGATCTGCGCCTGGCTCTGGCCACCCTCGATGTCGAAATCCACCCCGACCATCTGTGGCGACATGTAGCGGGAAAGAAACTGCGCCATGCCAGCCGGCGTCGAGCAGGTGAAGCTGCCCGCCTGGCCTCCGGTCGAAACCACGTACTCCAGACCCGCATCGACCAGCGGCTGGATGTTCGCACTGGCGAAAGTTGCCCCCGGAATGCCACCCCAGTTTTCGCTGCCGCACTCGCCCGAGGCGAACGCCAGCGTGATTGCGCCCAGGTTCGGCACCGTGGTGGCCACCAGGCCGCCGCTACCCACCAGCGGTATCGGCGTGCCGGTGACCGCCGAACGCATCGTGTTGGTATTCCAGTCCAGATTGATCGTGACGTCCTTGTAGGGACTGAACAGCAGGCCATCCGCAGAGCCTGAACCGCCGCCCGTGCCTCCGCCCGTGCCGCCACCGGAGCCGCCGCCCGTGCCACCGCCCCCCGAACCGGTGCACGATCCCAGCACCGCCCACGGCTGGCCCGAACCCGTGGCGCCACTGTGCGTGGCCGGATCATCGCCCTGGGTCCACCAGTTCGCCTCGTAGTTCACCCCGTCTTCGCTGACCAGGGCACCGCCGCCGTAGGCCGTGGTCGCACTCCAACCGGCATCGCAGTCGCCTGAGCCGGAGCCGCCGGAACCGGAACCGGAACCCGACGAATCACCGCATGCGCCCTGCGATGTCCAGGGCTTCCCGCTGCCGGCGGGACCGCTGTCGTTGGCCGGATCATCACCCTGCGTCCACCAGTTCGCCAGATAGTTCGTGCCGCTTTCACTGGCGGTATTGCCGCCGTTGTAAGCCGTTGTCGCATTCCAGGCCGCCGCGCAGGCGGGAATGGATTGTGCCTGCACGGACCCAACCGGTATTGCCGCGAGAAGAGTCGCCGACAATCCCGTCCCCATGGCACTGCCCAGGACGCTCAAGGCCAAGCCTGACCACACAGCCGATCGTTTCACAAACATGAGATGTCTCCTGTAGGAATTACATCGCTACGAGTGAGTTATGAAGGCGAGTTCGGGCCGTGTTCCATCGGCCAGGCGGGTGGGGATCCCGTCACCTTGCTGCGTCCCTGCGCGATACCGCTTTTTATGTGTGTGACTGTCCTGTCTTAGGCTTGAATGACAACGTTGTCTATAAGACATTTTCCAAAGTGTGACGACCTGCACGCAGGTGACTGGCTCGGAGAGACCTGCAAATGCGCTGCAATCAAGGGCCACTTTCCAACCATATCCCGCAAGATCGTCAGCCGATGAAGATGCGGCCCCGACAGAAATGACCACATCGGAACGCGCCAGAGCAACGCCTTCGGCATGGCGCGCTGACGAATCATCAGCCAAGGATGACAACGATATCTTTTCGAGTCGAAATGGCGATTTTCACGAACGAGGACGGGTTGCTCCGCCGTTCCACGCCAGCCCGACGGATGTCGGCGTGGTTGCAGCGCCACCCGGTCATGCGCGCATGGGGAAGCGCAAGCCTCCACCGGCGCCGGTGGCGCCGCCGACCGGGGACATCCCGTTGGAGTTACTTCAACCCGGGAATCCGGGACGTATGCCGCGCGTGGCGCGACAGGACTGCCATCACCGGATACACCAGGCTGCCGCTCCCGGTGCGGCCGCGAGAGAGGGAGAGCTCGAATTTCGTCCGGAAGGCTGCGCCACTCGGCGTCCGCAAGCGGGCCCGTTGCAGCCAGGCCGAGCTTCGCGCCGTCAACCGCCCTTGACGGTTGCCATCCGGGCATCTTCCTGCCCCGATGCACGCGAATCAGGTGGGCGCAACATCAGCCGTGCAGCGGCATGACGCGCGCGGTGCCCGGAAATGCCGCCCTCTCACTCCTCGTCGGACGGGTAGGCAGGCAGATCGGGCATGTTGGCCATCTCCTCGAGCATGTCGTAGGCCACGGGCACGGGCTGCTGCGCCAGCGGCCAGCGACCGATCACCTCGTTCCGGGACTGGCCGAAGAAACTGCGGATCAACACGAATTCGCTCACCTGCCAATGGATCGGCGTGATGGATTCCTCGATCGCGTCAATCAGGTGCCCATGCTGCAGGGTGACATGCGGCATGAAACTGGAAACACCGGATACCCGCAGCCCGACCTGAAGCTGGGCCGTGGCAATCGCCTTGCGCAGTTCCAGCGCGGACGCCGTCGTGCTGCCGTCCACGCACAGCGCGAACGGGAATTGTCCATCCTTTGCGCTCAAGCGCATCGCCGACTCGAGAGTGACCGCAAAACCCGCGGCACGCACCGTGGCGGCAGCGGTCAGCAGGGCCGTCTCCAGCGGCTGCCGCAAGCGTTCGGGCTTGCCGACCGGGCATACGGACAGGTGCAACCCGTCGATGCCGACCGGGCTTCCGCTCACCCGATGCGACTTGCGAAATCGCTCGGCGACGCCGGCGATCTCGGCTCTTGTACGGTCATCCGGCAGCACGGCAAAAAAATAATTGATGCCTGCCGCAAGTTCCCCTGTGATCGATGGACTGGAAATCGTCGTTGTCTCCATGACTGTAACGAGACGACAAGCTGCAAGCCCCCCACGATACTCTTCGAGCCATCTGGCAGCGCAGGTGGTCGAACGACCGGCACTCGGAGCGGATGCGTTGTCGCGATCCGCCGCGGACACCGCTGCATGGTCACGCCAGCATCGCTCGCCCCATGATACGAAAGATTGCCGCCACCCGGGCACCCCTGCAAGTGCCCACCGGACATGCATGCCCGTGGCGGCACGTCACGGCCACCGGAAGCCGCCGGCACGCTTGACATTTGCAGACACGCACTTCACGGTCAAAGCCGTCCCGGGAGGGCACAGATGCCGTCAGACACGATGATTTTCGATGAAATGGGCTGGCCTGACGGGATCCGCGCGCCCTACGCCCTGATCGATGCCTGGCTGAAATCCGTTCCCGCCGAGCAGTTGGCCCTGAAGCGTCGGGAAGCCGAGGTGCTGTTCCGCCGCATCGGCATCACCTTCGCCGTCTATACCGAGGGCGGTGACGCGGAACGGCTGATCCCGTTCGACCTGATTCCGCGCGTGCTCGCCCAGGCCGAGTGGCAGCGACTGCGATGCGGGCTGGAGCAGCGCGCCCGCGCGCTGAACGCCTTTCTGCATGATGTCTATCACGACCGCGAGATCATCCGCGCCGGCCACGTGCCCGAGCGGCTGATCCTGCACAACAGCGAATTCCGTCCCGAGATGGCCGGACTGGACCTGCCCGGACAGATGTACGCGCACATCACCGGCATCGACATGGTTCGTACCGGCCCGGATGACTATTACGTGCTGGAGGACAACTGCCGTACACCATCGGGCGTGTCCTACATGCTGGAGAACCGCGAGGTCATGTTGCGGCTGTTCCCCGACCTGTTCCGGCGCAACCAGGTCGCGCCGGTGGCGCATTACCCGGACGAACTGCTGGCCACGCTGCGTTCGCTGGCGCCGCCGAACTGTCCCGGCGAGCCCACCATCGTGCTGCTGACACCGGGCATCCACAACAGCGCCTACTACGAGCACGCCTTCCTCGCCGACGAGATGGGCATCGACCTGGTCGAGGGGGCCGACCTGCTGGTCAGCCGGGATGTCTGCTACCAGCGCACCACGGCCGGGCTGGAGCGGGTGGACGTGATCTATCGGCGTGTCGATGACGACTACCTCGACCCGCTGGTGTTCCGCCCCGACTCGATGCTCGGGGTACCCGGCCTGCATTTCGCCAACCGCGCCGGCAACCTCACCCTGACCAATGCGGTCGGCGCCGGTATCGCCGACGACAAGGCGGTGTACATCCACGTGCCGGAAATGGTGCGTTTCTATCTGGGCGAAGAGCCGCTGCTGAAAAACGTGCCGACCCACGACTGCAGCAAGCCCGACGAGTTGCGCTACGTGCTGGAGCACCTGCACGAACTGGTGGTGAAGGCCGTGCACGGCTCCGGCGGTTACGGCATGCTGGTCGGGCCGCACGCCGGCAAGGCCGAGCTGGAGGCTTTCCGCCTCCTGCTGAAGGCGCGGCCGCAGGATTACATCGCGCAACCCACGCTGGCGCTGTCGACCGTGCCGACCTTCGTCGACGCCGGCATTGCGCCGCGGCATGTCGACCTGCGCCCGTTCGTGCTGTGCGGCGCCGATCGCATCCGCGTGGTGCCCGGCGGGCTGACCCGGGTCGCGCTGAAGGATGGCTCGCTGGTGGTCAACTCGTCGCAGGGTGGCGGTACCAAGGACACCTGGGTACTGGAAAGCTGATGCTCGCACGCACCGCCGACAACCTGTACTGGCTGGCGCGCTACATGGAGCGCGCCGACTACCTCGCGCGCCTGCTGCAGGTGGCCGGGCACATGAGCGCGTTGCGCGTGGATGCCAGCCACGGCAGCGAGTGGGAGTCGGCGATCGTCGCCGCCGGCTGCCGCGAGGGCTATTTCGAAAAACATGCCCGGGCCGACGAGGCCACCGTCATCCAGTTCCTCGCGTTCGATCGCGACAACTCCTCGTCCATCGTCAACTGCATCGAAACCGCCCGCCGCAATGCGCGGGCGGTCCGCACGGCGCTCACCGCCGACATGTGGGAGGCGGTGAATGCGAGCTGGCAGGAGTTGTCCAGCTATCGCGCCGATGCCATGGACGCCGACCACCTCGCCGAATTCCTCGACTGGGTGAAGGCTCGCGTGGGCCTGTTCCATGGCGTGTGTTCGAACAACATGCTGCGCCGCGACGGCTTCCATTTCACCCGCGTCGGCCAGTTCCTGGAGCGCGCCGACAACACCGCGCGCCTGCTCGACGTGAAATACCATGTAAAGCTTGCCCAGGTCAGCGACGTGGGCGGTGTGGTCGATTACTACCAGTGGCTGGCGATCCTGCGCGTGGTCAGCGCACGTCGTGCCTACCGGGTGCTGTTCAAGGGCGTGGTCGAACCGGCGCGCGTGGCCGAGCTGCTGATCACCAGCAGCGTGTTCCCGCGCTCGCTGACGTTCTGCTACCAGATGATCACCCAGCACCTCGATGCGATCGAGAGCCAGGACCCGCGACTCGCCGCCGAGGCCAAACGCCAGGCCAACTCGCTGTATGCGGACCTGCGCTACGCCAACGTCGACACCGTCATCGAGAAGGGACTGCACGAATACCTCACCCAGCTGATCGAGCGCACCGCCGAACTGGGTGCGCAAATTGCCAGGGGGCACCTGTTCTAGCCATGCAACTGCACATTGTCCACGACACCACCTACCGCTATGACCAGGCCGCCAACCTGATCATCCAGGCCCTGCGCATGTGGCCCGCCCCCAGCAACGGGCAAGTGGTGAAGGAATGGCGGGTCGCGGTCGACGGCAAGCGCCTGCAACCGACCTGCGTCGACGGCTTCGGCAACCCGGTCGCCACCCATGCCATCGACCGCAGCGTGGAATCGGTCCGGCTTTCCGTCCGCGGCCGGGTGGATACTCGCGACCTGCACGGCGTGCATGGCAACGAGAAGGAGTCGCTGCCGCCGATGTTCTACCTCGCCAGCACTCCGCTGACTGACAGCAACACCGGCATCGTCGAGCTGGCCCACGCCTCCGCCGGCAGCGGCGCCGACCCGCTCGATCGCCTGCACCGGCTGTGCAATGGCGTGCGCGATCATGTGGACTACCTGCCCTACCAGACCGACGCCGAAACCACCGCCGTCGCGGCCTTTGCCGCCGGCGCCGGCGTCTGCCAGGACCACGCCCACGTGCTGATCGCCGCGGCACGCTCGCTGGGTTTCCCGGCGCGTTACGTCAGCGGCTACCTGTGCCCGATCGCCGACACGGCCGCGGCCAGCCATGCCTGGGCCGAGATCTTCGTCGACGACCTGGGCTGGGTCGGTTTCGATGCGGCCAACCGCCAGTCCCCGGACGAGCGCTACGTGCGCATCGGCTGCGGCCGGGATTATCGCGACGCCGCGCCGGTACGCGGCGTGCGGCTGGGCGGCCTCGCCGAGACGCTGGAAGTCGAAGTGTCCATCGCCGAGTCCCCGCAAGCGGCACAATAGCGCTCCAGCCATTCACCGATCGCTCCCGCGGGAACCGATCCCGAGCCAAACAAAGGAGTACCGCGTGACCTATTGTGTAGGCCTGTTTCTCGACCAGGGCCTGGTGATGCTGGCCGACACCCGCACGAATGCGGGACTGGACAACATCTCCTGCTTCGCCAAGCTGCAGCAGTTCCATCGGCCGGGCGAGCGGATGATCGCCACCATGACCGCCGGCAACCTGGCCGTGTCGCAAGCCGTCATCAACCTGATCCAGGAAGGCCTGCCGCATCCGGAAACCGGCGTGCAGGAAACCATCTACAGCGTGCCCACCATGTTCGGTGCCGCCGCGCTGGTCAGTCAGGCCGTGCGCCACGTCCATCAGATCCACGGCAAGGCGATGCAGGAGCAGGACGTGCCGTTCGACGTCTCCATCCTGCTCGGCGGCCAGGTGGCCAACCGCACGATGCGCCTGTTCCAGGTCTATGCCGCCGGCAACTTCATCGAGGCCACCGGCGACACCCCGTTCCTGCAGGTCGGTGAACACAAGTACGGCAAGCCGATCCTGGACCGCGCGGTCAGCTCGGCCACGTCGCTGACCGAGGGCGTGAAGCTGGCGCTGATCTCGATGGACTCCACCCTGCGCTCCAACCTCAGCGTCGGCATGCCGCTGGACCTGCTGGTCTATCGCAAGGACAGCATCGACGGCGTCGAGACGCATCGCATCGAGAAGGGCGATGCCTATTTCGGCATGATCCGCGAACGCTGGTCGGCGGCGCTGGCCGAGGCACACCGGAAAATCCCGGCGCCCAGCTGGCTGAGCGGTCCGTACCCGGCCGATCCGGCCGACTGAGGGTCCATCCCCCTCCGGCCCGGCCAACCGGCGAACGCTGCAGGGTGCTCCTCCGGACAAGGCGAGCCGGCGAGCGCCGATCTCCCCTACCGCGGCTGGCTTGTCGAGACCTCTTTGTCTTCGACCCGCCGTTGGAACGATCATGCAGCATCCAACCCCCGGAGACTGCCTGCGTGACCATCCCGACCGTTCGTGCCATGACCGGCACCACTCCGTTCACCGTGACGTTCAGCGACGACCTCGGACACGGCTGGCTGGCCGACGAGCCTTCCGACGAGGGCGGTGCCAATGCCGGCCCGTCACCGCACCGGCTGTTGCTATCGGCACTCGGGGCCTGCACCGCGATCACCCTGCGGATGTACGCCTCACGCAAGCAGTGGCTGCTGGATGGCGTCACCGTGGAGCTTCGCTTCAATCCTGACGGCACGCCGGCCGCGGGCAACGACATCACCCGCGTCATCACCCTCGCGGGAACGTTGACCGAACCGCAGCGCGAACGCCTGCTGCAGATCGCCAACGCGTGCCCGATCCACAAGGTATTGACCGGCGAGGTGCGCATCGCCACACAACTGGCGACTGTCTCACCGCAAGCGTAGAGCGTCCGGCTGCACGCCACGAAGGTGGACGCGGCAGGTCGCGGCAGGGCTTCAGCGCAACTGGCTGTCCTTGCTGCCGCGGCGGTTGTAGAGACCGGCCCCCTGGGCCTCCTTGTCATGGGCCTCCTGACAGGCCACGCACAGACGCACGCCCGGCACGGCCTTGCGCCGGGCCGCGGGAATCGGCGCGTCGCATTCTTCGCAATGCGTCAGGCCCGGGCCCTTGTGCAACTGCTGGCGAGCCCGCTGGACCGCGTCGTTGACCGTGGCGTCGATCTGGTCCTGCACGGCGCCGTCACCTGCCCAACCCGTTGCCATGGAAGCCTCCGAGATACCGCTCAGTTCAAGGATGCCGGCAAGCATAAACCCGCCGGCATGAACCGGCGCCCTGCCGCGTGCATCCCGCTCGACCCGCGGAAAGACAGACCGCAAGCGTGATCGTGCCGCCCGCGAGCGGTTGCCCGCGCTGCGCGCCTGGCACGCCCTCCGCAAAGCCTCTCCCTGCCGGCAATCCGGCCCTCCCGGTGACTGGCGGCCGCGCGCCACCCGCACTTCCTCCCTGCCCCTGCTGCCGTCTCACACGCGGACTCCCACACGCGGGACGATCTGCGACGGACTGGCGACACGCCGCCGCAACCATGGGGCCACGGCCCCGCCACGCAGGAAGGAGCAAAGGGCATGATCACTATCGGTATGGAAGAAGAAATACAGATCGTCGACGAACACGGGCAACTGATCGCACACGACTTCTCGACCGGACTGGCCGAGTACGGCACCCCGGAAGGACTCATCGACAGGGAAATTCATCGTTGCGTCATCGAGCTCAAGACGCGCATCTGCAACAACGTGACCGAACTGGTCACGGCCCTGGGCGCGTTGCGCGCCCAGGCCCGCCGGAAAGCCGCCGCGCAAGGCCAGCAGATCCTCATCGCGGGGTTGCACCCCACCGCGCTGTGGCAGCAGCAGGCGTTGCACGAGGGCCCCGATTTCCCGCATTACGCGCAGCTGCTTGACGAATACCAGGAGGTGGCGCGAAGCGCCTTCAGCTTCGGCATGCATCTGCACCTGGGTTTCGATTTCGCCGCGCCCAAGCTGGCGATCATGAACCGGCTGCGTCATGTGTTGCCCGAAGTGCTCGCCTTGTCGGCGAGCTCGCCGTTCTTCGAGGGGCGCGACACCGGACTGCATACCTGGCGGCACAGCCTGCTCGACCGATATCCGCGCATGGGCACACCGGACCCGTGGGACAGCGAACACGACTATCAGGCGCACGTCCATCGGCTGCGGCACCTGGGCTGCCTGACCGAGGACCAGGGGCTGTGGCAGGACCTGCGGCTGCATCACCGCTACGGCACACTGGAGGTTCGCATCATGGACACCCACCCCGACCTCGAGCGCATCGGGCTGATCGCCACCCTGCTGAAATGGGAAGCGGAAACCGTGCTGCAGGAACTCCATGCCGGACGCGAAGGTGCGGTCTGGTCGCGTGCCTGCATCGACGAGAACAAGTGGCGTGCCCGGCGCCACGGTTTGCAGGCCCAGTGGATCGAATGGGACCGCGACGAAGTCTGCAGCACCGCGGTGCATTTCGAACGCTGGTGGTCACGCATCGCGTTCCGCGCCGGCAATGCGGCGGAACGCAACTACTGGGAGCGGCAGCTGGCCGACGCACTGAGCGAGGGCACTTTCGCCGACGCCCTGCGCGAGCAGGTCAGGCTCGACGGCGACTGGTCCCGCACCCTGCAATGGATCGCGGCGATGGCGTTCGATCGACCGCCCGTGCTGCAGCAGGCCGGAGGCTGGCGATGAACACCCAGCCACAGCTGCGGCTGGAATTCCTGGGCGCCGAACCGCTGGCGCGGGCCCTTTCCGATACCGGCGCGCCGCATCTGCCGCAAAGCCAGCTGGCGGATCACTACGCGGTCGGCAACGACGCCCTGCGCCGGGCGCTCGAGGGGAAGATCGACCATCTGCTGAGCGCCCTCGAACCGCAACTGCTGCCGGCCCGCGTCCCGTGGTCGGGAGTCCGCGCCGACGTGCTGGCGCTGGACATGGCCTTTGTCGAACATCCCGCACAACCGTTCGACCTGGCCTGGGTGGAGATCCAGGCATTCACCTCGATGCTGCCCACCTTCCACACCGTGCATCAGGCGCAACGCCGGCTGCATGGCCAGGGCGAACGCTGGCTTCCGCACGACGCCCTACCCCACGAAACTTCATGGATCGATCACATGCGTCAATGGGTGGCGCCGCACGCCGCTACGGTGCTGATCGAGGATCGCCCCCGGGCACGCGCCAGCTGGCCGGATCTGGAGGCCGCCCGGCATTGGTGGCAGGTGGACGTACTCGACTGGCGCGAAGTGGTTCCGGTGCATGGCCACCTGTGGAATCCGGTGACTGCGCGGCATTACACGCATGTGTGGAACCGGCTGATCTTTTCGGACCTGGCCGTGTTTGACCGCAGTCACGCCAGGGCCACCTTCCTGGCCGCCAACCAGCTCAGCTGGCACAGCCATCCGGCCTGGTACGACGGCATCCACAAGGGCAGCCTGGCCGACGTGCCGCTGGCCGCGCACGAAGCCTGCCACTGGGTGGAGGACAGCCCCCTGTGCGCCGACCAGTGGGCAGACGCGGACCGATGGGTGGCCAAATCCGTCGGCGGGCATTCCGGCAGCGGCCTGCTGCTGGCACCCACTCCGGCCGAGCTGGCCGCCCTGCCCGGCCCGCGCCAGTGGATCGTGCAGAACAAGTTCCGGCAGGTCCCGATCGGGCAACACCCGGTCACCGGCCGGGCCCTGTTCGGTGAGATCCGCTGCATGCTGGGCCTGCAACCGGGCCGCAAACCGTGGGTGATGGCGTGGATCCTGCGCTGTTCCACCGACGGCATCGCGACCCTGAGCGGACGACAGACGGCGCCCGGCGAGGGGATGACCCTGCTGTATTTCGACAGCGCCGGCGCGTCGGCCTGAAGTGCGCGGGAAGGTGGGCGGCGGGACGGCGCGAGCCACTCCGCCGTCACCGGGAAAGCGGGGGGCCTACTGCCCCCGGCCTCTTTGCACCCGGCGTTCTCCCTACGGTCCTGTCGTTGACCACGTTACGTCGCGGGCGTCCCGGATGCTTCGTTCGGGCAACGCCACCGTCGCGGTCGCGGCCGCCGCATCCCAGCTCCAGTGCCCGGCGGGCCGGCCGTCCACCGACACCGACCGCGGCTTGCCCGCACTGTGGATGCGCAGCTCGTATGCGCGTCGCTGCGGCTGCCCCTCGAACGAACCCTCGGACGGCCCGATCACGAGCCGTTCGTGTCCGTCGCCCGTCGTCACATGGCTGATCGGCGTAAGCGCGTACTGACCCTTCGCGCAGGCGAGTGAAACCCCGTCGTCCTCGTACAGATCGAAGCGCCCCTTGCCCGACCCGTAGACGTCGAGCATGAGCGTGTCCAGCGGTCGGGCATCCGACCAGGCCAGGCTCGCGGGTTGCTCGGGAATGATCGAGCCTTCGCGCACGAACACCGGCGTTTCGTCGACGGCATAGTGGGCAGTGAACGTGGTGCCACCCCGATGGTGCCGGCCGGTGAAGAAATCGATCCACTGCCCCGGCGGCAGATAGACCGTGCGGTTGCCGCTCGCATCCAGCACCGGGGCGACCAGCATTTCCTTGCCGAAGAAATATTCGTGCGGGTGCCGGTAGGCCTCCTCCAGCTCCGGGTAGGCCAGGTACAGCGGGCGCAGGATCGGCATCGAATCGCGGTGCGCCACCCAGGTATACGTATAGAGGTAGGGAATCAGCCGGGTGCGCAACGTGAAGTATTTCCGGGCCAGCGCCATGCCCTGGCTGCCATAGGTCCACGGCATGCGCAGGTTGCCCTCGTCGGGATTTTCGTGGGCGCTGTGCAGGCGCAGGAACGGGCTGAACGTGCCGAACTCGACCCAGCGGGCATACAGGTCGAAGTCGATCTTCCTGCCATGGAAGCCACCGATGTCATGGCTGATGTACGGCACCAGCACGTTGCCACCGCGGGCCGTGAATGCGACTTCGTAGGCGAGCACCGGCCATTCGGAATACGTATCGCCGGTGAAGTAGGCCGGGTAGCGCTCGCTGCCCCAGTCGCCGTAGCGGCTCAGGATGAAGCCGCGCTTGCCGGTTTCCTGCCGGGTGTAGTCGTAGAAGACCTTGTTGGTCCACAGCTGCTTGTTCAGCCCCGGCATGTCGACCGCACCGCTGCCGCCATCGACCCACCAGGAATCCACCCCCTGCTGCATCAACGGCCGGTGCAACCGATCCATGAAGATCGCGGCCTGGCGCTTGTCCGACAGATCGAAATGGATCCGCGGCGGTGGCTTGACGTCGCGGAGTGCGACCGGGCCGCGCAGGATCCCGCCATCGGTTTTTCCGGCCACCACGCGCAGGGCGATCACGTTGGCCCGGTCGGCCCGGACATGGGGCGCGATGTCGGCATAGGTCAGGCGTCGCGGCCATTGCACCTGGCTGTGCGCCACCGGCCGGCCGTTGACGAACAAGCGGTACGACTTGCCCACTTCGCCCAGGTACAGATACAGCGCGGCGGGAAGATGCGCAGGCAGGCGCACCGACGTGCGATACCAGGCCACACCCTGGTAACTGCCGTATCCCTGTGTCTGCCACGGCGCGCCGATCCGGATCGGCTGCCAGTGGCCGCCATCGTGGCGATCTTTCGCGAACCAGCGCTGGTCGAGACCCCGATTCTCCGGGTCGGTGGAAAACTCCCACGACGTGGAGATATCCAGGTCGAACGAGGGCCTGGCCGGCAACGGTTGGCCCAGCGCCCGCAGCACGGCCGGCGCATGGCTGTCCTGGTGCGAGAGGATGCTTTCCTCGGTGTTGGCATAGCCGGGATGGTCGTTGAGGCTCAGCTTGATGCCCTGGCCATGCAGCCAGGCGATCAGCTGGGCGGGGTGCGCGATCAGCGGGCTCCAGTCATAACCGCCCTGCCAGCCGTAGTTGTGCCAGCCGAAATCCAGCACCAGCGTGTCGAGCGGGATGTGGTTCTCGCGGAACCGCGAAATCTCGTCCTTGAGATGCTGCTCGTCGTAGTGCCTGAAGGCAGGCTGCCGGGTATCTTCCGCACCGGGGAAATACTCGAAGTTGAGATCGGTGATCCACGGCCCGAGGGTGTAACGGGGGATCATCGGGATCGGTCCGCAGAGCGCGGCGTACTCGCCGAGTACCCGGCGGTAATCGCGGCCGTAGGTGAACAGATACCAGTCCTGGTTCGCTTCCTGCCTGCGCGGCTCGATCCAGGCTTTCCGTGCGTTCCACAGCGGGGTACGGCTGTCGTCGATGAACGCATAGCCGCTGCGGCTCAACAGCCCCGGCCTGGCTTCGGCCAGCAGCACGTCGATCCCGGGAATCATGTCGTTGACGGGGCTGGCCAGATCCATGCCGTCGGTGGGCAGGTTCACCTTGCTGATGTTGTCCAGCGAATAGGTCAACCCGCCAAGATTCCGCCGATCCCGCTCGCCCGGATGCCAGCCGTGCGCGCGGCCGGCAGGATCATCCTTCCACTTCACCTCGAGGTTGTCGGCGGCAAACGGACCGGATTGCAGCCGGTAACGCAGGGTCAGCGCATCGGTGCTGGCGACCAGCCAGCCGTTCTCCCGGCTCGAGCGGACGGCGACCGCAGGCCAGTCCCTTTTCTGGACGACCGCGGTGGGGACATCGACGAACGTGCCCGAAGGCGAGTACTCCATCCGCACCAGTGACGGCGTCAGGAATTCGAAGCGGGCATGTCCGGCCACCACGGGCGGACTGCCTTCCCTTGCCACGCAGGGAACGAGCAGCGCGGGAACGAAGGCGATCAGCAGCCATCTCATCGCCGGGCCTGCAATTCGGGTGATGAACGCCATGCGGGATTCCCCTTCCGGTCAGTCGCGGATGGGCTCGACGCCGGGGGATTGCCCCCTGCGCACGTCAGCCGAACCGGCCCGCCCGAAGGGCGATGTCCGCACCACACATGCAGCGGCGCCGGAACGTTGCCGCTCCGATGGAGCAGCAACCGCCGTCAACGTTACAACAATCGGGTGGCCCCCGCCGCCCCGGCGGCGCTGCCGGCGGGCCGGCGACCATCAGCGAACGGCGCGACCTAGCGGCGGTCGTTCGTCTGTTTCCGACGCCCCTTCCACGCGTAGCCGATGCCCAGCAGCACGAACCAGGCGGGACTGACGATCAGCGCCTGGCGGGTATCCGGCTGCAGCGTGAGCAGGACCAGCACGAAGGCGAAGAAAGCCAGGCACGCGTAGCACATCGCCACGCCACCGGGCATCTTGTAGGTCGAGGTCAGGTGCTGCTCGGGGCGCTTGCGACGATAGGCGATGTAGGCGCACAGGATCAGCGACCACACGAACATGAAAAGTATCGCCGACAGCGTGGTGACCAGGGTGAACGCGGTGATCAGGTTGGGGATCAGGTAGATCAGGGCCGCGCCCAGCAGCAGGCAGAAGCACGAAAACAGCAGGCCGAGCGACGGCACCGCAGCACGGGAAAGTCGCGCGAACAGCGGCGGTGCATGGTTCTCCTCGGCCAGGCCGTAGAGCATGCGGCTGGTGGAGAAGATGCCGCTGTTGGCCGACGAAGTGGCCGAGGTCAGCACCACGAAATTGATCAGGCTGGCGGCGGCCGGGATGCCGGCCAGCACGAACAGCTCGACGAACGGGCTCTTGCCGGGCTCGACCATCCGCCACGGCGTCACCACCATGATCGCGAGCAGTGCCAGCACGTAGAAGATGATGATGCGCACCGGAATCGAGTTGATTGCCTTGGGCAGGTTGCGCATCGGGTCGGCCGTTTCCGCCGCGGTGGTGCCGACCAGCTCGATGCCGACGAAGGCGAACACCGCGATCTGGAACCCCGCGAAGAAACCGCCCAGTCCCTTGGGGAACACCCCGCCGTCGTTCCACAGGTTGGCCAGCGACGCCGCATGCCCGGTCGGCGAGCGGAAGCCCCACGCCACGAGCGCGAAGCCGGTCACGATCAGCGCGCAGATCGCGATGATCTTGATCAGCGCAAACCAGAACTCCATCTCGCCGAACAGCCTGACCGTCGCCAGGTTCAGGGTCAGCAGCAACAGCACGCACAGCACCGCCGGAATCCACGGCGCCAGCCCCGGAAACCAGTACTGCGCGTAGGACGCGATCGCGATCACGTCGGCGATCGCGGTGATGATCCAGCAGAACCAGTAGGTCCAGCCACAGAAGAATCCGGCCCATGGCCCGAGCAGGTCGGTGGAGAAGTCGATGAACGATTTGTAGTCGAGGTTGGACAGCAGCAGCTCACCCATCGCCCGCATCACGAAGAACAGCATCACGCCGATGATCAGGTACACCAGCACGATCGACGGCCCGGCCAGGCTGATCGTCTTGCCCGACCCCATGAACAGACCGGTGCCGATCGCCCCGCCGATGGCGATCAGCTGCAGGTGTCGATTCGACAGGCTGCGGCGCAGATGATCGGGGTGTTCCTGGGATACGGTCATGCAGCGCGCCTTTGGCGTTCGGGATGCGCCAACATAAAAGAAACGGGGCCGCACCGCCATCGGCGGCTTCCAGGATCATGCAGGAACGCGGATCGGCGCACCGGCGTGGCGTGACCGGAACCGCTCAGGTGCGATCACCCACGCATGCGCTGATCCGGCGACCCGGGGCGCGAAGTCACGACGAAGCGGGATGGCGGCCGGTGTCGCGGCTGGCCACATGGGACGCCGCGCAATGGAGCAGGGCCGAGTGCGCGAGCCAGGCCTGGTCGGGGTAGTAGGAAAACACGAACTGCCCGTTCTTCATCACGTCGATGATCGGCTTGGCCACTGCCTTGCGCAGCGCCGGGCAGCCCCAGCTGCGGCCCAGCCGCCCCATCTGCCGACCGCTGGCCTCGTTCACGTACGCCGCGCCGTGCATCACGATCGCGCGCGCCATGGCGGCATCATTGATCCCGTGCTCCAGTCCATCCATGCGCAACGAATAACCGTTGTGGCCGGTGTAGGTCGACCCGGTGACGAACAGGCCCAGACTGGAAGCATGGCTGCCATCGGCATTGGAAAAATGCGTGGGCACGTTGCCGCCGGAACCCTGGCCATGCGCCACCAGCTCCTTGTACAGGAGTTTCCTGCTGGCCAGATCGAACACCCACAGGCGCGGCTGCAGCGACGAGCGGCTGTAGTCGATCACGGCCAGCCGTTTCGCCGTTCGACCCACGCCCTCGGCCTGCGCGCACCGCACGGCATCGAGCGCCAGATCCAGAACTTCGGGGTCGGCAGCCGGCGCCAGCCGGGCCAGTCGTTGCGGTGGCGGCAAGCCTGGCGCCGGGGATATCGCCTGCTGCGGAACCGCAACGGACGATGGTCGGCCCGGGCGGGCGCCCGAAGCCGCTGCCTCGAAAGCCAGGCTGAAGCTGGAAACGGCAAGGGCCAACGCCAGCGCGAGCGTTAGAGGTCTGTAAGGCATTGGCCGAGTCTAGCGGGAAAAGCTGAACGGAATGTTGATGTTCATCCCGTACAGCCCCCGGCACACTCGTCACTGCCCCTCGAAACGTCCGTACGGATTGATCGAGGTCGCATGCCACCACTGCTTTTCCGGTCCGAGCAACTCGACCTCGAAATGCAGGTGGGGCGCGTTGGCGCTGGCGTCGCCGGTACTGCCGACGAACCCGATCGGATCGCCCCGGTGCAGCAGCTGGCCCTCGACGAGACCGGGGGCATAACTGTCCAGGTGAGCGTAGTAGTAGATGACCTCGTTCTGCGGATCGAACTCGTACACGGTCAGCCCACCCGGTTTGCTGGTGAACAGCTTGACCACGTGACCGTCGTTCGCCGCCACCACCGGGGTGCCGCGCGCCGCCATGATGTCGATCGCATCATGGGTGCGGCCCACTCCCCTCGCCTGGCTGAACGTATCCACCAGGTCCCCGGGCCGGACCCCGACCACCGGGATCCGCAGCCCATCCACCGCGGAGGGCGGTGGACCGGCGAGATCTGCCGGCACCGCCGAGGACGGCTCAGTGGAGTTCGGCGCAGATGCCGCCTCGGCCGGGGTGCTCACCGGCATCGGAACGACCAGTCGTTCAACCGACGCGGAGGGCGCTGGCAGAACCGCCACCTTTCCCACCGACAGCGCCGGTGGCAACCGTACCGGAGTCGCCACCATCACGGCATCCGCGGCGCGGACCGGGCCACCGTCGACCAGCAGCGACGCCGACCACCTGGGCGACAGGTAGACCATGGCCGCTGCACCGCAGGCCATGCCCAGCAGGAAGATCAACAGTATTCGCATGCTCATTCCTGCAGCGTGGCGATCATGCCGGGCTTCACCACCTCCGACACCGCCCGCGCACTCCAGTTGGTCATGCGGATGCAGCCATGCGACTGGGTCTTGCCGATCTTCGACGGCTCCGGCGTGCCATGGATGCCGTAGTGCTCCTTGGACAGATCGATCCACACCACGCCGACCGGGTTGTTCGGGCCTGCGGGGAGCGTGGCCTTGGCGTCGGCGGCCTTCGCATCCCAGAACAGCTTCGGGTTGTAATGGAAGGTGGGGTGCCTGGCCACTCCCTTGATCTTCCAGTCACCGAGCGGCAACGGATCGTGCGCGCTGCCACTGGACGCCGGATACTGCGCCACCACCTTGCCGGCGGCGTCGAGCAGCGACACCGTGTCGTCGGATTTGTCGACGACCAGCTTGGCCACCGCCGGCATCGGCAGGCTGGCCTCCACGCCGGGAACCAGCAGTTGTTCGCCGGCCAGGCCAAAATCCTTGCCTGGGTTGAGCTGCTTGAGCAGGGCCGGGCTGGCGTGGAACTTCTCGCCCAGGGACTCCAATGGCGAGACATAGCCCAACGTGTCCAGTTTCGCCCGCGCCGGCACGCCCGCGGGCAACGGCCGGAACGGCCCGGCCACGTCCTCGGCCGTGAGCGTCACCGCGACCAGGACCGGTGCGCTGTCGCTGTCGAGCGCTACCCACGTCGCCGCATCCACATTGCCATTGACCTCCAGGCCACGGCTGGCCTGAAAGCCGGCGATCGCCTGATGCATGTTCGAGCCGTAGGCCGCGTCGATCTCGCCCGGCGAAAAGCGCGCACGCTCCAGCAGGATCTGTGCGCGCAGCGTGGCCGCGCCCTTGTCACCGGCTTTCACCGGCGAGAGCAGCGCGGCATCGTTGACGCTGTCGGCGGTCAATCCGACCGGCGCGGGGCTCGGCGTGGCGGCTTGCGCCGCGCTTCCCGCCAGCGCGGCGGCGAGCATCAAGGTCATGGCGTTCTTACTTTTCACGTTGCTGTCTCCCTCAGGGAGATCGAGCATGCACGGGGCCTTGTGAAGAAGCCCATGCGCGAACCCCACGCGAGGTGGCGGACCGGTTCCCGCCGGCCGGAATGCATGTTCCGGGCGATACTGCGCGACATGGACAAGACAGACGATCGCAAGCTGGGGCTGTGGCCGGTCGTGGCCATCGGCGTGGGTGGCATGGTCGGCGGTGGCATTTTCGCGGTGCTGGGACTGGCGGTGCAGATGGCGCATGGCGGCACGCCGCTGGCCTTTGCACTGGCCGGCGCCGTGGCGCTGCTGACCGCGTATGCCTACGCCAAACTTTCCGTGGCCTGGCCCAGCCGCGGCGGCACCGTCACCTTTCTCGACCGCAGCTTCGGTGCCGGCATGTTCACCGGCAGCATGAACGTGCTGCTGTGGCTGAGTTACGTGGTGATGCTCTCGCTGTACGCGCTGGCCTTCGGCAGCTACGCCGCCACGTTCCTGCCGCAGGCGTGGCAGGCGGTCGGAAAGCACGTGTTGCTCAGCCTCGGCGTGATCGTGCTTACCGGGCTGAACCTGCTCAGCGTCAAGTCGATCGGCAAGGCCGAGAGCTGGATCGTGGGACTGAAGGTGGCGATCCTGCTGCTGTTCGTCGGCGCCGGCATTGTCGGCATCCACGCCGGCCGGGTCGCGCCGGGTTCATGGTCGCCACCGCTGTAACTGGCGGCGGGCGGCATGATCATCTTCCTGGCCTACGAGGGTTTCGAGCTGATCGCCAACACCGCCCCGGACGTGCGCGACGCGGCGCGCACCCTGCCCCGGGCTTACTACATCGCGGTCGGATTCGTGATCGCGCTGTACGTGATGGTCTCGCTGGTCACGGTCGGCAACCTGCCGGTAGACACCATCGTCGCCGCCAGGGATTACGCCCTGGCCGAGGCGGCCCGGCCCTTTCTCGGCCAGGCCGGGTTCGTGCTGATCGCGGTCGCCGCGATGCTGTCCACCGCCTCGGCGATCAATGCGACGCTGTATGGCGCGGCGCGGCTGAGCTATTGCATCGCCGTCGATGGCGAGCTGCCAGCCATGCTGGAACACAAGGTATGGAATCGACCGGTGGCAGGGCTGCTGATCACCGCCGCGCTCACCTTGCTGACGGCCAACGCCTTCGATCTGACCAGCGTCGCCACGCTGGGCAGTGGCGGCTTCCTGCTGATCTTTGCCGCCGTGAACGTGGCCAATGCGCGGCAGGCGGAGACGACCCGAAGCCATGCCTGGCTTTCGCTCCTGGGCGCGCTCGCCTGCCTGACAGCACTGGCTGCGCTGTGCTGGCAGACGGCGCGCACCGAACCGGCAAAGTTGTGGGTGCTGGCCGCCATGATCGGTCTGGCGATCCTGATCGAGGGTACCTACCGGCTGTCGGGAAAAAGAGTATCCAGACCGGACTGATCGGCCAGTCCGGTCACGAGCCCGATGCCCGACCCCTCCGGCCTGCCTCTTCGATGGAATCCCCAGCCGTTCCGCTCAGGCGATCTCTACCCGCTGAGCGGGTTGCCACGCGTGTTCAGGGTAGTAACGCCGCATCATGCGCGCCACGTACGCCACCAGGTTCCGGTGCGCTTCCGCCGCGCGACGCAGCGGCGTGTCGAAGAACGGTGTCATCACGCTGGCCAGTACGCCGAACGCGGTGGCGTCGACGCCGCTGACGGCCTCACGCAGCAGATGAGACTTGTCGCCAAGCATCAGTGCGAGTGCATCGATCGAGCGCTCGCCCAGCTCGGCGATCCGCCCGGGCGGGTGCCGACCCAATCCCTGCGCATGCAGCTCGCTCGCCTTGCGTGCCTGCATCTCCTGGCGCATCCGCGCACGCTCGGCTTCCGGTGCCGCGTCGGCGAAATGCGCCGGCCCCCGCTCGAAATTCTCCGGGTCGATCCAGCGAAACCAGACCATCGCGAAATAGAGGTGATCCTCGAGCAGACGTTCGATCGTCCAGGCCTCCGCCCGTTCGCGCAGGTTCAGGCCCTCGTCCAGATCCATCGCGTACCTGCGCTCGATGTGCGCGCGTATGAACGTGGAATCGGTCACCACCTCGCCGTGGTCGTCGATATAGGGGAGCTTGCCATTCGGTGCCTGCGGCGGAATGGCAGAAGCCCGCTCGTATGCCAGACCGGCCATCTTCAGCTGCACTTCGGTCTTGATCACGAACGGGCTGGTATCGGGCAGCCCGAAGCCGGGCCGGGTGGCAAACAAGGTGATACCCGATGACGACATGCTCATGTCCCTGCGACGGAAAGTGCCTGCAGCATGGCGCCTCGCTGCTGACAGCGTCGTGTCAGCAGGCGTGGCGGAGCACGGGACGTACGTCATCTCCCATGCACACGTGCGAGGCACCCTGTCCGGGCAAGCGCGCCGCGGTCGATCGCGCGACCGCGGCTCCGGCCTTCCTTCAATACGGACTGGCTGGCATTCGCTTCAGCCGCCCAGCGGGCTGCCCGGCGGTGCCGCCGGTGGCGGCGCCAGTGGCTTGTCGCTGGCCGGTCGTCGCTCGAAACGTGCGATCGCGCTGGCCAGTGCAAACCGCTGTGCCTGCGCGGCGGTATCGCCGCCCTTGCCGCTGGCGGCGCGGCGTTGCAGCTGATCCAGCTTCAGCATGGCCACCGCACGCACGGCGGGCATGCCGGCGCCGTCGGCCAGGTCCATCAGATGCTGCACCAGCAGGGTCTGTTCGGCGTGCAGGATTTCCGTCTGGTAGCCATCCGAAGCACTACCGTCGAAGGTCGCGACGATCAGCTTGTCGATCACCTCACCGAGATCGGGCAGGGTCGGATCGGCGGCGTGCTGCTCGACCAGCCGCGCGTCGCGCTCGGGCTGCAGCAGGTTGGTCAGGGTCAGGTCGGCGGCGGTGACCGGCGGCGTCAACGGATCGAAGGTCAACCCGGTATAGCGGGCGAACAGCTCGCGATTGAGCGGATAGCCGGGCGGGCGCGGCGGGATGCTGGCAAGCAATGGTGCCGGCAGCGCCAGCGCCGCGGGCGACAGCGTCTGCAGCAGCGCGTCCAGCGCATCGCGCTGTTCGGCCGCCGGTACCGGCGTGGTCGGCCGCTGGCCGTCGCCACGCAATGCATAGTCGTAGCGCAGGCCGCCGAGTACCTTGGCGGTGGCGTCCAGCTGGTAGCGATGGAACAGGTACACCGGCACCAGCGCGTCCTCGAGGGTAGCCAGCGGCGTGCCACGACGCACCGCATTCACGCCGAAATGCTGCAGCGCCGCCGCCCGTGCCTTCATCACCGAGCGCAGCTCGGCGGCCATGTCGACGCCGTTGTCCCACAGGTTGACCTCGGGCTCGGCGGCGCCGGCGGGTCGTGCGTCCTGGTCGGTGAGAAAGGTCAGGCCGTGGCCGCGGGCATCGCCGAGAATCCGGTCGAGTGCCGCCGGCACGTCCGTACCGGGCGCAAAGTCCTGATAGCCATAGTCGATCGACACCTTGTCCCAGTCGCCGATGCCCGTCGCGTAGGCATCGGACAGGTCGATCTCGCCGCTCGGCGTGAGATTGACCAGCGGTGCCGGGTAGTCCATCACCGAGGCACGCTTCTGGCTGCTGGCGATGTAGTTGTGCGCCAGCCCCAGCGTGTGGCCCAGTTCGTGCGCCGCCAGCTGCGACAGCCGCGCCATCACGAAGCGCTGCATCGCATCCGGCACTTGGCCGGGCTTGGCATAGGGCGAAAGCAGGCCCTCGGCCAGCAGGTAGTCGTAGCGCGCGCGCAGCGAGCCCAGCGTGATGTTGGCCTTGATGATCTCGCCGGTACGCGGATCCACGATCGCGGCGCCGTAACTCCAGCCGCGGGTGGCGCGATGCACCCACTGGATCACGTTGTAGCGCACGTCCATCGGATCGACCCCTTCGGGCAGCAGCTCGACCCGGAACGCATCGCGGTAGCCGGCGGCAGTGAATGCCTGGTTCCACCACCGCGCGCCGGACAGCAGCGCCTCGCGGATCGGCTCCGGTGCACCACGATCCAGGTAATAGACGATCGGCTTGACCGGATCGCTGAGCACCACCGCCGGATCTTTCTTCTGCAGGCGCTGGCGAATGATGAAGTGCTTCACCAGCGGCGCACCCAGCGGTGCCGCCTCGTCGGTATAGGCGATCTCGAAATAGCCGTCGCCCGGCACGCTGACCCGTGGCGTCGTGTAGCCCGGCGGCGGCAGGGCCACGAAGGAGTAGCGTTCGTTGAGGGTGATCGCGTCGGGCGTCGGCGTCACATCCTGCACGTACTGACCGGGCTCGCTGCCGGGATCGTTGCCGGTATCGTGGACCAGGGTGACCGTGGTCTCCATTTCGGTGTTGCGTGGAAAGGCCTTGGTCCCCGGCAGATACACCGCGCTGCGTGCGGCATCGAGCTTGAACTTGCCCTGCTTGGCCTTGGCCAGCGCGGCGATCGCGCCGTGGCCGTCACGCACCACGAAATCGGTGGCATCCACCAGTACCCGGGGGCCCGTCACCGCGACAATCCCGAAGCCCCACAACACCGAGCGGGCGAAGGACTGGTTGACCGCTGCCTGCTCGTCCGGATTATCGCTGCCGGAACGGAAGGCCTGGTTCGGTTGCACCAGCAACAGCTTCGGCCCGACCCGATCGAAATGCACCAGCCTGGCCTCGGCCACCTGGCCGCGGTCGAGGCCCACGTCGTTGGAGCCCAGGCCACCGGTCAGCGTGGTGAAGTACAGCAACGACTGACCCGGCGTCGGCACTTCCAGATAGAGCTTGCCCTTGTCGGCATCCCAGTACAGCGGCAACAGCCCGTCGAAGCGCTGCATGCCCCGAGTGAATCCTGCGATGCTCTTGACGACCTTGTGCCTGGCGGCGTCGCTCCTGCTCGCCTCGACGGCATGCAGCGGCGTCGACAAGGCGGCGGCCAGCACCAGCAGGCACAGGCTCAGCGCCCGGGTAAATGTTCTCATTGCCGCTACTCCCTGATCCCCGATGGCGCGATCGATCCAGCCCGGCCGCCGTCGCGGCGACCGGGCTGGATCAGTCCGCTCCATGCTACATAAAATCCGGCGTCATCGACGGTGGCGTCAACGCAATCCCACCGTGCCGTTCGCCGCCTGCACCAGCTTGGCCGGGTCGTAGCCCACGCCGTCCTTGAATACCAGCTCGACGTTCTCGATGTCCCTGATGTGCTCGACCGGGTTGCCCTTGAGCAGCACCAGGTCGGCCGCCTTGCCTGCTTCGATCGAACCGATCGACTTCTCCTCGCCCATGAAGCGGGCGCCGTTCAGGGTGGCGATCCGGATCGCCTGCACCGGTGTGAAGCCCGCCTCCACCAGCAGCTCCACCTCGCGCTGGTCGCCGTAGCCGGCGATCACCCCGCCGTAACCGGTCGGGTCGAGCCCCGCCAGCAGGGTACCGCCCTGTTGCACGAAGGCGTATTCGAACTGCTCTTCCAGCTTGAACAGTCTGGCCCAGGGCGAGTCCGCCTTCGCCGCCACGCGGGCGCGCGTCGTCAGATATTCCACCCGGGTTTCCGGCAGCATCGCATCCAGCACGCGCTGATCCACCGGTGCGCGCCCGGGCACGAAGGTCTCGAATACCGGCAGGGTCGAGGTGATCGCCACGTGCTTCGCCACCAGGTAACGGATCAGCTGTTGCAGCGGCGGGCTGTCGATGCTCATGGTGGCCAGGTGCGCCGCCGCCAGCTTGGTATCCGGACAGACGTCCGCCTGCTTGCCCGGGGTGAACTCGGTATCCACCACCAGGCCGTGCTCGAGATCGTCGATGCCCAGGTCAACCGCTTCGCGAAAGCCGACCGAGCAGAGGTGGCCGGTGATCTTGATGTGCCGCGCGTGCGCCGCCTCGGTGGCGGCCGCCAGCTCGGCGCGGGTGATGTGCATGTAGGCCTTGAACGAGGTGGCGCCTTCGCCGATCCAGTAGTCGACCGTGCGGCGTGCATCGGCGGCATCGGCCAGTTCGTGCAGTTGCGGCGCGAAGCTGCCCACGCCCTCCAGATACGGCCCGGTGGTGTGCATCTTCGGCCCCGGGATCTTGCCGGCATCGATCGCCTGTTTCAGTGCCAGGTCGGTATACGGCTCGACGCTGCCGGTGGTGCGGATGCTGGTGACGCCGCCAGCCAGGTAGAGCTTGGGAAAGCTGGAGCCCTGCTCCGGATACAGCGCTTCCTTCGCCCCCGGATTCACCTTCGGCGCGGGATAGAACATGTGGTCGTGCATGCCGACCAGGCCGGGGATCAGCGTATGCCCGCTGCCGTCGATCACGGTGGCGCCGGCGGGTGCCGGCGCATGCGCCTGGACCGAGGCGATCCGTCCGTCGCGCAGCACGACGGTCTGGTCCTCCTTCGCCGGCGTGCCATGGCCGTCGATCACCCGCACGTGGGTGATCGCCAGCAGCGGCTCAGCGTATTTCACGAACTGCCGGGTCTGTGCCGACAGCGCGGGCGACTGGGCACACAGCGGCGCGGCCAGCCACAGGCTGGCCAGCAACGCACCGGCAGCAGCAGGCAACACGCGTCGACGAGACGACGGACAGGGCCGAAGAACATGGGCGGGCTGGTGCACGGCAATCCCCTCGAGGCTGTAAGCAGGCAGGCACGCCGAGGGGTCGTCCGATACCGACCCTTCCGACGTGTCGTCCACTATCAAAGCACACCACGCCGTCCGGCGCCGCCCTTGCGGCGCCGAAGCGACTTGATGCCTGCCAACTTCCCCGGCACCTTCACCTTCGCGGGCCCGCGGCGGGGGACAGGTCTCCCGCCAGTCCACCGCCCGACAGACCGTCCCGCGCCGTCCACAACAGGAGCCGTTGTGGCGCGGACGGCTCCTGGTCCAACTTCAGTTGACGGCGATCTTGCGCATGCTGCCGTTGCTCTTCTTCGGCAAGGTCAGATGCAGGACACCGTTGTCGTAGCGGGCATCGGCCTTGCTGCTGTCGATGTCGCTGGGCAGGCTGAAAGCCCGGTAGACCTTGCCGTAATAGCGTTCGGTATAGAGCTCCCGCTCGTCGTCTTTCTTCTTCGTCTCGCGCCGGACCTCGGCGCTGATCGCCACCTGGCTTCCCTCGACCGAGACCTCGATGTCGTCCTTGGTGATCCCGGGCATTTCGGCCTTGATATGGAAGGCCTTGGCGTCCTCGGTGACGTCGATGGGCAGGTCCGGCGAAGCCTCGAGATCCCGCCACATGGGACGGGTGGTCAGACCGCGAAACAGGTCGTCGAAGGTGGCGACCGGATCGAACCGGCTGACTGCCTTGATGGGATTCCAGCGTGTCATGGATGTCATGGAAATTACCTCCGCAGGTCGAGACGCAACCCGTGCCGCGACCGTCGATCACAGGTTGCAGGCAACTCGCAGTCCGCAGCTCCTTGCGGGAGCGAGACCCGCTGAAAATAGTCCATGCGTCGTAACAAACTGGTGAACTCCGACGAACCGGACCGTCGGCGCCAGCCCCGCTCCGCTCGATGCCCGGCAAGTGGCGACAACCTCGGCGGTCGAGGCAACGACCCGATAGCCAGAGCCGGCAACGCGTGAGGTCAGCCCCTGCCGGGAATCTTCAGGCCACGCCTGACGGCGGGACGTTCCAGGGCGCGATCGAGCCAGCCGACCACGTTGGCAAAGCGGTCGTATTCCACCAGCTCGCGCGCCTCGTAGAACGTGATCAGGTTGTTGACCCAGCCGATCGTGGCGATATCGGCAATCGAATAGTCATCGCCCATGATCCAGTCGCGTCCCTGCAGGCGCTGATCGAGCACGCCGAGCAGGCGTGCGGACTCGGCCACGTAGCGCTGCAACGGACGCTTGTCGGCGTACTCCCTGCCGGCAAACCGGTGGAAGAAACCCACCTGGCCAAACATCGGGCCGATCGATGCCATCTGGAAAAACAACCACTGGATCGTATCCCAGCGCCGGGCCGGATCGGCCGGAATGAACTGGCCGGTCTTGTCCGCCAGATACAGCAGAATCGCGCCGGATTCGAACAGCGCCAACGGCTCGCCGCCCGGACCGTGGGGATCGATGATCGCGGGAATCTTGCCGTTCGGATTGAGCGACAGGAACGCCGGCGTGTGGCTCTCGCCTTTACCGATGTCGACCAGATGCGGCTCGTACGGCAGCCCGGTCTCCTCCAGCATGATCGACGCTTTCACGCCATTGGGCGTGTTGAGCGAATACAGCTGGATGCGCTCGGGATGTTCAGCCGGCCAGCGCGCGGCGATCGGGAAGACGGACAATGCGGACATCGTTTGCTCGTGGCTGATGGGAAGCCCCTTAGGTGGCTCCCCCGCCCGACAGATTCAACCCGATGTCGATTGCGGCCGGATCATTCCCGGGCCGCCCGTCCGGTTCAGGGGTTTTCATCCTCGTCCAGCAGCGGATCGGATCCCAGCGAATCATGCACTTCCCCGACGTGTTCTTCCGCGCCGCCGGGGTCACGCAGGTGCGCGACGTGCAGCAAGGCATCGCCCTTGTTCACGATCGGCAGGTTGCTGCGCCCGATCACCAGGCCTTTCGTGCTGGCCAGCACTTCGACGTCGACATCGCCGAACGGATCGGAAACGATGCCCAGCAGATCCCCCTTCTCGACGGCCACGCCGATCGTCTTGAAGGCGCGGAACAGTCCTCCCCTGGGCGCGCGAACCCAGTGGCTTTCCAACGCCTCGAGCGGCAACCGGCGCTTCCCGGAAACGGGCCGGGACGGCAGCATGTGCAGATACTGCAGTACGCCGAGAATCCCGCGAACACCGGCGCGCACCGGCAACTCGTCGAAACGCAAGGCCTCACCCGCTTCGTAGATCAGGGTTTCCACCCCGATCGCCTCCGCGGCGGCCCGCAGGGAGCCTTCACGCGGCGGCGCGCTCAAGGTGATGGGCGCACCGAATGCCCGGGCCAGCGCGCTCAGGTGCTCGGACCGGCTCCGGCTGGCACGAATCTGTGGCAGGTTCATCCGGTGCAGCGCTGCACTGTGCAGGTCGATCCCGAACTCGCAGCGGCGCACCACCTCGTTGAGAAACAGGTTGGCAAGTTGCGCGGCCAGTGAGCCCCGCTCGGATCCGGGGAAGCACCGGTTGAGATCGCGCCGGTCAGGCAGGTAGCGCGACTGGTTGAGAAAGCCGTAGACATTCACGATCGGAATCGCCAGCAAGGTTCCCGCCAGACGGTTCAGCGACGGGCTGCGCAACACCCGACGGATGATCTCGACCCCGATGATCTCGTCACCGTGCACCGCCGCCGACAGGAAGATCACCGGCCCCGGCCGTGCACCATGGATGACATGGACGGGCAGGTTCACCGGAACGTGATTCGCCAGCAGGCTGACCGGCAACTCGACCGTCCGCCGCGTGCCGGCCGGGATCGACCGGTCACCGATCTCGAACGCAACCCGTGCGCGCTTGCGGCCCGCCCCGGCGGCGGCCCCGGTTGCACCCTGCTTCGCGCCGCGACTCATCCGCGGCCCTTGGTCCGGGTGTTGCCGGGCTTGGCGTTGCGCTCGATGAATTCGATGATCTGGCCGGCCACGTCGATGCCGGTGGCTTTTTCCACGCCTTCCAGACCCGGGGACGAGTTGACTTCCATCACCACCGGCCCGTGGTTCGAACGCAGCATGTCCACGCCGCAGACATTCAGCCCCATCGCCTTGGCGGCACGAATCGCGGTGGAGCGTTCCTCGGGAGTGATCTTGATCGATCGCGCACTCCCGCCGCGATGCAGGTTGGAACGGAACTCCCCCGCTGCGCCCTGGCGCTGCATGGCGGCGACGACCTTTCCGCCGATCACCAGCGCGCGGATGTCGGCCCCGCCGGCCTCCTTGATGAACTCCTGCACCAGGATGTTCACGTTGGCCCCGCGGAATGCCTCCACCACGGACTTCGCCGAACGCGGCGTGTCGGCCAGCACCACGCCGATGCCCTGGGTCCCCTCGAGCAGCTTGATCACGACCGGCGCGTTGCCGACCACGTCCAGGACTTCCTCGGTCTGTTTCGGATCGTGGGCGAAGGCAGTCACCGGCAAGCCGATGCCGTCGCGGGCAAGCAACTGCATGGAGCGCAACTTGTCGCGCGAACGCCCGATGCCGACCGACTCGTTGAGCGGATACACCCCCATCATCTCGAACTGCCGCAGCACGGCAAGGCCATAGAACGTGATCGATGCGCCGATGCGCGGAATGATCGCGTCGTAGCCGGTGAGTTTCTGCCCGTTGTAGTACACCTCGGGGCGATGCGAGGTGATGTTCATGTAGCAGCGCAGCGTGTTGATGATGTCCAGACTGTGCCCGGCAGCCTCGGCGGCCTCGACCAGTCGTCGGTGCGAGTAGAGATTCGCATTGCGTGCCAGCATCGCGATTTTCATCCGTTCTCTCCCATTGACTGTATTCAAGGTCACCGATCAGCGAAACGGCCCCGGGATTCAGAACCATGTGCACGGGTAGAAACCTTGCGCGGGCTGGCCAGGCGGGTGCGGGCCGGGTCGACCAGGAATCGTCCCTTCAGGGCCGAGCGCCCGACCAGCATCGGCAACTCCATGTCCGAACGGTCGGTCAGGGTCACCTCGGTCTTCCAGGTCTGCTCGGCCAGGTTCAGCGCGAGCAACACCACGGGACGGATCTGGCTGTGGCCGATCGAACTGCGGATCTTGCGATGCTCCAGCACGGGCAGGCGGAAGTGGTGTGCGGCCGGCTCGTCGATATCCGGCAGATCGAACTCGACCCACGGCCGGCCGTGACTCCTGCCGAAACGGATGTCGATCGCATGCAGGGCCGACGTGCGCGCGCCGGTATCGAGCTTGGCCAATAACCGGACGTCCCCCAGGCCGGGCAACGCAACCGATTCCTTCCAGCCCAGCACCTGCTTCGCACCGACGCTCCGCAACGTCGTGGCGGTTCCGCGAACCTCACCCTCGCGCGAGTGCCGGCGATGAACGTCGGGGACCCGGGAGTCCGGCTGGCCATCTGGCTTGCCCATGGGCGTCGACTATACGCGCCCGCACGCGACAGACGCATGAAGGCCGGAAATCGCGGCGATGCGCTACTGCCGTGGCCAGTCGCGGATACGCCACGACCACGCCTCCATCCGCCTCGGCGGTTTTCAGCAGGCGCGGAGGCAACGGGGGGCGTGAACGGCACCCAACGGCCGTCTGCGATCAGCACACAACCTTGCCATGACTACTGCTAAGACTGCGCGCTGAGCCTCGCGATCCGTGGGGATGCCAGCAGCAATGGGTTTGCCTGAAATCGGTGTACGGAGTCGCGGCATGAAACGCAACCGGAAGGTACTGAGCTGGACCGCAGGCGGGCTGCTGGCCTTGCTGGTCGTGTCCCTGATCGTGATCGCCACGTTCGACTGGAACCGCCTGAAGCCCTTCATCAGCGGCAAGGTGAGCCAGGCGATCGGGCGGCCGTTCGCGATCGACGGCGAGCTCACGCTGGACTGGCAGCGCGACCGCAGCGGCAGCTGGCTGGGCTCGCTGCTGCCGTGGCCGGAATTCACCGCGCGCCAGGTCAGCATCGGCAACCCGGGATGGGCCAGGCAGCCGCAGTTCGCCCGGCTCGATGCCCTGCGCTTCCGGCTGTCGCCGTTGCCGCTGCTGGCACACCGGCTCGACGTGCCCTCGCTGCAACTGGTGCATCCCGTCGTCGACCTGGAACGCGATGCGTCTTCGCGCGCGACCTGGGATTTCGTGCGGCCGGAAAGCGCGACGGCTTCCGGGTGGACGCTGAACCTGGGCGCGATCGGCTTCGATCGGGGACTGATCACGGTCGACGACGCCATCCGCCGGGTGAAGTTGCAGGTGACCGTGAAGCCGCTGCAGGAAGCGCTGCCATACGACCGGATCGTGGCGCAGCAATCCAGCGAGGCACGCAAGCAGGCGGGCAGGACCGCAGGCGGCGCGGTGCAGAAGATCATGGCCAGCGCCGATGCAAGGCAGGATCAAGGGGAGCGGATCGGCCACGCCGACGCGTCCGCCACCTATCAGTTTGGCTGGAGCGCAGAGGGCAGTTACCAGGGCAGCCCATTCACGGGCCACGGCAGAACCGGTGCCGTGCTGGCGTTGCAGGATCGCACCCGACCGTTCCCGGTGCAGGCCGATGTGCACATCGGCGACAGCCATATTGCCCTGGTCGGCACGCTGACCGATCCGCTGCAACTGGGCGCGCTCGACGTGCGCCTGTGGCTCGCCGGCTCCAGCATGGCGGGGCTGTACCCGATCATCGGCATCACCCTGCCCGACACCCTGCCGTATGCCACCGAAGGCCATCTGAAGGCCGAGCTGCATCGCGGCGGCAGCCGCTACAGCTACCACCAGTTCCGTGGCCGCGTCGGCGGCAGTGACCTGGCCGGCAATCTGCTGTTCGTCACGGGGGGCCAGCGCCCGAAGCTGAGCGGCGACGTGCATTCGAAGCTGCTGCAGTTCGCCGACCTGGCGCCGCTGATCGGCGTCCGGCCCGACGGTGCCAGGCAGTCCCAAGGCGACGCCGCACCGCAGGCGACCGACAAGCTGCTGCCGGCCGAACCGTTCCGTACCGATCGCTGGCAGGCGATGGACGCGGATGTGAATTTCAGCGGCGAACGCATCGTGCACGGCGACGCGCTGCCGATCGACTCGCTCAGCACCCATCTGGTCATGAACGACGGCGCCCTGTACCTGGACCCGCTGCGTTTCGGGCTGGCCGGTGGCACGGTGCGCAGCAACCTCACCCTCGATGGCAGCCGCTCGCCGATGCAGGGCCTGCTCGAACTGCATGCCGGACACCTGAAGCTCAAGCAGCTGTTCCCCCGTTTCGAACCCATGCACACCAGTTTCGGCGAGATCAATGGCGATGCCCGGCTCACCGCCCACGGCAATTCCGTCGCGGCCCTGCTTGGCAGCGCCGACGGCGAACTGAAGCTGCTGATGAACGATGGCGCGATCAGCAAGGCGCTGCTGGAGACCGCCGGGCTCAACGTGGGCAACATCGTCATCAGCAAGTTGTTCGGCGACAAGACGGTGAAGATCAATTGCGCGGCCGCCGACATGGCCGCGCGCGACGGTCTGTTCGACATGCGCCTGTTCGTGTTCGACACCGAGGATGCGCTGATCAACGTGACCGGCACCATCAATTTCGCCAACGAGAAGCTCGACCTCGACGTGAAACCGCATACCAGGGGTTTCCGCGTGTTCTCGCTGCGCTCGCCGCTGTACGTCAAGGGCACGCTGAAGCACCCCGATGTCGGCGTGCAGAAGGGGCCGCTGCTGGCTCGCGGCGCCGGGGCGATCGCGCTCGGTGCGGTGGCGGCCCCGGTCGCGGCCCTGCTCGCACTGGTCGTTCCCAGCCATGACAATGACAGTGGCAACACCTGCCTTGGCGTGTTGCAGCAGCTGCGCAGTTCGAGCGGGAAGACCCCGTCCGGGAAAGCCGCCCCGAGGTCCACCGCGAAGTAGAGCCATCGTTCCCCATGGCATGCGGATGCCGGCGCTAGAATGCCGGCACCTCCTCCGCACGACCTCCTCATGCAACCCGTCAACCTGGCCCGTCTGCAGATTCATTTCTGCGTGTTGCTGTGGGGCTTCACCGCGATCCTCGGCAAGCTGATCACCCTGCCCGCACTGCCGCTGGTGTGGTGGCGCATGTTGCTGGTGGTAGTCGCGTTGCTGCTGGTACCGAAAGTGCGCCGCGGCCTGCGCGCGATGCCGGCGCGGCTGATCGGGGCCTACGCCGGCATCGGTGTGCTGGTGGCGCTGCACTGGCTGACCTTCTATGCCGCGATCAAGCTGTCCAATGCCTCGGTCGGGGCGACCTGCATCGCGCTGGGACCGGTGTTCCTGGCCTTCATCGAACCCTGGCTCACGCGACGCAAGTTCGACCCGCGCGAGCTGCTGATCGGCGTGGCCGTGGTGCCGGGCGTGGTGATGGTGGTCGGCGGCGTGCCCACCGACATGCGCATCGGCATCGCCGTGGGTGTGCTGTCGGCCCTGTTCGTGGCCCTGTTCGGCTCGCTCAACAAGCGGATGGTCGAACATGGCGATCCGCTGACGGTGACCTGCATCGAGCTGGGCACCGGCACGGCGTTCCTCACCCTGCTGGCCCCGCTGTTGCCGCACCAGGGTGCGCTGTTCGTGCTGCCCGGCCTGCATGACACGCTGTTGCTGCTGCTGCTCTCGTTCGGGTGCACCCTGCTGCCGTTCTCGCTGGCGCTGGTCGCGCTGCGTCACATCAGCGCGTTCGGCACCCAGATGGTGACCAACCTGGAACCGGTCTACTCGATCGTGCTGGCGATCCTGCTGCTGGGCGAACAACGCCAGCTGGACGGCTGGTTCTATGCCGGCGTGGCGGTGATCCTGTCCGCGGTGTTCGTGCATCCGCTGCTGAACCGAACGCGCCGCATCACGGCACAACCCGAACTGATGAGTACGGCCGAAAGCCACAGCATGATCGACTGATCGCCCGGGCGGCTCGGCGAGTCCGGTTCAGACGCCGCCGACAGTCGCGGCCGCGGCCGGAGGCGCCGCCGTCGAGGGCATCGCCGGCGCGCTGCCGGTGCTCATCGCGGCGGCCGGCTGTTGCGATCCGGCATGCGCCGGCTCGGCCGGGTGCTCGTGACTGTGCCCGGCATCGTCGTCCATCTCCATGTCCTCGTCCGGCGGCGCTTTTGCCACG
The DNA here is from genome assembly GCF_042657065.1 of Rhodanobacter ginsengisoli. Taxonomy (NCBI): domain Bacteria; kingdom Pseudomonadati; phylum Pseudomonadota; class Gammaproteobacteria; order Lysobacterales; family Rhodanobacteraceae; genus Rhodanobacter; species Rhodanobacter ginsengisoli. The sequence goes on from NZ_JBHSNF010000002.1 coordinate 507,690, forward strand.
ATGTCCTGGTATTGCTCCGGCGTCATGTCAGGCAGCTTCTGCAGGAACGCCACCATGCTCCAGATCGTGGCATCGTCGTGACTGAATCCCCACGCGGGCATCGCGCTCATCTTGATGCCGTGCTTGATCACCCAGAACGCCTCGCGCGGATCGGGCCGGAATTTCGACAGGTTCGGCGGTTGCGGGTACAGCCCCGGCCGGATCTCGGAATTCTCCATGCCGGGTTTGAGATGGCACTGGGTACACATCGCCGCATACTGGCCCGCGCCCTTGAGGATCAGCTGTGGATCCTCGAGGTCGGGCACGCTGATGTGCTGCGAGTGGGCCTCGATCGATCGTTCGCGCAGGGTCTGCATCAGCGCCGACACCGGCCGGGTGTGATGATCGTCGGCACCGATGTTGTACAGGCCGGAGTAGACAAACCCCACGGCGCCGGCCACCGCGATGGTGGCTACCACCGCCACGGTGATGCTGGTATCCACAAGTCGTTTCATGTGTGTCTCTCCTCATAACCAGATGCGAATACCGGCAACCCATTGCCGATCGAGAACCGGCTGCCCGGCCTGCCGGGCGTAATCCGCGGTGGCACCGACCCGGCGCACCCAGTTGATACCGACATACGGCGCGAACTGCCGACGGATCTCGTAGCGCAGGCGCAAGCCGAGCTGCGCATCGGACAGGCCGCTGCCGATGCCGCGTGCCGGATCGTCCTTGCCATACAGATTGATTTCCAGCTCCGGCTGCAGGATCAGCCGCTGCGTGAACAGTACCTCGTAGTCGGCACGAAAGCGTGCCGCGGTGCGCCCGGAGGAACCGGCATAACCGGTGGCTTCCAGTTCAAACCAGTAGGGCGCAAGCCCCTGCACGCCAAACGCGACCCAGTCGCGCGCCGGACCTGCACCGAAATCGTGACGAACACCGAGCTGACTGTCCCAGTAGGTCGCGATGGCGTGACTCCACAGCGCCTCGAGGTTGCCATCCTCGACCTTGCCCCTGCTGGCTTCTCCTTCGCTGCGCAGCCACAACTTGTCCTCGTCGCTGCCGTACCAACCCTCGACCTCCCACGCCTGTCCATTGCCGTCCCGGCCATGCACCGTTTCGAGCTGGTCCAGCAGCAGCATGCCCAGGGCAGCCTTGCCGTGCATGTGCGGCTTCATCGGCCCGTAGCCCACGCCGTCGGAATAGTCGGGGCTGCGCGCATCCGGCGGTGCGCTGCCGCCTTGCATCGCGCCCATGTTCATGCCGGACATCGAGGCGTGATCGTTCGCCCGCATCGTGGCGTGATCGCCGCCTTTCAGCCTAGCGGGCGCCGTGCCCGGCATGGCGGGGTGTTGCATGGACGGCATCTTTTCCATCCCCGCCGCCGGTTTGGCACTGCCAGCCGGCTGGTTCATGTCGGGCATCGACCCGGAGCGCATGCCGGGCATGCCGGTCAGGGAATTGACCGGCGTCATCGGGGCGGCCGACGGCTTCCTGCCGACGTTGTCGTGCCTGTGACGACTTGCTGCCGCAGGCGTCGCCACCGTCGCAGAGGCTGCGGGCATCGCCATCCCGGACATGCTGGCGTGATCCATGCCCGGCATCGCCCCCGTGTCCATCGTGGTCGAGCTGCCTGGGGAGGCCGGGACACTTCGCGCGTGACCGACGAGTGGCAGCGCCATCAACAGGGCGGCGGCCAGCGCCGCACGGGGGAAACCTGGACGAACCCGTCGAACTGGCGTGCTCATGACACCACCACTTCGCGGAACATGCCCGCTTCCATGTGATAGAGCATGTGGCAGTGATAGGCCCAGCGTCCGGGTGCGTCCGCACTTACCGCGCAGGACACGCGTTGCGCGGGCTGCACGTTGACGGTGTGCTTGCGCACCTGGAATTGGCCATTCGGACTTTCCAGCTCACTCCACATGCCGTGCAGGTGGATCGGATGCGGCATCATGGTGTCGTTGACCAGCACGATGCGCAGCCGCTCGCCGCTGTTGAAGTGCACCGGTTTCGCATCCGAAAACTTCACCCCGTCGAACGACCACGTGTAACGCTCCATGTTGCCGGTGAGATGCAGCTCGATCTCGCGCGACGGTTCGCGCGCATCGATCGGGCCACCGACGGTATGCAGGTCCGCATAGTTCAGCACCCGGCGCCCGTTGTGGCGCAGGCCGACGCCCGGATCGTCGAGATTGGTGCGCGGCATGTCGACCCGCATGTCCACACCGGGCCCGTATTCGGTGCGCGCATGGCGGACCCTGGCCATCGAATCCATCGACATCCCGGCCGTCCCGCCGTGATCCATGCCAGGCATCGCACCCTGTGCCGGGCCCTGCATGGCCATCGCGCCCATCATGTCGACCATCGCCAGCGGTTGGCGCGCATCCATCGCCGGCACTTCCGCCAGCATGCCCTCCCGCGGTGCCAGCGTGCCGCGGGCATAGCCGGTGCGGTCGATGGACTGGGCAAACACGGTATAGGCGCGATCCTCCTGCGGCTCGACCAGCACGTCGTAGACCTCCGCCACGCCGATGCGAAATTCGTCGACCGATACCGGCTCGACATCCTGGCCATCGGCGGCGATCACCGTCATCTTCAGGCCGGGAATGCGCACGTCGAAGTACGTCATGGCCGAGCCGTTGATGAAACGCAGCCGGACCTTCTCGCCCGGACGGAACAGCCCGGTCCAGTTGCCCGCGGGAGCGTTGCCGTTCATCAGATAGGTGTAGGTGTAGCCGCCGACGTCGCTGAGGTCGCTGGGACTCATGCGCATGCGGTTCCACATGCGCCGCCTGGCCAGCGCGCGTTGCAGGCCCATCTCGCGTACATCGTGGAAAAATTCCGGCGCGGTGGGCTCGGCGAAGTTGTAGTAGTCGCTTTGCCGCTTCAACGTGGCGAAGATGTGCTTCGGGTCGTCGTCGCTCCAGTCGTTGAGCATCACCACGTAGTCGCGATCGCTGGGATAGCGCTCCGGCCCGGCCGGCTCGATCACGATCGGCCCATACATGCCGACCTGTTCCTGGAAGCCACTGTGCGAGTGGTACCAGTAGGTGCCGGACTGACGCACCGGGAAGCGATAGACGAAGGTCTCGCCCGGCGCGATGCCGTCGAAGCTGATGCCGGGTACGCCATCCATCTGGAACGGCAACAGGATGCCGTGCCAGTGGATCGAGGTCGGCACGCGCAGGCGATTGGTGACCCGCAGGGTGACCGTGCTGCCTTCCTTCCAGCGCAGGACCGGCCCCGGCACGCTGCCATTGACCGTGGTGGCCAGGCGGGTCTTGCCGGTGTAATTCACCGGCTTCTCCGCGACCTCCAGTGCGAAGTCGGTACCGCCGGGCACGCCGGGCTGGCCCGTGCCGGCCAGCGCCCACGCCGGCGACGGACGCAACAGGCCGAGACCGGCAGCGGCCCCGCCCAGGGCGAGGCCCTGCACAAAACGACGCCGCGGCAGACTCGCTGTCGCCACCGCCGATGGATCAACAAATTTCATGGTGCCACTCCAGGACAACGTGCTCCGGCGTGGCCGGAGTCGGACAGGTTCGCCATCGCGGACAGCAGCGGTTGTACCGGCGTGCGCGAGGGATCAGCTCGAACGGGCTGTCCGGGACATGGGAGGTCGCAGCGGGGGCGCATGAACCACCCCGGACGCATCCGGTCCGTGCGGAGGAACCTGGAAGATGACGGGAGGAATCGGACCGAGCTCCTGCATGCCCGTCAGCGGCAAGGTGGCCGCGCATGCTGCCGGACAATGGCAGTTGCCGGCAAGGCCCTCACCATGATGGAGCTGGCCGGCGCAGCAGTCATCCGCCATGCCGGACATGCCTCGCGACACGTGGGCAGGAGCCTGCGTCATCGACGAGATCATGCTGGCCGGATGCCCGTCGCCGACCATCCCCGCCGGCGTGCCATGCGCCGGCGCCATCGCCATGATCAGCCACGCGAACCACGCCATCAGCCGAAGGCTTTGCGTGCGGGCGGAATGGCGTAGCGAGCGATTCATCGGCGCAGCTTAGGCGCTGCGCCGGGCCGACTCAACTCTGGATCCGCATCCACCGCGAGGGATGCACCACGGGGAAATCACGGGCTGGCGCTGTAACCCAGGTGCAGGATGATCTTGTCGCCGGCCTTCAGCTTGGCGACCGAGGCCGGGGGGAAATGCACGCGCAGCGACATGCCCTCGGAGCTCGCCTCGACGATGCCGCTGCCGGTATCCACCGAGGTCACGGTGGCAGGCATGCTGTGCATGCTGCCGTTCATCCCGTGGTACATCTTGTTGTGCCACATGCCCTTGTGCATCGGCGCCATGCTGCTGCCGGCCGCTGCCGGCATCATGCTGCCGGCCTGTTGGGCAAAGGCTGCCGGGGCGGCCAGACCAAGGCAGAACACAGTCGTCGCGACAAGGATTTTCGGTGAGAACGTCATGATGATTCTCCGCCTGAATGGGCAGTCAGGCCGATCCGCCTGACCGGTTGCACCATGCAACAGGCGAAGCCTGCACCATCCGACGTGCACGAAAGGTTATCCGGCCCGTGACCGACCGACGCAGGGCAACGGCTCCAGCGCATCTATACTTGACCACCCCGCCCGCCGTGACCGCCATGAATTATCGCCACGCCTATCACGCCGGCAACTTTGCCGATGTCCTGAAACACACCGTGCTGCTGGCGCTGATCGAAGCGCTGCAGGCGAAGCCGACGCCATTCTGCTTTGTCGACACCCACGCCGGCTGCGGCAGCTATGCGCTGGACGGCTTCGAGGCGAAGAAGACCGGCGAGCACAAGGACGGCATCGGCCGACTGCATCCCGCCGAAAAAGTACCGGCACTGCTGCAGCGCTGGCGCGCCAGCATTCTGGGCAGCGCCGACAACCAGCAGGGGTTGAAGCACTACCCCGGCTCGCCGCTGCAGGTGGCCCGGTTGCTGCGCCCCGGCGACAGCGCGCAACTGTGCGAACTGCATACGGAGGAAGCGTCCAAGTTGCGCGACCTGTTTCGCGGCAACCCGCAAGTTCACGTGCATCAGCGGGACGGTTACGAGGCGCTCAAGGCGCTGCTGCCACCCACGGAAAAACGGGGCCTGGTACTGATCGACCCGCCCTACGAAGCGCAGGAAGCGGAGTACCGGCAGATCGAGCAGGCGCTGAAATCCGCGCTGCAGCGCTGGCCGACCGGGGTCTACGCCGTGTGGTACCCGATCAAGCTGCGCAGTCAGGTGCAGCCGTTCCTGCGCGGCCTGCAGCGCAGCGGTGTCAAACGTATCCTGCGCGCCGAACTGCTGGTGCATCCGGACGATTCGCCGCTGCGCCTCAACGGCTCGGGAATGGTGATCCTCAATGCTCCCTGGAATCTCGACGATGTGTTGCGTGAGCCCCTGCGCGCGCTGGCCAGCCTGCTGTCGCAGGAGCGTCCCGCCGAATTCAGGCTGGACTGGTTGCTGGACGAAGCCGGCAGCATGCTGAACACACCCAGCCCGCTGCCGGCGTCACGGCTACCAAGGACGCCGGGTCGCCGCTAAGCTCGCCCCATCCCGCCAGCGTTCCACAAGGAGCACGATCATGCGTACTCGTCCGGTTTCGAAGTTGATCCGGCTCGCCCTGCCCGCCGTCCTGCTGACGCTGGCGGCCTGCGCACCGGCGCCGATCTACAAGACCAGCGGCGCCGCGGTCATCGCGACCCCCGCCCAGGTGGCGCAGACGCCAGAGCGCTACAGCAACGGCGAGGTGATCTGGGGTGGCCGCATCGTGCGCGTCAACGTGTTCAGCGACCACAGCGAAATCGAGCTGCTGGCCTATCCGCTGGATTCCTCGCAGCGACCCAAGGCAAACGACAGCGGCAACGGCCGTTTCATCGCCGTGCTGCATGGCTACGCCGAGCCGCTCGACTACCCTGCCGGCGCCCTGATGACGGTCAGCGGCAAGCTCGACGGCAGTCGCGCCGGCAAGGTCGGCGAGGCCGACTATGTGTTTCCGCTGGTCGGCGTGGCTCAGTCGCACGTGTGGACGCCCGCCGAAATGGCCAAGGGTCGCAACAACGTCCACTTCGGTGTGGGCGTGGGTATCGGGATCCATTGACGACGCCTCGCAAACTCCTGCGCCGCCGGTAAACTGACCGGCCTCATTCGCAAGGACCCAAGCCACATGTCGTCCGGTCAAGCCAATTCCATCAAGGCGATCGTGCTCGCGCTTGGGGCGAACTTCGTCATTTTCGTGGCCAAGCTGATTGCGGCGTCCATCACCGGCTCCGGCGCGATGATGGCCGAAGCGGTGCACTCGCTGGCCGACTGTGGCAATCAGGGACTGCTGCTGCTCGGCATCCGCCAGGCGAAGCGGCCACCCTCGGAAGAGTACCCACTGGGCTGGGGCCGCGCGCTGTACTTCTGGTCGTTCCTCGTCGCGATCCTGTTGTTCAGCGTCGGCGGCATGTTCTCGATCTACGAGGGCGTGCACAAGCTGACCCATCCGGAACCGTTGAAATGGCCCTGGCTGGCGCTGGGCGTGCTGCTGTTCGGCATCCTTGCCGAAGGCGTCTCGATGCGCGGCTGCCTGCAGGAAGTAAACAAGGCCCGCGACAACCAGAGCCTGTGGACCTGGTTCCGCGAAACGCGCTCCAGCGAGCTGCTGGTGATCTTCGGTGAGGACCTGGCCGCCCTCGTCGGGCTGTGCCTGGCCGCGCTCGCCATCGGCGCCACCATGCTCACCGGCAACCTGATGTTCGACGCCGCGGGCACCATCGCGATCGGCGTCCTGCTGATCGTGGTGGCCGTACTGGTGGCGATCGAGGTCAAGGCACTGCTGATTGGCCAGGGCATGGAGCCGCGCCGCCGCAACGCGTTGATGACCTTCCTCGAGCAGCGGCCGGAAGTCGCCGACGTGCTGAACCTGATCACCCTGCAGATGGGCCCGGACGTGATGGTGGCCGTGAAGGCCCGGATGCAGCCGACCGCCGGCGACCAGCAACTGATCGAGGCGATCAATGCCGTCGAGGCGGCGATGAAGGCCGAGTTCACCGATGTCCGCTGGAGCTTCTTCGAACCGGATTTCGCGGATTGACTGGCGGCACGGCGCGGGAATCCCGCGTTTTCGACCGGTATTTGCGGGTCATGCCGGGGATTTCAGGCAATGGAGCGCCTGGCCGGGGCGGTGCCTCCCCAAAGCGGCCCCAGTTCACAACTCCAAAACGTCGTCAAACTGGAGCAGGAGCTGTTGCGCCGCCGCTGAGGTATCTTTAAGGAACAAAGATGAACGAATCGCGCGCATGGGGCCGGCTTTCGATAGACTCGGCAAATCGGCCAGATTGTGCCGCTGGCACAATATTGAAAATAAAGGGTCAGCAAGCACAAGTCGCCAGCGAGGGAATCCGCATGAGGGGTGGGACAATGCAGAAGGGGTTCAGGGGGGAGGCCTGGCTTCGACACATCGCAGTGGCGGTGATCTATGGCCTTGCGGTAACACTGCTACGGCAGCTCTCGATTTCGCACTGGATGATCCTGAGCGGGCTGTATCTGAGCGTGCTGCTGCTCATGCGCTATCGATATTGGCCTGCGCTGATGCTGGGCGAGGCTGCATCCGTAGCCCACTTCAGCTACGTGTGTGCCGATCAACTGGGCTTGGCTTGGGCCCTGTTCAACGTCATACCAACACTGCTTTTCATCATCCCTATCGCATACTGGGCACGTGAGCGTGGGCGTTTGTTTGCGCACCCCCGCAATGTGAATATGGGTACGTTGCTGCTATGCGCGCTGATCGCTGCATGTGTCATGACTTTGAGAAGTCTCGCAGCGCTGACGATCACCAAACTGCCTGCCGGTTATCCTCCGATCGACTACCAGCAACTGGCGGCGAGATGGTTGCTTGGCGATTATCTCGGCATCCTGACCATCACGCCACTCGCGTTGTTCGTCTACCAGGAAATCACTCATTCCACTTGGGCTAACCTCAGACGCCGTTTGGCGGAGAGCCGACTGCTGCTGGAAAGTGCCTGCATCCTGCTGCCTGCCTTGGGGTTCCTGGTGTGGATCGGATTGAACGCGGCGCCCGGCACGCAAACCCGGCAAATCGCACAAATCGCGATGTTCCTGCCCATCGTTTGGCTTGCCCTGCGTCACGGCTGGCACGGCGCCGCCGTCGGCGGTACCGCGGCCAGCCTGGCCATCCTCATGTTGATGCCGCATCGCTACGACAACGACACGATCCAGGCCGAGATCGTGATTGCCTTCGTGATGTCGACGATGCTGCTCATGGGAGCCCGTATCGCGGCGCTTGACCGGCACGCGCAGACCGAACGAACCGACCTGCGCATGACCTTGGCGCTGGCCCAGCGCAATGTCCAGATGGGCGAGATGCAGTTGCGAATGACCGCCCAGGCGCTGGAGCAGATCCGCGATGCCGTCCAATCCGTTTGCCTGATGATGACGAGCCGGCTCCGGTTGCTGCATTCGGCCATCGACGATCGCAATTACCACCGCCTGGCGCTGGTTGCGCAGGACCAGTTGTTCGGGTTGGCGGACAGCCTTTACCCCGTCACCTGGCAGGAAAAAGGCGTATCGGCGGCGCTGCGCGAAGGCCAGATTCCCCGCGCCCTCGACCGGGCCGGCATCCGGTACTGGTGCGATCTGCGCTGCGAACTGGACGGACTGTCACCCAACTTGCACCTGGCGATCTATCGCCTGGTGTGCGAGGCCATTGCCGACGCCTGCGCCAGGAAAAGCGCCACCGAGATCGGAGTTCGCCTGCGCTGCGGTGAACGTAACGGTCGCCGGTGGGTTGTCTTGCGGCTGATCTTTCGGGCCGATCCAGCCCGTCTGCGTAGCGTGCCATGGGACGAATTGCTGCCCCGCGTGATGCCGGCAAGCAGCGGCCGCGGCTTTCATTCGATCCAGGATCGGGCTGCCACGTTCGAAGGCAAGGCGCGCGAGCGCGCCCTGCCTGATGGACGACGGATCAGTGTATTGCTGCTTGACCCGGAAAAGACCAGCGATGCTGAAATCCACTGATCTTTGCCGACTCTGAGATCAGCGGTTATTGCCGGCCGTTGTTGCACTCGATCGGATCACAGGCCATCGCGTTCAACAGCACCGTGCCATTGCTCAAGGGCGTGGCCGTCACCGTCGTGGTGGTGTCCTGATAAACCGTTGATGGACTGGCCACTGGCGTGGCAGTCGTCGGGCTGGCCGCCGGCTCCTGCGGGGTCGCGACCAACTGCGAGAACCGACCGATGGGCAAGGTGATGAACTGCCCGTTGACGGTGCCGACGGCACCCAGCACATTGCCGTTGATGTCGTTGATCTGCACGTACTTGACGCCGCCCAGCATGAACACATAGGCATGCCAGCCTGGATTCGGACTGACGTCGACGGTATTCGGCCAGGATTGCCCGAGCCCCATGGCCGGCGGGCTATCAGCCAATGCTGAGGTGGACAGAGCGATCGCCATAACACCGGCAAGGGCCACGCGGCGGGACAGATTCTTGAACATGGTGCTTCCCCTTAGCTGTAGAGTGGGTGTTGCCCGAAGAATGTAGCATTCCGGGACCGCGCGCAGGGCCGCAAAGCGTGGCGCAGCGCACGAACCGGAGGCGATCGGGCAGGACTTTGCTCGATGATCCGGCCAGATGTCCGCTGGCTGGCCGCCGTCGGCACGATCCGCTTGATTGCCATCCAGGCGCGCGCTCAAGCCAGTTTCGCCGGGCAGCACAGGCTCCGGCAGACAAACCTCCGGCGCCCATGGGCTCCATCGGTGAACACCGACGGCACGCTACAATCAACGCCGGCAATCCCGCCAACCCCGATCATCCAGTCCCCGCATGCGCAATCCCCTGCAAGAACAACTGCTCAAGGCTGGCCTGGTCAAGAAGAACCAGGTCGCGAAGGTGGTGCGCGAGCAGGCGGCGCAGCGCAAGGGGACCAAACCGGCACCGCCCAGTGCCGAACAGGTTGATGCCCAGAAGCTGCAGGTGGAACGGGCCGAGCGCGATCGCGCACTGGCGGCCGAGCGCAACGCGCAGGCGCGCGTGAACGAAGCCCATGCGCAGATCCGGCAGATTGTCGACGTGCACAAGATCAAGCGTGAAGGCGAGCTCGTGTACCGCTTCACCGATGGTGACCGGATCAAGGACCTGCTGGTCAACGAGTCGCTGCGTGCTCAGCTGGCCAGTGGCGTGCTGGTGATCGTGCGCCACGACGCGGGTTACGAGTTGCTGCCGCGCATTGCAGCCGACAAGGTCTACGATCGCGACGCCTCGATGATCGTGCTCGATCACGGCCGGGCACCGGCTGGTGAGCCCGGCAACGAGGACGACGAGTATTACCGGCAATTCCAGGTGCCGGACGACCTGACCTGGTAGCGCGTCAGCTCTTCAGCTCCAGCAGATCCCAACCGTTGCCATACAGATCCTCGAACACGGCGACGGTACCGTACGCCTCGTGCCGCGGCTCTTCGCGAAAGTGCACCCCTCGCTCGCGCATGCGCCGCCAATCGCGCTGAAAATCGTCGGTGTGCAGCAACAGGAACACGCGGCCGCCGGCCTGGTTGCCGACACGCGAGGCTTGTTCGTCGCCCTTCGCCCTGGCCAGCAACAGGCGGGTCTCGCGCGAACCGGGTGGTGCCAGCAGCACCCACCGCTTGCCGCCGCCCATGTCGGTGTCCTCGATCAATTCGAAGCCAAGCGCTCGCGTATACCAGGCGATCGCTTCGTCGTAGTCGGCGACCAGCAGCGCCAAAGCGCCGATATGCTGTTTCATGGTTGACCTGTTTCGCGGGGCGGCAACGGCGCCAGTGCCCTCTGCAGTTTACGGGTAAGCCTCGAGCGCACCAGCGCATACGAGTCGCGGAGGAACGCTTCCAGCTCGGCCCTGCCGAAGCGTTGCGGCTCGAGAATCGAAACCCAGTGCGCCCTTGCCAAATAGGGTGCCGGAATGATGCCGGGCTGATCGGTGAGTTCCAGGAAGCGCTCGTCCGCCACCTTGAACGACAGCCGGCCACCCTCGCTACCGTCCGAGGGTGTCACCGCAAACATCTTGCCGCCGACGCTGAGCACCAGGTTATTTCCCCATTTCATGTCACGGGTCACGCCGGGCCAGTGGCCACAAAACGCTTCCAGCTGGACGGCCGTGAGGCCAACGGCAGGCTTGCGGGACATGCGCTGTTCCTCGGGTCTTCGGCGCACATTGTGCGCATAACCGAGCTCATTGTCTGCCATCGTGCGCACATCACCCGCTGCACGAGGGCCCGGCGAGGCGTTCGGGAAGCGCTGCGTCGATGCGACAGCATGTCCGGGAACAGGCCATTGCAAAATTATGTTGCATTGCACACAATACGCCAAAGTACGGAGCCACCATGATCCCCGCCATCGACTTTTCAGCCCCTTCCCGCCATGCCACGCTGCCTCCGCGAAGTAGCGAACGCTTTGCTCGTCCGCGTGTGTCGCCCACGCCGCGCGGGGAGCAGGTGCGAATTCAGGACGGACGCGAACTGGTGCTGCGTGCGATCGAACCGGGTGACGTGGCCTCGATGCAGCGCTGTTTCACGCGCCTGTCGCCCGAGGAAATCCGGCGCCGGTTCCTGCACGCGATGTCCCAGTTGCCGGCACCGATGGCCCAGCGCCTGTGCCGTATCGACCCGGCACTGGAGACCGCTTACGTGTTGATGGACGAGTCGGTGCAGCCCGCGGAAATGCGCGGAGTGGGCCGAATCTATGTCGACGAGGCCACCGACAGCGCCGAGTTCTCGGTGCTGGTGGAGCACGACTGGACCCATCTCGGCCTCGGCGCGTTGCTCATGGAGCACCTGGTCGAGGACTGCCGCCGCCGCGGCCTCGCCGAAATCTGGGGCTATGTGCTGCAGGAAAACCGGCCGATGCTGCAGCTGTGTCATCAACTGGGTTTCTCCCAGCGGCTGATCCCGGACGAACCGGGCGTGGCGTTGATCACGCTCAAGCTCTGACCGGGCCGGACACCGAGGCCGATCGAAACAGTCCCGGCCTGCCGGGATTGTCGCGTTACACTTGCCCGCTTTCCCCGGCGCGGCTTGATGGCGGTGCCCTGAACATGCGCTCTCTATGTCCACCAGCCTGATCAAGCACCCGCCACTGCCCGGCACCCCCAAGCAACGCCGCTACTGGACGCCGCCACACGGCTCGGCCCGGGCGCTGCTGATTGCCGAGGCGGCGCGTACGCATGAGGGCCTGCTGGTGGCGGTGACCCGCGATACGCAGCGCGCGCAGGCACTGGAAACCGAGCTGAAGATCTTTGCCGGCAACCTGCCGGTGCTGCATTTCCCGGACTGGGAAACCCTGCCATACGACGCGTTCAGCCCGCACCCGGAAATCGTCTCGCAGCGCATCGCCACCCTGTACCAGCTGCCCGGCGTGAAGCGCGGCGTGCTGGTGGTGCCGGTGGCCACGCTGATGCAACGGATCGCGCCGCGGGCGCACATCACGGGCTCCGGACTGGTACTGGCCAGGCGCCAGAAGCTCGACCTCGCGGCCGAACGCCGCCGCCTGGAAGCCTCCGGCTATCGCCATGTACCGCAGGTGGCCGAGCCGGGCGATTTCGCCGTGCGCGGTGCCTTGCTCGACATCTTTCCGATGGGCACCGCCGAGCCCTACCGCATCGAGCTGTTCGACGATGAAGTGGAATCGATCCGCAGCTTCGATCCGGAAACCCAGCGCTCGCAGCAGCAGGTGGAGAAGATCGAGCTGCTGCCCGCCCGCGAATTCCCGCTGACCGAGCAGGCGGCGAAGGACTTCCGCGGCAACCTGCGCGAACGCTTTCCGATCGATGTACGCCGCTGCCCGCTGTACCAGGACATGAAGGAAGGCGTGACGCCCGGCGGCATCGAATATTACCTGCCGCTGTTCTTCACGCAGACCGCCACGCTGTTCGACTATCTCGCCGACGACGCGTTGTTCGTGCTCGGCGAGGGCGCCGTCGATGCCGCCGACCAGTTCTGGACCCAGACCGCCGAACGCTACGACCAGCGCGCGCACGACATCGAACGCCCGGTGCTGCCGCCGGCGGAACTCTACTTGCCGCCCGAGCAGTTGCGCGAGCAGCTCAACAAGCGCCTGCGCGTGGAAATGGTCGAGGCCGGGCATGAGCATGCCGTCGCCACCGGCACGCAGCCGGCACCGGAGCTGCCACTCAATCGCAAGGGCGAGGAGCCGGGCACATCGCTGCGGCATTTCCTCGCCAGCTACCCGGGCCGCGTGCTGATCGTGGCCGACTCCGCCGGCCGCCGCGAAGCCTTGATCGAGACACTGGCCGGCGCCGGGCTGAGACCGGAAAACATCGAGAGCTGGTCGGCCTTTCTGCAGCCGCCTGCCGACGACGAGCAGCCCGGCGGGCAGCCGCGCTTCGCCATCACCATTGCCGGGCTGGAGCAGGGTTTCGCCCTGACCCGGCCGGCGATCAGCGTACTCACCGAGCGCGAGCTGTATGGCCAGCGGGTGCGCAGCGAGCGCGACCGCAGGCGGCGTCGCGGTGGCGCGCGCGATCCGGAAAGCATCATCCGCGACCTCACCGAGCTCACCCTCGGCGCCCCGATCGTGCACGTCGACCATGGCGTCGGCCGTTACCAGGGCCTGATCTCGATGGACGTCGGCGGCATGGATGGCGAGTTCCTCACCATCGAGTATGCCAAGGGCGACAAGCTCTACGTCCCGGTGTCGCAACTGGGCCTGGTCAGTCGCTACAGCGGTACCGCACCGGAACTGGCACCACTGCATTCGCTCGGCGGCGATGCGTGGGAACGCGCGCGGCGCAAGGCCGCCGAAAAGGTGCGCGATGTCGCCGCGGAGCTGCTGGCGATCTATGCCCAGCGCGAGGCACGCGGTGGCGAGTCGATGCCGATCGATCGCCAGCTGGTCGAGGAATTCGGCAGCACGTTTCCGTTCGAGGAAACCCCCGACCAGGAAAGCGCGATCGAGGCCGTGCTGGGCGACCTGGCCGCGCCGCGTGCGATGGACCGGGTGATCTGCGGCGATGTCGGCTTCGGCAAGACCGAGGTCGCGCTGCGCGCCGCCTTCGCCACCGCCACCGCCGGCAAGCAGGTCGCCGTGCTGGTGCCGACCACCCTGCTCGCGCAGCAGCACTACCGCAACTTCGCCGACCGCTTCGCCGACTGGCCGGTACGGGTCGACGTGCTGTCGCGCTTCAAGTCCGGGAAGGAAGTCGGCGAGGCGCTGAAGCGGCTCGCCGATGGCCAGATCGACGTGATCGTGGGCACCCACAAGCTGCTGATGCCGGACGTCAAGTTCAAGAACCTGGGCCTGGTCATCGTCGACGAGGAGCAGCGTTTCGGCGTGCGCCAGAAAGAGCAGCTGAAGAAACTGCGCGCCGAGGTCGACCTGCTGACCCTGACCGCCACGCCGATCCCGCGGACGCTGAACATGGCGATGGCCGGCCTGCGCGACCTGTCGCTGATTGCCACCCCGCCGGCGCATCGCTCGGCCGTGCGCACCTTCATCTCGGCCTGGGACCCGGCCACGATCCGCGAGGCGCTGCAACGCGAGCTGGCCCGTGGCGGCCAGGTGTACTTCCTGCACAACGAGGTGCAGAGCATCGAGCGCATCGTGCGCGAGCTGGAGGAACTGGTGCCCGAGGCACGCATCCGCATCGCCCATGGCCAGATGCCGGAACGCGAGCTGGAAGGCGTGATGGCCGACTTCCACCGCCAGCGCTTCAACGTGCTGGTGTGCACCACGATCATCGAAACCGGCATCGACATCCCCAGTGCCAACACGATCATCATCAACCGCGCCGATCGGTTCGGCCTGGCCCAGCTGCACCAGCTGCGCGGGCGCGTCGGGCGTTCCCACCACCGCGCCTACGCCTACCTCGTCGTGCCCGACCGCAAGGCGATCACGGCCGACGCGCAGAAGCGGCTGGAGGCACTGGCCTCGCTGGAGGAACTTGGCGCCGGCTTCACCCTGGCCACCCACGACCTGGAAATCCGCGGCGCCGGCGAGCTGCTGGGTGACGAACAGTCCGGGCAGATCCAGGAGATCGGCTTCGGCCTGTATACCGAACTGCTGGATCGTGCGGTGCGCGCGCTCAGGTCGGGCAAGATTCCGGATTTCGACCTCAGCAGCGAACACGAAACCGAAGTCGAGCTGCACCTGCCGGCGCTGATCCCCGATGACTATCTGGGCGACGTGCATGCCCGCCTGACCCTTTACAAGCGCATCGCCAGCGCGCGCAGCGAGGATGACCTGCGCGATCTGCAGGTGGAGATGATCGACCGCTTCGGTCTGCTTCCGGACGGCACCAAACAGCTGTTCGCGGTGGCCAGCCTGAAGCTGATGGCCACCCCGCTGGGCATCCGCAAGCTGGATTTCGGAGCCAATGGCGGTCGCATCGTGTTCCGCGAAAAACCCGAGGTCGACCCGATGGCGATCATCAAGCTGATCCAGCAGCTGCCCCGCGTCTACAAGCTCGATGGCCAGGACAAGCTGAGAGTCGTCCTGGACCTGCCGGGCGCCAGCGAACGCATCCGCAGCGCGCAGGAAGTACTGATCCTGCTGGGCGCGCGCCGACCCGGCTGACCTCCCCTGCGCAGGAGGATCGACGCGGCCCGGCCGACCCGGCAACGACCTTGAAGATGCCGCTGCGTGTCCTGACCGGACCCGGGAAGGCACACCGCGGACGGGCTCACGGCTGACCGGCAGTGAGCAGGCACAAGCCGCGCCGCACAGACATCCGTATTGGCACGCTGCATGCAACGCATGGGTGCAGGGTATATTACGGTTTGGGCTGCCAGGCCTTTGGGTAGTGGACCACGAGCAGCGTTGTCGGCACGACAGCGGACCTGTGTTCACCGCCCCGGCAAGTCGACCCAACGTTAAAAGGCAATCCCGTGCGAGCATCGCAAAAGGGAGACAGGCGAATGGAGAGGCTGATCACACTATCGACACCAGATCGCCGTTGGCGGCTTTGGTGCGGTCTTGTGCTCGGCTTGTTTTGCTGGGGAATGGGTGTCGCCCACGCCGTCACGCCACTGAATGGGGCCTGGCGCGTGGCCGCCCCGGGAGACACCAGGCAGTCGGTGCTGGCCGAGTACCGCGCCGGCAAGTTGAAGAGCTTCGACCCTGCCCTGCTGGAACGCTTTCCGCGCGGCTCCACCGGTAGCTGGGTCGTGATTGCGCCTCAACCGCCCTGGGACAATGGCGAGCGCGTGCTCACGATCTACCCGCCGTCCATGGGCAGCGTCACGGTCGTGACCGACCATCAATCCGATACATTGGCGTTGGACGACTTCAGCTCGCCCATGCACGGACATGGTCGACTGGCCTGGCGGGTTCCCTCAACCCTGCCGGCATCCGCCCCGATCCTGCTGAAGTTCGAACCCTCGCCGACACTGAGTGCACCGGTGCAGTTTCAGCTGCAATCATGGGATGAATACCTGCATCAGGACGCGCAGTGGCTGGTGTTCGCCAGCGCCTGTTTCGCCGTGATGCTGGCGATGGTGTTGATGGCCATCTGCTTCGCGCTGACGTTGCGCGACGTCACTTTTGCCTGGTACGCCGGTTACATCCTGTGTTACGCGCTGATCCAGGGCATCCAGACCGGCTTCCTGTTCCACCCGCTGGACTGGCAGGAGCTGTCAGGCATGGCCCCCATGGTGGGTGCGGCGGCGGTGGCGTTATCGGTCGCGTTCGCCTCGCTGTTCATGATGCGGTTCTGCGAATTGCAGCGCCATGCGCCGTTGCTGCAGGTACCGATCATTGCGCTGGCGGTGGGCATGACCCAGCTGGTACTGATGCGCAGCAGCGGGATCGTGCTGCTGGTCGAAGTCGCGCAAACCCTGCTCAACCCGCTGCTGATGATCGGCGCCGCCCTGCTGCTGGTCGCCGCCATCGTCGCCGCCGCCCGCGGTTCGCGCCAGGCCTGGTTCTTCCTGATCGGCTGGACTCCACTGCTGCTGCTTACCGCGTTGACCAGCGCACAGGTCGACGGCGCATTTCCCCAGCTGGCCTGGCTCAATGATGCCAGCCTGGCAGGCGGCGCATTCGAAGCAGTGGTGCTGTCGCTGGGGCTGGCCGACCGCGCGCTGCGGTTGCGCCACGATCATGATTTCGTGCGGGTGCTGGCCGATCACGACGCACTCACCAACGTGCTCAACCGTCGCGCCCTGAGCGAACGCGCCAGCCTCCTGCTGGCGAGTGGGCCCCCGCGGCCGATCGCGCTGCTGTTTCTCGACCTCGATCATTTCAAGTTGCTCAACGACCATCACGGCCACAACGCCGGCGACCGCGCACTGGTCGAGGTGGCCAAGGCGCTGGTGGCCGAACTGCGACCGGGCGACCTGCTCGGCCGCTATGGCGGGGAGGAGTTCGTGGCCCTGCTCGACGACACCCTGCCGCAACAGGCCATGCACGTGGCGACCCGCCTGTGCCGTCGCGTGCATCGACTGGAAATACCGATCGACGATGGCTCACAGCTGCTCAGCGTCAGTATCGGCATCGCCATGCGGCAGGATGGCGATGACGTGGAATCATTGGTTGGCCGCGCCGACCAGGCCATGTACGACGCCAAGCTCAACGGCCGCAACCGGGTCTATCTGTACGCCGACGGCACACCGGTGAACGCCCCGAATCGACCGCGACTGCACGTCGTCGAAAGACGCGGAAACGATCGCTGACGCGAACCGGGCGAAGAATGGTCCCGCTCAGTGGCGTGCGGCCAGCTCCCCTGCCGCAGCCACCACCTCGGCCTCGCCCGGCAGCACCAGCAGGGCGGCACCGGCCAGCGGCGTGAAGGTGTCCGCCCCGACCACCCGTCGCAACGGCGTGGCACCGTAGCCACCCTCGACGATCGCGGTGATCACACCCTCGCCCACGCCGGCACTCTTGCGTCCCTCGTCGAGCACCAGGATGCGCCGGGCGGTTTTCGCCTGGGCCGCGATGAACGCGTCGTTGAGCGGCGCCAGCCAGCGCAGGTCGACCACGCGAACCTGCCAACCCAGCTCCTTTTCGATCGTGCGCGCCGCGCGCAACGCCATCGGCACGCCGTTGCCGAAAGTGAACACCACCAGATCGTTCGCCGTGTCGTTGTAGATGCGCCCCTCGCCCAGGGTCATCGCCCGATCCGGTGCGGGATAGTCGAACTGCCACTGACCGTCGGCAGGTTCGTACAGGTCCTTGGTCATGTACAGCGCGATCGGCTCGAGGAAGGCACACACGCGGCCATCGACCTTCGCCAAGGCCATCAGCGTGCGCAGCATCATCGCCGCGTCGTCGCCGCGAGAGGGGCAACCGACGACGAGGCCGGGGATATCGCGCAACGCGGTAATCGAGTTGTCGTTGTGGAAATGTCCGCCGAAACCCTTCTGGTAGCCCAGCGAGGCGATCCGCATCACCATCGGATTGCGGTACTGGTCGTTGGAGAAGAATTGCAGCGAGGATGCCTCGCCGCGGATCTGGTCGCAGGCGTTGTGGAAATACGCGAGGTACTGGATCTCCGGAATCGGCAGCATGCCCATGTTGGCGTAGCCCTGGGCCATGCCCAGGATCATCGTTTCGTCCAGCAGCGTGTTGAACACGCGGCTGCCCTTGAACGTCTTGTTGAGGCCCTTGGTGACGGTGTACACGCCGCCCTTCTGCGCCACGTCCTCGCCGAACAGCAGGGCCTGCGGATACTTCGCCAGCAGGTCGTGCAACGCCTGGTTGATCTGGATCGCCAGATGCCGCGGCGGCTGGTTTTCCGGCAACTTCGCTTCGCCGCCGAACACGGCCAGGCGCTTGTCGGTGTAGTCGATGCGCTCGGCCTCGGCCTTCACCGCCGCCGGCGTATACGGCGCCAGCGGCTTCATCACGTCGGCCAGCGAGGTCAGCCGGTGCCGCGAATCCGCATCCTCGGCCGCCGCAAAGCAGCGCCTGCGGGTGGCCTCGTACAGGTTCAGCAGCTCGTCCCTGTCGTACAGGCCGGATTGCAGCGCGATGGCCGCCGACCGCAGCAGCGGATCGGTCGACTCCACCGCGAACAGCTCCTCGATGCTGCGCCACTCGATTTCGAAATCGGTGCCGGCATGACCCATCACGCGGGTGGTCTTCAGATGCAGGAAGGTCGGGCGACGGGTCGTGCGGCAATGCTCCACCGCACGCCGCACCTGCGCGTAGCCTTCGGCCAGGTCGAGCCCGTCGGCGAAGAAATAGTCGAGATCGGGGCGATGCCGGAAATTGTTCGCGATCCAGCCGCCGGGCGTCTTCACCGAAATGCCGATGCCGTTGTCCTCGCACACGTAGAGCACCGGCGCAGGCAGCTTCTGGTAAGCCGTCCAGGCGGCCGTATTGAATGCGGTCTGGGCGGTGGCGTGATTGCTGGAAGCATCGCCGAACGAGCAGATCGCGATGCTGTCGTCGGGGATCGGCAACGGATGGCCGATGCGCCGCGCCTGCTCGATCGCCACCGCGGTACCGAATGCCTTGGGCAGGTGCGAGGCGATGGTGGAGGTCTGCGGCAGGACCCACAACGGCTTGCTGCCCCAGACCTTGTGCCGGCCGCCGGAGGCCGGGTCGTCCTTGCTGGCGGCAAAGCTCAGCGCCGAGTCGAGCACCGGATCCATCCCGGGAAGCTTGCGGAAGCGCTCGGCCATGAAGCCGCCGCTGCGGTAATGCAGGAACGCCGGATCCGTGTGCCGGGTCAGCCTCGCCACCATCGCGTTGCCCTCGTGACCGCTGGAGCCGATCGTGTAGAACACCTTGTTCTGCACCCGCAGCACGCGTGCCATCAGGTCCAGGTGCCGCGAGATCAGCTGCGATTCGAACAACTCGCGAAAGCCCTTCGCATCCAGCGCGCTGCCGGCCAGCACCGGCTCGTCGTCGCGCGGTGCCGCTCCCGCCTCGCCCCGCCACAGCTGGACGAACTCGATGAAGTTCTGGTCGACGACCTCGGCACGGTTGAAACCCTTGTGACGGGCACTGATGGCGAACGGAATGGACATGGCGTGGTTTCGGAAAAGGGTGGAAGAATGATGCAAGAGTCCGCTGCTGCGGCTATGCCGTGGCCAACCTGAAGACGTCGGTCAGCGGCAGGCTCCTGCAACGGGGATTCGACGTCAATGCTGCATCGGACTGTACCCGGGTTGTGCCTGCACGCGAGCGAGCCAGGCGCGGATATTCGGGTACGCGGACAGGTCGAAACCGCCGTCACCGGCGCAGTGGGTGTACGCGTACAGCGCGATGTCGGCGATGCCGTAGCGCTCGCCGACGAACCACGTGCGCGTGGCCAGGTGCTGCTCCATCACGGCCAGCGCCTGCGCGCCCCGCTGCAGCAGCGACGGCAGCTCGGCCTGGCGTGGATGATCGGGCGGCAACCAGTTGCGGATGAAGCGTGCCACCGCGATGCATGGCTCGTGGCTGTACTGCTCGAAGAACAGCCATTGCAGGGTCTGCGCGCGCAGCCAGGGATCCTGCGGCCAGAACGCCGTGCCCTCGGCAAGAAAACACAGGATGGCGTCGGACTCCGCCAGCAGGCGGCCGTCCTCCAGCTCCAGCAGGGGCACCTTGCCGTTCGGATTCCTGGCCAGGTAGGCGGCCGTTCGCGTCTCGCCATGGGCACTGTCGACATCCACCCAGCGATAGTCGCGGCCCAGCTGATCGAGCAGCAACTGCAGCTTGTAACAGTTGCCCGATGCGCGCATCCCATAAATCGTGATCATTGCAACTCCCCGGTCAGTAGCTTCAACGACAGCAGGCGTTGCCGATCCTTCAGACGGCCGAAACTTTCCAGCAGACGAATCTGCTCCGCCACCGTCGGCACCGCCACGGCCACGCCGGCGATATCCAGCTCAACGACTTCTCCGATGGTCACCGGCATCCACCCGTCGGCGCCACGGACTTCGAGCCCACCCATGACCTCCACCGCCAGACCGGGAAACACGAACCGGGCGAAGCGCGAACGGAAGCGTTCGACACCCTCTTGCGGCAATGCCGGATCCCGTCGTGCCTGCCAGTGCTCGATCAGACTCTCCGCATCGCGCCTGCTGGTCAGCGCGTCCAGATCGGCCACGCTGACGTCCGCGCCGATCAATCGCGCCGCGCCACTGCCGATCACCACCCACGGGTCGCGGCAGCAATGCCACAGGTCGGGCACGGCAACGCGAAGCACCTCGCGCAACACCCTCTCGGCATCCACATCGGTGCAGGCGGTCATGATCGTGTGCGGCGTCGCCATTGCTCGCGTGTCTGCAACCAGATCTCGTTGGGCGAGTCCTCGTACGGCACCGGCAGCTTGCAGGGACCGCGACAGACCGAACCGAGCCGCCGGGCCAGTGCCTGCGAGGCGCGGTTGTCCGGATGGATCGAATGGATGATCTCGGTCCAGTCAAGGTTGGCAAAGGACCAGTCGATCGCCGCGATACAGCCTTCGTATGCGTAGCCCTTGCCCCAAGCCGAGCGGGCCAGGCCCCAGCCCACCTCGGTACCGGGCCAGCCCTCCGGATGCCACGGCCCCAGTTGTCCGATCCACTGACCACTGGTTTTTTCGATCACCGAGAACATCGAAAAGCCCTGGATCATCCACGCCCCGGCCTTGCCAAGGAAACTCCGCCAGGCAACGGCGCGTGCCTGCGGTCCGCCGATGAACCGGGTTGCCTCGGCATCCGCCATCTTTGCGGCATAGGCATCGAAATCCTCCGCCCGCGGCGGGCGCAGGATCAGCCGCTCGGTCTCGATGCGCAGCGAATCGACATTCATCGCTCCGACGCTCCGCTTCAGAATGCGTTGATGCCGGTCAGTTCGCGGCCCACCACCAACTCATGCACCGTCTCGGTGCCTTCATAGGTGATCACCGATTCCAGGTTCAGCGCATGGCGAATCGCGCCGTGCTCGGTGGTGATGCCGGCGCCGCCGAGGATGTCGCGGCACTGGCGCGCGATGTCGATCGCCATGCGGCAGTTGTTCCACTTGGCCAGCGAGACCTGGGTCGGCTGCATCTTGCCGGCGTCCTTCAGACGGCCCAGTTGCAGCGACAGCAGCTGCGCGGTGGTGATGCGCCGGGCCATGTCGGCCAGCTTCAGCTGCACGGCCTGGTTCGCGGCCAGCGGACGATCGAACAGGATGCGCTCGGCGGTGTAGTCGATCACTTCCTTCAGACAGGCCTGGGCGGCGCCGATCGGGCCCCAGGTGATGCCGTAACGGGCCTGGGTGAGGCAGCCCAGCGGTCCCTTCAGCCCTTTCACATGGGGCAGCCGCGCGCTGTCCGGCACGCGTACGTTGTCGAAGAACAGCGCGCTGGTGACCGAGGCACGCAGGCTCATCTTCTTGTGGATTTCCTGCGCCTTGAAGCCGGCCGTGTCGGTCGGCACCACGAAGCCCTGGATGCCTTCCTCGGTCTGCGCCCATACGATCGCGATGTGCGCCAGGTTGCCGTTGGTGATCCACATCTTCGCGCCGTTGATGACCCAGTCGCCGCCATCCTTCTTCGCGTGGGTCTTCATGTTGGCCGGGTCGGAGCCGCCGTGCGGCTCGGTCAGGCCGAAGCAGCCGATCACCTCACCGGCCGACATCCGCGGCAGGTAATGCTTTTTCTGCTCCTCGCTACCGTAGGCAAAGATCGGGTACATGCACAGCGAACTCTGCACCGAGGCGAAGCTGCGCAGGCCGGAATCACCGCGCTCCAGTTCCTGGCAGATCAGGCCGTAGCTGACCCCGTTCATGCCGGCACCGCCGTATTCCTCGGGAATCGTGGCGCCCAGCAGGCCCAGCGCGGCAATCTCCGGAATCAGCTCCTTCGGAAAGCGGGCCTGGTCGAAGCAGTCGCCGATGATCGGCAGCACGCGCTCGTCGACGAAGCGGCCGACGGTGTCCTGCACCATGCGCTCCTCGTCGGTGAGCAGCGAACGGACATCGTACAGATCGAGCGGATTCAGACGGGCAGCCATGAAATCTCCGGAAACGGTCGCGTAAAAACCGCTATTGTAGCGCGGGACTCGGGCGCGCACAGGCGTCTTTGCGGCGGACGCGGACAGGCTGGATCCGGCCCTGCAGCGGCCCGCCCCGCTCCCCTCCACACGGGAATCCCATGTTCAAAGGTGTCCTGCTCGGCTTCATGGCATTTGCCGCCTACGCGTTCAGCGATGCCTTCGTGAAATCGCTGCGCGGCTCCCTGCCCGCCTACGAGGCAGTGTTCTTCGGCGCCAGCATGGGGCTGACCGCGTTGCCGTTCATCAAGGGACGTGGCGATCGCTGGCGTGAGGTGCTGCTGGTCCAGCGCCAGGGCCTGTGGCTGGTGCGGGCGGCCGCCAGCGCCATCGGGAGTATCGCGGCGGTGGTCGCCTTCACTGCGCTGCCGATGGCCGAGGCGTTCGCACTGATCTTCCTGCTGCCGATCTTCGTCACGATCCTGTCGGTACTGGTGCTCAAGGAGCACGTCGGCTGGCGCCGCTGGTCGGCCGTGGTCGCCGGGTTCGTCGGCGTGCTGGTGGTGCTGCGGCCAGGCTTCCGCGCGCTCGGTATCGGTCACCTGGCGGCGATCGTCTGCGGCCTCAGCGGCGCCATCTCGATGATCGCCATGCGCCTGGCCGGTCCGCACGAAAAGCGCATCGGCCTGTATGGCGCCGGCATCATCGGCTCGATGCTGTTCACCGGCGTGCTGATGCTGGCCGATTTCCGCTGGCCGCATCCCGGCCAGTGGTTGCTCCTGCTCGGCTACGGCCTGCTCTCCGCGCTGGGTTCGGTATTGCTGATGCTGGCCACCCGCAAGGCGCCGGCCAACCACGTCGCGCCGACCCAGTACAGCCAGATGCTGTGGGCCGTGGTGCTCGGCTACCTTGTATTCCATGACCGGCTGGACTGGCCGATGGCGATCGGCATCACGATCATCCTCGGCGCCGGGCTGTTCACCTTCGTGCGCGAGGACAAGGTCACCCGCTGGTGGCGGCGCACGCGGGTGATCTGAAGCCGACCGTTACCCGGACCCGGCGAGGGGGGACCACGAGGCCGGGGTCGTCCAGCAGGAACAGCACGTCCGGGGCAACCGCCGGCAAGGCCGGGATCAGCCGGCCGCCGCCAGGGCATGCAGATGCTTCGCGCGAAGCGCCAGTGCGACGCGAAGTCTTGCCGGGGTGCGTATCTCGAAGTCGAACGGCAGCGCGGCCAGCTGGCGGGCGAACCAGGCCAGGTCGTCCGCGCTGGTCCGCAACAGCACACCGCCGTCGCCCGGCTCGAGCAGGCCGAAGGCGAGCGAGAACGCGCGGCGCGCGGTCTGCAGGTCCGTGCGCAACAGCACCTCGATCGGCCGGCCGTGCGGGATCGTGGCGATGCCGCGCAGCAGCTGATCGAGCGCATCGAAGCCGGGCGGTCGACGGAACGGCCGGTCGAGCCCGTTCACCGCGCCGATCCGGTCGAGCCGGAACGAACGCAGGTCGTGGCGCAGATGGCACATGCCCACCGCGTACCAGGCACCGGCCCACCAGGCCAGCCCGTACGGGTCGAATTCGCGTTCGGTATGCGCACCCGCCGCCGAGTCGTAGCTCATGTGCACCCGCTGCCGGGTCTGCGCCGCACGGGTCAGCGCCATCAGTGCCGCGTTGCTTCCGGGCGCATGCGCGGCAGACTGCAGGTCGACCTTCACCGTATCGGCGATCGCCCCCACCTGCTGCTTCAGGCTGTCGGGCATGACCCGGGCCAGCTTCGCCTGCACGCTTTCGACTGCCGGCGCGGCCTGGGCCAGGCCCAGCCCGCGCGCCGCCACCATGCCCACCGACAAAGCCACCGCCTCGTCGTTGGTGAACATCATCGGCGGCAGCTTGAATCCGGCCACCAGCATGTAGGCACCGTGGCGACCGCGCTCGGCGGTGAGCGGGATGCCGAGATCCTCCAGCATCACGATGTAGCGGCGCAGCGTG
Source organism: Rhodanobacter ginsengisoli (assembly GCF_042657065.1). Taxonomy (NCBI): domain Bacteria; kingdom Pseudomonadati; phylum Pseudomonadota; class Gammaproteobacteria; order Lysobacterales; family Rhodanobacteraceae; genus Rhodanobacter; species Rhodanobacter ginsengisoli. Next base: position 532,515 of record NZ_JBHSNF010000002.1, read on the forward strand.
CGCACGTCCACACCCACCCGGCGCGCCAGCTCCGAGCCGCTCATCCGGCCGTGGCTCTGCAACAGATCCAGCACGGCCAGCACACGGGTGGTGGGTTTGGTCATGGCTCGCATTCTATCCATTAATCAGGGCGTAATTTGTCCTGTTTTAGCCCTAACGTGATGCCGACCACGACCACCAGGGGTTACCTCATGAAGCGCGTCAAACGTCTGCTACCCGGCATCGCCTCGCTCGTCGCCTGTACCGCCATGCATGCGGCACACGGCCAACCCGTCGACGCGACCGCGATGCAAAGCGTGCAGCACCTGCACGATTTCCAGGTCGTCGAGTTCCGCCGCTACACCACCAGCGCCGGCGAGCGGGCGCACTTCGTGAAGTATTTCGACACTTATTTCCCCGAAGCCTTCGAACAGCTGGGCGCGATGGTGTTCGGGCAGTTCACCGAACGCGGCAACCCCGACCACTTCACCTGGCTGCGCGGCTTCAAGGACATCCATGCCCGCCCGGTCGTCAATGCCGCGTTCTACTACGGCCCGCTGTGGAGGGAGCACCGGCTCAAGGTCAACGCGATCCTGCCCGACAGCGACAACGTGATGCTGCTGCGTCCGCTGCAAGCGGAATCCGCCATCACGGTGCTGCCGGCGGTCGACCCGGTGATCGAGGAACAGGGCGCGCAGGGCATCGTGGTAGCGCAGATCTTCGCGGTGAAGAAGGGCCACGAGGACACCTTCGCGAAGCAGGCGCAGGCAGCCTTTGCCGACTACCGCATCGACGGCGTCCATCCGGCCGGCGTGCTGGTGACGCTGGATGTGCCGAACAACTTTCCGCAACTGCCGATCCGCAGCGATGGCCCGTTCCTGGTCTGGCTGGGCGTGGTCCGCGACAACACCACCCTCGATCGACAACTGGCCCCCCGGCTGACCTCCGCCGAACACGCCCTCGCCGGCACCGGCCTGCTTCGCGGCGCGCCGGAACGCATCGTGATGGATCCCACGCCGCGCTCGCGCCTGCGCTGGCTGCCGGACGTCCGCGACGAGGCAACGCGATGAATCACTACGAGCAGTTGTGGCTGTTCTTCGCCCTGGTGTTCGGCATCGTGGTGCTGCCCGGCCTCGACATGGCCTTCGTCATGGGCAGCGCGCTGGCCGGTGGTCGTGGTCGCGGCTTGGCGGCCGTGGCCGGCATCGTCGCGGGCGGCGTCTGCCACGTGGTGATGACGGCGCTGGGCATCAGCATGCTGATCAAGCTGGTCCCCGGTGCGTTCAACGCCCTGCTGCTGGCCGGCGCGCTGTACATCGCCTGGATCGGCATCTCGCTGATGCGCAGCGACGACGCCTTCGGCCTGAAGCCGGACACCGGCAGGCGCTCCGCCACGGCCACGTTTCGCCGCGGCATGCTGACCAGCCTGCTCAACCCCAAGGCCTACCTGTTCATGCTGGCCGTGTTCCCGCAGTTCCTGCGTCCGGACTACGGACTGATCTGGCTGCAGGCGTTGATCCTGTGGCTGATCATCGCGCTCAACCAGGTGTGCGTTTACGGCGGAGTGGCCCTGATGGCCGATCGCGCACGAGTGTGGCTGCAGGGCAAGCCGGCAGCGGGAGCGCTCGCCACGCGCTGCGTCGGTATCCTGCTGGTCGCCGCGGCGATGTTCACCGGATTCGAGGGCTGGCAGCGGCTGTAACCGGGCCATGATGCATGTCGCTCCGCTCTCGATCGTTCGCCGCACCGGGCCTTCTTTCCCTGTCGACGTGGAAATATGGATACCGTGGCCACGACGGGCACGAAAAACCGAGGCGAACACTTGCACGATGCCCGATGCCCCGGTTCGACCAGCAGGAGACGGTCGGCACGCCGTCGCTCGGAACGCTCAATTCGGTGCGGACCACGTTTTCTGACAAGCGGGCTATGCGCAAGCAGCCAGGTCTGGCGTCGTAGCGTTCGAGTACGAACGTGAACATGGGGTCGGATTCGCTTCGACCCGAATCAGTCGATAAACCACTCGATGAGCGCGCGATTGACGGCCTCGGGTTGTTCGAGCGTCGAAGCATGACCGCAGTTTTCGACGACCACGAGCCGCGCGTGGGGGATGGCCGCGGCCATTTCCCGGGAGTGTTCCGGCGGGATGAGCGGGTCGCTGTCGCCGACCAGGACGAGCGTTGGCACGGTGATGCCCGGCAGGCTGGGACGGGAGTCGCTGCGCCCAATGCAGGCCTCGAGCTGCCTTGCCATGCCTTCGATGCCCACGGTCAATCCCATGCGTACATTGATTGCACGCAGCACGGGGTCGCCTTGATGGGCTGGGTGCAATATCGCGCCGTAGACCTGTGTCAGCAGCGCCTCGAAGTTTTCTTGGCTGGCCTGGGCAATCAGGGAACGCCTCTGTGCAGTCTGGTCGGGGGTGTCAGGACGGGCCGAGGTATCGAGCAACGCTAGCCTGGATATGCGCTCGGGAGCTTGCCGCATGATCTCGAAGCAGATGTACCCGCCCATGGAGATGCCGGCGAGGGCAAAGCGCGGAGGTGCGACATCGAGAATAGCGGTAGCAATCCCGGCGATGGTACGGCCCTCCAGCGTAGATGCGATGGTGACGGGACCATGGGGCCACAGGGCTGCGACCTGGGGAGCGAACACTTCGGAGGTGCAAAGCAGGCCGGGAACAAGAACGATGGGGGGCATGTACCGCATCCGCTGGAAAAAGGCTGGGTCCGCGGGCGTCTTCCTGCGTCTGAATCGTGCAGATGTTCGCCACGGCAATCGCCGCTAGTGTGGGGCACGAATCATAGCAAGCGGCCCGTAGTCCGCTTCGCGCGGTTGATCACATCGACTTCAGTGCGCCCCAACGCCACTGGATTTGGCTGGGGTCAACCCCCGTCACTCCGCTTTTGCTCTTTTGCTCGCTTCGTCAGATCCAGTGGCTCCGCTTTAAAGCGCACACCTGACGAGGCGGGGCAGTCGACCTTCATCCCGCTACGCGACCTGATACCGAATGAGAAATAATGGCCAGCCTTCCCAAAAGCGGGCGTTCGCGGCCGGCAGCAACGGGTCGAAAATGAACGTCCAACAAACCGCTGCTGGTCAACGCAGCCTCAGCGGTTGCTCACCCCGTGCGGCACGTGCCCCGTCGCCACATGCTTGCGGGCGGACTCGACGTTGGCGGGGGAGTCGTCGAAGAAGATGTCGGCGCCGAAGGCATCGAGGAACGGGCCCTTGTCGCGACCGCCGAGGAACAGTGCCTCGTCGATACGCACGCCCCACTTGCGCAGGGTCAGGATCACGCGCTTGTGCGCGGGTGCGGAACGGGCGGTGACCAGGGCGGTGCGGATCGGCGAGTCCTCGGCCGGGAACGCGGTCTGCAGCCGGTGCAGCGCGGTGAGGAAGCCCCGGAACGGTCCGACCGACAGCGGCTCGCCGGCGTGTTCGGTCTCGCTGCGATGGAAGGCCTCGAGGCCTTCCTCGCGCGACACGCGCTCGCCTTCGTCGCCGAACAGCACCGCGTCGCCGTCGAAGGCGATGCGCAATTGTTCGCTGGCGCGTGGGCGCGCGGTGCTGGGCAGGATGGTGGCCGCGGCCACGCCGGCGGCCAGTGCGCGGCCCACGTCCTCGGCGTTGGCGGAGAGGAACAGATCGGCCTTGAACGGCGCGATGTAGTCGGAGGTCGGTGCGCCGCTGGTGAAGGCGGCGCGGCTGATTTCCAGGCCGTAATGCTGGATCGCGTTGAAGATGCGCAGGCCGGTGTCGCCGGAATTGCGCGACAGCAGGATCACCTCGACCGGCGGCACGTCGCCGGCCAGCCGGTTCAGTCCCAGCAGCTTCTGCACCAGCGGGAAGGCCACGCCCGGCTGCAGGATCTCGTTCTCGTGCTCGATCTGGAACGAGCGGTACGCATCCAGGCCGTCGCGCTCGAACAACGCGTGGCTGTCGCCGAGATCGAACAGAGCGCGCGAGGAAATGGCCACCACGAGGCGGTTGTCGGTAGCTGAGGCAGGGTCGTGGCTGGAAGCAGGATCGGGCATACCGTGAATCTACCGCATTGAGCGAGGAGTGAGTGAAGAGGCGTGAGAAACGAGAGGAGGGCTGGTGCCGGCTTTCTCTCACTCCTCTTCACTCACTCCCGCCTTTTCATTCCGCGGCGAACTGCTCGTCGAGGATGCGCTGTTCCAGGTTGTGTTCCGGATCGAACAGCAGGCGCACACCCTGCCCTCCCGATTGCCGGATCGAGACCGTGCGCACGTCGCGCACCTCATGGAAGTCGGCGGTCGCGCTGACGGGGCGCTTGCCCGGATCGAGCACGCGCAGGATCACCTCGGTGCGATGCGGCAGGATCGCGCCGCGCCAGCGGCGCGGTCGGAACGGGCTGATCGGGGTGAGTGCCAGCACGTTCGCGTCCAGTGGCAGGATCGGGCCGTGGGCGGACAGGTTGTAGGCAGTGGAGCCGGCCGGGGTCGAGACCAGGATGCCGTCACACACCAGGGTCGCCAGCTTCACCGTGTCGTTGAGCTGCACTTCCAGATGCGCCGCCTGGTTGCTCTGGCGCAACAGCGACACCTCGTTGAACGCGAGCCTGGTGCACTCCTCACCGTCCGCATCGGTCACCTGCATCTGCAGCGGGAACAGCGAGGCGGTATGCGAGCGCGCGATCCGTCCCGGCAGGTCGTCGAGCTTGTGCTTGTTCATCAGGAAGCCGACCCGCCCCAGTTTCATGCCGTAGACCGGCAACTCCAGCGCGCCGTAGGCATGCAGGGTGCGCAGCATGAAACCGTCGCCGCCCAGCGCCACGATCAGTTCGGCCTGCTCGGGCGGCACGTCGCCGTACCGATCCACCAGCTTGCGCCGCGCCTGCTGGGCGACACCGGTATCGCTGGCGACGAAGGCAAAGCGCATGCGTGGAACCCCTTGGCTGAAGTCGGCCCAGATTACACAGCATGAAGGCGCAAGACCATGACGGGTCCTGCGCCTTCATGCAGAGCCAACGGGCGGGCTCAGCCCACCGGCACCTGGGCCAGCTGGGCCAGACGGCGTACCGCGACCGAAGCGATCGGGTAGTCCGCATTCTGGGTGAGGATTTCCGCCAGCATGCTGCGGGTGTGCTGCAGCGTCGCGTCGTCCCGCTGCAGCCACGCCTGCACCGGCGAAATATCCGGGCGCTCGCCGGCCATGCCCAACACCTGCAGCGCCAGCGCACGATGCTGATGGTTCAGCTCGTCGAGCAGCGAGCCGCGTGCTTGCGCATGCCAGTGGCCCTCGACCGGCAGCGCCTCGATCTGACCGCGCAGCCATTCCAGATCCAGCGCTTCTTCCAGTTCGTAGAACACGCCGGCGACCCGCTCCATCGGCTGGCCGCTCTGCTGCACCACCTCGACCATGTCCAGCGCCGCGCGCAGATCCGGCATGCGGGCCAGCCGCAGGGCCAGCTCGGCCGGCAGGCCCAGACCCTCCCATTTCTCCTGGGTGCTGGAGAAGTCCGCCTTGCCGGTCGGCGTCAACACCTCCGGCAGGACCTTGCGCAGGGCGTAGACACCTGCCTGGTAACGCTCGACGTTGGCGGCGATGTCCAGCGAGCCACCGGGACGATTCAGCAGCCAGCGCGTCATGTGACGCAGCAGCGACCAGACCTGCTTGATCGCGTCGATCTGGGTGTCCTCGGCGACCTGGCTGTCGAGCGCCTCGACCAGCGCCCACAACTCGCGCGCGTCGAGGATCTCGCGCGCCGCGGTGTACGCCTTGGCGATCGCAGCCGGACGCTGGCCGGTGTCCTCCTGCATGCGCATCATGAAGGTCGCGCCCATGCGGTTGATCGTCGAGTTGGTCACCGCGGTGGCGATGATCTCGCGCTTCAGCCGATGGCGCTGCATGTGCTCGGCATACTTCTCGTGCAGCGGCGCCGGGAAGTAGCGCACCAGTTCCTTCGACAGGTACGGATCTTCCGGCACGTCCGAATCCAGCAATTGCTGGAACAGGCGGATCTTGTCGTACGAGAGCAGCACCGCCAGCTCCGGTCGGGTCAGTCCGTGCCCGCGACTCTTGCGCTCGATCAGCTCCGCTTCGGAAGGCAGGTTCTCCACCTGGCGGTCCAGCGTCCCCTCGACTTCCAGCGTGCGGATGAAATGCGCCATCGAACCGATGCGGCTCACCGACTGATGTTCCATCAGGGTGATCGCCTGGTTCTGCCGGTAGTTGTCCCACAGCACCAGCTGGCCGACCTCGTCGGTCATCGCCGCCAGTTGCGCGTTGCGTGCGTCGTCGCTGAGCTCGCCACGCTGCACCGCATCGTTGAGCAGGATCTTGATGTTCACCTCGTGATCGGAGGTATCCACGCCGGCGGAGTTGTCGATGAAATCGGTATTCAGCAGCACGCCGTGCTGGGCCGCCTCGATACGCCCCTTCTGGGTCATGCCGAGGTTGCCGCCCTCACCGACGACCTTGCAGCGCAGCTCGGCGCCGTTGACGCGCAGCGCGTTGTTGGCGCGATCGCCGACGTCGGCATGGGTCTCGGTGGACGACTTCACGTAGGTACCGATGCCGCCGTTCCACAGCAGGTCCACCGGCGCCTTGAGGATCGCGCTGAGCAGGTCGCTGGGTGCCATGTGTTCGACGTCGGCCTTCAGACCGAGCACCGCGCGCACCTCCGGCGTGACCGGAATCGACTTGGCACTGCGCGGATAGACGCCGCCGCCGGCGGAAATCAGCGACTTGTCGTAATCGTCCCAGCTCGAGCGCGGCAGCTTGAACATGCGCTCGCGCTCGACGAACGAGCGCTCGATGTCGGGATTCGGATCGAAGAAGATGTGGCGGTGGTCGAACGCCACCTGCAGGCGGATGTGCCGCGACAGCAACATGCCGTTGCCGAACACGTCACCGGACATGTCGCCGATGCCGACGCAGGTGAAATCCTCGGTCTGGCAATTGCGCCCCAGCGCCCGGAAATGGCGCTTCACCGATTCCCATGCGCCCTTGGCGGTGATGCCCATCACCTTGTGGTCGTAGCCGTTGGAACCGCCGGAAGCAAACGCGTCGCCCAGCCAGAAACCATGCTCGATCGAGATCGCGTTGGCGATGTCCGAGAACGTGGCCGTGCCCTTGTCCGCAGCCACCACCAGGTAGGGATCGTCGCCGTCATGGCGAACCACGTCGTGCGGCGGCACCATCGCACCCTCGACGATGTTGTCGGTGATGTCGAGCAGGCCGCTGATGAACATGCGGTAGCAGGCGATGCCCTCTGCCTGCTGCGCATCACGGTCGCCACCCAGCGGGGCCTTCTTGACGAAGAAACCGCCCTTGGAGCCGACCGGCACGATCACCGTGTTCTTGACCATCTGCGCCTTGACCAGGCCCAGCACCTCGGTACGGAAATCCTCGCGGCGGTCGGACCAGCGCAAGCCGCCACGCGCCACCGCGCCGAAGCGCAGGTGGATGCCCTCCACGCGCGGCGCGCATACCCAGATCTCCCGGTACGGCACCGGCTTGGGCAGTTCGGGGACCTGGTGCGAGTCGAGCTTGTAGCTGATGTAGTCGCGATGCTGACCGTCCCACTTCTGGAAGAAGCTGGTGCGCAAGGTGCCCCGGATCAGCGCCACGAAACTGCGCAGGATCCGATCCTCGTCGAGGCTGGAGACCTCCTCGAGCAGCGCGCCGATGACCTGTTCGACCACCCGGATCTGTTCATCGCGGGGCCTGGACAGCACCGCGCTCAGACCCTCGATCAGGGCCGGTTGTGCGGCCTGCAGCTGGTCCGGGATCAGCGCATGCATCTCCGCCGCCAGGGTGGCACCGGCGGCTTTCAGCTCTTCCGCGGAAAGCGCTTCGCGACGCGGATCGAACTTCGCCAGGAACAGCTCGACCAGCAGGCCGGCGATGGCCGGATAGCGGTTGAGGGTCTCTTCCATGTACGACTGCGAGAACGTGGCGCCGGTCTGCAGCAGGTATTTGCAATAGCCACGCAGCATCGCCACCTGGCGCCAGCTGAGCTTGGCGCCCAGCACCAGCCGGTTGAAACCGTCGCTCTCGGCCTGGCCGCGCCAGATCTGCTCGAAGGCGTCCTCGAACAGGGCGCCGACCTGCTCGACGCTGAAGGTGAGCCGGCCGACCGGCTGCACCTCGAAATCCTGGATCGACAGCGGTGCATCGCCGGGAATCTCGTAGACGTGCTCGGTGAGCACGCGCAGGCCCAGGTTCTCCAGCTGCGGCAGCACTTCGGACAGGGCAATGTCGCCGCCGCTGCGATAGACCTTGAAGCGCAGTTTTTCCGGCGCGTGGGGCGGATGGTAGAACGACATGCGCAGGGCGTTGTCGCCCTGCAGCAGCGACAGCTGGTGGATGTCATCGGCCGCCACGACCGGACTCACGTCCTCGACGTAGCCCGCAGGCATCGACTTGGCATAGCGGTTGGCCAGCACCACGCCTTCATGCTCGCCACGCGACTGCACCAGCGCATCGCGGAGGTCGTCGTACCAGTTGCGCACGATGGCCGCCACGCCGCTTTCCAGCACCGCGATATCGGGCGTGGGGCGATCGCCGATCTTCGGCCGGACCACCACGTAGAGGCGGGCCAGCACGTCGTCGCCCATCAGCACGGCCGAATCGAGGTGTTCGCCGCGCAAGCCGTCCTTGAGCAGATGCTCGATGCGCTCGCGCACCGTGGTGTTGAACCGCTCGCGCGGCACGAACACCAGGCAGGTGAAGAAACGGCCGTAGCGGTCCCCGCGCACGAACAGCCGCGTGCGGGAGCGCTGGCGCACTTCGAGAATGCCGGTGGCGGTGGCGTACAACTCGTCCTCGCTGCTCTGGAACAGCTCGTCGCGCGGCAGCATCTCGAGCACGTTGGCCAGCGACTTGCCGGAGTGCGAATCGCGCTTCAGGCCCGAGCGCAGCATCACCGCCTCGACCTTCTGCCGCACCAGCGGCACGTCCTGCGGACGGGCCATGTAGGCATTGGAAGTGAACATGCCGAGGAAGCGCTGCTCGGCCACCGGCCTGCCGTCGGCGCCGAATTTCAGCACGCCGATGTAATCCATGTAGCCGGAACGGTGCACGTGCGAACGCGCGTTGGTCTTGGTCAGGATGATCGCATCGGTGGAACCCGACTGCGGCAGTTCGCTGGCAGCCAGCGTCCGCAACGAGCGCGGAGCCACGGACCGCTCGCTCTTGTGCAGGATGCCCAGACCCGAGGTATTGACGGCACGCAGCACGCGCTCGCCGTCGTCGTCGGTGACCTCGTATTCACGGTAGCCGAGGAACGTGAAATTGTCGTCGGCGACCCACTGCATGAACTCGCTGGCCTCGTCCACCGAAGCGGCGTCCAGCGGCAGTTGACGCTGCGGCAGCTCGCTGGCGATCGCCAGTGCCTTGTCGCGCATCGCCTCCCAGTCGTTCACGGCGGCGCGCACGTCGTCCAGCGCGGCCTCGACCTGTGCCTGCAATTGCTCCCGCTCGGTGGCATCGGCCGCCCGGTCGATCTCGAAGTGCATGACCGATTCGGCATTCCCCGAATCGTCGCCCAGGCTCTGCAAGGCGCCGGACGCATCGCGCACGACCTTCAGCACCGGATGGATCACCGCATGGATCTGCAGGTGGGTCGACACGATCATGCTGACCGTGTCGACCAGGAATGGCATGTCGTCGGTGACGATCTGCAACAGGCTGCGACCGGCATGCATATCCGCGGGATTCAGCACGCGGATCACGGCGCGCCCGGCCGGGCGTTGCTGCATGAAATCCAGCAGGCTGGTGACCAGCGCGGCCCACTGCATCGGCGTGTGCAGATCCACGTCGCCGCTGCCGATGCGCGCGAAGAAAGCCTCGCTGAAAACCTCGATCTCGGCGAGGCGCCGGGATGGCAAACCGCTCTTCTTCAGCTCTGCAAGCACGATCGACGGAAGGGACTGGTCATTCGTCGCACGGGTCAAATTCATGGCTTCTACTGGTCAGTGGAGACGTTGTTCGGGAACGCGGGTAAAAAGCCTCGAAAGGATACGCCGCGCAGCAAGGTGAATCCACCGGCGCGACGCGAATTCCACCATCCCCGTGCGCATGGATTCAGCCAGTCTTCGGGCGTTGCCATCGAGCGGCAGATCGATCGCCTCACCCGAGGTATCCACCCTCATGCACGCACCATCTCCGCTGCACCGTCCCGGCGAGCCAACAGGACGAGGGCGGCTGCGCAGATCACCGCGCGACCGGTCAATGGCTGGATTCGTGGCAGCGATAAAATGTAAACTCACCGGTATAGTCTGAACCGCGAAGCGCATGGCATGGCGCTCTGCGTGTGGCCAGGACGGCGGCCGCCAGCTGCTGCGGCAGTGCGGCTGACCTGTGGCACAAGACACCCCCGTCACGATGCAGTATCAGTCCTCCCCCGAATTGCCGGACTGCACCCCGGCCACGCCCATTCCCCGTACAAGCCAAGTTCTGGAGTCCTCATGAAGTCCCCGTCACTGCGCACACCCCTGTTGTGCCTGAGCCTGCTGGTGTTGGCTGCCTGCGGCCGAGGCAAGGAGCAGGGGCCGCCGAAAATGCCGCCACCGGAAGTCGGCGTGGTCCGGGCGCAGCCGCAGAGCTCGCCGCTGACCCGCGATCTGGTCGGCCGCCTGTCCGCCTACCGCAGCGCCGACGTGCGCGCACGGGTGCCCGGGGTGCTGCTCAAGCGGCGTTACGACGAAGGCACCGACGTGAGGAAAGGCCAGTTGCTGTTCCAGATCGACCCGGCGCCGTTGCAGGCCGCACTGAACGCCAGCCTGGCCTCGCTGGCACAGGCCCAGGCGACCTACACCAACAACAAGGTTGCCGCCCAGCGCATGCACGAACTGGCCCCCAGGGGCTATGTGTCGAAATCCGACGTCGACAATGCCGATGCCGCCGAACGCACCGCCGCCGCCGCGGTACAGGTGGCCCGCGCCAACGTGCAATCGGCGCGGATCAACCGGGGCTACGCCAACGTGACTTCGCCGATCGACGGCCGCGCCGGCCAGCAGCAGGTCACCGAGGGCGCGCTGGTCGGCAGCGGCGAGGCCACCTTGCTCACCACGGTCGACCAGATCGATCCGCTGTACGTGAACTTCACCATCGGCGCGGACGTACTGGAACAGCTGCGGCGCGCACAGAGCCGCGGCAGTGTCACCCTGGCCGATCCGGACAAGACCAGCGTCCAGGTCACCCTGCCCGATGGCAGCATCTACGCCGAAAAAGGCACGCTGGACTTCTCCGCCGCGACGGTCGATCCGTCCACCGGCTCGGTCAACCTGCGCGCCACGATTCCGAACCCGAAGCACAGCCTGCTGCCGGGCATGTACGTGACCCTGAAGGCCAGCCTGGGCCAGCAGCACAAGGTGTTCCTGGTGCCGCAGGCCGCGGTGCAGCGCGATACCGCCGGTGCCTACCTGATGACGGTGGGCACGGATGGCAAGGTCGTGCGCAAGGACGTCAGCACCGGCGAAATGATGGGAGGCAATTGGGTGATTACCGACGGCCTCAAGCCAGGCGACCAGGTGATCGTCTCGGGCGTGCAGAAGGTGAAGGCCGGGGCTCCGGCCAAGACCAGCCCGTGGCAGCCCGCCTCCGCCAGCGGATCGTCCGCGCCCGACGCTCCGGGCGCCGCCCCGGCCAGCAAGTAACGGAGCGCAGCGCATGCCGAGTTTCTTCATCGACCGCCCGATCTTCGCCTGGGTGCTGGCCATCCTGATCTCCCTCGGTGGCGTCCTGGCCATCCTCAACCTGGGCGTGGAATCGTATCCATCGATCGCCCCGCCACAGATCAACGTGAGCGCTTCCTATCCCGGCGCCAGCGCGGACACCACCGAGAAATCGGTCACCCAGGTGATCGAGCAGCAACTGACCGGCATCGATCACCTGCTCTACTTCAGTTCGTCTTCTAGCGACAGCGGCTCGGCCAATATCACGCTGACCTTCGAGAGCGGCACCGATCCCGACATCGCCCAGGTGCAGGTGCAGAACAAGGTCAGCCAGGCCACCCCGCGGCTGCCCTCGGAGGTCAACCAGCAAGGCGTGGTGGTGGCCAAGTCGAACTCCGACTTCCTGATGGTCGTGGCCTTGCGCTCGAACAATTCGGCGACCGACAGCGGCAAGCTCAACGACATCGTCGCCTCGCAGGTACTCGACCAGATCGCCCGCCTGCCGGGTGTCGGCAGCACCCGCCAGTTCGGCGCCGAATACGCCATGCGCATCTGGCTGAATCCGAAGAAGCTGCAGGGTTACGGCTTGTCCGCCAGCCAGGTGCTGGCCGCGGTGAGGGCGCAGAACGTGCAGTTCGCCGCCGGCTCGATCGGCGGCGACCCGGCCCCGGTCGACCAGGGTTTCACCGCCAGCGTGACCGCCGAGGGCCGCTTCACCACACCCGAGCAATTCCGCGGAATCATCCTGCGCGCGAACAGCGACGGCACCACGGTGACCCTGGGCGACGTTGCCAGGGTCACGTTCGGGCCCGCCAGCTACGGTTTCACTACCCGCTACAACGGTGACCCGGTCGCCGCCTTCGCGGTCCTGCTGACGCCCGGCGCCAATGCCCTGAACGTGGCCACGGCGGTGCGCGGCAAGATGGATGAACTGGCCCCCAGCTTTCCGCAAGGGGTCAGCTGGTTCAGCCCGTACGACACCACCGGCTTCGTGAAGATCTCGATCGACGAGGTGGTGAAGACGCTGGGCGAAGCGGTGTTCCTGGTGTTCCTGGTGATCCTGCTGTTCCTGCAGAACTTCCGCGCCACCATCATCCCGACCCTGGTGATACCGGTCGCGCTGCTCGGCACATTCGTCGGCATGCTGGTGCTGGGTTTCAGCATCAACCAGCTGACCCTGTTCGGCATGGTGTTGTCCATCGGCATCGTGGTGGACGACGCGATCGTGGTGATCGAGAACGTCGAACGCATCATGACCGAGGAGGGCCTTTCGCCAAAGGAAGCCACCCGCAAGGCGATGGGCCAGATCACCGGCGCGGTGGTGGCCATCACCGTGGTGCTGGCGGCGGTGTTCGTGCCCTCGGCGCTGCAACCGGGTGCCACCGGCATCATCTACAAGCAGTTCGCGCTGACCATTGCCGCGTCGATGGGCTTCTCTGCCTTTCTGGCCTTGTCGTTCACACCTGCCTTGTGCGCCAGTTTCCTGCAGCCGGAGCACGAAAAGAAGAAGAACATCGTCTTCCGCACCTTCAACCGCGTTTTCGACTGGACCACGCGGACCTATGTGGGGCATGTCGGTGGCGCGGTCAGGCATGCACCGCGCTGGATGCTGGCCTTCGCGCTGATTGCGGCACTCGGCGGCTTCCTGTTCACGCGCCTGCCCGGCAGTTTCCTGCCGGAAGAGGATCAGGGCTACGCGCTGGCAATCGTGCAACTGCCACCCGGAGCGACCATCCTGCGCACCAACCGGGTGCTGGACCAGCTGCGCGCGATCATCAGCAAGGATCCTTCCGTGGAAGGCATGATGCAGATTGCCGGCTTCAGTTTCGTCGGTTCCGGCGAGAACGTCGGCATGACCTTCATCCGGCTCAAGGACTGGAGCAAGCGCAAGGTCACCGCGGAGCAGTTCATCCAGCGGACCAACGGCGAGGTGCAGCAGGTACGTGATGCACAGATCTTCGTGATCAACCTGCCCACGGTCCGTGGCCTGGGCCGGTTCGGCGGTTTCGACATGTACCTGCAGGATCGCTCCGGTGCCGGCCGCACCGCGCTGGCCAACGCACGCAACCTGCTGCTGGGCAAGGCGGCACAAAGCCCGGTGCTGACCAGCGTGCGGCCGAACACGCTGGAGGATGCACCGCAGTTGAAGCTCAACGTGGATCGCGTGCAGGCCCAGTCGATGGGTCTGTCGGTGGGCGATGTCTACAACGCGGTTCAATTGATGCTCGCACCGGTCTACGTCAATGACTTCACCTATGGCGGCCGGGTCAAGCGGGTCCTGATGGAAGCCGATGCGCCGTTCCGCAAGGGACCGGACATGTTGCAGAACATCTTCTCGCCCAGCAGCACCCATACCCTCGGCGACGGCACCCCGGCGATGATCCCGCTGGCCAGCGTGACCAGCCAGCAATGGACCACGGCCTCGCCATCGCTGACCCGCTACAACGGCTACTCCTCGGTCGAGATCGTCGGCTCGCCGGCACCGGGGCATGCCTCGGGCGAGGCGATGGACGCCATGCAGAAGATCGTCAACGACGACCTGCCCAAGGGTTTCGGCTACGACTGGACCGGCCAGTCCTACCAGGAAATCCTTTCCGGCAACGCCGCCACCCTGCTGATGGTGCTGTCGATCTTCATCGTGTTCCTGGCGCTGGCGGCCTTGTATGAAAGTTGGTCGATTCCGGTCGCGGTACTCCTGGTCGTGCCACTGGGCATGCTCGGTGCCGTGGTGTTCACCCTGCTGCGCGGCCTGACTGACGACATCTACTTCAAGATCGGCCTGATCACGGTGATCGGCCTGGCGGCGAAGAACGCGATCCTGATCGTGGAGTTCGCAGTGGAGCAGCAACAGCACGGCAAGACCCTGCGCGATGCCGTGGTCACCGCTGCCCGGCTGCGACTGCGACCGATCCTGATGACCTCGCTGGCCTTCATCCTCGGCGTGTTCCCGCTGTTCGTCTCCACCGGTGCCGGCGCCAACGCACGCCATGCGATCGGCACCGGCGTGATCGGCGGCATGCTGTTCGCCACGTTCTTCGGTGTGTTGCTGATCCCGGTGTTCTACGTAGTGGTGCGCAAGCTGCTCGGCGACCGCCTCGACGGTGACGCGCCGCCACCGTCCCTGCAGGGCCCCAACGGCATGCAGCCGTTCGATTCGGATCCGCGACGAGGACAGTGAAGCGAGGAGTGAGTGTGGAGGAGTGAGAAACGAGTAAGGGCAATCGCAAGAGCTCGCCGTCGCTGCACGCACTCACAACAAAAAGCCCCGGCTCGATGCCGGGGCTTTTGCTTTGAAGCGATCCGAAAGTGCCGTGGAGAGAGGAGCGCCGCACGCCGCTCTCTCTCGTTTCTCACTCCTCCACACTCACTCCTCGTTCCTCTCCGCTCATTCCTCGCCCCCTCAGCGCAGTCCCGTCTCCGCCCGCGCGATCACCATCCGCTGGATCTCGCTGGTGCCTTCGTAGATCTCGGTGATCTTGGCGTCGCGGAAGTAACGCTCCAGCGGCATTTCCTTGGAGTAGCCCATGCCGCCGTGGATCTGCACTGCCTGGTGGCTGATCCACATCGCCGCCTCGGAGGCGGTGAGCTTGGCGATCGCCGCCTCGGTGCCGAAGCGACCGCCGTGCTTCTCGGTCTCGCCCTTCAGCCAGGCCGCGCGCAGGGTCAGCAGGGTCGCCGTGTCGAGCTTGCACTTCATGTCGGCGATCTTGGACTGGGTCATCTGGAACGTGCCGATCGGATGGCCGAACGCCTTGCGATCGCGCACCCACTGCAGGGTCGCCTCGTAGGCCGCCCGCGAGATGCCCACTGCCTGCGAGGCGATGCCGATGCGGCCGGCGTCGAGCACGCCCATCGCGATCGAGAAGCCCTTGCCCTCCGGACCCAGCAGGTTTTCCTTGGGGCAGACGTACTCGACGAACTCGATCTCGCAGGTCGCCGAAGCGCGGATGCCGAGTTTCGGTTCGGTCTTGCCGGTATGGAACCCGGGCAACTGGGTGTCGATGATGAAGGCCGACACGCCCTTGGCGCCGATGCCCGGCGTGGAGATCGCGAACAGCACGATGTAGCGAGCCACCGGGCCGGAAGTGATCCAGCTCTTCTTGCCGTTGATCACCCAGTCCCCGTTCTCGTTCTTGCTGGCGCGGGTATGCATCGCCGAAGCATCCGAACCGGACTGCGGCTCGGTCAGGGCGTAGGCGCCGATCGCTTCACCGGTGGCGATCGCACGCACGTACTTCTGCTTCTGCTCCTCGTTGCCGTGCTTGAGGATGCCGTTGCAGAACAGCGAGTTGTTCACCGACATGATGGTCGAGGTGGCCGCATCGGCCGCCGCGATCTCGATCATCGCCAGCACATAGGCGATCGGATCCATGCCGGCGCCGCCGTAGGCCTCCGGTACCTCGATGCCCATCAGGCCCAGCTGGCCCATCTCGCGGATGTTCTCGAGCGGGAATTCCCCCCTGGCGTCGAGTTCGGCCGCCACGGGGGCGATGCGCTTCTGCGCGAAATCGCGGGCGATCGCCTGGATCGACAACTGGTCTTCGGTGAATCGGAAATCCATGAGTTACTCCCGGCGCCGCGAACCGGCGGCTGATCTAGACAAAACCGTTGGCCACTGGCCAGCCGCCTATTGTAGCGGCCCGCGACCGCCACGTCCCCGACAGCCCGGATGAAACCGGTCTGCTATGGCGCTTGACGCCTCGGCAAACCGCCGCCAGACTTGTTATCTCTCTATCGCGATAAAAGGATGGCATGGCATGTCCCCAGCCTCGAAAGCACTCCTGCCGAGCCACCGCCAGAGCGCCTCCTGATGGATCTGGCGATGGCTTCCAGCGTGCTGCGGCTGCTGGCCGACCCCACCCGGGTGCGCCTGCTGGCCCTGCTCGAACATGAGGAGCTCACCGTGGCCGAGCTGGCCGCGGTACTGCATCTGGCGCAGCCACGGGTCTCCACCCACCTGGCCAAATTGAAGGAAGCGGGCCTGGTGCGCGACCGCCGTGCCGGCGTGTCGGCCTATTACCGCGCCAACAACGACGGCAACGAGGCCCAGCACCGCCTGCTCGGTTCACTGCGCGAAAGCATCGAGGACGCGCTGCTGCGCGAGGACAACGCCCGCCTGCCCGACGTGCTGGCCAATCGCGCGCGCGAGGAAGGCTGGGCCGACACCGTCGCCGGCGACATGGAACGCCACTATTCACCCGGCCGCACCTGGGAGACGCTGGCGCGCTCGCTGCTGCAATTGCTGGCCACCGGCGATGTGCTGGATATCGCTTCCGGCGACGGCATCACGGCCGAACTGCTGGCGCCGCATGCGCATTCGATCGTCTGCGTCGACTCCAGCGAGCGCGTGGTCGAGGCCGCGGCCAAACGTCTGCGCACCTTCACCAACGTGCAGGTACGCCAGGGCGACATGCATGCGCTGGACCTCGGCGAGCAACGCTTCGACCTGGTGCTGATGCTGCACGCACTGACCTATGCCGAGCATCCGACCCGGGCCGTGGCCGAAGCCGCGCGTCTGTTGCGGCCCGGTGGCCGCCTGCTGGCGGTCACCCTGGGCCAGCACGATCACCGCACCGCGGTCGAGCCGTTCGACCACCGCAATCTCGGTTTCAGCGAAAAACAGCTGGACGGCTACGCCCGCGCCGCCGGCCTGGAGGTACTGAGTTGCGTCCGGCTCAGCCGCGAGCGCAAGGCACCGCATTTTGAAGTGATCAGCCTGCTGGCGCGCAAGCCGGCCTGACGCTGATTCCATCGTTTCACGAGGACGTCCGATGAGTACCCTGCCCTGGCTTCACCCCGATCGCGTCGCGCTGCTGGAGCAGGCGCTGCGCCGACGCATCCTGATCCTCGACGGCGGCATGGGCACCATGCTGCAGGGACACGAGCTGGACGAGGGCGGATTCCGTGGCGCGCGTTTCGAGCATGGCCACGACGGCCACGCCGAGTTTCACGACAACCACGCCCATCCGGGCGGCTGCGACCTCAAGGGCAACAACGACCTGCTCACGCTGACCCGGCCCGACATCATCCGCGGCGTGCACGACGCCTACCTCGAGGCCGGCGCCGACCTGATCGAAACCAACACCTTCAACTCCACCCGCATCAGCCAGGCCGATTACAAGTTGCAGCACCTGGCGCACGAGCTGAATCTCGAAGGCGCGCGACTGGCACGCGCCGCCTGTGACGCGATGACCGCGAAGACACCCCACCAGCCGCGCTTCGTGATCGGCGTGCTCGGCCCGACCAGCCGCACTGCCTCGCTGTCGCCGGACGTCAACGATCCGGGCTTCCGCAACGTCACCTTCGAGGAACTGGCCGAGAACTACACCGAGGCCGCCAACGGCCTGATCGACGGCGGTGCCGACGTGATCATGGTCGAGACGATCTTCGACACGCTGAACGCCAAGGCCGCCCTGTTCGCGCTGAGCGAGCTGTTCCACCAGCGTGGCGCGCGCGTGCCGGTGATGATCTCCGGCACGATCACCGACCGTTCCGGCCGCACCTTGTCGGGACAGACCGCCGAGGCGTTCTACTATTCGGTGCGCCATGCACGGCCGCTGTCGGTGGGCTTCAACTGCGCGCTCGGCGCGGACGACCTGCGTCCGCACATCCAGACCCTGTCCGGCATCGCCGAGAGCTACGTCAGCACCCATCCGAACGCCGGCCTGCCGAACGCGTTCGGCGAATACGACGAATCCCCGGAGCACATGGCCGAGGTGATCGGCAGCTTCGCCCGCGACGGCCTGTTGAACCTGGTCGGCGGCTGCTGCGGCACCACCCCGGCGCACATCCGTGCGATCGCCGCGGCCGTACGCAACCACCCGCCTCGCGCTCTACCATCGCTCGACGCGGAGGCGGCATGACCGCCGCCCCCTCACCTCAATCCTCTCCCCGCAGGGGAGAGGAGGCCAACGCAAGAAGCCCGTCACCATGAATACGCGTCATACCCGCCTGTCCGGCCTCGAACCGCTGGTGATCACGCCCGATCTGCTGTTCGTCAACGTGGGCGAACGCACCAACGTCACCGGCTCGGCGCAATTCAAGAAGCTGATCAAGGAAGACCGCTACGACGAGGCGGTCGAGGTCGCCCGCCAGCAGGTTGCCAACGGCGCGCAGATCATCGACATCAACATGGACGAGGGCCTGATCGATTCCGAAGCGGCGATGACCCGCTTCGTCAACCTGATCTCCTCCGAGCCGGACATCGCCCGCGTGCCGTTCATGATCGACTCGTCCAAGTGGACGGTGATCGAGGCCGGCCTGCGCTGCCTGCAGGGCAAGGGCATCGTCAACTCGATCTCGATGAAGGAAGGCGAGGCCGCCTTCCTCGAGCAGGCGCGCAAGGTGCAGCAGTACGGCGCCGCCGCGGTCGTGATGGCGTTCGACGAGCAGGGCCAGGCCGACACCTGCGAGCGCAAGGTGGCGATCTGTTCGCGCGCCTACGAGCTGCTCACCACGCAGCTCGACTTCCTGCCCGAAGACATCATCTTCGACCCGAACATCTTCGCCATCGCCACCGGTATCGAGGAGCACAACAACTACGCGGTGGACTTCATCGAGGCCACCAGTGAATTGAAGAAGCGCTTCCCGGACTGCCACATCTCCGGCGGCGTCTCCAACGTGTCGTTCTCGTTCCGCGGCAACAACATCGTGCGCGAGGCGATCCACTCGGTGTTCCTGTTTCACGCGATCCGCGCCGGCATGGACATGGGCATCGTCAACGCCGGCGCGCTGACGATCATGGACGACATCGACCCGCCGCTGCGCGAGCGCGTCGAGGACGTGGTGCTGAACCGTCGCGACGACGCCACCGAGCGGCTGCTGGAGATCGCCGACAACTACAAGGGCAAGCGCGGCGCTGCCGTGGTAGAGACCCTGGCCTGGCGCGACAAGCCAGTGCGCGAGCGGCTCAGCCATGCGCTGGTGCACGGCATCGACCAGTACGTGGTCGAGGACACCGAGGAAGCGCGCCAGCTGTCGACGCGGCCGCTGGACGTGATCGAAGGCCCGCTGATGGACGGCATGAACGTGGTCGGCGACCTGTTCGGCGCTGGCAAGATGTTCCTGCCGCAGGTGGTGAAGTCCGCCCGCGTGATGAAGAAGGCGGTAGCCTACCTGCTGCCGTACATCGAGGCGGAAAAGCTGCGCACCGGCGACACCGGCAAGAACAACGGCAAGATCATCATGGCCACGGTCAAGGGCGACGTGCACGACATCGGCAAGAACATCGTCGGCGTGGTGCTCCGCTGCAACAACTTCGAGGTGATCGACCTGGGCGTGATGGTGCCGGCGCAGAAGATCCTGGAGACCGCGATCGCCGAGAACGCCGACATGATCGGCCTGTCGGGCCTGATCACGCCGTCGCTGGAGGAAATGAGCCAGGTCGCCCGAGAGATGCAGCGGCGCGACTTCCACATCCCGCTGCTGATCGGCGGCGCCACCACCTCGCGCGCGCACACCGCGCTGAAGATCGAGCCACACTACAAGGCCGGCACGGTCTGGGTGAAGGATGCCTCGCGCGCGGTCGGCGTGGCGCAGTCACTGGTGAGCAAGGACCTGGTCGAGGACTTCCTGGCCAAGGTGCGCGCCGACTATGCCGACGTGCGCGAACGCCACCGCAACCGCGGCCCGGGCAAGCAGCTGGTGCCGCTGGAGAAGGCCCGCGCGCAGCGCTTCCGCTGCGACTGGGCCGCGTACCAGCCGCCGCAACCGAAGCAGCCCGGCGTCAGCGTGTTCGACGATTACGACCTGGCCGTGCTGCGCCCGTACATCGACTGGACGCCGTTCTTCCAGGCATGGGAACTGGCCGGCCACTATCCGGCCATCCTCACCGACGCGGTGATCGGCAGCCAGGCCAGCGAGTTGTTCCGCGACGCGCAGGCGATGCTGGACCGGATCATCGACGAGAAGTGGCTGAGCGCCCGGGCCGTGATCGGCCTGTGGCCCGCCGCCAATATCGGCGACGACGTCGAGGTCTACACCGATGCCAGCCGCAGCGAACGGCTCGCCACGCTGCACAGCCTGCGCCAGCAGGCCGACAAGCCGATCGAGCGGCCGAACCTGTGCCTGGCCGATTTCATCGCCCCGAAGGAGTTCGCCAGGCCGGACTGGATCGGCGGCTTCGCGGTCACCGCGGGCATCGGCATCGAGCCGCACCTGGCGCGCTTCGAGGCCGACCACGACGACTACTCCTCGATCATCCTGAAGGCCCTGGCCGACCGTCTCGCCGAAGCGTTCGCCGAGCACATGCACGAGCGAGTGCGCAAGGAATTCTGGGGCTTCCAGCCGGACGAGGCGCTCGGCAACGACGAGCTGATCGCCGAGAAATACCGCGGCATCCGCCCCGCCCCGGGCTACCCGGCGTGCCCCGAGCACACCGAGAAAGCCACCCTGTTCGAACTGCTCGACGTCACCCGCAACACCGGCATCGAACTGACCGAAGGATTCTCGATGTACCCCGCGGCCGCCGTCTCCGGCTGGTACTACTCGCACCCGGACAGCCAGTACTTCGTGGTCGGACGACTCGGCAAGGAACAGGTCGAGGACTATGCCCGGCGCAAGGGCTGGAGCCTGGCCGAGGCCGAACGCTGGCTCGCCTCCAACCTCGACTACGACCCGGAATAGCACCAGGACTCCGTGGGAGCGACTTCAGTCGCGATGCTTCTGCTCTGAGCCATCCAAGGGCAAAGGCATCGCGGCTGAAGCCGCTCCCACAGTATTCGCTCCTGCAAACAAGCCTCGCCCTCAGGCGGTGATGTCGCCGGTGATGCTGTTCTTGCGGTGACGCAGATGCACGACGAGGTTGTAGACCGAGACGAAGACCGGGAAGAAGTTCGAGAGGATGCCCACCGAGTCGTTCTTGCCCACGATGAAATACGCCAGCAGCAGCGCGCTGCCGAACACCGACAGCCACCAGAAGGCCAGCGGCATCACCACCCGCTTGTACTTGCGCGTGTAGTACAGCTGCACGAACCAGCGGCTGGTGAACATCAGGGTGCCGGCATAACCCACGGCCTTCCACGGCGTCAGATGGAACTGCTGCAGCGCATGGAGGATCGAGGCCAGATGAGTATTGAGGAAGTCCATGGCGGCCATTTGCGTGTGTGAAAGGTCCGCAAGTCTAGCAACCCGGCCGGAAAAGCACGCCGGCTCCATCAAAGGCATTGACCCGCCCACCGGCTACCCCTAAAATTGCGCGTTCTCGGCGGGCGGTTAGCTCAGCGGTAGAGCACTGCCTTCACACGGCAGGTGTCACAAGTTCGATCCTTGTACCGCCCACCACTAGATGCAACGACTCAGGCCGCCTCGCAAGGGCGGCCTGAGTCGTTACGAGTGCACGGCAAGTGCACGAGGGGGGCCACCCGCGTTCGCCGATGGCACCTCTCGTGTTTTATGATTGAGAGCCCGGGTGTCGGTGCCGGAAAAAGCGACCAAGCGCATCCTCCAGATGCCTTTTTTTCGTCTGCGCCCGCGCCACCGACCGCACCGCAAATGCACAACTCCACCGCGTGTCCAGGAAAGCCGGTGCGCGACTCCGCCGCCAACAGCCAACCGATGGCCTGGCCGCTGCCCTCCCGCCCGCATCGGCCCGCCATCTTCCGCGGCGAAGGGCTGGTAACCGGCTTAGGATCCGCCTGCCGTACGGGCGACGGTTCCGACGACGGGTGATGGCTGCGCTCGAGTTCGCCGCGCCAGCGTGGCAGGGCATCGGGGTAGCTGGTCTGGACATAGGCAATGAGGCCTTCGCGCACACGGCAACGCAGATCCCAGTTGCGGCTGGAGTCGGTGGGGCTGACCAGGCGCGCAATTGCATTGCGCGGTCGCTGGCGTCGGTGACCTGCAGCAGGCAGACGCGGCCGTCCCACTCATCCGCTTCGCTGCACAAGCGCCTCAGCTCCTCGCGCAGTGCGTCCACCGGCACGCAGAAGTCCAGCCACAGGAACACCGTGCCGATCAGCTGTGCACCGGTGCGTGTCCAGTTCCGGAAGGGATTTTCGATGAACCAGTTCAACGGCAAGATCAGCCGCCTCTCTTCCCAGATGCGCACCACTACCTAGTGGCCGGTAATCTCCTCGATCCCGCCCCATCCGCCTTCGATGATCACCACGTCGCCCAGACCAGCGCGATCTGCAGGCCCGCCAGCAGATTGCTCAGCGCCACCTTCGCCGCCAGACCCAGCACCAATCCGGCCACGCCGGCCGAAGCCGGCAGGCTGGTGCCGACCTGGCGCACGCCGGGGGTGGTCATCAGGATCACCCCCATGCCGATCACGACCACGAGGACGTCCGCGGTTCTCCCGAACACTTTCACCCGGGTCAGCGTCACAAGTTCATTCGCCATACGCGCAGTCTGTGGAAATCCATGTCGACATGACGCCGTTGTCCAGTGCCGCCTGGTGCTTCGGTTTCCTGACGAAACAGACCAGCAGGAACCAAGGGTCACCCTTTTCCGGTCGATCAGCACGAAAAAAGACGTTTGCTTCGTATATCCAGACTCGAATTACACCTGATCTTCGAGCACGAGTCGGAGCTTCTCTTCCTTGCCGGCGTGCCTCACGGTCAGTTCGATCGCGGTGCGGGGCTCGGCCTTGAATCGCTCGCGAAGATCCGACAACGCAATCTTCGTCGCAGGGACGCCATTGACGGCGACAATCTCGTCTCCGATGACCAACCCGGCCGAACTTGCAGCGCTGTGTGCCGCGACGTCGTCGACGGAAACAGCGCCGTTGCGACCTCGTGACATCCAGATGCCGGCGCGATCGAATACCTCCCTCGACGAAGCCGACGCGTTCGGTTGCAGCCAGAGAAGCCGATGGCGATAGTCGAAAGTGATCTTGAAGCGCTTCAGAATGTCGCCGCCGATATTGCCGGCCGTATGGCTGGATGCCGCATCGCCCCCGGTTCCAGTGGTGAATTCCGCGACCGGGGCATCGAGCGTGACCTGGCCGATGCGGAGTTTCCCCAGCCGCGCGAGACGCGCCCGTTCGGGTCCACCGATGCCATAGGAAATCGTCGTTTCCGGCGTCGCGCGATATTGGTGCATCAGGTCATGGTTCCGCGCAAAGGGACCCATGATGACGAGGCCTGTGCGCGCTCCCGTATCCAATTCGAATTGGCCGGAAATGCCATCGATGGCCGCCTTGACGAGCGGGCTGTGAAAATGAAATGAAAAGGGTATCGCCGGAACGCCCGCAGGCGGATGGAAAGTGCCCGGCTTCCGGAATATGAGTTTGCGATTCGCATAGTCGACAGTCAGCACCGTTCTCTTGGCAAACTCATATCCGACAAGTCCGCTTGCATCCGCGTCTTCGACACGCAGAATCGGCGAGAGATCGACGACACCGAAGACCTGATTGCGCAAGGTGAGGCCGCCGATCGAGATGCTCCCGACTTTCGCCAAGCCGTACGAAGCGACCTTGTCGCCGATCCCCTGGGCGGGAAGCGCGCCGGACATGCCGATCGCGAGCGCCTTCGCATGTCCGGCGTCGAGAATATCCGTCGCCCCGGTATCGAAGATCATCCTGACCGGCGGCTTCCCATCAATGGATGCCCGCAGGTAGATGTGGTTGTTGAGCAGTTCGAACGGCACTGTCACCGACGTCTTCCCCTCCGGCCAACGGGCAGGGTCGGCGGTCGCCTCAGGCGGGGCGAAGCGGCGCGCAGGGAGGGGACCGGTCAGTTCGGCCTTCGTCACCTCGTAGACCATGTCAAAGCGCTTTGCATTCGCCGTTCTCTGAATAGTCCGGAACGGCAAAAAAATGGCACCCACCTTCCGCCAGTCGGAAAAAATGAAGGTGTGAGCTTCTTCGCCGCCGACCTGAACCTCACGCGCGATGAGATGGCTATTCGCATTGATCCACAAGTCGAATGGATCGGTTCCCCTTGGCGTAATCCTCACTATATCGAACGTCTCGCCACCGGCTGAGCGCTGGCCGAGGAATGCTCTCGTCGCCGAAACCCGGTCAGGGAAAAAGAACGCGAAGGTGTCCCGGTAGGCATGCTGAATCGCCGCCGCGATCGAACCGTGGCTTGTCTCGATACGGACATCCCTGGAAGAATCGATGCTCCAGAACCGTTTGCCATCCCAGCCCTGCCCGCCCGAGGAAGGGCCGAGTTCGAACATGCTGGTTTCCCGCATGCCGCGGAGATCGATCCAGTCGTCGAAATTTCCACTTAACCCGTTCGCAACAATCCTGCCATGCAGGTGGAGGCCATTTGCCCGATCCCATGCGGAGCCGCCACTGGCTTCTTTCGCCGCAAGGATGATCTTGTCCGGACGGTCCCCGGCGAACGCGGTGGATGCTCCACCCAGCAGAACGAGCAAGGCAAGCAACGGAAGGACGGTGGTCTTTCTCATATCGATTTCCCGAACTTCGAGGGTCCGGCCCGCCGGCCCGCACCCTCAGGATATGGCCAACGAAATTCGCTTGTGAAGGAGTGCCCCCAGATACATCGCAACGATGCCTGTCAGCAGATGAGTCACCTGCACCACCCAATGCCAGGCGCCCGGCAACAGCAGCATCTGGATCGCGCCGACAATCGGCACGGCGAGGCTCCAGATGAAAACGAACGCGACGAGCCTCCGATTCACACCCGCCTTCAGACCCAGAATCGACAGCACCCACAGACAGACGACGAATAGCAGGCCGATAGCCGCATGCACCGGGATCAAGCTCGATGCGTGGCCAGTCCAGAACGCGATGCCGAGCAGGACAAGAGCAACGCCCGCGACCCCGAGCAGCACGCGAACAAGCTGTGCAAGAGTATTCATTTTCATGCCAACTCCAAAGATTTTATCCGACCGGGCTTCGGCGAGCTCAGTGCCCGGAAGCAAGCGCGTCCCGCATCAGTTCGGCGGCGACCGCACCCGTGTCAAACACCATGAACGACGATGTGACTTTCCCGTTTTCGACGGTGTGCCATTCGCTCACCGGCATCGCGGCAATGCCATTTGGGGTGCGGACGACGAGTTCGTACAACGTCGACACGTTCGTGCCGTCTTCCCATTGCTGCAGAATGCGAATTGCCTTGACGTACCTGGTCTTGGCCGCAGCGCCGGAAAAATAGGACTGCCTGCTTCCATGGCCCCGCTGCAGTGGCGCCTGGAATGAAAATTCGTCGCTGGCCAGAAGCCGGGCATGTTCGATGTCACCGGACATGAAGGCATGCAGGAACTCGGTCACGATCCCCGCAGGGGTATCCGCAATTGGTGGTCTCTCCATACGTCGTCCCACGATAAGAGTACACTGTACTCTTAAACTCTATGGTGCAGGGAGTACGCTGTCAAGCGATGTCACGCCCCAAATCCCTCAACCATTCGGACATTGCCTGTGCCGCGCTCGCCGTCATGGACCGTGACGGCTTGCCCGCGCTTTCCATGCGGACGGTCGCGACCCAACTGGGTGTCGGCACGATGTCGCTTTACCGTTACGTCAAGGATCGCGAGGAGCTGGAACGGCGTGTCGTGGAACTGGTATTGGGCGAAGTGGATCCGGTCGTGCCTGCGGAAAAATCATGGCGCGAACAGATCACCTGTATTGTCGAACGCATCCGCCATGCAGTGATTGCTCATCCTGCGACGGTGCCGCTATTCATCGCACATCGCCACGCTTCTCCTTCGATCAGGCGCTGCTCCGAGGAGCTGCTGCGCGCCTTGACCAGGGCCGGTTTCCGCGGAACGCCACGGGTGATCGCCTTACGCATGCTGGTCAGCTACGTGAGCGGTGCGCTTCAGGCACAGCATCTTGGTGCGCTGGACGGCCAGGGCACCATGGTGCTGGCCAGCCTGTCGCCCGATGACTATCCGTTGCTGGCTGCAACGGCACGCGCCGCTCTGCAGGTTGACCCCGACAAGGAATTTTTTGGGGGCCTGCAAATTGTTTTCGATGGTCTCGCCCAGAATCTTGCCAGCACGAAGCCGCGCTGAATGCGGCGCGTGCGCCTCGTTCGTGGGACCCGCCGCCGGCCCTTGGTCACGATCGACGAGGGTCACGCTCGGCGCGGCAAATCCAGGTCTTCGCCTGCAGCAAATTTTTCCGGCAATCGCGCTGCTCGCTGGCCACGGCGAGCCAGGCTCGCGCTGATGTTCCCGCACCGTCCGCTCCCGCACTTCCGGAAAGCATCTCGTTGCCGTTCACATTGCTCCATCCTCTCGAGGGTTGGAGCACCCGGGGAAACCCGGCGGGATTCGCACCGCAGGAAAGTGATACTTTCAAGATCACAACTCGTTCCGTCGACGATCCGGCACACGATGAACCTCGTGGGGGATCGGCCGCGGCGGCTCTCGTTTGAATGACTGCGAAGGGTCGTCAGCCCCGGAGGGCAGATTTGCCTTCGTCACCATTCTCCTCGACCAGTGCCTGCTCGGTCAGCAAGGAGAGAAACGTACTGCGCTCGCGTCGGTAGTCCGGATCGAAAGGTCCACCGATGGCGGCCTTGTGCATGACGTGGTGACTGGCGCTCAGGGCCGCGAACGTTCCTGCATCACCACGCAGGTACTCGCCCGGCACGCAATCCACCTGCGCATGCCTGGCCCAGAAAGCCGGCTCCGCCGGCAGTGTCATGAACTCTTCCTCCCAGCGCAACTCGCCCGCCAGGGCGCCCAGACAAGTCCGCGGGTGCGCCTTGTCCCAGCCCGGCCGGAAGCCGATGAGCCAGGCCGGCACGGCCTGCGGCGGCATCGGCCGCGCCAGCGCGTAGCCCTGCCCGAAATCCGCCGCCAGGATCGATGCGGCCTCGATCAGGCCGGGCGACTCCAGTCCCTCGACGACGACCTCCAGCCCGAGATCGTGTCCGATCCGGATCAGCTGGCGGATGAAGCGCAAGGTACTCAATGGCTCGCGCCTGACCTGCGTGACTATCGCCTGGTCGATCTTGACCCGGTCAAACGGCCATTGGCGCAGGCGGATGAGCGAACTGTAACCGGCACCCAGATCGTCTTCGACCAGGCGCACGCCGAGCGCCTTCAGCGACTGCATGCCGGACTCGGCCAGCAGCACCGAATGCTCGGTACCGATCGGTGATTCCAGGATTTCGAACAGCAGGGCCGCGGCCGGGCACGTGCTTGCCGCGATCGCCGTGGCTGCCGTTTCGGCATAGCGGGAATCCTCCAGCGCTGCTGCCGGGGCATTCACCGACATGTCCAGCGTGTGACCCGCCTGCCGCAGTGATTCCCGGCACGCCATGGCTTGCGTGAGACCCTGGCGGAACAGCGCGATCAGGTCGTCGGCACCCAGCGCCGGAAGGAACCGGGCCGGCGCCAGCAAGACACCGTCCTCGTCACGCAATCGGGCCAGCGCCTCGAGCTCGCCGACCCGACCATCGGTGAGCCTCACCACGGGCTGATAGTGCATCTCGATCGCCTCGGTGGCGACCAGCGCCCGCCAGCGCTCGCGCATGAAGAACGGCAACAGCTCGGTGCCCTGCCGGGGTGGCGCCAGACGGGCCAGCGCGAGATCCAGCACGGTCTTTATCTGTTCGACGAATGCCTGCTGGTCCTCGCTGTGGAACCCTCCGGCATACGGACTGTAGAGGGTGAGCACCACCGCGGGCTGGAGCGGCAGCGGGCACAATGGAATGGCCACGCTGGAAACCACGCCGAGACTGGCTGCCATATCGCGCCAGGCGAGCATCGCCGGGTCGCTGCCATAGTGCGCGCAGCGGTGAATGCGGGCCGTACGCCACGCGCGGCCGCTGGGCCCGTCACCTTCCATCCCGCTCTGGCTGACCCGGATCGGCCGTGCATGGCCGGCAACCAGTGCGCGCAGATATTCCGCAAACGCCGCGCCCGCCACGGCTTCATAGGTCAGGTAGCCCGACTCGTCCGGACGTCCCGCGGCGCAGGCCATGATCTCCTCGTGCGACGCGAGGATGTCGACCGCGCCCTGAATGAGCTCGAGGTAACCCTCCGCCGACCAGGCAATCGCATTGAGCCGGGCCAGCAGCGCGACGCGGCGACGCTGCAGCTCGCGCATGCTCTCGAGTTGCCACTGCCGCTCCATGCCGAGTCGTTGCAAGACGATGGACAGCGCCTTGCGATCGCCATGGGCAAGCGCGCCGAGGGCGGTCGCAAGGATGTCGCGCAGCAGTTCGATCGCTTCCAGCAGCCATACCTCCTCCAGGCCGCAGGCGGCATGGAAAAGCCCCGAGCGCTTCGCCTTGCTGCGGTGCGCAGCCACTTCGAGATGCGGATCCAGCAGGATCAGCAGGTGCTGTGACAAGCGATGCTTGAAGGCGTCCACGTCAGCCGCCGGGATCGCGCCCAGCAGCCGTGCGATCCCTTCCTTCAGCAGCAGCCCTTCATAAAAGCTGTCCGCGACTCCAGGCATCTCTGCCTGCCACGCCTTCAGGCATATGGCCAGCCTCGCCGCGGCGCGCTCGCCGTAAGGCGGCATCGCGGAGGCACCCGCGTGCTCGACTGCCGGCTCGGCCGCATCGCTGGGAAGTGCCACCGCCCACCAGCGGGACCGCTGCCGCTTGTCCGCCTTGATCTGGTACATCGCCTGATCCGCGCGCCGCAACAGTTGTTCGCCGCTGGCATGGGCATGGATCGAATACAGGGCGATCCCCAGACTGGCCGCCAACGGAAAACTCGCGCCTTCCATGGTCATCGGCCGCCGCAGCGATTGTTCGACGCGATCCAGCAGCGGCTCCAGATCGTTTTCGTGCTCGAGATCCTCGAACACCAGCACGAACTCGTCGCCGCCCAGGCGTGCCACGTAGTCCTCCGAGCGCAGCGCCTCGCGCAACCGCGTCGCCAACTCGACCAGCACGCGGTCGCCGGCCGCATGCCCGTAGCGATCGTTGATCGGCTTGAAGTCGTCCATGTCCAGCAGCCCGACGGCGACCAGGCTCCGATGCCGTTGCGCCCGGGCCAGCGCATGTTCGAGGTGATAGTCGAGTGCCCGCCGGTTGGGCAGATCGGTCAGGGCGTCATGCAGCGCCAGATACGTCTGCCGCTCCTGTTCCTGATACAAGGCATGACGCTGCTGGTGTTGTCTCAGCGCAAGACCCGCGGCTTCGGCTATTTCCTCCAGCAACTGGTGCATGTCGGCATCGAAGGCATCCGGCTCGGTGGTTGCCACCAGAAATACCGCAGCTGGCGTACGAATGGCCGTGGTTTCCTCGGCCGGTTCGGAAAAAACCGGCCAGCAGCCGATCGCGCCCACCCGCGTCAATGGCTCCGTACGCCACACCTCCGGTTCGTCCGGATGGCCGGATGGCTGCACCCGTACCACCGGCAAGGCCTGCGTGAAGGTCAGCGTGGGTGCCGACAGGGAATGAGCGTCCGGCTGGATCGGTGGCTCGGGCAACGCACGCATCGCTTCGGCCATCGGGCCGGCCAGGGCGACACGACGCAAGACCGTGCCTTCGGCGACATAGACGTCCACGGCCACCGCGCCGGCCACATCGACCAGCGCATGCGCCAGGGTGAAGAAAACCGCATCCGGATCGGGCTGATCGAGCATCGCCCGCTGGATCGTCCTCTGCGCATCCCGATAGCGGCTCAAGCGCAGATTGCGTTCAACCAGAGCCTGGTCATCCCAGAACCGGGCAAGTTCGTCGACGAGCCGCTGCGCCCAGTCCAGCAACTCGTCCGTCAGCGCGGGTCCGTCCATGTGCGAATAGGCAACCAGGACCAACTGACCGCCATCCGATGTCCCCGATGCCGCTGCAATGCACGAACCCAGTCCATGACGCAGGGCCGCCTCGCGCCATGGCGCAAATTCCGGTGAGTCCAGTGTCGCCACCCTGGCGCGCCCCTCGCGCAGGACGATGCCGACCGGGCCGCGCCCGCCCGGTTCGCGGGCATCGTCGCTTACCCGCAGCGACGATGCGTAGTCCGCGGCGGGTCCCGCCGCCGTCAGCTCCAGTCGTGATCGCCCCGGCTCACGCCGTCCGATCCATACCAGGGGCAGGTCCATGGTGATCGCGAGAATACGAGCCACCTCGACCAGCGCCAGGCGGCGGTCGTAACCAGGGGCCGCATGCAGCAACGTCAGCGTCTCGGCCACACTCTCGTAGAAGTGCTCGCGCAATTCGCTACGTGGCCATTCCTGCCCCTCCATCGCACCACCTCCCGGCAGCTTCGCCCCCAGGACCGATCATGCCTTGTTCTGCAGCGAGACACCGCCACCCGAACCCGACTGAGCGCGTCCGTCCAGGGTCTGTCACATGCGCAGTCCCGATCGACCACCGCACCGCAACAAGTGACCCATGTTCCGCAGGATAGTCTCAATCATCTTCCACTTGTTCGCCGTGGGGAGAAACCGCGCTGGTCAGCAAACGCAATCCCCTGGCCAATACGCTCCGGCCGCTCACCACCGACATTCATCGGCCGCCCTCACGTGCCCCCGCACGCCCGGGCGCGCCGGAGCATCAGTTCGCGCTCGCGCAGATTCCGGGTCAATGCCGCCGCACGTTCGAATTCCGGCCGGGCCTCGTCGAGACGACCGAGCCGGGCCAGCAGGTCGCCGCGCACGACCGGCAGCAGGTGATAGCCCCGCAAGGCCGGCTCGTCGATCAGCGTATCGACGATGCTCAGGCCGGCGGCCGGGCCGAACGCCATGCCGACGGCGACCGCACGATTCAACTCGACGATGGGCGACGGTGCCACCTGCGCCAGCGCTGCGTACAGCGCCGCGATGCGCTCCCAGTCGGTATCGGCAGCGGTCAGTGCGCGCGCATGGCAGGCGGCAATCGCGGCCTGCAGCGCGTAGGGGCCGAGCGCGCCGCCCAGCTTTTCGGCATGCTCGAGCGCCGCCAACCCGCGACGGATCAACAGCCGGTCCCATAGCGCACGGTCCTGGTCGAGCAGCAGGATGGGTTCGCCACGCGAGTTCACCCGCGAGTGCGTGCGCGAGGCCTGGATCTCCATCAACGCCACCAGGCCATGCACCTCCGGTTCCCGCGGCATCAGTCCGGCCAGCACGCGGCCCAGACGCAGGGCGTCCTCGCACAGCGCCGGTCGCATCCAGTCGTCGCCCGCCGTGGCCGAATAGCCCTCGTTGAATATCAGGTAGATGACGCCGAGTACCGCCGAAAGCCGGCCGGCGAGCTGCTCGCCCCGCGGCACTTCATACGCCACTTCGGCCTTCGCCAGGCTGCGCTTGGCGCGGACGATGCGCTGCGCGATGGTGGCCTCGGGCAGCAGGAACGCCCGCGCGATCTCGTCCGTGCTCAGCCCGCCGAGCAGGCGCAGGGTGAGCGCCACACGTGCCTCGACCGAAAGCAGCGGATGGCAGGCGGTGAATATCAGCCGCAGCAGGTCGTCGCCGATCGGATCGTCCAGCGCGGCCTCGACCGCGGAGACCTGCTGCTCCTGTTCGGCCTCGAGCTCGTGCATCAACTGCGCGTGCTTGCGCTCGAGCAGCTTGCTGCGCCGCAGCCGGTCGATCGCGCGTCGCTTCGCCGTCGTCATCAGCCAGGCGCCGGGGTTGTCCGGTACGCCCGATTGCGGCCACTGCTCCAGCGCGATGACCAGCGCATCCTGCGCCAGCTCCTCGGCCAGGCCGACGTCGCGCAGCATGCGTGCGAGGCCCGCGATGAGCCGGGCCGACTCGATGCGCCAGACGGCGTCGATGGCGCGATGGGTGTCGGTGGCGGTCATGGCACCTGATCACACCACCGGCGTCGCCCCGACGCAAGGCCGATGCCGGCGACCGCTCCCTTCAACCGCAACGATGCACCGACCCGACGTACCTCACACGGCCGCGAGCAGGTGCCGCCACGAGCCCGTGGCGGGACTGCCGTCGCCATGCCCGTCCGGCTCACCGGTCAGCGCACGCTGCAACTCCGGCGGAAAGTCGGCGAATTCCTGTACCTGGCGCACCTCGATCACCTCGTTGCCCGCCGCCGGGCAGCGCGTGGCCCAGGCGATGGCGTCCTCACGCGAGGCCACCTCGATCATCCAGTAGCCGCCCAGCACGTCCGACACCCCGTCGAACGGGCCGTCGATGACGGTCGCCTCACCGCCGGCGAAGGAGACCCGCGCGCCCGCCGACGGCGGATGCAGTCCATCCAGCGCCACCAGGACCCCGGCTTCGTGCAGCCGCTGGTGGTAAGCCGCCATCTCGGCCACGGCCTCCGCGTCCGACCGGGTGTCCGGCGTGGCGTCCCCGTCGTAGCCGGGGATCAGCAGCAGCATGAAGCGCATCGGTTATTGCCCCTTCTCGCAGTTCACCATCCACGACACGCCGAACCGGTCGACCACCATGCCGAAGCGCTCGGCCCAGAAAGTCTGCTCGAACGGCATCTGGATGGTGCCGCCCTCGGCCAGCGCCTTGAAGATGCGCTCGCCCTCGGCCACTGTGTCCACCGCGATCGACACGGAGCAACCGTGGATGCCGTGGTACGGCCGATCCGGCGGGCAGTCGGATGCCATCAGTACCTGGTCGCCCACTTCCAGCCGCACATGCATGATCCAGTCGCGCGTTTCCGCCGGCGTGTTCCCGGCCCCCGGCGCTTCGCCGAAACGCATCAGCATGGCAATCTTGCCGTGCAGGGCCTGGGCGTAGAAGTTGAACGCGGCCTCGGCCTTGCCGTCGAAAATGAGATAGCTGTTCAGACGCATGATCTTTCCTCGGGTTTGCTGTGGAGTGGACGCAGCAGCGTTGCGTTTCGTGACTCGATCGCGCGGGTTGCCACGAGGATCTCAGGGACCGCCGTGTCGTGCCGCTTCGTCGCGTTCAGCTCCTGGCGGCGATCTGCGCCCGCAGCCGTTCTTCCTGCTCGCGCAGCTCGGGCGTGAATTCCTCGCCGAAATCCTCGGGCTCGAACACCGGGCGGATCTCGATTTCGGAGTCACCCTCGAACGGGTTCGGGCAGCGCCTCACCCAGGCGATCGCCTCGTCCATCGACTTCACCTGCCACAGCCAGAAGCCGGCGATCAGCTCCTTGGTTTCGGCAAACGGTCCGTCGACCACCATGCGCGAGCTACCGGAGAACTGCACCCGGACGCCCTTCGCACTGGGCTGCAGCCCTTCGCCCGCCAGCATCACGCCGGCCTTGACCAGTTCCTCGTTGAACTTGCCCATCGCGGCGAGCAACTGCTCGCTGGGCATCACGCCGGCTTCCGATTCCCGGGTGGCCTTGATTATCACCATGCATCGCATCGTCGGGTCTCCATGTCGGGGGTTGGACCGGCGGCGCCTTTCCCGCCGGTTTCATGCATGCGACGAATGACGCGGCGCCAAATCGACAACGCGAGAAAAACATTTTTCGCAGCCGCTGAGACCGGCGCCGGCGACAATCACGCCTCACTCGGAGACAATCCCCCGCATGAGCGCCTACGAGCATCGCCCGCTGTGACCGCCGCCATCCCCTCAACCCCGGCCCCGATCGAACCGGGGCTGATGGTGCTGCACGGCAATCGGCTTGAGGATCTGCGCGACCTGCTCGCCGCGTGGCTGGCGCGCGCGCCGCTGCAGCCGCTCGAGGACGAGCTGATGCTGGTGCAGAGCAACGGCATCGCGCAGTGGCTGAAGCTGGCGCTGGCGCGATCGCCCGCGGCCGGCGGGCTGGGCATCAGCGCCGCGGTCGAGGTGCAGCTGCCCGGGCGGTTCCTGTGGGCCGCGTATCGGGCGGTACTCGGTCGCGACGCGGTCGCGGCCACCTCGCCGTTCGACAAGTCGCGGCTGGCGTGGCGGCTGTTGCGGCTGATCCCGCCGCACCTGGACGACGAGGGCTTTGCGCCGCTGCGCGATTTTCTGCGGGCCGGCACCGGCTCGGGCGAGCCGGACGGCACCGACTGGCTGAAGCAGTTCCAGCTCGCCCAGCAGATCGCCGACCTGTTCGACCAGTACCAGGTCTACCGCGCCGACTGGCTGGATGACTGGGAACAGGGCAAGGACGTGCTGCGCGACGACCTGCGCGGCGCCGTCACCCCGATCGACGCCAGCCAGCGCTGGCAGCCGCAACTGTGGCGACTGCTGCTGGCCGACGTCGGCGCGGGCGAACGCGAGCATCATCGCGCCGCGGTGCATCGCGCGTTCGTCGCCCGCATCGGTGAACTCGGCGAGCGGCCGGCGACGCTGCCGCGACGCATCGTGGTGTTCGGCATTTCCTCGCTGCCGCAGCAGACGCTGGAGGCGCTCACCGCGATGGCCCGCTTCAGCCAGGTGCTGCTGGTGGTCGCCAATCCGTGCCGGCATTACTGGGCCGACATCATCGAGGACCGCGAACTGCTGCGCGCCGACCATCGGCGCCAGCTCGACAAGCCGGGGCTGCCCGCGCTGCCGCGCTACGAAGACCTGCACCTGCACGCCAACCCGCTGCTGGCGGCCTGGGGCAAGCAGGGCCGCGACTACATCCGCCTGCTCGACAGTTTCGACCAGCCGGACCGCTATCGCGGGCAATTCGCCGCGATCGGACGCAGCATCGACCTGTTCCAGGATGTCGACGGCGAGGGTCTGCTGCCGCAGGTGCAGCAGGCCGTGCTCGACCTGCAGCCGCTGCCGGCCGAACCCGCGCAACGCCGGCCCTGGCGCGACGGCGACGCCACGCTGCGCTTCCACATCGCGCACAGCCCGCAGCGTGAAGTGGAAATCCTGCACGACCAGTTGCTGGCGCTGTTCGAACAATCCGCACGCGAAGGCCGCCCGCTGGCCCCGCGCGACGTGATCGTGATGGTGCCGGACATCCAGGGCTATGCGCCGCACGTGCAGGCGGTATTCGGCCGGCTGTCCCCGTCCGACCCGCGCCACCTGCCATACAGCGTGGCCGACCAGTCGGCGCGCACCAGCGCGCCGCTGATCATGGCGCTGGCGCATCTGCTGGCGCTGCCCGAATCGCGCTTCACGGTGAGCGACGTGCTCGACCTGATCGACGTCCCGGCCCTGCGCGGCCGCTTCGACCTGGCCGAAGACAGCCTGCCCACGCTGCGCCGCTGGATCGAAGGCGCGGGCATCCGCTGGGGCCTGGACGGTGCGCAGAAGCGCAGCCTCGAGCTGCCCGCGCTGGAGCAGAACAGCTGGCGCTTCGGCCTGCGCCGGATGTTGCTGGGCTATGCGGTCGGCGACGGCGAAAGCCTGGACGGCATCGCGCCCTATGCCGAAATCGGCGGCCTCGACGCCGCCCTGCTCGGCCCCTTGAGCGCCCTGCTCGACCAACTGGAGCGGTACTGGCTACTGCTGGGCACGCCGGCCACACCGGGCGCCTGGACCGAACGGCTGCACGGCCTGCTCGACAGCTTCTTCGACAACGCGGACAGCGAGGACGCGTTGCGCCTGAACCGCCTGCACGATGCCCTGGACGCCTGGCTGCAGGCCTGCGACGAGGCCGCGTTCGACGAACCGATTCCGCTGCCCGTGGTGCGCGAGCACTGGCTGCAGGCGATCGACGAGAGCCGGCTGTCGCAGCGCTTCATGGGCGGTGCGGTGAGCTTCGGTACGCTGATGCCGATGCGCGCGATTCCGTTCCGCGTGGTCTGCCTGCTCGGCATGAACGACGGCGATTATCCGCGCCGGCAGACCCCGCTCGATTTCGACCTGATGGCGTCGTCCGGGCACAGCCGGCCCGGCGACCGCTCGCGCCGCGAGGACGACCGCTACCTGTTCCTGGAAGCCCTGCTGTCGGCGCGCGATGCGCTGCACATCAGCTGGGTCGGGCGCAGCGCCCGCGACAACAGCGAGCTGCCGCCGTCGGTGCTGGTCGGCCAGTTGCGCGACTACCTCGCCGCCGGCTGGCATCGCACCGACGAGGCGGCCGACGCCGTCGACGCCGGCACGCATCTGCTCCGGGCGCTGACCACCGAGTATCCGCTGCAGCCCTTCAGCCGCCGCTATTTCGAGGCCGGCCACGATGCACGCGTGTTCACCTATGCGCGCGAGTGGCAGCAGGCGCATCGCGCTACCGCGGCGCAGACGCCAGCCGACACGCTCGAACCCTGGGTGCCGGAGACGGCACTGTCGCTGAGCCAGCTGCAACGTTTCCTGGCCCGGCCGGTGAGCTATTTCTTCAACCAGCGGCTCAAGGTGTATTTCACGCCGGCCGACGACGAGGCGCTGGACGACGAACCGTTCGGCCTCGATGGCCTGCAGCACCACGACGCGATGCGCCGCGTGCTGCAGACGGCCCTCGACACCGACGCCGGCCAGTCGATCGAGCAGAACGTGGCGGACGCGGTGCGCCGGCTGGGCGAGGAAGGCCTGCTGCCACCGGGCGGCTTCGGCGCCGCACTGCAGGAGAGCCTGGCCGTGCAGGCGCGCGGACTGGCCGGTCTGTGGCAGGACGCCTGCCAACGCTGGTCGCCGCAGGAGGACAAGTTCGAGCTGCGCCATGCCCACGACGACCTGCTGGTGGAGGACTGGCTGACCGACCTGCGCCAGGATGCCGATGGCCGCCACCGGCGGCTGGAACTGGTCAACGGCGCCCTGCTCGACAAGAGTGGCGTGCTGCGTTTCGACAAGCTCACCCATGCCTGGGTCATCCACCTGCTGGCCAATGCGAATGGACTGGCGGTGCAGACCCAGCTGATCGGCATCGATGCCCAGCCGGTTTTCGCGGCGCTGTCGGGTGACGAAGCCGCGACGCTTCTCGACCACCTGCTCGACGCATTGCGCCAGGGCATGCAGGCGCCGTTGCCGATCGCGCGCAAGAGTGCCTTCGCGTGGTTGATCGCGGCCGGCGGAGACAAGGATCCGGCGCGGGCCGCCGCGGTCTGCTACGACGGCAATGACTACGTCGCGGGCGAGCGCGCGCAGGACCCCTGCCTCGCGCGCGCCTGGCCCGAGTTCGGACGGATGCTCGATGCCGGCTTCGAGTGCTGGCTGTCGCTCTATCAGCCAATGATCACGGCCCTGCTGCCGCTGGAGCACGCCGCATGATCGCGACGGAACCGCTGCAGCCGCTGACCCTGCCGCTGCAGGGCATCCGCCTGATCGAGGCGAGCGCCGGCACCGGCAAGACCTGGACCATCGCGGCGCTGTACCTGCGCCTGGTACTGGGCCGCTACGAGCACGCCAAGCCCCTGCTGCCGCCGCAGATCCTGGTGGTGACCTTCACCAAGGCCGCCACCGCCGAACTGCGCGAGCGCATCCGCCGACGCCTGGGCGAAGCGGCCGGGGCGTTCCGCGCGAACGCCGCGACGGATGACTATCTGCGTGCACTGATCGCCAACTACCCCGACGAGGCAGCCCGGGCGCTGGCGGCCAGACAGCTCGAACTGGCGGCGCAGTGGATGGACGAGGCCGCCGTGCACACCATCCACGGCTGGAGTCAGCGCATGCTGTCCCAGCACGCCTTCGACAGCGGCTACCCGTTCGTGCAGAACGTCAGCGGCGACGAGAGCGAGCTGCTGGGCGAAGCCGTGCGCGACTACTGGCGCCAGCATTTCTTCGCCCTCGATCGCGGCGATGCGATGCAGATCAGCCAGCTGTGGTCGGGACCGCAGGCACTGCAGAAGGACGTCGCGCCGCTGCTGCGCCGGACGCTGGAACAGTTGCGCGTGGAGGGCCGGCCGCTGCCGCCGGTCGATGACATCGCCGATCTGCTGGCGCGACGTCTTGTCCCCGTGCACGAGGCGGAGGCACGGGCGCGTCAGAGCTGGAGCACGCATGCCGCCGAGCTGGCGGCGATGCTCGTCAATGCGCTGAAGACGAAGTCGCTCAGCGGCAGCAGCTACAAGCAGGACAAGCTCGACAGCGACCTGGCCGAACTCGCCACTTGGGCCGACGGTGGCGCGCGACCGGATCGCGCCGTGATCGAGCGTGCCAGCCAGGGCAAGCTCGCCAGGGCGACCAACAAGAACGGCACGACTCCCACGCATGCGAGCTTCGTCCTGATGGACCACCTGCTCGAGGCACTGGACGCCACGCCACCGCTGCGCCCGCTGTTGCTGGCGCAGGCTGTGCCATGGATCGCCGCGCGGCTGGACGCGACCAAGCAGCGCCTGGCGCAGATGGGCTACGACGACATGCTCAAGCGGCTCGACCAGGCGCTGCACGGCGGCACGGGCGAGCGTCTGGCGCAGACCATCGCCGGCCAGTATCCGGTCGCGCTGATCGACGAATACCAGGACACCGACCCGCAGCAGTGGCGCATCTTCCAGCGCATCTACGCGGACCGTGCCGACACCGGCCTGCTGCTGATCGGCGACCCCAAGCAGGCGATCTACGGTTTCCGTGGTGCGGACATCCACACCTACCTGCACGCCCGCCGCCAGGCCGGGACGCCCACCTGGACGCTGGACACCAACTACCGCTCGACCCGCTCGCTGGTGCGTGCGGTCAATCATGTGTTCGAACATGCCGAGCAGCATGCGCAGGGTGCATTCGCGTTCGGCAAGGGTGACAACGCGCTGCCGTTCCATCCGGTAAAGGCCAGCGGTCGCGGCGAACAACTGCTGCTGCTCGGCGAACCGATTCCGGCGCTGCAGCTGGCACTGGCGCATGATCGCGCGCCGATGAGCAAGGCGGCCTACCAGGCGCAGCTGGCCGGCCATGCCGCCGCCTGGCTGGTCGCGCTGCTGAACGCCGCGGAACAGGGCGAGTGCGGCTTCGCCGACGATGCCGGCGGCTGGCGGCCGCTGGCGCCCGGCGATGTCGCCATCCTGGTCCGCAGCGGCACCGAGGCCGCCTGCATGCGCCAGGCATTGCAGGCGCGCGGACTGGCCAGTGTCTACCTGTCCGATCGCGACTCCGTGTATGCCTCGCCCGAAGCCGGCGACCTGCTGCTGTGGCTGCACGCCTGCGCCACGCCCGGCTCGGATCGGGCGATGCGCGCGGCGCTGGCCAGCACCACCCTGAGCCAGGCCTACCATGAACTCGACCGGCTCAATCGCGATGAAAACCATTGGGAACAGATGGGCGAACGCTTTCGCCAGCTGCATGACAGCTGGCTGCGCCAGGGCGTGCTGGCCATGCTGCACGAACTCCTGCACCTGTTCGACCTGCCCGCGCAACTGCTCGCCATGCCGCAGGGCGAGCGCACGCTGACCAACCTGCTGCACCTGGCCGAACTGCTGCAACAGGCCGCAGCCGCGCTGGACGGCGAACATGCCCTGCTGCGCCACCTCGCCCACCAGATCGCCGAGGCCCACGATGGTCGGGTCGACACCGCCGAGGAGAAGATCGTCCGTCTGGAAAGCGAAGCCGCGCTGATCCAGGTGATCACCATCCACAAGTCGAAGGGCCTGGAATACCCGCTGGTGCTGCTGCCGTTCGCTTGTGCGATGCGCGAAACGAAACTGGCCGACGGCTTCGTGCTGCATGACGGTGACGGCGAGGCGACCCTCGACCTGCAGCCATCGGAGGCGGCGCGGGAACGCGCCGACGAAGAACGCCTGCAGGAGGATCTGCGCCTGTTCTACGTGGCGATGACCCGGGCGCAGCACGCCTGCTGGCTGGGTGTCGCCGACCTCAGGGATGGCCAGAAGAAGGTTTCAGGACTGCACAAATCCGCGTTCGGTTACGTGCTCAACGGCAGCCAGGCGTTCGGCGAAGGCAAGCTCGCCGGCCAGCTGAAGGCCCTCGGCGATGGCCATCCAGACGTCCAGTTCGTGCAGCTGGCCGACGAGGTCGGTCACGATCGCCATCGAGCGAGCCGGGACACCCCGCCGGCGCAGCCGGCGCGCAGCTATCACGGCGCGCCGATCGAGCCGTGGTGGATCGCCAGCTACAGCGCCCTGCGCGTGGCCAGCGACGACGCATCACACTACAGCGCGCCGGAAACCGCGCAACAGGACGTGATGACCGAAGCACTGGCCGAGCGGGTCGACGCGCCGGTCGTCACCGCCCCGGTCGTGGCCGCGGGCATCCACGCGTTTCCGCGCGGGGCGGAGCCCGGCACCTTCCTGCACGACCTGCTCGAGGGGGCGTCGCACGAAGGCTTTGCCGCGGCAGCGCAGATGCCCGATGCGCTGCGCCAGCAGATCGAGCAGCGCTGCCGTCGTCGTGGCTGGCAACCCTTCAGCGACACCTTGATCGCCTGGCTGCCCGCGTTCCTGCGCACGCCGCTGCGGCTGCCCGACGGCAGCCGGGTCGCGCTTGCCGATGCCGACCGCTGCCGTGCCGAGATGGAATTCTGGTTCGAGGCGACCGGCGTCGATACTCAGGCACTCGACCGGCTGGTCACGGCGCAGACGCTGGGCGCACGACCGCGGCCGCCGCTGCTGGCGGATCGCCTCAACGGCATGCTGAAGGGCTTCATCGATCTCGTGGTCGAACACGATGGCCGTTTCTACATCGTCGACTACAAATCCAACTGGCTCGGCCCCGACGACCGCGCCTACACCGTCGAGGCGATGGATGCCTCGGTGCGGCACAGTCGCTACGACCTGCAGTACGCGATCTACACGCTGGCCCTGCATCGGCAGCTGCGTGCGCGGCTGCCCGGCTACGACTACGCGCAACATGTCGGTGGCGTGCTCTACCTGTATCTGCGCGGTGTCGGCGGCAGCGGACAGGGGGTCCATCGCGAGCGGCTGCCTTATGCACTGATCGACGCCATGGACCGGCTGTTCGCCGAAGGAGCACCCGCATGATGTCGCGCGACACGCTGTTCGAGCAGCTCGAACAGGACATCGGGCAACACCGGCTGCGCCAGCTGGATGTGGCGCTGGCGCGCTTCCTTGCCGAACGCGAGGCCGGTGCATCGACTCCCTTGCTGTGGCTGGCCGCGCTGCTCAGCCGGCAGCTGGCCGACGGTCACCTGTGCCTCGAACTCGATGCGCTCGCCGAGCTGGCCGACGAACAGGCCTGGCCGCCCGCATGGCGGGGAATGTCGCGCGATGTCGAGGATCAGCGCGAACGCCTGCTCGCCTCCTCGCCCCTGGTGGCCGACGGCCGGCGGGGACATCCGCTGAATGCGCCGCTGGTACTGGACGGGACGCGGCTGTATCTGCGCCGCTACTGGAACCATGAATGCCAGGTGGCGTCCGCGATCCGCGAGCGGCTGGCCCGACCGCAGCAGGTTCCCCTGCAGCTGGCCGACGAACTGGCCCGGTTGTTCCCCGCCTCACCCGCCGAACCGTCGCCGAACTGGCCGAAGATCGCCTGCGCGCTGGCCGCACGCGGTGCCTTCAGCGTGATCACCGGCGGCCCCGGCACCGGCAAGACCACCACCGTGGTGCGCCTGCTCGGCCTGTTGCAGACGCTGCAGTTGCGGCAACAGGCGCGACCGCTGCGCATCCGCCTGGCGGCTCCCACCGGCAAGGCGGCCGCCCGGCTGAACGCATCCATCGCCGCGCAACTGGCCCGTCTCGACGTGGACGACGAAACCCGGGCGGTGATTCCCGCCCAAGTCGAGACGCTGCATCGCCTGCTCGGGGCGCGACCGGATACCCGGCGCTTCCGCCACGACCGCTCCCATCCGCTGCACCTGGATGTGCTGGTGATCGACGAAGCCTCGATGATCGATCTGGAGATGATGTCCGCCGTGCTCGCCGCGCTGCCCGCGGCGGCCCGGCTGATCCTGCTCGGCGACAAGGATCAGTTGTCTTCGGTCGAAGCCGGCGCGGTACTCGGCGACCTGTGCCGCCGCGCCGATGACGGCCACTACAGCGTCGCCACCGCCGATTGGCTGCGCGTGACCACGGCAGACGATATCCAGCCATTCGTGCGCGAGGACGCCCAGCCGCTGGATCAGCAACTGGCCATGCTGCGTCACAGCCATCGCTTCGGCGACGCCAGCGGCATCGGCCAGCTGGCCCGTGCGGTGAATGCGGGCGACGTCGGCCGCGTGCATGCCATGCTGGACGCCCGCTCGGCCGATCTCGGCTGGATGCCATCGGCCACTCGCGAACAGCTGGCCGAGCTGGCCATCGACGGCAACTGCGGGCAGTTCGCGCCGGGCGCAACCGCCGCCCTGCCCGCGGGCTATCGGCACTATCTCGAGCTGATCCAGCGCGAGCGCCCGGCCCGCAACGATGCGGCGGCAAATGATGATTGGGCGCGCGGCGTACTGCAGGCATTCAATCGCTTCCAGCTGCTGTGCGCGTTGCGTCACGGCCCCTGCGGCGTGGACGGGCTGAACCAGCTGATCGCCGAGTCGCTGCATGCGTGCGGGCTGATCGAAAGCAGCCTCGGCTGGTATGAAGGCCGTCCGGTGATGGTGACCCGCAACGACTACAGCCTGGGCCTGGCCAATGGCGATGTCGGCATCTGCCTGCGCCTGCCCGATGACAGCGGCAAACCCCAGCTGTCGGTGGTATTTCTCGCCGATGCGGCGACCGGCCCCAGCGACACCCGCACACGCCGGGTCGCACCGTCACGCCTGGGCGAAGTCAGCACGGTATACGCGATGACCGTGCACAAGTCGCAAGGCTCGGAGTTCGAACACACGGCGCTGGTGCTGCCGGCGCAGGCGAGCAACGTGCTGACCCGCGAGCTGCTGTATACCGGGATCACCCGCGCCCGCCACTGGTTCAGCCTGGTCGGCAGCCGGGACATCGTCGACGGTGCCATCGAACGACGTACCCGCCGCTACTCGGGACTGGCCGAACGCCTGGCCGGCGACTGACGCCTGCGGTGGGAAGTCACATCAGCGCAGCCGCCGAGCCATCGGGCTATGGCGCGCTGCAGTCCCGACTGCAGCACGTGGTTGCCGCAGCGCTTTTACCAGCACTTCGCCACGGCAGTGGGATCACCCGCTGCCACGCGCTTGCCCTTCTCATCAATCGTCAGGACTCCGCACTTGGCATCGTTGGTTTGCTGTGACCCCTTGGGACTGGCGCGCACGACGTACGACGACGCGCTGAGTGAGCTCGCCGGCAGGTCGTAGTCGTAATAGTTCCCGGTCTGCTGGGTGGACGCACAATCGAGCGCCGGCAGCACGGCCGCCTTGTAGGTCAGGTTGGTCGTGTAGTAGCGCTCCATGAAATTCGCGTCTTCCGAAAGGCAACCTTCGGCGGCCACCCGACGCGTCTTGGTGATGTAGTTCGTGTAGGCGGGATAGGCAATCGCGGTCAGGATGGCAACGATCGCCACCACGATCATCAATTCGATCAGGGTAAATCCCGTGCTGCGGAAGTGGTGATTCCGCGCCCGGATGCGGCGAGCTTCCGTACCGGTCGCGCCGCCTTCGCGAAATCCCGTCGCGCAGATGTCAACTGACAAAAGCTTTTTCATCTTCGTTCCTTATTGGTTGATCAGCTCTCGCCAGGAAACACGCTGCAAGGTATTGGAGGTGCCGGATGTCTTGACACTGGTGGCGCTACCGTTATCGAAGCTCACCAGCATGCTGCCACCCATGAAGATCGGGTTGTTGGGTAACGAGCTGAAGCCCATGCCGCTGGTCGCCACGGCCTTCCCGTCCACCATGATGTAGTCGGCCGGCTGGTTGATCAGGCCGTCCCCGTTGAGATCGAAGAAGCTCGACGTGGGGCTGGTTCCGGTGAACGGATCGACCGCCATGATCCAGCCGCGCCCGGAGGGATTGCACAGATCCACCGCCGTCGGAATGCGCGTCGTCGCCAGCAGTTGATTACCCTGGAACTGATTAGGGGTGACGATCCGTTCGCCTTCGGCAATCTGGTTGGGCGTATAGGTGACCTTCTTTGTTGTCGGATCCGTGGTGGACGTAGGCGACAACAGATCCATGTACCAGCCTGACTTGCCACCCAAGGACGACGGAGCCGCTGTCACGGCCCGCGCCGGTGCAACCGCCGGTGCGGCCAGCACCGGGGGTACGGCCGTGGGATCCGCTGCGACTGCAGCCGTTCCCGGTGTCTCCGCAATGATATAGCGCTTCACGAGATCGCTGCGAGTCTTGCTTCCGTCGACAGCCAGGTTATTGGTGGTGGACTGCACGATCAAACCGTACCAGGACTGAGTCGCCTTCGAGACGAGATCGCCGCTGCTCAAGTACTGGCCGGTACCGAAGAATACCCACAAGTCATGCGTGACTGGATTCTTGCCGACCAGCATGCCAGCGGTGATCGGCTGCACCGTGCCAGTCGAATCCTTGGCCACGAACAGCTGGGTACCGGTGCTGTTGGGGGTAGCCGTTGGCGTGTAAGTGTTTCCAGACTTCTTGAGATAGTTCAACTGGAACGACCACACCCGACCTTGCGCGTCGCCCGCATA
This sequence comes from Rhodanobacter ginsengisoli, assembly GCF_042657065.1. Classification (NCBI taxonomy): domain Bacteria; kingdom Pseudomonadati; phylum Pseudomonadota; class Gammaproteobacteria; order Lysobacterales; family Rhodanobacteraceae; genus Rhodanobacter; species Rhodanobacter ginsengisoli. Next base: position 577,158 of record NZ_JBHSNF010000002.1, read on the forward strand.
GGCCATCGTGCTGATGCCGTTGGAGAGATCATCCATCCAGACCGCCGGAGCAGCCAGACCGTTCCCGGTGGCGGTGTCCGTCGGGTGCACGTCGAGGCTGCCATCGGCGATGGCGAACTGCAGCAGGGCCGCCGTGCCGTTTTTGCTGTTGTAACCGTTGCCGATCAATACCGACCAGTTACTGTTGCCAGTCGTGTCGGTGGTGCCGGCATCGTTGGTCTGCGCGATGATCGGCTTGCCGGTCATCTGGCCGATATAGTCGGCGTTGGTTTTACCGTCGCCGGCGGAGCGCTCCCACAACAGTGTGATCTTGGCCGGATTCGTGACATCCAGCGCGTAGACCGCCTTGGCCAGGCCGCGGCCCGTGGTGCCCACCGCCACGCTGTGCCAGGCCGATCCGAAATAGACATCGGCGACCGTCAGTTCGCCGTCGTTGAAGTACTGATGCGGCGACGCCGCCGTGGTGCCGTAATCGGGATCTGACAGTTTCTTCAATCCATTGGTGATGACGGCCGCCGGCAGGTAGGCATACACCTCGGCGCCAGTGTCGGCGTTGAACGCGTGCAGCATGCCGTCATTGGCCGCCACGAAGATCAGACCCTGGCGCGTGGTGGCGGCGTAGGAAAGGAAACCGTCCGACCCCGTGAACGCCTGACCGACGAACTGATTGGCGTCCGGTTGCCCCACATACACCGGTTGGGAGTCGATGATATCGCCGAGCGCGGTATCGCGGCTCCGATAAATGCCGTTCGTCTTCGACTTCTCCTTCGAAGCATCGCCGCGCAAATAGTTGATCAAGTCCTGCTGACTGGCGGTGGTGCTGCCCAATGCCGTCTGTTCGGTACTCGAGAGTGTGGCGGGATCATCGAACGCCACCTGCGCCACCGGGGTGACACTCGGGTTGTAGGTGTAGATATTCCGCTTGTCGTAGGTGGGTAGAACCTTGGGATCGGCGGCACTCCAGGTGACCGTCGTGGCAAGCGCGCCGGTATTGGGATCCACCGCAATCGCCTTCAGATCACCCTTCCACTTCGCAGTGTAGTAGTTCGCCTGGTAGGCGAACGCGCCGGACTTCAACTGGGTGGAGTTCGCCGCCAGGCTTGCACCGGTACCCACCCGCTCGGAAGCACGCTTCAACGCGTCCGCCAGACCCGCGGCGAATGCCTCTGGACTGGTAGCAGCATAGAAGCCGCCATGACCATTGACCGCCGCGTGCGCCAGATCGGCGATGGTGCTGATTTTGTTCGAGGATGGTGCCGGCCAGCTGAAGCCGGTGATTGCCGTACCGCCGTTAGCCCAACTGAAAATCTGGTCGATCGTGGTACCCGTCGGGGTAATGCCTTGCGGTGTAAAGCCCAGACCCAGGGTAAACGTCGTCATGTGCTGCCAGAAAGCCGGATCATCGGTGCTGGTAGGCACTTCGTTGGCAATATCGGACGTGCCGGTGGTGCTCGACATCAAATCCGTCTTCCAGTACTTCATCGCCACATCGGCAAGGGTATCGCTGGCCGAGTCCTTGTAGGGCGAAGCCGCCACGTAGCTGTAACTCTGATTATTCGGACCGGCAATGGTAGGTCCGTCAGTGTTGTCGATATTGTCATTGCCGAGATCCGAGCCATTCCAGAACCCGTCGGTGGTCAGGATCGTATATGCCTGACGGCAGGCGAGCTCGGTCGTATCTGTGCTCGAGGTCTGCCAGGGCTGCGCTGATTCATAATACTGACCCACAGCGTCGAGCGACGCCCGCAAGGGCGTTGAATTTCCCGGAGTTTCACCAATCAGCCATTTCCAGAAACTATCTTTCTGAGTACCGGAAGATCCATCACCAAAAGGCTGGACGTCCGCGATGGTCTTGTAGTTATATTTGGAAGTTGGCGCAGGCAGTGCGCTATTGTTTCGTCCGTTGATTGATCCAAAGCCGACGCGAAACGTGGAGTCGATGGCGGAAAATGAATTCATCAGGCCACTTTTGGCCATCAGCATCCGGGTGTGGTAATACGAAAACCAATTGGCGATGTTTTGCCCGGCCGCGACACCCACGGGTGCGGCGGCACCGGACTTGTCGGACGCCAATACACAGTCAATCGGCGTACTGGTGCTGCTCAGGCTGCCACAATCCGACGGCGCAACATAATGCACCACATATGCGCCAGCCGCAGGGCCAGTCGAATACTGAAAATATTTTGCATTTGATGTGTGGTAGGTGAAATAGCATATATTGCTCCACCAACTATACGTATAGCCACCATAGCCTTTCAGGTTGCTATATTTATCTGCACAATCGCTGTCGGAGGAGATGCTTGTGCTGTAGTACTGAGCGGACCCTGTTGAGTAATCGATATTATTGTTGCCATCATTTGAGCTGTATGCAGTCAAATCGATGCTTCCCGAGGATTGCTTGAACCCGTCAACCCAGGCACTGGTCAGGCCCGTTGCATTGGCATAGGACGTACCATCGGCGTTGACCGGAGGTTTGTAGGTAACCGTCGGATTGTAATAAACACCATTATTGCTTGCATCGATCAGAGCATCGTTGTTGCCGTTATTTTTCAGATACCCCCAATCCGGCATGTAATCCGATGCCATCGACCCGGAGTCATCCAGCATCAACGTGATATTCGGCGGCAGAGGCTTCTGGATGATCAGCGGTGTCTGATCGACCGTGACGGCCGCCAGCGCTGGCGAGAAGGCGACGCCCAGCAGCCAGACGGAGAAACCGATGGTCAGCAGTTTGCCGAAAAAACTGCCGGGCTTGCTGTGCAGACGAGAGGCGATTTTCATGACGGTTCCGCTCTGTGCGATGGTGCGGCATGGGAAGGCCCATGCACCCTTGCCAAGGTATGACTGGAAACTCAACCCTGCTTGATCATGGCCTGCAGCACGACCACGGCGCGATTACCCACCTTGGCGGGATCGCCGCTGCGGGCCGTCACGCGGTAATAGATGTTCTTGATGGAGCCGCCATTGACGCCGTAGTTGTGCGAATTGGCGCTCTGGTTGAAGCCCGTGTCGGCAGCCGGATTCTGGAAATCACCCATGTTTTCGATCACGTACTGGGGCTGGCCACTCGCCAGTGAGCCTGCCGTGTATTGAGCGGCACTGAGAGTCTTGATGCTGCCCGTCGGCAGGTGGGTATCGTTGAACGGATCGGACAGGCAGACCACACTGGCGGACTGGCAGTTGCGCGCCACATCGGCAGGGCTGCTCGGGATGCTTGCTGCCGCCACACGCATGGCCGCCTCGGCACTCTGGAAGGCGATCTGTCGGTCGTACATGTTGGCGGTCATCTTCTGCTGCATGATGGTGCCGCGCACGGCGGCAAGGCCGACCAGGGTAATCACCAGGAGCAAGATCAACGCCACCACCAGCGCCACTCCGCGCTGGCCGGCGCGGGCCGGCGATCCCAGACGGCCGCGATCACGAACCCTCAAGGAAGCCACGGCCGACCGGGAATTCGCCGAGGGACATACACACGCATGGGTTTCGGAGACGTGGCTCATTTCATGGCACTCGATTGCGCACGGTGGTGGTGGCCGTAAAGTTGCGCGAGATGGCTTTGACATCGGTGCCGGCGCGCTTGTCGACGCTCTCCAGCGTGAGCGTGACCTGCACGGCGTCGACCGTGGCCCAGTTGGCGTCGGCACCTATCGTCGTCGCATTCACGAAGCCGGTACCAAGCGGATTGCTCTGGTGGTATTTGATGGTCATGGCTGTGACGTCGCGCACCATCTCCTGCGCCGTCGCCGTGGGCTTGGCGCCGGAGGTGACCACGCTGACGCGATACAGTGACTTGCCACCAATCGGGTTGGTCCCGATGTACCAGTCCACCGCAGCCAACTTGAAAATCTGCGAATTGGGTCCGAACTGGTAGCCATTGCCATTGGCGGTGCACACGGTGGGATAGCCCATGCCTTTGGAGCAGTTGCCTGGTGTACCGGTGCCGGTGTTGTGCACGACAGTGACGTTGGAATTGGTGTAGTTGGTGATCTGGACGATGGTGGCATGATCGGGGTCGCATACGATGATCACATCACCTGTTGTGAGATCCGAGGTGGTGTCGTTGAGCTTGAAATTTGCAGCGGTCGAACTGGGGGTGGCGGCCACGCTCAAACCTGTGTCGGCGGCGCCAATCAGTTGCAATGAATCCGTGCCGGTCACCTGGTCGGTCGCCGCCGTGCCGACGGTCAAGGCCGGGTCAGTCGTGGAACCGACCGGGTATCCGTGCACGGCATTGCCCCAGTTGGCCCACCAATCCGGCGTAGCCGACCCGGGACCGTTTTGGAGTACGTTGGCGACGCGCCCAGCGTTGCCGCAGCCGGTCAGACCGGCGTCGCGGATGTCGCGCGCCATCATCTCGAACGCGATGCGTGAGCCGTCTTCCACGTCGCCAAGGGCCTTATTGGTGCGCGCGGATTGCTGAGTGGCCAGGAACACGCTGACCACACCGGCAATGACGATCAGACCCAGCAGCATGGCAATCATCAACTCGATCAAGGTGAACCCGAGCGACGATCTTGCCGGCCCGGATACCCGCCGCCCCTTGCCGGGGCGAATGGCGCGACAATCGCTCATAACATCCCCTTGGTGATGACTTTCTGTTGAGTTCCGCCACCCAACCCTGCCCGACTGTCGTCGAAGACGATCGTGACGGTGCATTGGCCATTGGCATCGCAACTGATCGTACCGGTGGTGTTGGTCGATGAACCAAGGCTCGTACTGAGCTGACCACACCACTGACTTAGCTGGTACGCAGCCAAGGTTGTCCCCGCCGCTGGGCAGGCGGCGGAGTTGGCCGGAATAGCCGCTGTGCCGCCGACGGCAGGAACGGCGGCTGTAGCCGGTGTGACGGTACCGTTGTAGTCGCCATGCTTGGCACTGTTGATATCGGCTCGCATCGCGTCAAGAATCGAGTAGCTGGCGACTGTGGCCATGCTGCGCGCCATCGCGCTGTTGTTGGTGGACATCGACATCGCCTGCAATGCCGCAATGCCGAGAAAACCGATCGAGACCACCAGCACGGCCACCAGCACTTCGATCAGGCCGACGCCGGACTGCCGCCGGGGCACGGTGATGGCGGTCAGGTAGTTACTGCGCACCCTGCTCGCGGCAGCCCGACCGACAAGCCGGTCGGGTGCACCGACCAAGCCAGCGGAAACTGGAAGTGCAGTGGGATCGAGGCCGTTCATCAGGGGCAGGTTCCTGTCTTGTTGGTGACGTCTAGGATCGAGCCGGAGGTCAACCCAATGACCCGCATGTTGTCGGTAGTCAGCGAAGCGGTGCATATGGTCATCACCGTGCCCGAATAGGGCGCAGCCACACCGACCTTGTGACCCAGGCTGTCTCCGGAAAAGCTCAAGGCGACCGCATTGCCGCTCAATTGGAGCGAGGAGGTGAGCCCCACCGTTCCGGAGCGAATTTGCGTTGCGGACTTAGTCGTCGGGGTAACGGTCTGGAAATAAACCGCGCCGACCTCCGTACCGCAGGCAGTACCAAGCGTGCTGGATGTATTGCTGGTGGCGGAATCGCTGCAGAACTGGACGTTGCCGTTGTGCTTGACCGCCTCGGCGCGGGCGAGATTGATCGCGCCGACCACGTCATTCGCCGTCGTGGTCAACTTGCTCGAAAGAATGATCGTCTTGAAACTCGGCACGGCGATCATGATCAGCACCACCGCAATGGTGACGGTGATCATCAGCTCGACCAGCGTGAAACCACGGATGCGCCGCGCAGTTGTAAGCATCATTCGACCGCCCCCTGATTGGCCGGCTGCAACAGATGGGAACTCCACCGGCGTCCGCGGAACGCGGTCGACCCCAGCACCTCGATCAACGAGACGCCTCGCTGACGCAACAAGACTTGCATGGAATTCTCCCTGATACCCCTGCATCCACTGTACCCAACCGACCGGCCCCGGCCAGCCCCCATCCGACAAACGGTAGGAATTGCCCGACAAGCGGTCCGTGGCGCCGCAAAAAAAGCGAACACCGTCACCCTGCGAATGTCACCTGGCACGCAGGCGGGCAGTATCGGCAACATGAGGGAAGCAGGTGTACAAGAAAAAAAGCAAAAGCCCGCGTTGGCGGGCCTCTGAAGTTCTGGTGCCGGAAATAGGTAGACTTGCCCCGATCTGTAGAACCCCAGGACTTCACGATCCCGCGAGTGCCTCAGGCTCAACCTAGTGCTGAAATGACCACGCCATTAAGGGGTTGCGTGGTGCGACATGAGGAGTGCCCGGGGACAGATCACGACTGGATTCGATCAGCTCCTTCTGTCGAGGTAGACAGACCGTCTGCAGGTCATACCGCTCCAGGATGGTTTGGCGTGCATCAGCGCGCACGGCCTGCATTCTCGTTGGGTCGTCGCAAACACGCTGGATTGTCTGAACCAACTCGCTAGGAGAGAAGAAGTCCACCAGCAGCCCGTTCTTGCCGTCGGAGATCACTTCTTCGACCGGCGCCGTTCGGGACCCGATCACCAGACAACCGGCGGCCATGGCCTCCATCATCGACCAGGACAGTACGAACGGATAAGTCAGATAGACATGCGCGGTAGAGACCTGCAGCACGCGAAGGAATGTCGCGTATGGCAGTTTGCCGACAAAATGCACACGACTGGAATCGAAGTGGCCGTTGATCTCGGCGAGATACTTCTCGCGGTAGCTGCCCTTGACCAGCCGACGGCCGTAAGAGACGTCATCCCCCCCCACGATGATCACGTGAGCCTTCGGTCGTGCTTTGAGTAACTCGGGAAGTGCCCGCATGAAGGTGTGGAAACCACGGTAGGGCTCAAGATTTCGGCTGACGAACGTGATCACCTCATCATGTCGTCGCAATGTCAGATTCTTATGAGGGAATTTGAGAAAGGCTTCGGAATCGGGCTTGACGACGGAAGTGTCGACCCCGTCATGAACCACTGAAATCTTAGGTTGATAGATCGCTGGAAAGCGCGTCCGCTGCCACATCGTTGGCGCAATGCCGATGTCGGCTTGCTCCAAGGCCATCAGATGGTGCAGATTGCGTATCCGCAGCCGCAGAACGTCATCCGCGCTATTGGGGAATTCGGGATCGAAGTTGAAATCCTGGCCATCGGTGTGATAGTAAAATTCGCAAAAATGGATCAGCGTGCACCGAGGAAATACGTCCTTAAGAAACAAAGTCTCCCCCCAGCCAGGATGTGCATAGACGACATCCGGATAGAAGCCAGCCTTCTTGAGCTTGAGCAGCACAGACAGGACAAGCTGCCCGCGTTGCACTGCGGCTTCAGTCGTACGCAGCGTAGCAAGCGTTGTTCCCACGGCCGCGGGAGGGCTGTCGTAGCCAACCAATCGCACACCCGCGATGGGCCGCTGTATGTTTTCCCGCAGCCGTTTCATCTCTGCCAACCCGACCACCTGGTGGCCGGGCTGTTGCCCATAGTGGATCAGCAGATGACGGTACTGGCCCGGCAGGTTCTGGTGAATGAACAAGAGACGCAAGGTAAATTACCGTCCAGTCGCAAAACAGGTTGATCGAATGAAATGCCCAAGCTGAAAGCAGTCATCGCTCATGCAAGCTCTCGCTAGCATTTTGAATCAGCGGGCTCAGCAAATAGCTGATGATACGGCGGCGACCGGTCTTGATTTCGGCGGTCACCGCCATCCCTGGCGTCAAGCGCATACGCCGACCATCGATCTGCATAGTGTCCTGCGGCAGTGAAATTTCGGCTGTAAATATCAACCCAAGTTTGTCGTCTTGCTTGGCATCGTTGGCGACCTGCACGACCGTGCCATGCAGCGTACCGTAGCGCGTAAAGGAAAATGTCTCGACTTTGACCTCAGCGCGCTGTCCATCCTTGATGAAACCGATGTCCTGATTATCCACAATCGCTTCGACCAGCAAGGTTTGATGGTCGGGTACCAGCGTGATAAGCGTCTGAGCAGGCGTCACCACACCACCCACCGTATGCACGGCCAGCTGCTGCACGGTTCCGTCCACCGGTGCCGTCAGATGCAACAAGTGGCGCTGTTGATTTGCCTTGACCAGCTCCTGAGCCAGACCACCGATTTTTTGCTCGTCGTCGTGGATTTTTTCCAGCCAGGTGCGGCGAACATCATTCACATAGGCGTCCCGCTTGCGCAATGCAGAGTCGCGTGCCGCCAGGGTCTCCATCCGTTTGGACTGCTGCGCGGCCAGGTCCTGCTGCATCTGGATGACCGCCTGCTGCTCGTTGTAGTACTCGTGTTTGCCGACGTAACCCTTGACGATCAGCTCGGCATAGTCCTTTTCCTTGCGCTGCTCAATCGGCAACGTGCCTTCCAACTTGCGGATTTCGTCTTCGGTCTGATGCAAACTTGCCACAGTTTGTGCGACGTCGGCCCGCATCTTGCTCATGTTGCTGACGTAGTCGGCATATTCCCCTTTCAGCACATTTCGTTCCGAGTCCTGCGACGCCATGGTACCCAAGGCTGGATCGGCTCTCAGTATCGGCGCATGGTGATGATCGATTGCATCGAGCATGGCCTGAGCGCGGGCGATTTCGTCACGTGTCGCAAAAAGATCAGATTGAGCGTGCGCCGCATCGGCAATCGAATCGGTGGCGTCCAGATCAATCAGCGCCTCGCCGCGCGTGACCCGCTGCCCGTCCTTCACGTGAATGGCGGTTATCACCGCGGTATTTTGTGACTGGATGAATTTGACATCCCCGCTCGGAACGATCTTGCCCGGCGCCGTGGCCACCACATCCACCTTTCCCAGGCACGCCCAACTGACCGCTATCACCAGCAGGCCGATGATCACACTCATTGCGACGCGTGGAGCCGGGTGCACGGGCGTGTCGCGCAAGGCCAGGGTGGCCGGCAGAAACTCGCTCTCGTGACGCAACCGCGGCACTGTATCCAGTTCGTGCCGAATCCTCCATGCCGCTTGGAATACCTGCATATAGCGCTGACGCAGATCGCGCAAAGCCTGCCGCACACTCATGCCTGCTGCAGCCGGTAGAGGCGCGCATAGTGGCCCGCCTGATGATCGAGCAGTTCAGTATGGCTGCCTTGTTCCACAATGCGTCCATGATCCATCACAACGATGCGCTGGGCATCGCGCACCGCCGAAAGGCGGTGCGCGATGATGATCACCGTACGCCCCTGACAAATCGCGCGCATATTGTTCTGGATGATGCGTTCGGACTCATAGTCGAGCGCACTGGTCGCCTCATCGAAAATCAGGATACGCGGGTTGGTCATCAGCGCGCGCGCGATTGCCACGCGTTGCCGCTGACCACCGGAAAGCGAGGAGCCCTGCTCGCCGACCACCGTGTCATAGGCTTCCGGCAACTCTAGAATGAATTCGTGTGCACCGGCCAACTTGGCTGCCGTGACAATATTTTCCAGCGGCGCACCCGGATCCGCGAGTGCAATGTTTTCTCGTACCGTCCTGTTGAATAGCACGTTCTCCTGCAGCACCACCCCAATCTGGCGGCGCAGCGAAGACACCTCCACCATCGCCAGATCGATGCCATCAACAAGCACTCGACCGCGCTCGGGCACATACAACCGTTGCACCAACTTGGTCAGCGTGCTCTTACCTGATCCCGAGCGCCCGACGATCCCGATCACCTCACCTGGCTCAATGGAAAGACTCACGTCGCGCAATACTTCCGGCGTGTCTGGTCGATAGCGGAAGGTCACCGCATCCAACTCAATCCGCCCTTCCAGAGTGGCCAGCGGACTGCGACTCGTACTGGGGGCTTCGGTCGGGGCGTTCAGAATATCGCCCAATCGCTGCATGGAAATCCCGGTTTGCTGAAAGTCCGTCCAAAGCTGGGCAATACGCATGATCGGCTGTGCCACCCTGCCAGCCAGCATATTGAAGGCAATCAACTGGCCTACTGTCAGTTCACCGCTGATCACAAGTCGGGCGCCCATCCATATGGTGACTACCGTGACAACCTTGCCAACGAAATTCACACCCTCGCGAGCCAGCGTGCCCAACGTTGTCGTGCGAAATCCCGCTTCCACATAACCAGCCACTTGGTTGTCCCACTGGCGCGTGATCTGCGGTTCCACCGCCATCGCCTTCAGCGTCTGGATGCCGCTGATTGTCTCGACCAGGAATGCCTGATTCTCTGCTCCACGATTGAATTTCTCCCCTAACCGAGCGCGCAGGAGCGGGGTAAGAAGTACCGACAGCAAGACGTAAAGAGGCAATGAAGCGACCACTACCAAGGTCAACCAGCCGCTGTACAGGAGCATCACGGCGATGTAGATGAAGGAAAAGAACACGTCCATCACCAGCGTGATGGCGTTACCGGTGAGGAAGCTTCGAATATTCTCCAGCTCGCGCACCCGCGCCACAGAGTCACCGACACGGCGTGCCTGAAAATACGCCAAAGGGAGAGCGAGCAGATGCCGGAACAGGCGGGCGCCCAGTTCCACGTCGATACGACTTGTAGTGTGTGAAAACACATAGGTACGCAGACCACTAAGGAGCGACTCGAAAATTGAGCAAAACGTCAGTCCGATGGCAATGACAGCCAACGTACTCAACCCCCGATGGACCAGCACCTTGTCCATGACCACCTGGAAAAACAGTGGCGTCACCAGGCCGATGAGTTGCAGAAAAAACGAGATCAGAAGGATCTCGCCAAGCAACTTGCGGTATTTCACGATGGCGGGAATGAACCAACTGAAATCGAAACGCGCCAACTCACCGAGGATCGACGCACGGGAGGTGAACAAGATCAGCTTGCCTGACCAGCGCTGCTGCAATTGCGCATGCGACATGATTTGCGGCCGATCACTTTTCGGCTCATGAATCAGCACGGTCTGCTCATCGGCTCGCGCCATCACGAAGAACCCGCCATCCTCATCGACGGCGATTGCCGGCAATGGCAGTTTGAGCAGCCGCTCCACGCTGGAATTCACCTGCTTCGCTTTCAATCCCAACGCCTTGGCAGCCAGCAGGACACTCGTCACATCAAATGAGCGGCCTTCCTCCTGGTACAAATGTGCCAACTGCGCTGGATCTGCGGCCACCCCATGGAAACGAGCGAGCACCACGAGGCACGCCAAGCCGCTATCTACCGTCACTGCTTCAGATGCTTCCATCGCGCCTTCATCAACCGATTGAATTCCTTACCCGCTCCTTCATGAGGAAGGAGCGGCATGCTCTGCTTTCGGACTCAGTGCGCGTGTACCGCGATCGAGACCGCATAGGCTTCAGAAGCCATCGGCGGCAGCGTGGTGTCAGCCGAAGCTGCGGGACTGAACGACGCCATCGCGCTGATCAATTGCGCGTGGGCCAGATCCGCCGATCCTAAGGACGCATGGGGCCCAACGCCGCCTGCCCTTGAGGCAGCCCCCGTTGTCAATGCGGCCATGGTTCGATCCAGCGTGCTGAGTGACCACACGGTTCCGCCCTGCAACTGGACCTGCGCAGCCGCCGCCGCAGTGTTTCCTGCCATGGCGGGATGTTGCAGACCGCCCGACGCCAGCAGCGCCTTGACCATGTCATTGGCCGCATTGATGGTTCGACCCAGCGTCCCACGTTGTGCGCGTGAGCCATTGAACCCAGCTGCGGCTGGAGACATCAGGCCAGCCGGGGCCGCGCCCCCATTGATGCCGCCAATTGAATCTTCAACGCCGAGTGGAGCCTGCGATGGGTCATCCGTATCATTTGTCATTGGATCCTGCGGCGCACCGGGCGAGGCGTCGGGCGTTGCCGTCAGCGTCGGCATGCGGCTTTGAGTCGACAGATGCGATCCGCTCGACGTAGAGGCAACATCGATGGATGCCGCTGGCAGCAGCGACGCGGCAACTGTGCTGGTGGCCCTTGGCGAAGCGCCAGGCTGACTGCTATTCGAACTGGCGGGTGACGCTTTCACCGCGCCTCCAGCCTTGGATGAGACGGCAAGTGCTCCATCACTTTGAAGGCTTGTGGCGCCTTGCCGTTTGAGGCCAGTGGACCCACCGGCCTGCGAGAGCATTGAGGGCATACTGAAAGTATCGGTGGCCGCAGCGATAGAAGGCGCCGGTGCCAGCACCATGGTCGACTTGGCCGAGTTCGCGTTTGCGGACGTAGCTGGCGCGAACTGCTGATTGACCTGGCTCATCGACAAGCTGCTGCCATCGCTGAACACAATCGAGCCCACGTTTGCCACTGGCACACCATTGGCAAAATAGTTCGCGATCGCCAATGTGCTGCCCTTGCCGCTCGCATCGACGGATCCGGCCACACCGATCACCAGGCTATTTCCACTAGCCTTGAAGC
>NZ_JBHSNF010000002.1:589491-930359 GCF_042657065.1 Rhodanobacter ginsengisoli
CTTGAAGCTCACGTCCGCCGCCGTGATCCCCGCCGCGAACGCGATCGTATTGCTGATCGACGCGGCGTTGACTATCACCCGGTCCTGGCCAAACCCGGGGCCAAACATGTAGGTGTCATTGCCGCTGCCTCCGATCAACGTGTCGTTGCCGGTGTCCGCAGTCAAGGTGTCGTCCCCCGCAGGTGCGGTGATCGCCACGCCGCTGCCCGGCATGACCCGGACCACCGTCCCATCCAGGCTGGAGGATGACGTCAGTGCCTGGTTGACTTGCGTCATCGGCACCACTGTTCCGTCATTGAACACGACCCGGCTCACCGAAGTCGAAGGCACGCCGTTGGTGAAGTAATTCGACAACGTCAGCGTACTTGGATTGCCGTTGGCGGCGGTCGAACTGGCCACACTGATCACCAGATCATTGCCGCTGACCCGGTAGCGCACATCGGCTGCTCTGATACCGGCTGCAAATTGAATCGTATTGCTTGTCGCATCGCTTGCGCTTGCAAGCGTGTCGTGGCCAAAACCCGTGGCGAACAGATAGGTCTCGACACCGCTGCCGGCCACCAGCAGATCATTCCCTGTCCCGGCTTCAAACAAGTCGATGCCCGTACCACCGATCAGGGTCTCCCTTCCGGCACCCGCCTGAAGATCATCGCTGCCACTGCCTGCCTGCAGCGTGTCCGGACCTGACCCACCGATCAGCGTGTCGCTGCCATCATCACCGGTCAGCGTGATCGCTCCGCCCGGCGCCGTGATGACGACACCACCGCCCGGCAGGATCTTCACCGCCGTGCCATTCAGGCTCGAGGAACCCGTCAACGCCTGATTCACCTGCGTCATCGCCACCGTCGTGCCATCGCTGTAGACGACCTGACCTATCTTGCCCACCGGCACGCCGGCGCTGAAGTAGTTCGTCAGTGTCAACGTGCTCGGCTGGCCATCGGCGCCGATCGAGCCAGCCACACCGATCACCAGGCTATTTCCACTGGCCTTGAAGCTCACGTCCGCCGCCGTGATCCCCGCCGCGAACGCGATCGTATTGCTGATCGACGCGGCGTTGACTATCACCCGGTCCTGGCCAAACCCGGGGCCAAACATGTAGGTGTCATTGCCGCTGCCTCCGACCAGCGTCTCGTTGCCACTGCCACCCATCAAAGTGTCATTGCCAGTATCGGCGGTCAACGTGTCATCCCCCGCGGGCGCCGTGATCACAACACCTCTTCCCGGCAACACCCGGACCACGGTCCCATCCAGGCCGGACGATGACGTCAGTGCCTGGTTGACTTGCGCCATCGGCACCACGGTTCCGTCGTCGAACACCACCTGATTCAGTGCAGTCGAAGGCACGCCGTTGGTGAAATAGTTGGTCAACGTCAGCGTACTTGGATTGCCGTTGGCCGCAGTCGAACTGGCCACGCTGATCACCAGATCATTGCCGCTGACCCGGTAGCGCACATCGGCTGCTCTGATACGCGCTGAAAATTGAATCATATTGCTGACGCCAGCGGCGTTCATGGTCAATGAGTCGTGACCAAAGCCCATTCCAAACAAATACGTCTCGCTACCACTACCACCGATGAGCTGATCGTTTCCGGTCCCCGCTTGCAGTACGTCGGTGCCACTGCCACCCACCAGTGTGTCCTTACCGGCGCCCGCAACGAGCACGTCGTTGCCGTTGTCGCTCAATATCTCGACATTGCCATCACCGCCGGTAATCACCGTCCCGCCCACGTAGTGAATCGACGTGCCACCCGATGCAACCAACAGTTGGTTGATCTGATTCATGGACACGATGCTGCCGTCACCAAAAACAATTTGATCAACGTCGGCAACAGGTACCCCATTGACATAGTGATCCGGCAGCAGGATCGAATCGCCATTGCTGTCCAGCGAAATCAGCAGGCCACCATCGCCGGTCAGGGAGAACGACACCGCACTGGCATTGATGCCAGCTTCAAACCCAATGACGTTACTACCTATGCCATCGCTGGAAACGTCGGCGACGAGCGTGTCGTGACCAAAAGCCGCGCCGAACCGATAGGTTTCATCGCCCAGCCCACCGAGGATCGATGTGTCGCCCGTACCGGCAACTATCAGATCGCTGCCCCAACCGCCGGCGATCGTATCCAGGCCAGCGCCGCCGATGATCGTGTTGTCGCCGTTCCCACTTTGAATCAGGTCATTGCCAGAACCAGCCGCCAAGGTATCGGCGTTTTCGTCGCCCACGATCGTGTCATTGCCTGCACCGCCGGCGATCGACTCGTCCGCAGCATTTGCCGCCAGATAAGCAGAAAATTGGGAACCCTGATGTGCCATGCTTTCGAGATCCGCCACGGTCCAACTCGTGCCGTCGGCGAAGGTCACTGCCTGCACTGCCTGCGCGGCATTGCTGGCCAGATAGTTGGGCAGCAACACCGTTTCGCCTGTGTCGTTGAGGATCAGCTCCAAGTCGTTGCCTGAGTTGGGGCGTACCACTGAAACATTCGCCGGGGTCACATCGGACGTGACGACCAGGGTGTTGACATGCACGCCGTCATTGCTTGCCACGATCGTGTCGTAGCCCGAACCGGGCCCGAACACAAAAGTGTCGTTGCCCACACCACCATAAAGCGTGTCATGGCCACCGCCACCATTGAGCGTGTCGTTGCCTACGCCCGCGGCAATCACGTCGTCGCCGATGTCTCCCGACAAGGACTCATCACCAACGGTGCCGCGAATCGCCTGGCTGATGACCAGCCCCGAGTTGGGGGCGACGGTTTGCGTGCCCACCATATCGCCCGACGACCAGGTGACCTCGTTGGCAAATTGCACGAAGTCGTCGGCACTGTCGTTGGGATTGAGCCCGCTGCCACTGACAGTCAGCAGCGTCGCTCCGGTGCTGCGGAGTTTGAACATGTAGCTGTAAGTGTTGGCCCCCGCATTCGCGAAGCCATATCCTTGGGCGACCTCGATGTCACTGGGGTCGATCCCGGCGGCAAATTGGATGATGTCCTGGCTCGGGTCAAAATTCTTGATTTGCGAATTGCTGTTTGTGGCAATGATGAAGGTATCGCTGCCCTGGGCCGCATTCACCTGGTCCTGCCCGAGTTGCAAGACGTTTGGCCCGTCGTTCTTGATTTCCACGTACTGGTAGTACGTGCCATTGCCGGATTTTGTCAGATCGATCGGTTGCGCTGAGGGGGAGACGATCCACATGTCCGGACTGGTGTCGGTATTGCCCCCGCTACGCTGCCAGATCGCCTGCTTGATATCCTGGTCGTTCCAGCTGCTGCCATCGGCGAACTGGATCGTCAGCGGCTTTTCCTGCAACGCACCGTCGACCTGACTGTAGAAACCGTCAATGGTCAGCCTGCTGACCGTTCCATCCGGTTCCGCGACAGAAAGTATTATATCGCCAAGGGATTCAGAAACCATCAGGTTTTGAGCGGTGACGCCGGCTGACAGGTCGACAATCAGTTCATTGGCATCGTAGTTGGCAATCACCTCCTGATTGGAAAAAAGCCCGGTCGCGCCCGGCGCGAATGTAAAGGTGACCGGTTGCGAAAGTAGCGACGAGTCAATGCCTGCCTGCATGGAGAGAGGAAGCTGACTAATATCCGTCGCGGAAGCGTCGAATGCGTTCCATGTGCTGCCACCGAATACCGCATTGGTCACATGCCCGCGCACAAACGCGGCTTGGGTATAGTTGACATTGACGCCGGCCGCATAGTACCCAAGGTCACCTGATGCATCACTCGTCACAAAAGGAGTGGTTGGCGAAAAGGCAGCTCCGAATGCTCCGGTGAAAGTGGTCCCGTTCTCTTGAGGCGTAAATGATTGGCCGTCGCCGAAAGAGAATGTAGTAGTTAGGCCATTGTTCGGAAGAAATACATACGCGCCAGTATTCCGAAGATAGACGGTCGTTCCATAGTCCGAATTGACAGCCCTGACGTCACTCACATCGATGCCCGGCGCGAATTCCAGCGTGCTGGCGACGTTTGCCGAAAGGGTGTCACCGTTGGTCGAAGTGTTGAAGATATAGGTGGATTCGGCCGGCGGCGTTGAACTGCCTTGCGAGGAGGCGTCAGCGGTAATGACCTGGTTGCTGCCCAAGACCACCGTATTGCCGATCGCCGCGTCGATGGTGTCACCGGCAGTACCCGAGAGGGTGGTAGCACCACGCGTCCCGACGACCACGCCGGGCATGGCCGTGATGTTCGCATCGCCCCCGAGTATCAGGGCGGCCAGATCGATCGTCTCACCATCCTGAAATGCAATATTGGATATCGAGCTCGCGACCGCGAGTTGACCACTGGCATCGAGGTTGAGAAAGTACGGAATCGTGATGGTTTTGCCGGTGCTCTTGATAGTCAGAAGAAGGTTTCCGGTACCTTCACCATCCGAAGCAAAGGTGCTGTCATACGAATCAAGATGTTGGCTATGGTCAACGGTGCCCGAAACTGCGATGTCGGATGCGATCAAGCCGCTGCCAAACTGGATCGTGTTTGGACCACTGACGTTACCGAAACTGTAACCTTGATTTGCGTGTATGTCATCGATGGTGACGTTTCCGTCGTCTATCCCATAGTTCAGGGTCGTACTGGCGTTGTCGTTTTGGTAACCATAGCCATCATCGATGACAACAAGCGCATTGCTGGGACCTAGATCGAGCGTGGCCCCGTTGACGCCGCCGAACAGCACGCTGGTACCAACCGGCAAGGCTTGGATGATTGCCGATAGCTGCGGCGATTCGCTGTTATCCGTCAGCTCAACCGGCTGACCTATATCGATCATCGCCTGAATGTTGTTGCCGTCCCACACCGTGCCATTCGCGAACTGCACTTGTCCAATGGAGGGGTACCAAGCATCCCAGGATTCACCATCGACCGCGAGGCTTTCCCCCGTATCCTTGAGCGTGAGGGAGATACCGAAATCGGAAAGACTGATGCCCACGTCACTCGGCAAAATCCCTGCACCCAGCACTACTGTACTGAGGCCACTATTGCCGCCCGAGTTGTCGGGCGCCATGTTCAGCACAGTTTGACCATCGCCATAGCCGAAGCCGACCGTGTCGCCAGCGATCGCGTTGATGGTGTCGTTGGGCCCGGCCGCTGCCAAAGTTTCAGCGCCGGTGGTCGCGTTGATCACCTGGCCGGCGGCCGAAAGCGAACCCGTTCCATAACTGATGTGTTGCAGCACTGCGGGCAGATCCCACACCGTGCCATCATAGAAGTTGATATCGGTCAATGCGTAGCCGTCGACACCGGCGTCGAGCAAGCCCGGGATATACAGAGAGTCACTGGTGCCCTTGATGCTCAGCAGCACACTGTCGCCATCGGCCGTCAACGACACGTCCTGCGGGCGTATCCCTGGGGCAAGATAGAAATTCGAGCCAAAGCCATTCGCCACATTGTCGGCGCTGATGTTCAACCCTGGATCAAGCACCATCGCGCCGTCGCCGCGGGCGAACTCCCGACCCTGCAGGACGTTTGCAGGCTGAGCGGAGTTCGGTGCCGGATCGAGTGAACTGACCGCCCCATTCCAGTCCGACTGTGCGTTGGCCAGTGTCTGCACCTGACCGAAGCTCAGCGAGCTGCCATCTTGAAACTGCAGACTCAGTGGCGAGCTGTTCTTGGCAAGGTCCTGATACGAAAAATAGCCTTCGATCGTGAAGGAATCCTTGGTGCCCTTGACCCCCACTACCAGAGCGTCATTGCTGCTGCCTGGCGTGCCTACCCGAGTAAAGGTCAGATCGTTGGCGGTCAGTCCTGCGCCGATAAGTAATGTGTCGGCGCCAGTCTTCGGATAGTAGGCGTAATCCTGCAGCGTATCCTGACCCGAACCGACGCCAAACTGGTAGGTGTCATTGCCATTGCTTGGCTGCAGCGTATCGACCCCGCCCGTGGTGTCGACGGTGTCGTTGCCGGCACCGGTTTCCACCAGCGCCCTGCCTGTTCCGGTATCGATCAAGTCACCGTTGGGGCCGGCGATGATGGTGTCGCTGCCGGCGCCGCCGATCAGCGTGTTGTAGCCACTGCCGCCTTCAATCAGCTCGGTGCCGGAGCCACCGATGATCAGGTTGGTACCGGAGCCGCCGATCAGCGTGTCGCTGCCGCTGCCGCCGTAGATCGTGTTGTTGCCCGGGCCACCCTGGATGGTGTCTATGCCATTGTCACTGGCATAGACGTTGGCCGCGATCGCCTGCACCTGAGCAGCGGTGAGACTGGTGCCGTCGGCAAAGCTGATGGAACCCAGCTGGTGAACGCCGTTGCCCCCACTGTTGAGGAAGCCCTGCACGACGACGGTCGAATCGGTCGCAGCGCCAAACCGAACAAGCAAATCATTCGATCCGCCCAAGTGGGAAAAGGTGACGTCCGAGGGCTGGATGCCTGCACCCAGTTGCAGGGTGTCGGTGCCCGGCGTTGCCCCGTTCTCGACGATAGTGTCCGAACCGTTGCCGAGCTGGAACACATAGGTCTCAGCGCCCGTGCCACCCTGCAACAGGTTGCTGCCGCCGCCGCCGGTAATCGTGTCCGCCCCGGAACCACCCTGGATCGTGTTGCTGCCGCTGCCGCCAGTCAGCACATTGTTGCCGGAGACGCCGATGATGGTGTCGTTGCCCGGCCCGCCGGTAATCGTGTCGCTGCCGTCCGAGCCCCACAGCTCGTCGTTGCCGCTGCTTGGGGTCATGGTGGCGGCCAGGATCTGCTGCGCATTCCATGTACTGCCATCGGCAAAGCTGATGCTGAAGTTACTGTCGATCGCACCGAGAGAGTTGTTGAAATAGCCGCCGACGGTCACCGACACACCATCGAGGCTGTCCGTCAGCACCAGATTGTTGTTGTCGTCGCGCCGCGCGACAATCAGGCTGCTGTCGATACCGGCGGTAAACTGGATCGTGTTGCTCGACGTGACGCTGACCTGATCGATCGTGTTGCTGCCGGAGTAGTCGTCGAAGCGATACAGATTGCTGCCAGTGGCGCCCGTGATATAGGCGTTGTTGTAGACCAGGGCTGCGGTCACGCCCGCCAGATCCAGCGAGGTGCCGTCCGCAAACGCGATGCTGGTCACGGCATGCGCCGGCCCTGACGGCGCGGCGAAGTAGTTGGTGATGCCGATTCTGCCGGCTGCGCCGCCGTCGACCAACATCACCAGGTTGTTTCCCTGGCGCGTGAAGGAGATGTCCGATTCACTGAGACTGGACCCCAATTCGAGCAGGTCGGACCCCGCGCTGGTAGTGTCTTCGGCGATATCCAGGTTGCCGTCGCCGCGGTTGTAGACGTAGGTCTCGCTGCCGATCCCGCCAATCACGGAAGCACCGCCGGAGCCCGCCTCGATGGTGTCCGAGCCAGTGCCGCCGTAGATCGTGTCGTAGCCTGCACCACCGAATACCACGTTGTAACCGCTCAAATTGCCGATGCTGTCGTTGCCATCGTTGGCGGTAATCGTGTCCGTTGCGCCATTGCTGCCCCACGCCACCGTTCCATCGGGCTCGCTGAGCGCCTTGGCAATATTGCCGGCGCCCAGCGAGCTGCCGTCGGCGAAGGTCAGCGAGACGTTGGATTCACCGCTTGAGATATACCCGACCAGGGTGACCGAGGATCCACCGAAGCCCACCACGAGGTCGCCGGAGCCGTCATTGAAAAATGACACTCCGTCCGCACTCAAGCCCTGCATGTTCAGCGTAATCGAGGACGCCGAGGTCGGATTGACGATGGCATCCTGTTCGCCGTTGTCGGCAACCTCGAAGGTTTCGTCACCGGTGCCGGCATAGAACGTGTCCGAGCCCGAACCGGCATCGACTGTGCTGGAGCCATCGCCGAGCTCGATCGCATCGTTGCCTGAACCGGCAAAGATCAGGTTCGAGCCGCCCGAACCAAAGATCGTGTCATTGCCGCCACCGCCATCGATGGTGACCGAATCGGCCGAGCCGGCGTCCGCCCAGTCGCTGTTGTCCGCCGGGCCGGCATTGGCCATCAGGTAGTCGTCGCCGCCGCCGCCATTGATGTAGTCATTACCGCCCCAACCATACAGCGAGCTGGCGCCGGAACCACCGAAAATCGTGTCATTGCCCGTGCCGCCGACCAGCAGGTCCACCCCCGAGCCGCCCTCGATATAGTCGCCGCCGCTGCCACCCTTTACCGTGGTGGCACCGCTGCCGGCAAACACGTAGCTGGCGCCGTTGCCAACCTGCACATTGAAGCTGCCGGAACCGCCATAGAAAAAGTCGCTGCCGCCGGAACCATAAACCAAGTCGTAACCAGCCCCGCCGTAGATCGTGTCGGACTGGGTCGGATCCAGGTCCGCCCAGTTGGACACCACCGGATTCATGTCGGCGTACAGCACATCGTTGCCATCGCCCGCGATCAGCAGGTCGCTGCCAGCGCCGCCAATGAGAACATCATGGATCGTGACGCTGGCGCCGCCCGTGGATGGTGTAATGACCGACTCGGTGCCACCAATCAGGGTATCGTTGCCCACGTTGCCGACCAGCGCGTCGTTGCCGGTGCCGCCGATCAGCAGCGAGCCGGGCAGCGTCGTCGCACCGGCCACGCCCGGATCCAGCGAGGAACCCAGCAGCGCGCTGCCGTTCAGATAGATCTGGTACGTGTCTGGGGTGCCACCCGAAACGGACTCGGTACTGATCGTGTCGCTGTTTTGATCATAGGTGACGCTGGCAATCAGCGCCGCATCCACCGTGTCGATGCCCGCCACGTTGTAGGACTGCGCGCTGCCCGCATCCAGCGTGTCGGCACCGGTGCCGCCAAACACATAGCCATCTTCCGTACCCAGGCTGATCGAGGCGTCGGCGCCGGAACCGAAAATGGTTTCGAACTCGCCCAGCGCACCAGCACTGCCGCCCTGAAGCGTCTCCTTGCCGGACGAGTTGCCGAAGATCAGCTGGTTGCCGGTACCGGCCAGTACGTACAGGTTGGGGTTGGGGCCGTTGTCATAGCCCTGGGTGACGGTGTCGAAGTTGCCGTTGTCGCCGACCACCGTGTTGTCGCCGTCGCCGGCATAGATGAAGCTGGCATTGCCGAAACCATCGATATAACTGGCGATGCCACCGTTCGTGTTCGAGCCATAGATGCTGTCTAGGAGCTGGGTGCCGTGCTTGCCGTCGTCGCCGTAAAAGTTATCGAATACGATGGACGTGTCGCCGGGGGCGTAGCGGTCGAGGGCGGAGAGGTTGGAGGCGGCGAGCGTGGGGGTAACCGGGGTGGGTGCCGTGTCCAGCGTAATGCCGTCGCCGCTGCTGCCGGTAAAGTTGTACAGCGTCAGCACACCCGCGCCTTGCGCGGCCGCAGCGTTGAGCTGTTCGAGGCTGCTGCTGGACAAGTCACTCGCCGACGCGGTGGGAATGAGCGCGTCGGCGAGGGATTGCAGGAAGCCGCCGGAGCTGGTCGAAGCGCCGGTTGCTGGCGCCGCATCCACAATGTCGTAGTGAACCGTCAGCGTGGCGCCTGACTTGGTGATCCAGTCTTTCGTTGTTGGATCAAACCATGTGCCGTTGCCCATCGACTGCGCGGTGATCGTCAGCGCCTTGGAAACCCCCAGCTGCGAAACGATGTTGATCTGGGTCGAACCGAGGTTGCTCAGGTACAACGTATCGTGTGCATGTTGCCCGACGTAGTAGGTGACCGATCCAGTATCGTCCGAGGCATACACGGTATCCTGTCCACCGGCGCCAGGATTGCTGGCCTCACCAAGCACTACCGTATCGTTGCCGCCAGTCAGGGATATCGAATCGTTGCCGGTGCCTGCGACAATATAGTCGTTGCCAGTGCCACCGATGATGGTGTCGTCGCCAGTGCCGCCGATCAGGGCGTCGTTGCCAGTACCTGTGCCGTCCAGGGTATCGTTGCCGGCCTGGGCGATCAGCAGGGAGTTCTGGTACTCGAGAGACCGACTCGGGTCAATGCTCTGGAATAAATCATATCCGTTCCGGTGCGAAGCCTGAAGGTCAGTCCCAAGAAATAATTGCGAGCCCGCAACCTGCACGTCGAGTGGATCGATCGTCGTGTTCGCAAAATCCCCCACCCAAGGATTTAATGATGCATTCGTTATGTAATTCGAGATGAGCTCTTGAGCGGCCCACCCTAACGCGTTCTCAAGTGTCTGCACCTGTAGGCCAGCAACGGCAGGAGCATCTTGTGGTATCGGCGATTGAGAGCCTGAGATCGTTTCGTTTGCCAGGCCTATTTCTCTGGATAGCGAATATTCATAGCTAAATGCGACCGCCCTATTTGTAGCGCTTGGGTCACCAGCCTTCTGCTTGGAAAATTCCGCATATATTGACAACGCCTCAACATTCGTTACGTCAGCCGCTGACTGGTCGGTGGATGCATAGAGGCCAAATAACTGACTCTCAGCATATCGTCTTGCCGCCACGCCACCTGAATATGATGGATTCGAACCGTAACGAATTTGGAACCAGGCATCGGGGCGATTGAATGAATACTGATTTAGGTCACTCAGCAGGGTTGGACTCTTTGCTAGAAGCCCATTATAAGAAAGCGAGAAGAGTGCAACCCCCTCAGTAGAGTTCAACAAATTTGCGGAGTCGATTTGATATTTTGATTTAGATATCAATCTATTAAACGTTTCGTACTCACCGGACGACGACTTCGTCAAAACGATTTCTTTCCACAAGTCCTTCACTTCAGCGTCGGTCAGCGAAGGCAAGGGGCTGCCGCCATTGGCCGTCGTCAAAGCCGCCTGCAACTTTGCGTATCCTGTCGTTGTTATTCCATTAACCTTGGTTGTACGGTAAGATCCATCCAAGGCTTTAACTATAGCGCTGTAGTTTGCACTGCCAAAACGAATATTTAATTCCGCCAAGTAGTCCTTTTCAGAGATTGGCTTACCCTTCAATAAGAAGCCGACCCCGACAGTGGCCGCGCCATTACCATCTGGATAGGCTTTCAGGCTATCACCCTCGAAGGCCTCAAGGAACCCCTTACCGTTGTTTGTGAGCGCGGTCGGGTCAACGAACCCTGCCTCATTGCCTGGCGTCGTATCACCAGCCTCATTTGATGGAATCAAATGATAATCATTGGCCATGATTCAAAATCCTTTTTGATGCTATTTCTTAATGATAATTTGGCACGACTTTCCACCGGGCGATAAAGAGCCATCGTGGTTATCTACCATGTACTGTATGTATACAGCAAGACTATGCTTTCGCAGTACCGACACCCATTCTGGCTGCAACACAAAGGCCACCGGGTGTCCAGCGTAATAGACTAATTGTCCACCAGCCGGCGGGTATAGGGGCACACCATGGAGATGATTAGCATCTGAGAAAAAGCCAAACATCGGGAGTGGACCGTACTCGTTATAACTTGCATCGCAGACCTTTTCGGTCAACTGAACCACATAATACGCTTTATGCACTAGCTGGACGCGACCGTAGGCAACGGTCACCTGATGAGCCGCGTTCAACCTCATCACTTCCCGCAACCACTCGTCGTCCGATTTTTCCAGTTGCGGTCGCCTGTCGATTGGCTCAGATGCCTCGATAGTGCTCTTGGCTACTTCGGCTACGTTGGCCGTGGGATCCAAGGTCCAATCCAGTTCCTTGAATTGCGCGCTTTGCAATAGCTCGGTGACCGGCATAGTGATTGCGTCGCATAATTGCTTGTTTGTCATGTCCTTGATACGCGATGCCTTGACGATATCGAGGAAGCGATTGCATTCCCGATCGTTCCAGTTAGCGACCTCCTGATAGCTCACGCCAGCGCATGCGCCTTGCGTGAATACCAATGCGGCAACCCCCAAAGCGAAAAGACCCAAGTTCCTTTTCATGCCTTTAAACTCCTTGAACTGGGGTCAGCGCGCACTCCTGTCCTTGCCGGAAGCAATCAGCCCCTGGTCTTTCTGTTGCTGGACAGGTCGCCCCTGATCCTTGCCTTCCGGCATCGCAATCTGTCAGTCCCCGCAACGCCAAACGCCAGCCTCGATCAGCGAACCCCGACTGATTACGGGCAACCGCCACCCGTTCGCCGTCTCTGCCAACCGCAGCGTCCGCGGCGCGCAGGAAACGCCAACGCTTGGACCCGACCGAAAGCCAGGAATGCGCCGCACGTGCATCTCCGGCGCCAGACACCACGCAAATCTTCGTCGACATGAAATCCCCTGTCGCCATCCCTAGCCCCTGTCCCTGTCGTGTTCCGGCTTGCCCGGTCACATGGACATTAAGGTCGAATTCAACAGCCTGGTCAACAAGCAGGTTCTTGCTATAAACGTAATTTTATGCGCCTACCGCAGCGCGGCTCGAAGCGTCCAACGCCCGCGCGCGGCAGACGCCAGATCTTCCTGCTGGACGGACGCGGTGACGTCACTAACAGGAATGACGGCTACGCCCGAAGACTTCGCATCTTGCGGCTTGTTGGCGGCCACTGGCGCCATATCTGTGACTCTAGCGCCTGGATTCTGCCACGTTACGCACTGCCATACACCTTGCTCAGCCAGACTCAAATCAAGGTATCCGCTTCGGTTAGGGCTCCGCCGCGTGCGACGAGACAAAACGGGGACGCTAGGGCACGAGAAAGGCCTGCTTTTGACGGCAGGCCTTTTTCGTGAGTCATTGATATTGGTGCCGGAAATAGGAATCGAACCTACGACCTACGCATTACGAATGCGCCGCTCTACCAACTGAGCTATTCCGGCAAAGAGCCGCGGATTTTACGATGCGCAGCGCTATGGCGCAAGCACGCCGCCTTCGTCAGAAGTCGGCTGAGGTCTTGCCGCCGACCACGCGCAGCTCCTTCGGCAAGGCAAAGGTGATGGTCTCGCGCTCGCCATCGAGCTCGCGCACCTCGCCGGCACCCCAAGACTGCAGGCGGGCGATCACGTCGCGCACGAGTTTTTCCGGGGCGGAAGCGCCGGCGGTGAGTCCGATGCGGTTCACGCCATCGAGCCAGCTGCGCTCGATGTGCTCCGCGCCGTCGATCAGGAACGAGCGCACGCCCTGCTTCTCCGCCAGCTCGCGCAGCCGGTTGGAATTGGAGCTGTTGATCGAACCGACCACCAGCATCAGGTCGACCGCATCGGCCAGTCGACGCACGGCGTCCTGGCGATTCTGCGTGGCGTAGCAGATGTCGTCCTTGCGCGGCCCCTCGATATCGGGAAACTTCTCGCGCAGTGCCTCGATGATCGCCTTGGTATCGTCCACCGACAGCGTGGTCTGGGTGACATACGACAGCTGGCCCGGAAATTTCGGCGACAACCGGGCGACCGACTCCAGCGATTCGACCAGCAGGATTTCGCCGGCATTGACCGGATTCCACTGACCCATGGTGCCTTCGACCTCGGGGTGCCCGGCATGGCCGATCAGCACCACACTGCGGCCGATGCGGCCCAGTCGCGCCACTTCCATGTGCACCTTGGTGACCAGTGGGCAGGTCGCGTCGAACACCTTGAGGTGGCGCTGGTCGGCCTCCTCGCGCACCGCCTGCGACACCCCGTGCGCACTGAAAATCACCGTGGCCCCGTCGGGCACCTCATGCAGCTCCTCGACGAATACCGCGCCATCGGCGCGCAGCCTGTCGACCACGTAGCGGTTGTGCACGACTTCGTGCCGCACATAGATCGGCGCACCCCACGATTCCAGCGCGCGATCGACGATGGCGATCGCGCGATCGACGCCGGCACAGAATCCACGGGGGTTGGCAAGCAGGATGTCCATCGATGTCTCGGGAATGAGTGGAGAGAAGCGGGAAACGGGAACAGGCCGTCACTCGTCTTTCGCTTCCGCTGTCTGTCTCGTTCCTCGAATTATCGCACGCTGTCCGCGGGCTTGCCGGCGAACAGGCCGAATGCGATCAGCATCACCGCACCGACCGTGATGCCGCAGTCGGCCAGGTTGAACACCGGGTAGCTCCACTGGTGGAAGTAGACCTGGATGAAGTCGGTGACCCGGGCGGCGTGCAGGCGATCGATCAGGTTGCCGATGGCGCCGCCGATGATGAAAGCCAGCGGCACGCCCGTGCGCCAGTCACGCCGCGGCGTGCGTGCCAGCCACCCCACCAGCACCGCGCTGATCACCAGCGCCAGCAGCACGAAGAACCAGCGCTGCCAGCCGGTGCCGCCGGCCAGAAAACTGAAGGCGGCACCGCTGTTGAACGCCAGCGTCCAGTTCAGGAACCCCGGGATCACCGCATGCGGCAGCCCGACGGGCTGCAACGCGTGCACCGCCCACCACTTGCTGAGCTGATCGAGCGCGATGACGGCGGCGGACAGCCACAGCCAGACGAGTGCATTGGGTTTGGTAGTCATCGTGCTCATGCGTAAGGGAAGAAGGGCCCGAAGAAAATGGGGATCGAGCTCAGAACCAGCGCCGATCCTCGCCGGGGCCTTCGACATTGCTGACGCAGCGACCGCACAGTTCGGGATGCTCCGCGTGGCTGCCGACGTCGTCACGGCGGTGCCAGCAACGCACGCACTTGGCAGCCTCGCTGACCGTAGCCGAAACCCAGGCATCGGCGCCCTCCACTTCGGTCAGCACGGCGTTGTCCGGCTGGCCACCGGCCAGATCCAGCCGCAGCTCCGAGGTGATGAAGAAGAAGCGCAGCTCGTCCGCCACCGGCGCATAGCGCTCGACCATGGCCTGGTCGGCATGGATCACCAGCTTCGCCTCCAGCCCTGCGCCGATCTGCTCGGCCTTGCGCATGCCCTCGAGGACGCGCGAGGCGCTGTCGCGGATCGCCAGCAGATCGGCCCAGTAGCGCCGCTGCTCCGGCGAACCCTGCGTGGCGGCCAGACCGTCGTACCAGGTTTCGAACAGCACGCTTTCGTCGCGCTGACCCGGCATCGCCTGCCAGATTTCCTCGGCGGTGAAACTCAGCACCGGTGCCAGCCAGCGCACCAGCGCCTCGGCGATGCGGAACATCGCGCTCTGCGCACTGCGCCGGCCGCGACTGTCGGCGGGCATGGTGTAGAGCCGGTCCTTGGTGATGTCCAGATACAGGGCGCCCAGCTCGTTGGTGCAGAAGTTCTGCACGCGCGTCACCACTTCCGGGAAGTCGTAGCGCTCATACGCCGCCAGCACGGCCTGCTGCACGTCGTAGGCCTGCTGCACCGCCCACTGGTCCAGCAACAGGCTGTCCTCGACCGGCAGCAGGTGCTTCTGAGGATCGAAGCCGTCCAGGTTGCCGAGCAGGAACTTCGCCGTGTTGCGGATGCGCCGGTACGTATCGGAAACGCGCTTGAGGATCTCGTCGGAAACGGTCATCTCGTTGCGGTAGTCGGCCGAGGCCACCCACAGGCGCAGCACGTCGGCGCCGAGGGTATCCATCACCTTCTGCGGCGCCACCACGTTGCCCAGCGACTTGGACATCTTGCGGCCGTTCGCGTCCACCGCGAAACCGTGCGTGAGCACTTCGCGGTAGGGTGCGCGACCGAAGATCGCCGACGAGGTCAGCAGCGACGACTGGAACCAGCCGCGATGCTGGTCGGAGCCTTCCAGGTACATCACCTTGTAGTGGCTCGCGGTGCCCTGATGCAGTTCAGGACGCTCGCCGATCACCGCGAAGTGCGTCACCCCCGAATCGAACCAGACGTCCAGCACGTCGGTGACTTTCTCGTACTCCGCGGCCTCGTCGCCCAGCAGTTCGGCCGGATCCAGCGCGAACCAGGCATCGACGCCGCCCTGCTCCACTCGCTGCGCGACCTGCTCCAGCAACTCCACCGAATGCGGATGGGGTTCCTGGCTGACCTTGTGCACGAACAGCGCGATCGGCACGCCCCAGGTGCGCTGGCGCGAGATGCACCAGTCCGGCCGCCCGGCCACCATGCCGGCGATGCGCTCCTCGCCCCAGCTGGGCACCCAGCGCACGGTCTTGATCGAGGTCAGTGCGGTCTCGCGCAGGTCCGCCTGCTCCATCGAGATGAACCACTGCGGCGTGGTGCGGTAGATCACCGGTGTCTTGTGCCGCCAGCAGTTCGGATAGCTGTGCTCGATCTTCGCGAACGCGAGCAGCACGCCACGCCGGCGCAGCACGTCGACGATCGCGTCGTTGGCCTTCCAGATGTGCATGCCGCCCAGTTCGGTGCCGTCGGCGGCCGGCGTGCCGGCGCGGTACGTGCCGCGCGGCTCGATGTAGTTGAGCAGGTCGATGCCGTACTCGCGCGCCACCACGAAATCCTCGACGCCGTGATCGGGCGAGGTGTGCACGGCACCGGTACCGTCCTCGGCCGAGACGTGCTCACCGAGGATCACCGGGACCTCGCGCGGGTAGAACGGGTGGCGCAGCAGCAGCCCTTCCAGCGCCCGCCCGGTGGCATGGCCCTGGATGGTGGCCTGCTCCAGGCCAAAGCGCTGGGCGCACTTGTCGGCCAGCGCCCCGGCGATCACCAGCAACACGCGCCGGCCTTCGCGCGACGGGCCTTCGATCAGGGCGTATTCCAGCTCCGCGCCCAGCGAAACCGCCTGGCTTTCCGGCAGCGTCCACGGCGTGGTGGTCCAGATCGGGATGGCCACGATGGCGTCGCCCGCCTCCACCTCGAACCGGTTCGCCAACGCCTGTGGATCGACCGCGTCATAGGCCACGTCGACCGCCGGCGACACCTTGTCGCCGTACTCGATCTCCGCTTCGGCCAGCGCCGAGGCGCAATCGAAACACCAGTACACCGGCTTGGCGCCACGCACCACGTGACCGTTCGAGACGATCCGCGCCAGCGCGCGCAACATGTCCGCCTCGTAGCTGAAATCCATCGTGCGATACGGCCGCTGCCAGTCGCCGAGCACGCCGAGCCGCTTGAAATCGGTGCGCTGGGTATCGACCTGCTCGGCGGCGTACTCGCGGCATTTCTGCCGGAATCCGGCCGCGTCGAGCTTGTCGCCCGGCTTGCCGAACTTCTTCTCCACCGCGATCTCGATCGGCAGGCCATGGCAATCCCAGCCCGGCACGTACGGCGCACGGTGGCCGGCCAGCAGCTTCGACTTGACCACCATGTCCTTGAGGATCTTGTTGACCGCGTGACCGATGTGGATCGAGCCGTTCGCATACGGCGGGCCGTCGTGCAGCACGAACACGCTGTCGCGACCGGCGGTCTTTTGCTGGATCTGCGCATAGCGGTCGACCCGCTCCCACTCGGCCAGCCAGACCGGCTCGCGCTTCGGCAAATCGCCGCGCATCGGGAATGCCGTCTGCGGCAGGTTGATCGTGCTCTTGTAGTCGTGGGTCATTGCCTGGATGCCATCACTGGAGTATTGCGGTCCGCCAGCTGGCGGACAAAGGATGCAACGTTAAACGATACGCGCGCGCACAGGAATGGCTCACGCGCCGACCAGCCGCG
Source organism: Rhodanobacter ginsengisoli (assembly GCF_042657065.1). NCBI lineage: Bacteria > Pseudomonadati > Pseudomonadota > Gammaproteobacteria > Lysobacterales > Rhodanobacteraceae > Rhodanobacter > Rhodanobacter ginsengisoli. The sequence continues at coordinate 606,769 of NZ_JBHSNF010000002.1, forward strand.
GATTCATGCCCAGCAGCTCGCGCGCCAGGCGGGAATCCAGCGCCATCTGCGCCTTGAGCGGTTCCAGTCCGTCGAATTTCTGCTCGTCGCGCAACTTGGCCACGAACTCCACCGCCATGCGCTGGCCATACAGGTCGCCGTCGAAATCGAACAGGTGCACTTCCAGCAGCGGCTCGCTGACCTGATTCACGGTCGGACGCACGCCGAGGCTGGCCACGCCGGGCCAGCTGCACTCGCCATCGCCCAGCCCCACGCGCACCGCGAAGATGCCGTGGATCGGAGTGACCCGCTGGCGCAGGTGGATATTCGCGGTGGGATAGCCCAGCGTGCGACCGAGCTGGTTGCCGTATTCCACCTTGCCCTCGATCACGAAGGGCCGGCCCAGCAGGGGCTCGGCGCCGGCAAACTCGCCGGCCGCCAGCAAGGCACGCACCCGGCTGGCCGAGACGCGGGCACCATCGAGCTGCACCGGCGGCATGGCGCAGGCGGCAAAACCGAGTTCCGCGCCCATCCGCTCCAGCAGGGCCATGTCGCCGCCGCGCTTGTGGCCGAAGCGGAAATCACCGCCGACCCATACCTCGCGCGCGGCCAGCCGATCGACCAGCACGCGCCGCACGAAGTCTTCGGCGGGCATCGACGTCAACGCCTTGTTGAAGCGCAACAGCAGGGTGTGCTCCATCCCGGCCGCCGCGAAACCGAGCAGCTTTTCGCGTATGCCGGACAACCGCGGCACCGGCTCGGCGGAGAAAAATGCGCGCGGCAACGGCTCGAAGCTCACCACGACCGGGCTGCAACCGAGCAGTTGCGCCCGTTCGCGCACCTGGGTCAGCAACGCCTGGTGCCCGCGGTGCAGGCCATCGAACGCGCCGACCGCCATCACGCTGCCGCGCGGCGCCAGGCAGGGGCCGCCGACATCCCTGGAAAGTTTCATCATGGCGCCGAGTATAACGGGCGCGCGGTGCCGGTCAGGACCGCCGCACCCGCCGACCGGCCTCGTCACGCGCTGCGCAGATCGCGCAAGCGGAAGCCGCTGGCAAACAGCATCCCGACATAGCTCAGCCCCCCGGCCAGCACCAGCACGGCCAGATGCCAGACCCGGGTGAGCACCCGCACAGTGGCCCAGTCCGACCACAGCCAGCGTCCCAGCAGCAGGACCGCTACCATTGCGGCGCAGGCCAGCGCCAGCCGCGACCAGTGCCGGGCCCAGCCCGGCTCGCGCTGATAGACCCCCGCCCGCTTCAGCCAGCGCCACAGCAGCAGGAAATTGAGATAGCTGGACAGGCTGCTGGCCACCGCCAGCGCCACGTGCAGTCCCGGCACCTGGGCAATGCCGTCCAGCCAGCCGGCCTGCTTCGCAGCCGGCGGTGCCCACAGCTCGAACAGCAGCACGATGAACAGGCCGTTGAACAGCATGTTCGCGATCAAGGCCGCCACGCCCGCCTTCACCGGCGTGCGGGTGTCCTGCCGCGCGTAGAACGCCGGCAACAACACCTTGACCATGGCATATGCCGGCAAGCCGAAGCTCAGTGCAACGGTCGACAGCGTCGTCATGTGCGCGTCGAACGCCGTGTAGTGACCATTCTGGAACAGCGTCGTCACCAGCGGCCCCGCCAGCAGCAGCAGCGCAAGCATCGCCGGCAACGAGATCAGCAGGGTCAGCCGCAGCCCCCAGTCCAGCGCCCTGGAGAATCCGGGCCGGTCCGTGCCCACGTGGTGGCGCGACAGTGCCGGCAGGATGACCGTACCCAGCGCGACCCCGAACACCCCCAGCGGCAACTCGAGAAAGCGGGTCGACTGCCACAGCCAGGTCTGCGAGCCGGTGATCAGCAGCGAGATCACCGCCGTGTCCAGCAACAGGTTGAGCTGCGCCACCGACGAACCGAACAGGGTCGGCACCATCAGCCGCATGATCCGGCGCACCGCCGGATGGTTCCAGCCCCAGCGCGGCATGCTGAGCAGGTCGATGCGCCGCAGCGCCGGCAGCAGGAACAGCAACTGCAGGATGCCCGCCAGCAGCACCGCCCAGCCCATCGCCATGATCGGCGTGCCCAGCCGCGGCGCCACCCACAACGCCCCGACAATCATGCAGACATTGAGGATCACCGGCGCCAGCGCCGGCAGGGCGAAGCGGTGGAAGCTGTTCAGGGCGCCACCGGCCAGCGCGGTGAGCGAGACAAACAGGATGAACGGGAACGTCAGGCGAACCAGGTCGGTGGTGAGATCGAACTTGTGCGGCTGGTCGAGCGCGCCCGGCGCGAACGTTCCGGCCACCTGCGGCGCGAAGATCAGCCCCAGCGCGGTGATCAGCAGCACCACCCCGCCCAGCGTGCCGGATACCCGCGCCATCAGCTGCTTCAGATCCTCATGCGTGCCGGTTTCCTTCACTTCGGTGAAGACCGGGACGAAGGCGGTGGAAAACGAGCCTTCGGCAAACAGCCGGCGCATGAAGTTGGGGATGCGGAACGCGATCACGAACGCATCGGTGGCGGCGCTGGCGCCGAACACATGGCTCATCGAGATATCGCGCACCAGCCCCAGCACCCGCGAGATCATCGTCATGCCGCTGAATGAGAGCAGCCCGCGGAACATGCTGGGGGACTTCATGTGACTGTCGATACCTTCTGTGGCGATCGGGCGCGGGGCGCGTAGTTTGACAGTCGCCAGCGGCAAGATGACAGCCCGCGATGTGGCAGAATGGGGACACCGCCGCCGCCCGGATGGAGTGAAGCCCATCCCCCGGTCATCCGTCGCCGGCTAAATGATTGACGCAACGGCGAATCGACCGCATAATTGGCGTCTTTTTCCACCCTTAACACTGCATTCCGGAGTTCTACCTTGGCCAACATCAAGTCCGCGAAGAAGCGCGCGCGCCAGTCCGAACAGCGCCGCCTGCGCAACATCAGCGCACGTTCCATGGTCCGCACCGCCCTGAAGAAGGTCGTCAAGGCCATCGAGGCCAAGGACAAGGCCGGTGCGATCGCCGCGTTCACCATCGCCCAGCCGGTGATGGATCGTTACGCCGCCCGCGGCCTGATCCACAAGAACAAGGCCGCTCGCCACAAGAGCCGCCTCAACGCGAAGATCCGCGAGCTGGCGTAAGCCGGCGGCGCGATTCGGGTTGACTGGAAAGCCGGCGCAAGCCGGCTTTTTTTGTGTTTCCTGCGGAAGTGTCTTTTTCCCGTGGGCACCGGAGCGCCTTACTTCCGCGGACGAAACTCCAGCGGTGTCGCCTCGACCTTCGCCCCTGCCGGCGGCTTCGTTCCGCAGGCACCGCAGGTACTGCAGCCGTCGCTGCAGTCGCCGGTGGCCTGCTTCGGCTGCAGCCGCCGACCGACGGCGCGCAGCCACGCCGCGCGTCCGGGCTGGTTGCAGCGGATCGATGCGGCGGCCAGCCAGCGGCTGGTGAGTTGCGGTGCCAGCTTGCGCAGCACGATCAGCACGCTGCCCAGCACGGCCAGGCCGATCAGCAGATATTGCGCCAGCAGACCCGTGCTCATGTCAGCATCCTGGTGACCTGATAGACGATGAACGACGCCGTGTAAGCCAGCGCGAACATGTAGCCGAACGAGATCGCCACGTTGCGCCACGAGTTGGTCTCGCGGCGGATGATCGCCAGGGTGGACATGCACTGCGGCGCATAGGCGAACCACACCAGCAGCGACAGCGCGCTGGCCAGCGACAGCTGACCGGCCAGCGCGTGCCCCAGCCCGCCCGCGGCATCGCCGCCGACCAGATAGACCGTGGCCAGCGCGGCCACCGCGGTTTCGCGCGCGGCAAACGCCGGGATCAGCGCCAGGCTGACCTGCCAGTTGAAACCGATCGGCGCAAAGATGTACTGCAGGCCGCGCCCCAGATAGCCGGCGAAGCTGTAGTTGATGGCCGGGCCGGTGGCGCCCTCCGGCGGCCCCGGGAAGGTCGAGAGGAACCACATCAGCACGGTCAGGCCGAGAATCACGCCGGTCAGCCGCTTCATGAAAATCGCGCCGCGCTCGTACAGGCCGATCGCCACGTCGCGGATCCTGGGCAACCGGTACGACGGCAACTCCATCAGCAGCGCATGCTCGCTCTTGTCGCGGCGGATGTGCTTCATCACCCAGCCCACCGCCATCGCGCCCAGGATGCCGGCCAAATACAGCGCGAACAGCACGATGCCCTGCAGGTTGAAGATGCCGAACACCTTGTGCATCGGGATGAACGCGCCGATCAGCAGCGCGTACACCGGCAGCCGGGCCGAACAGGTCATCAACGGCGCGATCAGGATGGTCGCCAGGCGATCGCGCGGGTCCTGGATGCTGCGCGTTCCCATGATGCCGGGGATGGCACAGGCAAAACTCGACAGCAGCGGAATGAACGAGCGCCCGGTCAGGCCCACCGACAGCATCAGCCGGTCCAGCAGGAACGCCGCGCGCGGCAGGTAACCCGATTCCTCCAGCGTGAGGATGAACAGGAACAGCACCAGGATCACCGGCAGGAAGCCGATCACCGTGCCCAGGCCGCCGAACAGGCCATTGACGACCAGGCTCTGCAGCGGGCCGGCCGGCATCAGCACGGCCACGTGCTCGCCCATCCAGCCGAACGCGCCGCCGATCAGGTCGCTCATCGGCTTGCCGGCCGCATACACCGCCTGGAACACCAGGAACATCACCACCGCCAGGATCGCCAGGCCGAACACCGGATGCAGCGCCCAGCGATCCAGCGCATCGTCCAGTGCCGCCGTGGTGCGCGGCATGGTCACCGTGGCCGCCAGCAATGCGCGCACCTGCCCGTGCAGGTCGGCACGGCTGGCCGCGTCGTCCGCCTGCGCCGGGGCCGCCACCGGAACCTCGCCGTCCACGCGCTCGATCAGCGCGCGCGCACCGCCACGCTTCACCGCCACCGTCTCCACCACCGGCAGTCCCAGCCGGCGCTGCAACTCGGGCACGTCGATGACGATGCCGCGGTGACGGGCGGTATCCATCATGTTCAGTGCCAGCACCACCGGCCGGCCGAGGCGCTTCACCTCGAGCACGAAACGCAGGTGCAGGCGCAGGTTGGTGGCGTCGGCCACGCAGACGATCAGATCCGGCACCGCCTCGCCGGGGAAATTGCCGGCACAGACGTCGCGGGTGATCTGCTCGTCCGGGCTGTTCGCCTCGAGGCTGTAGGTACCCGGCAAATCGAGGATCTGCAGCACCCGGCCCGACGGCGCGGTGAACCGGCCTTCCTTGCGTTCCACCGTGACGCCGGCGTAGTTCGCCACTTTCTGCCGACCGCCGGTGAGCTGGTTGAACAGCGCGGTCTTGCCGCAGTTCGGATTGCCCACCAGGGCGATACGCAAGGGGTGTCCTGACCTACTCAGCACAGGCGTCACCGGTTCTGTCTGTTCGCAGATTCGTGGTGCGTGGACGAAGGCAGGCGTCCGCCTGACGAGGAGGCGCGCCGCGAAGATGCGGACAGACAGAGCCGGCCGCAACGACCATAAGAAAATGATGGGGTGATATCCAGAAGTCCCGCAGGCGGCAGCGCGCGGCTTGCCAAGGCGGCCAGCCTTGCCTGCGCCGCGCACTCCCACCTGCGAACCTTCTGGATATCATGCCGCCTGCGCTGAGTAGATCAGGCCATCCCTTGGTTGAGGCGCTCATGCAGCCTCCTCCCGCACACTGACCCGCGCCGCCTCGGCCCGACGCAGGGCAAACCGGGTGAAGCCGATCTGGATCAGCACCGGATCGCCACCCATCGGCCCTACCGCCACCACGCGCACCGGCTCGCCGTCGACGAAACCCAGGTCGCGCAGCCGCTGGGCGATCGGATCCGCCGCATGCGCATCGTCCACGCGGACGACCACGGCAGGTGCTCCTCTGGGTAAATCGGACAGACGCACGGGCGGTTTCTCAAATAAGAATTGTTCGCATTGTAATGCTTTGCCCGCCGCCCTGCACCACGCAGGAACTCCCGACACAGGCTGCGTTTATGATGGGGCTATTTGCAGGGACGATCGATGACCGATTCCATTCTCAGCGAGCGCCGCGGGCAGGTCCTGTGGCTCAGCCTCAATCGCCCGCAGATCCACAACGCGTTCGACGACACCCTGATCGCCGCGCTCACCAGCGCGCTCGAACAGGCCGACGCCGATCCCGCGGTACGCAGCGTGGTCCTGACCGGCAACGGCAGTTGCTTCTCCGCCGGCGCCGACCTCAACTGGATGCGCGGCATGGCCGGCGCCAGCGAGCAGGAGAACCGCGACGATTCGCTGCGGCTGGCGCAACTGATGCGCACCCTGCAATTCCTGTCCAAGCCGACCATCGCCAGGGTCAACGGCGCCGCCTATGGTGGCGGCGTCGGCCTGGTGGCCTGCTGCGACATCGCCATCGGCGTCGATACGGCCAAGTTCGCGCTGTCGGAAGTGAAGCTGGGCCTGGTGCCCGCCGTGATCTCGCCCTACGTGATCGCCGCGATCGGCCTGCGCGAGGCGCGCCGCCTGTTCATCACGGGCGAGGTCTTCGAGGCCGCCACGGCGGCACGCATCGGCCTGCTGCATGCATGCCTGCCGGCCACCGAGCTGGACGAGGCGATCGAGCGCCAGCTGTACCTGCTGGCCAAGGCCGGCCCGCAGGCCCAGCGCGAGGCGAAACAGCTGGCGCTGCGCATCGGCGGGGCGGATCCGGCCCAGGCCGCACGCATCGATGCCGCAAATGCCGAGCTGATCGCCCGGCTGCGCGTTTCGGCGGAAGGCCAGCACGGCCTGACCGCCTTCCTCGACAAGCGCGCGCCGGCATGGGTCGGCGCCCGGTGACCCGGCCGGAGTTCATCGGCCCCACCCGAGGCCGGGCGATTCGACGCGCCGATGCCCCGCCCCCGCGCTTCGGCGCCATCGGCTGATCTGTTAGTTTGATCGGCCTGCATCGCAACGAATGCCTCAAGGATCCTGCATGTTCGAACGCGTACTGATCGCCAACCGTGGCGAGATCGCCTGCCGCGTCATCCGCACTTGTCGACGGCTCGGCATCCACACCATTGCGGTGTACTCCGAAGCCGATCGCGATGCGCAGCATGTGCGGCTGGCGGACGAGGCGTGGCCGATCGGCGGTCCGCGGCCGGCGGACTCGTATCTGCGCGGCGAGGTGATCCTGGACGTGGCGAAACGTTCCGGCGCCCAGGCGATCCATCCGGGTTACGGCTTCCTCTCCGAAAACACCGGCTTTGCCCGTGCCTGCAGCGAGGCCGGCATCGCCTTCGTCGGGCCTAAGCCGGAGAGCATCGACGCGATGGGCTCCAAGGCCGCCGCCAAGGCACTGATGGAGAACCACCAGGTGCCGCTGGTACCCGGCTATCACGGCGAAAACCAGGAGCCCGCGCACCTGGCCGAACAAGCCCGCCTCACCGGCTTCCCGCTGATGATCAAGGCGACCGCCGGCGGCGGCGGCAAGGGCATGCGGATCGTGCGCAACGCCGACGAATTCGCCGATGCGCTGGCCTCGGCCCAGCGCGAGGCGGCCAGCGCGTTCGGCGACACCCGGGTGATCCTGGAGCGCTACGTCGAACATCCCCGGCACATCGAGTTCCAGGTGTTCGGCGACACCCTGGGCCACGTGATCCATCTGAACGAGCGCGAATGCTCGGCCCAGCGCCGCTATCAGAAAGTCCTCGAGGAAACCCCCTCGCCGTTCCTCGACGAAGCACGGCGCGCCAGCATGGGGGCGGCCGCGGTCGCCGCCGCCAGGGCCGTCGACTACGTCGGTGCGGGCACGGTGGAATTCATCGTGGCGCAGAGCGGCGAATTCTTCTTCATGGAAATGAACACGCGCCTGCAGGTCGAGCACCCGGTCACCGAACTGACCCTGGGGCTGGATCTGGTCGAATGGCAACTGCGCGTGGCGGCCGGCCAGCCGTTGCCGCTGCGCCAGGAGCAGGTGCAGGCCCGTGGCCATGCGATCGAGGTGCGCCTGTACGCGGAGGACCCGGACCAGAACTTCCTGCCCGGCTCCGGCAAGCTGCAGATGCTGCGCCTGCCCGCGCCTTCGGCCCACGTGCGGATCGACGGCGGCGTGATCGAAGGCGACACGGTGACGATCTTCTACGACCCGATGATCGCCAAGCTGATCGTGTTCGATGCCGATCGCGACCTGGCACTGCAACGCCTGCGCGGGGCGCTGGCCGAATGCGAGATCGTCGGCCCGAAATCGAACATCGGTTTTCTCGAACGGCTGGCGCGGCACCCGGCCGTGGTCGAGGGCCGCATCGACACCGGTTACCTCGATCGCCATCTCGAGGAATTCCTCACCGGCGACGCCGCGCCGACCGACCGCGTGCTGTTCGCCGCCACCGTGGCAGCCCTGCTGCAGGACGAGCACGCGGCACGCGAGGAGGTCGCCGCCAGCAGCGACCCGCATTCGCCGTGGGCGCTGGGCGACGCCTGGCGCATCGGCCACGCCGGCAAGCGCATCGTGGCCTTGTCGTGGCGTGAGCAGCGCTTCGAAGTCGAGGCGCGCGGCCACGATGGCGACTACCAGTTGCGCCATGGAAGCACCGACTGCGACGTGCGCGGCGCCCGCCACGACGGCGCCACGCTGAGCGCCCGCTTCGACGGCGAGTCGTGGCGGCTGCCGCTGCGCAGCGATGCGCGAAGGGTCCTGCTGCACGACGTCAACGGCCAGCGCTACAGCTTCACCCGCGCCGCCGCGTTCGCGTGGGAATCGACCGATGCCGCCGGCGGCCACCAGCTCATCGCGCCGATGCCCGGCCGCATCGTGCTGGTCAAGGCCAGCCCCGGCGACACGGTCGAGCAAGGCCAGGATCTGCTGGTGATGGAGGCGATGAAGATGGAGCTGGCCTTGAAGGCGCCGCGCGCCGGCACCATCGAAAGCGTGAGCGCCGTGCAGGGCGAGTTCGTCGAGGCCGACGCCGTGCTGGTTACCTTCGTTACCGGCGATCACTCCTGATCGCGAACATCACGGAAGCACACCATGAACACCCCCTTGTCCGCCGGAACTGATCACGTCCGCATCGTCGAGGTCGGCGCCCGCGACGGCCTGCAGAACGAGAAGACGCTGCTGCCGGCCGAGGTGAAGATCGCGCTGATCGATCGCCTCTCCTCGACCGGGCTGCAGACGATCGAGGCGACCAGTTTCGTCAGCCCGAAATGGGTGCCGCAGCTTGCGGATGCCGCCGAGGTGTTCCGCGGCATCCGCAAGCTGCCGGGAGTGAGCTATCCGGTGCTGGTGCCGAACCTGCAGGGCTATCAGCGTGCCCGCGAAGTGGACGCCCGCGAGATCGCGGTGTTCTCCGCTGCCTCGGAGGCGTTCAACCGCAAGAACATCAACGCCTCGATCGACGAATCGATCGAGCGCTTCATCCCGGTGATCGAACAGGCCCGGGCCGATGGCGTGCAGGTGCGCGGTTACGTCTCCACCGTGCTGGGCTGCCCGTACCAGGGCGAGGTGCCGGTGAGCGACGTGGTGCGCGTGGCGCGCCGCATGTACGAACTGGGCTGCCACGAGGTCTCGCTGGGCGACACCATCGGTGTCGGCACGCCGGCGAAAGCCCGCGCGATGCTGCGCGCGGTGGCGCAGGAGGTGCCGATGGCGGCGCTGGCCGTGCACTTCCATGACACTTACGGCCAGGCGCTGGCGAACATCCTGGCGTGCCTGGAGGAAGGCGTGCGCGTGGTCGACAGCGCGGTCTCCGGCACAGGCGGCTGCCCCTACGCCAAAGGCGCCACCGGCAACGTGGCCAGCGAGGATGTGGTGTACATGCTGCACGGCATGGGCATGAGCACCGGCGTGAATCTCGACCTGCTGATCGCCACCGGCGCGTGGCTCTCGGGGCAGTTGCACAAGGAGACCGCCAGTCGGGTCACCCGCGCCCGTACCGCCACGGCCTGAGCGTCTCGCGGAACCCCCTGCCCGCTCGCTATCATCGGCTTTCGGCTGAGGGGTGAAGCGATGCGCAAGAACCTGATGACTTGGTGGTCCCCGGCGGCCGTCCTGCTGATCCTGTTGTGCAGCCTGCCCGCGATCGCGGCCACGCCGAAGGGCGACTGGCTGCTGCTGCCCGACCGGGTATGGACCGGCGACGGCGATGTCGCCCACCGCGGCTGGGCCGTGCTGGTGCACGACGGCCTGATCGCGGCCGTGGGGCCCGCCACGTCGCTGGACGCACCGGCTGGCACGCAGCGCGTGGCCCTGCCCGGCGCCACGCTCACGCCCGGCCTGATCGATCTGCACTCGCACCTGTTCCTGCACCCGTACAACGAGACATCGTGGAACGACCAGGTGCTGACCGAGCCGCAGGACTACCGCACGCTGGAAGCCGCCGCGCACGCGAAAGCCACCCTGCTGGCCGGCTTCACCACCCTGCGCGACCTGGGCACCGAAGGCGCCGGCTACGCCGACGTGTCGGTGAAGCGTGCGATCGAGCAGGGCCTGATTCCCGGCCCGCGGCTGTTCGTGGCCACCCGCGCGATCGTCGCCACCGCCAGCTACGGCCCCGGCCCACGGGGCTTTCGTCCGGACCTGGACCTGCCCAGCGGTGCGCAGCAGGTCAGTGGCGTCGACGCCGCGATCGCGGCCGTGCGCGAGCAGGCCGCGCGCGGGGCCGACTGGATCAAGCTCTATGCGGACTACCGCGTCGGCCCTGACGGCGACACCGAGCCGACTCTCAATGCGAGCGAGCTGCAAGCGATCGTCGATACCGCCCATCAGATCGGCCGCCCGGTCGCCGCCCATGCCGCCAGCGACGCCGGGGTGCGCATGGCGGTGGAGGCCGGCGTGGACAGCGTCGAACACGGCTACGGCGCCAGCGCGGCGACGTTCAGGCTACTCAAGCAGCACGGCATCGCCTACGAGCCCACGCTGACCGCGGTCGAATCCACCGCCGGGTACTTCGAGCACTACGTGCCGGGCAAGAGCGCACCGACCGAACGCATGCGCGAAGCGGAGCGCGCGTTCCGCACCGCGCTGAAGCTCGGCGTGACGATCGGCAACGGCAGCGACGTCGGCGTGTTCCGCCACGGCGACAACTGGCGTGAGCCGGCCGCGATGGTGGCTTACGGCATGACGCCGGCACAGGCGCTGCACGCGGCCACCGATGTGGCGGCGAAGATCCTGCGCCAGTCGCGGCATCTGGGTCGCATCGCTGCTGGCATGGATGCCGACCTCGCCGCGTTCACCGGCGACCCGGCCCGGCAGATCGACGCCCTGCGGCATCCGGTCTTCGTGATGAAGAATGGCCTCCCTTACCTCACGCCCGAAACCACCCCATGACCGACACGTTCCTGATCCGCCCGATCTCCCCCGGCGACGACGCCACGATGGCCGCGATCATCCGCAGCGTGATGCCCGAATTCGGCGCCGATGGCCCCGGCTTCGCGATCCACGACAGCGAAGTGGACTCGATGTACCAGGCGTATGCGCAACCGCGCTGCAGTTACTTCGTGGTCGAGCGCGACGGCGTGGTGATCGGTGGTGGCGGCGTCGCACCGCTCGAAGGTGGTGACGACGATGTCTGCGAACTGCGCAAGATGTACTTCCTGCCCGGGGCACGCGGTATCGGCGCCGGCGCCGCGATGATGCAGCACTGCCTCGACGCGGCGCGTGCACACGGTTTCCGGCGCTGCTACCTGGAGACACTGACCGGCATGGATGCGGCACAGACGCTGTACCGGCGCAGCGGCTTCACGCCGCTGTGCGCACCGATGGGCGGCACCGGCCACCATGGCTGCGACCGTTACTTCATCCGCAACCTGTGAGGCAGGCCATGGCGACCCGCGACCCACGCATCGATGCCTATATCGCGAAGTCCGCCGCCTTCGCGCAACCCATCCTCGAACACCTGCGCAGCGTGATCCACATGGCCTGCCCCGAGGTGGAGGAGGGCCTGAAATGGAGCATGCCGTTCTTCAGCTACAAGGGCGCACCGATGTGCATGATGGCCGCGTTCAAGCAGCACTGTGGCTTTGGCTTCTGGCTGTCCGGGCAAGTCGTCGGCGACACGGCGGAAGACGGCATGGGCCAGTTCGGCAAGCTTGCCTCGCTGAAGGATTTGCCGCCGAAGAAGGAACTCGTCGCCTACGTGAAGAAGGCGATGGTGCTGAACGAGACGGGCGTGAAGCCGGCACGCGCCAGGGTCGAAAAGCCGGCCCCGGTCCTGCCCGACGATTTCGCCGCGCTGCTCGCGCAGAAGCAGCATGCGGCAGCCCGCAAGACCTACCAGGACTTCGGCCCCGGTGCGCAGCGCGAATACGTCGACTGGATCGTCGAGGCGAAAACCGACGCCACCCGCCGGAAGCGTATCGCCACGGCGCTGGAATGGCTGGCCGAGGGCAAGTCACGCCACTGGAAGTACCAGAAATGTTGAAGGCACCCCCTCGATGATCCGTATTGCCCAGGCATCAGATGCCGCAGCCATGCGGGACATCTATGCGCCGTCGGTCACCGATGGCGTCGCCACCTTCGAAACCGCCGTGCCGGCCATCGACACGATGCAGGAACGCCTGCGTACGCGTCTGTTGCACTACCCCTGGCTGGTATGGGAAGACGCCGGCGAGATCCTGGCCTATGCCTATGCCGGTCGCTTCCGCGAGCGTGCCGCCTACGACTGGATCGCCGAAACCTCGATCTACGTGCGGGCCGATGCGCAGCGCCGGGGCATCGCCCGCCAGCTCTACGGCTGCTTGCTGGATGTCATGCGCCTGCAAGGGATCAACCAGGCCGTCGGCGTGATCACCCTGCCCGGTGAGGCCAGCGTGGCACTGCATGAGCGCATCGGTTTCCGCCCCGCCGGCGTGTGGCGCCAATCCGGCTACAAGCTGGGGCGATGGTGGGATGTGGGCGTCTGGCAGATGCAGCTGCAACCCGCCGCCACGCCACCGCCGCCGTTCATCCCGTTTCCGCAGTTGCTGGACTCCCGCAGCCTGCAGGATCTGCTCGGCACTCCAGATCGGGGACCCGCTGAGCACAAGGACGGAACGTGAAAAAGAAAGCCCCGCCGGTGAGGGCGGGGCTTTCTGTTTGCAGAGCAGACGAACCGTCGCTCAATGATGCAGCAGCAGGTCCACGATGACGCCGGTGGTGATCGCGACCAGCAGGAAATCGCCGTTGTCGCTGCGCACCCAGTGGTAGCCGCGACGCGGCCGGCGCAAATGCTCGTCACGCCAGTCGTTCACGACGTAGGAACCACGCCGGTATTCGACCGGCACATAGCCACCGCGGCGGTACCAGCCTTCCTCGCGACCCCGGTCGTACATGCCGCGATGACCGCGGTCATGACCATAGGCATACGCATGACCGTGGCCATAGTAGCGACGGTCATGATCGCGGTAGCCGCGATCGCGATAGCCATAGCCATGATCGCGATCTCCGTGATGGCGATTATCCCGCTCGCTGTAGCCACGATCGTGGTCGCCCCGATCCCGGCTGGAATGATCGCCGCCGCCATCATGGCCACGCCTGTCGCTGTGCTTGTCGCCATGCTTGCCGTGGTCGCCCTGATCCTGCCCGTGATGGTCCTGCCCCATGGGCTGGGCGCTTGCCGCGACGCTGGCGGTCAACAGCATCGCTCCGCAGACCATCCATACCTTCATTTGCTTTTTCACAAGCTGTCCACTCCTGCTTCGATGGCAAGACAAGTGCCGGCATCCCGTTGCTTGAGACTTCCGGATTGTCAGGACAGCCGCGACGATCGCGGCATTGATGCCCTGTGTGCACCATCACCATTCCACATGGAACGCCATGTGAACGTTCCAGTGCCGCGGGTTTCACGTTTAACTCCCGGCAGCTTCGCCGTCGCCGTGCCACTGGGCTACCATTCAGGTTTTTGGCAGGAAACCCCTCATGCAGCTCAATCAGGTCAAGGCGATCATCACCGGCGGCGCCTCCGGTCTCGGCCATGCGGTGGCGCAGCACTTCGTCGCCCATGGCGGCCAGGTGGCGCTGTTCGACGTCAACGAGGAAAAGGGTCACGCCGCCGCGAAGGCACTGGGCGACACCGCGCGCTTTTTCCGTACCGACGTCACTTCCGAGGATGGCGTGGCCACCAACGCGGCTGCCGCGCACCACGCGATGGGCGGGCTCAATGTGCTGATCAACTGCGCCGGCATCCTCGGCGCCGGCCGCGTGCTGGGCAAGGAGGGGCCGATGCCGCTGGCCACATTCTCCGGCACCGTGATGGTGAATCTGGTCGGCAGCTTCAACGTGGCCAAGGCGGCGGCGGCGCTGATGCAGGCCAACGAAGCGGGCGAAGACGGCGAGCGCGGCGTGATCATCAACACCGCCAGCATCGCCGCCTACGAGGGCCAGATCGGTCAGGCCGCGTACTCCGCCTCCAAGGGCGGCGTGGTCGGCATGACCCTGCCGATGGCGCGCGAGCTGGCCCGTTTCGGCATTCGCGTGGCGACCATCGCGCCGGGCATCTTCTGGACCCCGATGGTCGACGGCATGCCCGAAGCCGTGCAGCAGTCGCTGTCTGCCTCGATCCCGTTTCCGTCGCGGCTGGGGCAGCCGAGCGAATACGCCGACACCGTCGCGTTCATCCTCGGCAACCGCTACATCAACGGCGAGACCATCCGCCTGGACGGCGCGGTACGCTTGCAGCCCAGGTAACGAGGAGTGAGCGGGCAGGAGTGAGAAACGAGTCAAGGCTCGCCTCGCTCCGAATCCGCAGCACTTCTCTCACCTATCACTCCTCTCAACTCACTCCTGGCCCTATGAAAGCTTCCGACGTCAAGAAAGGCAACGTGGTCGAACACGACGGCACGGTCTATCAGGTGCGTGACATCGAACGCAGCTCGCCCAGCGCCCGTGGCGGCAACGTCACGTTCCGCTTCACCCTGTATTCGATCCCCGGCGGGCGCAAGTTCGACCTCAGCCTGCGCGCCGACGATGAACTCAGGGAAATGGATCTGGTACGCCGCGCCGCGAACTTCTCGTACATGGACGGCGACGCGTTCGTGTTCATGGACGCCGAGGACTATACCCAGTACCTGCTCTCGCCCGAGCTGGTCGGCGACAACGCCGGCTATATCGTGGAAGGCATCGAGGGCTACTACGTGCAGGTGATCGACGACGCCCCGGTGGGCCTGCAGGTACCGACCAGCGTGGTCCTGACCGTGGTCGACACCGCACCGGAAATGAAGGGCTCCAGCGCCACCAAGCGCAACAAGCCGGCCCGACTCAACACCGGGATCGAAGTGCAGGTGCCCGAGTACATCAGCAACGACGAGAAGGTCTGGGTGAATACGCTCACCGGCGAATTCGCCGGCCGCGCCTGAGGGCAGGAGTGAGCGAAGAGGAGGGAGAGGCGCAAGTGGCGGGAACCACGCACCACTTTGCTCTACTCTCTTTTCCCACTCCTCTCCACTCGTTTCTCCCCCCCCATGCCCCCCAGCGACTATTCGCTACGTACCCATGCGATCGAGAGCCTGACCGGCATCAAGCGGCCGGACGTGCCGTTGCGGGTGGTCCTGCGCAATACCGCAGCAGTGATCCTGCCGCTGGGTATCGGCCTGCTCACGGGTCATCCGCAAATCGGACTGGGCGTGGGAGCCGGTGCGCTGAACACCATGTTCTCCGACCAGCCCGGACCGTATCGCCAGCGCCTGCGCCAGCTGCTTCTGGCCGCACTGGCCGCCGCACTGGCCTCCCTGGTGGGCTTCCTCATCGGCGGCCAGTTGCTGCCGATGCTGGCCGCCACGACCACATGCGGGTTCCTCGGCGGCTTGCTGGTGGTCTTCGGCACGGACACCGCCCGCGTCGGCATGACCAGCATGATCCTGCTGGTGGTCACCGCTTCCACGCCCACGTCGCTGAGCGGCGCCCTGGACGGTGCCGCACTGATCTTCTGTGGCGGCTTGCTGCTCGCCGCGTTCTCGCTGGCCGGGTGGCCACTGCAACGCTACTGGCCCGAACGCCACGCGCTGGCCGTGGTGTACAAGGGCCTGGCCGCGCTGGCCCGGCAACGGACGCACGACGACACCGATGCGCCGGCGATGAGCGAAGCCATGACCACGCTGCAGCAGACCTTGCTGGGCCGCCATCGCGCCCAGGGCCGCGCGATGGAAGCGTTCGGCGTACTGCTGGAACTGGCCGAACGGATCCGGCTTGAACTCACTGCGATGGCCGAGCTTCACGCCGACCCGGCGATCCACGCGATGTTCCGCGACGACGCGGCCGGTGTGCTGGCGGCGATCGCCGACGCACTGGAGCATGGCGACTCGCCCGAGCAGGCCGGCCGCATGCTGCAGGCATTGCGCGCCAGCGAACAGGCGGTCCTCGACGGCAGTGCCGGTACCGATGGCCTCGCCGCGCACATCCACGCCATGACCGGTCAGCTGGCCGCGGCCGTGCGCAACGCCGACTGGGCCGGCAGTCGCGGCGAACTGCGCGCCAGCACGGCGGAAACCGCACTGCCACAGTCGCTGCGCAGCGGCTCGGCGTGGGCCACCTTGCGGGCCAGCATCACCCCGCGCTCGGTAGCGTTCCGGCATGCCGTGCGCACCGCTGTGTGCCTCAGCACCGCGCTGTGGCTTTCGCGCGTCCTGCAACTGCCGCACGGTTACTGGCTGCCGATGACCGCCGCCATCGTGCTGCGTCCCGACTTCGCCGCCACCTTCAATTTCGGCCTGCTGCGCGTGCTCGGCACCGTGCTCGGACTGGTGCTCACCACGGTGTTGTTGCACATCACGCCGAATGAGCCGTGGGCGCACCTGGCCCTGATGACGGTGCTGTGCATGGGCTTCCGCTACCTGGCCACCGCCCATTACGGCTTCGCCGTGGCCGCGCTGACCGGCACCGTGGTGATCCTGTTGTCGTTCGAAGGGGTCAATCCCGGTACCGCCGTGGTCGACCGGGTGATCAACACCGGCCTGGGGTGTGGCATGGCCCTGCTCGCCTATGTGGCCTGGCCGACCTGGGAACGTACCCATGCACGGGAAGCACTGGTGCGGATGCTGGAAGCCTATGCCGGCTACCTGCATGCCCTGGTACTCCCCGCACGCGTGCATGCCCGGCGCGACAGCCGTACCGCGGCGCGGACCGCGCGCACCAATGCGCAGGCCTCGATCGAGCGCATGCGCAGCGAGCCGGCCACCCCGGCGGCGCTGCTGGCACTGGCCCGTGCCCTGTTTGCCAACGGCAATCGCCTGGCGCGCAGCGCGATGACGCTCGAGGCACTGCTCGACGACCTGGCCGCCCTGCCCGTGCAGGACGAGATCAGACACTTCATCAATACCGTGGCCGACACCGTGCAGCAGCTCGCCACCGCCCTGCGCGAGCGCCGTGCACCCGATCCCCTGCCCGACCTGCGCGGCCTGCAGCGCGCGCTGGTGGCGTCGGCGCACCGGTCCGGCGATCGTTCGGCGACCGAGCTGCTGGAACGCATCAGCGACCGCCTGGTCGACAACGTGGACACGCTGGCGCACGTGATCCAGCGCAAGGGACCTTACGCTGCCCCGCCCGGTCCGCAACCGTCACCCGCCTGAAATGCCCCGGCGACGCGCATGGCGCCCGGGCGCGACGCCGTGGCGCAGAGGTTTTACACTGCGGGGATGCTGAAGATCGATTCCCACGCACATATCCTCCCCCGCGACTGGCCGAACCTGGCGGCCAAGTACGGCGACGATCGCTTTCCGGTGATGACCCATACCGACGACCGGCACCGCATCTACAAGGATGGCCGGTTCTTTCGCGAGGTCTGGGATTCCGCGTTCGACCCGCAGAAGCGGATCGACGACTACGCGCGCTTCGGCGTCAATGTGCAGGTGATCTCGACCGTGCCGGTGCTGTTCTCGTACTGGGCGCCGGGCCATCAGGCACTGGAGCTGCATCGCCACCTGAACAACCACATGGCCGAGTTGTGCCGCGACTATCCGCGTCATTACGCCGGCATCGGCACGGTGCCGCTGCAGGCACCGGAGCTGGCGATCCGCGAACTGGAACGCTGCATCGACGAGCTGGGCCTGCAGGGCGTCCAGGTCGGCTCGCATTGCGGCGACTGGAACCTGGATGCGCCGGAGCTGTTCCCGTTCTTCGAGGCGGCCGCCGACCTGGGCGCGGCGGTGCTGGTGCATCCGTGGGACATGATGGGTGCGGCGAGCATGCCGAAGTACTGGATGCCGTGGCTGGTCGGCATGCCGGCCGAGCAGGCGCGCGCCGCCTGCTGCCTGGCCTTCGGCGGCGTGCTGGAACGGCTGCCGAAACTGCGCGTGATGCTGGCCCATGGCGGCGGCAGCTTTCCCTCGACGATCGGCCGCATCGAGCACGGCTTCAAGATGCGCCCGGATCTGGTCGCCACCGACAACCCGCGCAACCCGCGCGAATACCTCAAGCGGTTCTATTTCGATTCCTGCGTGCACGACGATCAGGCGCTGCGCTATCTGCTGGATGTGACGGGCGTCGAGCAGGTGATGCTCGGCACCGACTATCCTTTCCCGCTGGGCGAGCAAGAACCCGGCAGCGGTATCGAGGCACTCGGCCTCAGTGACAGCGCGCGGGCGCGGCTGTTTCACGGCACCGCGCTGGAATGGCTGGGCCTGCCCAGGCATCGCTTCGTCCCCGACCCCATCTCCAAGGAATCAGCATGAGTTTCCTGCGCAGCACGACCATGATCGCCCTCGCCCTGGCCACCGCCCTGCTGCTGGCCGGCCACGTCCACGCCACCGAAGTCAGCATGGCCGACGGCAGCGTCAACTTCAGCACGCCGAACAACTGGCTCGGCATCATGGAAACCCAGGGCGACCCGGAAGCGCGTGTGTTCCAGGTGCCCGATCCCTCGCCCACCGGCAAGAGCAGCCTGGCCCGCGTCACCGTGACGGTGAAGCAGGTGCCCGACATCAGCAGCTTCCACCAGTACATGGCCGAAGCCACTGCCAAGGCGCTGACCCTGCCCGGCTACAAGGCGTCGGAGCTGCCGCCCGGCCCGAACAGCAATGTCTATTCCGCACAGGAAAACGGCGCCGAATTCAGCTACACCGAACACTACTGGTTCAAGAACGGTCACGCGATCCAGCTGCGCTGCGTGCGTCCCAGCCGGAGCCTGGCCGGCGCCGCATGGACGGCCGAGTTCGACAAGGGCTGCGAAGCGATCGCCGCCAGCCTGAAATAATTCCCCGCAGGAAATCACCATGCCCAACTACCAGGCCACCGCCGACTGGGCCCGCGCCCAGGACGCCGCCGACCCGCTGCGCGCGTTCCGCGACGAGTTCCTGATCCCGCCGCACGAGGGGCGCGACAGCGTCTACTTCTGCGGCAATTCGCTCGGCCTGCAGCCGCGCGCCGTGAGGGACGCAGTCAACGCGGAACTGGACTACTGGGGCGAACTGGCGGTGGAAGGCCACTTCAAGG
The DNA here is from genome assembly GCF_042657065.1 of Rhodanobacter ginsengisoli. NCBI lineage: Bacteria > Pseudomonadati > Pseudomonadota > Gammaproteobacteria > Lysobacterales > Rhodanobacteraceae > Rhodanobacter > Rhodanobacter ginsengisoli. The sequence goes on from NZ_JBHSNF010000002.1 coordinate 626,082, forward strand.
GCCGCCTGCCGTGGATGGATTACCACGAGTACGTGCGCGACGACCTCGCCGCCATCGTCGGCGCGCAGCCCGGCGAAGTGGTGGCGATGAACACGCTGGGCGTGAACCTGCACCTGATGATGGTGAGCTTCTACCGCCCCACCGCCGAGCGTCCGGCGATCCTGATCGAGGCCGGCGCGTTTCCCACCGACCGCTACGCGGTGGAGTCGCAGGTCCGTTTCCACGGCTTCGACCCGGCCACCGCGCTGATCGAGCTGGAGGCCGACGAACCGAACGGCACGATCTCGCTGCAGGCGATCGAGCGCGCCCTGGCCGAACACGGCTCGCGCATCGCACTGGTCATGCTGCCCGGGGTGCAATACCGCAACGGCCAGACCTTCGACCTCAAGGCGATCACCACACTGGCTCACCAGCACGGCTGCGTGGTCGGCTTCGACCTCGCCCATGCCGTGGGCAACCTGCCGCTGCAGCTGCACGACAGCGGCGCCGACTTCGCGATCTGGTGCAGCTACAAGTACCTCAACAGCGGCCCCGGTGCGGTCGGTGGCGCGTTCGTGCATCAACGCCACGCCACCGCCACGCTGCCGCGTTTCGCCGGCTGGTGGGGCCACGACAAGGTCACCCGTTTCCAGATGGGGCCGCAGTTCGTGCCCACCGCGGGCGCCGATGGCTGGCAGCTGTCCAACCCGCCGATCCTGGCGCTGGCCCCGTTGCGCGTGTCGCTGGAAATCTTCCGCCGCGCCGGCATCGATCGCCTGCGCGCGAAGTCGCTGCAGCTCACCGGCTACCTGGAGTGGCTGGTGAACCACCAGCTGCCGGACGTGCTGGAAGTGGTCACGCCGGCCGACCCGGCCCGCCGCGGAGCGCAGCTGTCCATCCGCGTGAGCGGTGGCCGCGCGCGCGGCCGTTCCCTGTTCGAGTACCTGATGGAACACGGCGTCATCGGCGACTGGCGCGAACCGGACGTGATCCGCATCTCGCCCGCGCCGCTGTACAACCGCTTCGCCGATTGCCTGGCCTTTGCCGAAGCGGTGCGGGCATGGCGCCAGGCCGGCTGACGCCACGGCGATTCAACGTGGCATGGCGTAGCGACTCTGCGTGCACTCGTCAATGCGATGCGCGACGCATCTCGGTTCGGATGCGGCTGCGCAACAGCGCCAGCGGCAAGGACTTGTCCAGCACTTTCAGGCTCGATCCGAGCATCCGCAGATCCTGACGTCGCCCCAGCTCGTCCGACAGCTTGCTCAACGCCCGGATCGAAGCATGCCCCTTGCCGGCGTGGATTTTCTTCAATACCGGTGCCGGCACTCCCGCGGCCTGGATCGCCTGCAACTGCATGCGCAGGCGACGGAGACGGCGTCTCCAACGATGACGATGGGCGAGGCTCGACACCTGCTCGCTGGCACGTTGCGCCCTGGCGACACGATGCCTGCTGCGCCTGATCCCCTCGCGCAGATCGTCCATGGTGAGGTTGTCCCAGGGGAGCGCGGCGATCGCCTGCGCCAGCACACCGAGTCGCGCGCGCCGTTTGCCGAAGTCCGGATCCCGGGACAATACGTCCTCGAGCAGTCTCCTGCGCCGAGCTTCCAGTTGCGTCGCCACCTCGCGCCAGAGATCGTCGTCGTGTTTCTTCGCCAACCCGCGGGCAGTGCTCGCCACGACATGGGCGTCACGCAGATCCGACAGACCCGCGGCGAGGCGCTTGCACTTGCGATCGATGCCCGCGACATCCGGTCCGAGCGCATCCCGGCAAAGACACAGAATACTGCGCAACCTTCGCATCGCCTTGCGCGCGGCGTGCACCGCGAGGTGCCGGTCCCGTCGCCTCGCCAGCGCGCGCGCGGCCTTGTCGGCCTGCTCCACGGCCAGGGCTGCAAATGTCGCCCCCACGGAACCTTTCGCGGTCATGGCTGCCGGTCATCCAGCGCAGGAACGGAATTGTAGCCAGTAAATGGCGTCGCCCGACAAGGGCCAGCAGCTATCGGAATCTCGATTCAGACGCTGTCCGCCCCCGGGAAAGAGGCCCGCATTCCGGGCGCAGACCTTCATCTGCGCCGCGGAACGTGGTGCGCCCAGGTCTCAGCCCGCTTTCTTGGCGGCGGTCTTTGCCACCTTCCTGGCGGTACCCTTCTTCACGGCCTTCTTGACGGCCTTCGCCGGAGCAGCCGCCTTGACTGCGCCTTCGATCAGCAGGCTCTCGGCGGTGACACCGCGCTTCTTCAGGGCCTGCACGAACCACAGCGGGCGCTTGCCACGACCCGACCACGTCTGGGTCGCATTCTCGGGGTTGCGATACTTGGGGGCAACTACCGACTTCGGCCCCTTGGCACCCTTGCCACCACGGGTCGGATACACGTCGGCCAGGGTCAGACCACTGCTTTTCAGCAAGCGCTCGATTTTTTCCCGCACCGCCTGGACGTGATTGGCATGCGCGGCCTGCATCTGCGATTGAGCATTTGCGATGAGAGCCTTCAGTTCGGCGGGGGACAGCGTTTCAAGACTAATGGACATGATTGCGCTCTTTGGCAGTGAGTGGGAAATGACAGTTTATCCGAGTGAGTAAGCATTCGCCTACAAAATAGAAGGGCGTCCGCTTACACACCTCCCGCTTACTTCACCGCATGAGTGGCGACGAGCAGGTGAATGGCCCGGAATTGACCTGGAAGAAGTCACAACCTGCGGCTCGCCTGCAGATCGCTTTCATGACTCCCAACGGCGGCGACTGAATGCATGTTGTCCTTGCGGGCTCAATGACAGCCGGGCAAGCTGACGAGGGTCAGAGGTCGACCCGAAGCGGATATTTCAGTAACTGAACCTGACCCCGTTTTTGGTGAGTAACTGAACCTGACCCCGTTTTTGGTGACCCCGTTTTTGTCGTGCGGCGATGACCAATGGCATGTTGATACTTCTGGCACGCGTAACGTCAGATAGGAAAATGGAACATTCGATATCCGCTTGGCGGTTACGTCGAGCTTGGCAACCAGGCCAAGCGCTGGGCCCGTCACTCAATCCCGGCATAGCCAACACGATCATATTTTCTGTTCTTCAGCACTTGGGGAGCCCTGGAACATGAATACGAGCAGCAAGACGGCGAGAGTGGCTGGATTGTTGTACTTGTTCACCGTAGTGACCGGCATATTCAGCCTCATGTACGTTCCGTCACGTATCGGCGCACACGGCGACGCAACGCTGGCGGTCGCCAACATCGCGACATTTGAGTCGCTATTTCGCTTTGGCATCGCCATAGGTGCTCTAGGTTACGTCGCCTTCTTGATTCTGCCCTTGGCGCTCTACAAATTGCTCGGCCCGGTGAACAAGGATGCTGCTGTGCTAATGGTGGCGCTTGCCGTGGTCCAGGTACCCATCTACTTTGTTGCTCTCGCGAACCAGCTTGATGTCCTGTCGCTGCTGGAGGGAGCCCATTACCAAAAGCTGTTCACACCCGACGAATTGCGCGCGCGCGTCATGCTGCTGATGGGCGCTTACGAAAATCTGGTCTTCGTGTCTGAACTTTTCTGGGGACTGTGGCTACTTCCCTTCGGCTATCTCGTATTCAAGTCAGGCTTTCTTCCCAAATTCCTCGGCGTGTTATTGATGTTGGGTTGCTTCAGCTACCTGATCGACTTCTTCGTCCGGATGCTCATCCCTCACTACTCTGTACCGGGTGTTGTCACGCTGCCAGCGGCGCTGGGGGAAATTGGGATTTGCTTGTGGCTCACGGTAATGGGCACGAGCAAACCAAGACCTGTCGAAGTTGACTGATGGTCGCAACCTATTGTCCTGTTACAGAGCTCCACCGACGTGCCTGTTGAGTCTCTGCCTTGGGCGCTCTGTACGTGCTACCGCTTGAAGTGCGCCGCGCTAGCGGAGTGACCGCTTTTCAGTGCGTATTTGCGGCAGCCGACAGGCCATTGCCGCCGCCGAATTGAGACAGTCGCAACTTTCGAAGATCCCGCTCGAAGCGGGATAACTCTCTTGGCTCTTCGACCCTGGTCATCGCGCAGGGTGGCGGGCCAGGATGGTGCGTGCTCTACCCGGCAAGCGCCAGACGAGGGTGTCGGTTTCTCCCGGGTACTTCTCTTTTACTCCGGGCATCCTGCCCTCCACTCTTCGGGCCAGCTTCGCTGTCCACACACGCTCCCACGCGCATGTGGACAAGCAAAAGGGAATTACCCCGGGCCGCGAAGCGGGTCGAAACGCTCTTGCTGTCTGGCTCTGCAATGCACCGAAAACCACGGAACCGCCCAAGACGCCGGCCCCAGTTTGACCAGCCCTTCAGCTGTCGAGAGTCGCGGGAGTGACGAACCAGGAAGTCAGGACGTATGGCCAGAGTGCGCCTTCAGGCACCTGCTGTCAGGAAGCCCGACAACGTCACACCCGGCTTTCGGCGTGCCTCACCTGCCCGTCCCCGCGCAGCACGAAGCGTTCGATGGTCAGCGCTTCGGCGCCCATCGGACCGTAGGAATGCAGGCGCGTGGTGGAGATGCCGATCTCGGCGCCCAGGCCCAGTTCGCCACCGTCGCTGAAACGCGAGGAAGTGTTGACCATCACCACGGCCGAACGCAGCGCGTGGATGAAGCGGTCGGCCGCGACCTTGTCCTCGGTGACGATGACTTCGGTGTGGTCGGAGCCAAAACGGCGGATGTGCGCGATCGCGGCATCCTCGCTGTCGACGATGCCCACCGCCAGCTTGAGGCTGAGGAATTCGGCGGCGAAATCCTCGTCGGTGGCCGGCGCCATGTCCGGACACAGTTCGCGGGCGCGGCTGTCGCCCACCAGTTCCACGCCGCGTTCGCGCAATGCGCGGACCGCGCGCGGCAGGAATCCGGCGGCCACGTCGGCGTGGACCAGCACGGTTTCCAGCGAGTTGCAGGCGGACGGCCGCGAGACCTTGCCGTCGACCAGGATATCGAGCGCCTTGTCCAGATCGGCGCGGGCGTCCACGTAAAGATGGCACACTCCCTTGTAGTGCTTGATCACCGGCACGCGGGCGTTCTCGGTGACGAAGCGGATCAGGCCTTCGCCGCCGCGCGGAATGATCAGGTCGACGATGTCGGACAGCTGCATCAGTTCCAGCATCGCCTCGCGGCTGAGGTCGTCCAGCAGCATCAGTGCATGCTCGGACAGGCCGGCATCGCGCAGCGCGCCGCGCAGGCAGGCGGCGATCGCCTGGTTCGAGCGCACCGCCTCCGAGCCGCCGCGCAGGATCACGCCGTTGCCGGCCTTGATGCACAGTGCGGCAGCATCGGCGGTGACGTTGGGGCGAGCCTCGTAGATCATCGCGATCACGCCCAGCGGCACGCGCACGCGCTCGATGCTGAAACCCTTGTCCGAGCGCTCGCTGCGGGTCACCTGGCCGACCGGGTCGGGCAGTGCCGCGACCTGGCGCAAGGCCTCGGCGATGCCGCCGACCCGGCTGTCGTCCAGCGCCAGGCGATCGAGCATGGCCTCGCTGATGCCCTTTACGCGCGCCGCGCTCATGTCTTCGGCATTGGCCGCCAGTATCGTCGCCGACTGCGCCTGCAGCGCATCGGCCATCGAGCGCAGCAAGGCGTTCTTGCTGTCGGTGGACAGCTCGGCGATCTGGATGGCCGCCTGCTGGCACAGCAGCGCGGAATCGCGCACGGATGCGTTCATGGGTTCACTCCAAAGTCGGTGGTGATGACGAGGTCATCGCGGTGCACGACGTTTTCGCCGTAGCTGTAGCCGAGCCGCTCCTTGATGTCGCGGGTATGGCTGCCCGCGATCTGGTTCATCTCGGCCGCGCCGTACTGGGTGATGCCGCGGGCGACCACGTAGGGTTCGCCCGAGCAACTGTCGCCCACGATCTCGACCATGTCGCCACGCTGGAAATCGCCCACCGCGTCGATGATGCCCTTGGGCAGCAGCGAGGCACCCTCGTCGCTGATCGCCCGCACCGCGCCGGCATCCACGTGGATGCATCCGGGCACGGCCGGCACGTGCAGCAGCCAGTACTTGCGCGCCTGCATGCGGGTGGCGGTGGTGCGCAGCAAGGTGCCGTGCAACAGGTCGCGCGCCAGCAGGCTGACCACCTCGCCATCGCGACCGTTGAACAGGATCGTCTGGATACCCGCCGCCGCGGCTTTCTCCGCCGCCTCCAGCTTGGTGCGCATGCCGCCGGTGCCCACGCTGCTGCCGGCGGCGCCGGCCATGGTCATGATCTCGGCGGTGAGTTCGTGCACTTCGTCGATCGGTTCGGCATCGGGATTGCTGCGCGGATCGGCGGTGTACAGGCCGTCGATGTCGGTGGCGATCAGCAGCATGTCGGCGTCGATCAGCGCGGCCACGATCGCGGCCAGGTTGTCGTTGTCACCCAGGGTCAGCTCGTCCACCGCCACGGTGTCGTTCTCGTTCACCACCGGCAACACGTTGTAACGCAGCAACTCGGTCAGGGTGGCGCGTGCATTGAGATAACGCCGACGGTCGCGCAGGTCGTCATGGGTCAGCAGCACCTGCGCCAGCGGGCGGTCGAACAGGCGCTGCCACAAGGCCACCGTCTGTGTCTGCCCCAGCGCGGCCATCGCCTGGCGCGCGGCATTGCTGGTGTCTTCCGGGGAGTGGTCCTGCAACAGCATCCGTCCGGCGGCGACCGCGCCGGAGGAGACCAGCACGATCTCGCGGCCGGAGGCATGACAGGACGAGATGAACTGCGCGAGGCCCAGCGCGAAACGGGTACTGAGTCCGCCGCTGTCGGCGGCAAGCAGGCTGCTTCCGACTTTCAGGACGGCACGCCGCCATGGCGGCACGGTTTGCTGGCGAAACTTTCTGAGCTGGGTCATCGTCCTCTGACGTGGTCAACGCGGGTGGCTTATCCTTCGAAAGATGGGGGCGCCGCTATCGAAATACAAGCCAGCGCGGAACACGATGCGAACAAACGAACCATGGAAAACCGCTTCATCCCGCTCACGGGGAGGCTGGAGCGGGAGGCCCGAGCACCGTCGCCAGGTCATCGCGATGCACGACTTCGGCACCGTGACTGTAGCCGAGCACCGTTTCGATCTCGCGACTGTGGCGCCCGACCAGTCGACGCACTTCGGCCACGGCATACTGGCTGAGGCCGCGCGCCACGGCGCGGTCGGCATCATCCACGATCTCCACCAGGTCGCCACGCTGGAACTCGCCCTCGGCACCGAGGATGCCGCCCGGAAGCAGCGAGGCGCGTCCTCCCCCGAGCGCACGTGCCGCACCGTGATCGATGCGGATCCTTCCGCCCGCGGGCGGTGCGTGGCGCAACCAGTATTTGCGCGCCTGCATGCGCGTGCCGGGCGCGCAGACCAGGGTGCCGTGCAGGCTCCCCCGCCCCAGCGCCTGCACCGTGGCCGCGTCACGGCCATCGAACAGCACAGTGGGAATGCCCGCCGCACCGGCCTTTTCCGCCGCTTCCAGCTTGGTGCGCATGCCGCCGGTGCCGACCGTGCTGCCGCTGCCGCCGGCCATCGCCATCACCGCCGGCGAGATCGCCTCGACCCGGGCGATCGGTGCCGCTGCCGGATCGCGGCGCGGATCGGCGGCGTAAAGCGCAGCCACGTCGGAAGCGATCAGCAACAGGTCGGCGTCGATCAGCGCGGCAACGATCGCCGCCAGGTTGTCGTTGTCGCCCAGCTTCAGCTCGTCCACTGCCACGGTATCGTTTTCGTTGACCACCGGCAGCACGTCCAGCGCCAGCAACCCGTGCAGGGTGGCGCGCGCATTGAGGTAACGGCGGCGGTTGCGCAGGTCGTCATGGGTCAGCAGCACCTGCGCCACCGGCCGCGACGACAGCGACTGCCACAACGCGATCATCGGCGCCTGGCCCAGCGCCGCCAGTGCCTGCCGCGCCGCGAGATCGCGACCCACCGTCGCACGTGCATGCAACAGCGCCCGGCCCGCGGCGACCGCACCGGAGGACACCAGCACCACCTGCCGCCCGTCGGCGTGGCTGGCCGCGACGAAGGCGGCCAGCGCCTCGGCAAAACGTGGGGTCAGGCCACCGCCATCGGCCGCCAGCAGGTTGCTGCCGACCTTGAGCACGGCGCGTCGCCATGCTGGCAGCGGCTGCGCGGCGATGTGGTCATTGGCGCCCATGTGTCGCTCCGGTCAGACGTCCAGTTGCTCGAGGCGGCTGCGCAATTCGTCCAGCCGCAGGTCATTGCCGGCACCGGGCGACGTGCGCGCGGCGAGGCTGTCTTCCGGCGTGCGCCCTTCGCCCGCCGAGCCTGCCGTTTCGGCCGCGGCACGATAGGCATCGCGGAACGGCACGCCGGCGGCGGCCTGCTCGATCGCCACGTCGGTGGCGTACATGGCCGGCTCGATCGCCGCGCGCATCGCCGGCGCGTTCCACTGCATCCGCGCCAGCAGGTCGGGCACCAGCGCCAGCGCGCCGAGGCCATGGCGGCAGCCGTGGAACAGCGAACCCTTGGAGAACTGCAGGTCGCGCTGGTAGCCCGAGGGCAGCGACAGCAGCTGCTCGATCTCGGTGCGCGCGGCCGCCACGCTGGCGTAGCTGGCGCGCAACAGCTCGATCACGTCGGGATTGCGCTTGTTCGGCATGATCGAGCTGCCGGTGGTGTACTCGGACGGCAGCTGCACGAAGTTGAATTCGGCGGTGGTGAACAGCGACAAATCCCACGCCAGCCGGCGCAGATCGAGCAAGGCACTGGCGATCGCCTCGAGCACCGCCATCTCGAACTTGCCGCGCGACAGCTGCGCATAGATCGGCGAGATCTGCATCCGGGCGAAGCCCAGCGTGCGGGTGGTGTGTTCGCGATCGAGCTTGAGGTTGACGCCGTAGCCGGCCGCGGTGCCGAGCGGGTTGGCATCGATCCATGCGCACGTCTGCCGCGCACGCAGCGCGTTGTCGATGAAGCCCTCGGCGAAACCGGCAAACCACATCCCGGTGGACGACACCACCGCGCGCTGCAGGTGGGTGTAGCCGGGCAACGGCAGCGCCGGTTGCGCCGCGCGCGCCAGGCAGACTTCGGCGATCGCACGGCAATGCGTCTGCAGCGTGGCTAGCTGCTCCTTCAGCCACAGCCGCGTGGCGACCAGGATCTGGTCGTTGCGGCTGCGCCCGGTGTGCACCCGGCGACCGGCATCGCCGAGTCGCTCGGTGAGCCGGGCCTCGATGGCGGAATGGCCGTCCTCGTAGCGATCGTCGAGCACGAACGCGCCGCTGCGGAAATCCTCGGCCAGCGCGTCCAGCTCCCGCTTCAGCGCGATCGCCTCGTCGGCACCGACCACGCCGATGTTCGCCAGTCCCTCGACGTGCGCCTGGCTGGCGGCGATGTCGTGCAGGAAGAATTCGCGGTCAAGCAGCACGTCGTCGCCGGCGAGGAACTGCATGATCTTCGCGTCGATCTTGATGTCGGATTTCTGCCACAGCGGCTGGGTCATGGGGAGGGTCCTTCGCAATCGTGGTACGGCTTGGAGAAGTGAGTGGAGAGGAGTGGGAGTCGAGAGAACGCGGCGCTTGCCGGCCGTCCTCTCATTTCTCACCCCTTGTCGCTCACTCCTCGCTCCAGCGGAATGGCGGTGGTTTCGTCGACGCCGATCGCCCGGTTGATGTTCTGCATCACCTGGGTGGCGGCGCCCTTGAGCAGGTTGTCCAGGGTCGCCACGATCACGACCCGCTTGCCGTCGACGGAAACCGGGAAGCCGCCGATCTCGACGTGGTGCCGGTGCGCGATGCGGCTGACCCAGGGTGCGTCGTCGACCACCCTGACCAGCGGCTCGTCGCCATAGGCGCCGCGGAAGCGCGCCATCACTTCCTCACGCGTCATCTTGTGCGCCAGGTACAGGTTGGTGGTCACCGTGAGGCCGCGGAAGTGCGGCGCCACATGCGGCATGAATTCCACCGGCACGCCGAGATGGCGGCTGGCCTCCTTCTCGTGCAGGTGGCCGGTCAGCGCATACGGCATCAGGTTGTCGCGCAGCTTGTCCGGATCGTTCTTGTCCGACGGCGTGGTGCCGGCACCGGAATAACCGGATACGCCGAAGCACACCGGCGGCGCGGCCAGCACATCCTTCAGCGGGGCGATCGACAGCTGCATCGCGGTGGCATAGCAGCCGGGGTTGCTGATGCGTCGCTGGCCGCGCCAGCGCCCGCGGGTCAGCTCGGGCAGTCCGTAGTACCAGCGCTCGTCGAAGCGGTAGTCGGCCGACAGGTCGACGATCAGCGGATCGACGCCGGCCCGATCGAAAGCCTCCACGCAGGGCGCCGCCTTGCCGTTGGGCAGGGCCAGCACCACCACGTCGGCACCCAGCTGCGGCAGCGCCTCGTGCGCCGGCGCGCTGTAGCGCAGCTCGCCAACGTACTCGGCGACCTGCGCATCCACGCGCTGTCCATCCAGTTCGCGCGAGGAGACGAACGCCAGCTCCAGTGCCGGGTGTGCCGCCACCAGCTTGATCAGCTCGGCGCCGGCATGACCGCGCGCGCCGACGATCCCCACGCGTTTCCTGTTCACGTTCATGAGCTTCAGTCCTGCAGGGTGGGTTCACGCACGGCGCAGTGCGCCACGCAGCGGGCGATCGTGTCGAAGCTGTCCAGTCCGTACCAGAACACCTTCCAGCGCGGCTGCTTCAGGCAGCCGTCGGATTCGGCGTAATAGAACGGGTTGACCGTGTTGCCATGGCGCGAGCGCCAGAACAGCTGCGGATTCTGCTCGCGCATCAGTTGCCACACGGCGCGACCCAGGCCCTCGCCCTGCGCGTCGTCGAGCACGGCGAACTTGTCCAGGTAGATCAGGCCTTCGGCCTCGACCAGGATCATCGCGGCGCGGTAGTTCTCGCTGACATAGATGCGGTGCGGCCGGGTGCGCTCGAAATAGTCCGCCACCAGGGTGCGGCCGAAGCTGGACTGGATCAGCTCGCGCATGCGCTCCCGGTCGATGCCGTCCCACGAGTCGAAGGTGAACACCTTCTCGCCGCGCCGCACCAGGGTGCCCGAGCCCTTGTGGGTGAACAGCTCCTTGGCCAGCTCCGCCGGCCGCGTGATCGACACCGACGAGGTCAGCGGCAGGTCGGCCAGCAGCTCGGCGATCTGCTCGATCTTCAGGCGCATGCCGCCGTTGAGCCACGGCTGCGCCATCAGGTGCTCGAACTCGGTGCTGAGGTTGATCGAGTCGATCACCTCGCCCTTGTCGTCGAGCAGGCCACCGGTGCCGGTGAGGAACACGATCTTGTACGGCTGCAGCACCCGCACCAGTTCGTTGGCGGCGAAATCGGCATTGATGTTGAGAATCTGCCCCTCCTCCGTTTCACCGAGACTGGCGATCACCGGGATCGAGCCGGCGCGCAGGCTGGCATCGATCGGCGCCAGGTTGATGCTGCTGACCTTGCCGACCAGGCCGTAGACGTCGCGATCCAGGTACTCGGAGGTGAACACGCCCGACGGCACCGAGGTGGCGCGGGTATCCATCGATTGCAGCGCCTCGACCAGGCGCAGGTTCTGCTCCTGGAACACCTTGCGCACGATCGCCAGCGCGCGCGGCGAGGTCACCCGCAGGCCGTTGACGGTCTGCTTCTCGATCCCCGCGGCGGCCAGCTCCTCGTCCAGCTGCGGACCGGCGCCGTGCAGCACGATCGGGGTGAGCCCGACCTGCTGCAGGAAAGTCAGCGACGAGGTGAGGTCCGACAGCTCGTCGCGCAGCACCGCGCCGCCGACCTTGACCACGGCGAAGCGCTTGGCGTCGAGCTGCGAGAAGCGCTTGAGGTACTGCTGGATTTCCTTGGCGCTGCCCATGCTCGAGAGCAGGCGCACGATGGTCTGACGGGTATTCTTATGCGCTTGCACGATTGACGATCCGGTAGATGGTTTCTGCGTAATTCTGCAATTGGTCGAGCAACACCCACTCGTCGGCGGCGTGCGCCTGGGCGATGTCGCCGGGGCCGTAGACGAAGGCCGTATAGCCGGCGGCGGAGAACAGCGCCGCCTCGGTCCAGAAGTCCACCGCGTTGCCGATCGGGATGTCCAGTTCGTCGGCCAGGTCACGCGCGGCCAACCGGTTCGCCTCGGCATTGGCGATGTCGCCGGCCGGCAGCGAGGCGCCGCGGAAAGTTTCGGAGAACTCCACCGGCAACGGCTCGACCAGCGTGCGGAAGTTCTCCAGCAACAGCTCCGGGTCCATCGACGGCAGCGGCCGGCAACCGAAGCGCAGCTCGGCGCTCGGCGCGATCATGTTCGCCTTGATGCCGCCCTCGATGCGACCGATGTTGAAGCGCAGTCCGGTGAGCCCGCCGAAGCGCTGATGCGACTGCGCCGCCACGAAATCCAGCGCCGCGTCACCCCAGCGAACGGCCTGGTGCAGCGCGCTGTCGCTGGGCTTCTGTTCGCCGGAAGCATGCCCGGCGTGTCCGGCAAAACGCATCAGCACCGACTGGATGCCGCGATGCGCCAGCACCGCCTCGCCGCGGGTCGGCTCGGCCACGATCACCGCCTCGTAGTCGTACGGACGAGCCAGGAAACCGGCGATGCAACGCGCGTCGTTCGCCTCCTCGTCGGTGGACAGCAGCAGCGCCATGTCGCCGTCGGTGGCCCGCGCCACCGCCAGCAAGGCGGCCGCCGCCCCCTTGATGTCGCAGGCGCCGAGGCCGATCGCACGGTCGCCGGTCACCCGCAGCACATGCGGATCGGCGCTCCAGTGCGGCGAATCGGGCACCGTGTCCATGTGCACGTTGAACAGGTACTTCGGCTCCCCGCGCACCGCGTGCAGGGTCACCGCGCCAGCACCGTAGTCGGTGACGCGGACATCGAAGCCGGGCAGTTGCGCACGCACGTAATCGAACAGCCCGCCGGTGCCGATCGCCCGCGGCGGGTTGCGCGTGTCGAACGCGACCAGCGCCCGCAGGTGCTCCAGCGTGGCGTCGAGCAAGGCACTCATCCGCGGTTGACCTCCGCCCACAGCGTGCTGCTCATGCCGAACAGCTTGATGAAGCCCTCGGCCTCAGCCACGCCCCAGTCGGCCGACTGCGCGTAGGTAGCCCCCTTGGCATTGAGGATGTGCTTCGACTCGACCGCAACCGCCCCGACGCTGCCACCGTTCGTCTCCAGCGTCACCGTGCCGTTGACGGTGGACTGGCTCGACGCCAGGAACGCTTCCAGGTCGGTCTTCAGCGGATCGTGGAAGAAACCCTCGTAGACCAGCTCCACCCACTTGCGCGCCACGTCGGGCTTGAAGCGGTTCTGCTGCTTGCTCAGCACCGCCTCCTCCAGCGCCCGATGCGCCGCCAGCAGCGCGGTCAGGCCCGGCGCCTCGAAGATGATGCGGCCCTTCAGGCCGATCGTGGTGTCGCCGGTGTAGAGGCCGCGACCGACCCCGTACTCTGCGAACAGTCCGTTGAGCCGGGCCAGCATGGTGTGCCCGGCGATCGTCTCGCCGTCCAGCGTCACCGCCTCGCCGTTGACGAAGCCGATCTTCACCCGCAGCGTTTCGGACGGCCATTCGGCGCGCGGCTTGCACCAGCCCACCGCGCCCTCGCCCGGCGCCTGCCAGCGATCGATCTCGCCGCCGGACATGGTCAGCCCGAGCAGGTTCTCGTTGATGGTGTAGGCCTGCTGCCTGGCGCGCACACCGAAGCCGCGCTCTTCCAGATAGGCCTGCTCGTAGGCGCGGGTCTGCGTATGCTCCTTCTGGATCTCGCGGATCGGCGCCACGATCTCGTAGTCACCCAGCGCCTTCACCGCCAGGTCGAAGCGCACCTGGTCGTTGCCCATGCCGGTGCAGCCGTGCGCGATCACCCGGGTACCCAGTTCGGCGGCGCGCCTGAGCGCGGCTTCGACGATCAGGTAGCGATCCGACACCAGCAGCGGGTATTGCCCCTGGTACCCCTCGCCGGCCCACACGAACGGCTTGACGAAACCGGCCCAGATCGCCGGACCGCCATCGACGGTAACGTGCGAGGCGACGCCCAGCTCCGCCGCACGCTGCTCGATGAAGGCACGCTCCTCGGCATCGACGCCACCGGTATCGGCGAACACCGTGTGCACGGCCCAGCCGCGCTCCTGCAGGTAAGGCACGCAGAAGCTGGTGTCGAGGCCACCGGAAAAGGCGAGGACGATGTCTTTGCTCATGGTTTGCAGATCCTGAAGAAGTCGGTCAGACGGAAGCGACGACGATGCGCGGTTCGCAGCGCACCGGAAAATTGACGGAGTTGGCGATGAAGCAGGCATGGTGCGCATCCGCGTGGGCCGCCTCGGCCTTCGCCGGGTCGCTGGCGGCGCTGATCGTCACGGTGGGACGCAGCACCACCTCGACGAAGCGCCCGCTGTTGCCCTCGGTCGCCATGCGGCCTTCGGCGGCGTCGCTGTAGCCCGTCACCACCACGCCGGCCACGGTCGCCATGTGCAGGTAGGACAACATGTGACAGGTCGACAGCGCGGCCACCAGCATGTCCTCGGGGTTGTGCCTGGCGGCGTCGCCGCGGAAGGTGGGATCGGACGAGCCGGCCAGGGTCGGCTTGCCCGCGATGCGGATCTCGTGATCCCGGCTGTAATTGCGATAGCCGTCGGTGCCGCTGCCGAGATTGCCGGTCCACTCCACGTCGACGCGATAACGATGCTGGTGGGTCACGGCGCGGAATCCTCCTGCTGTGCCATCAGTGCAGCCAGCTCCGTGTCGCCGTCGCCGTCCCGCGCGCGCAGGCCGTCGATGACGCCCGCGCGATTGCGTGCGGGATGGTTCTGGCTGAGCTTGAACTTGCCCTCGATGCGCTCGACCGCGACCTCGAGGCCGACGATCGCCCGCAGCGACTTTTCGATATGGTCTTCCGGCGCATCGCTGACTTTCCATGCCGGCGCCTGAGCCGCCTCATGGCGATCGGTCAGCGTCTCGAGCAGGCGGCGCAACCAGGCGGCATCGTCGATCACCTTCAGCCGCCCATGCACGTGCACCACCGCGTAATTCCAGGTCGGCACCTCGCGCCCGGTCTCGTGCTTGCTCGGGTACCAGTTCGGGCTGACGTAGCCGTCCGGGCCGCGGAAGATCAGCAGTACCTCGGCGCCATCCATCCGCGCCAGTTCGTTGCCGCGGGCCACATGGCCGCGCAGCACCTCGCCCACCCGCTCGAACGGCAGGTGGTTGGCACTCAGTCCGTCCACCGTGTGGACGACCAGTGTGGCGAAGGGGTACGCATGGATCAGCCCGTGCAGCGCCTCGCTGCGTGTCTCGCGAAAAGAGCCCGGCAGGTACATTTCAGACTCCGGCGCCGAGCAGGGAAGCCATCACCGCCTTCTGCACATGCAGGCGGTTCTCCGCCTCGTCGATGGCGATGCAGGCAGGGGAGTCCATCACCGCATCCGTGGCCTTGATGTTCCGGCGCAGCGGCAGGCAGTGGCTGAACAGGCCGTTGTTGGTCAACGCCATCTTCGCCTCGTCGACGATGAAGTGCTTGCTGGCCTCGCGGATCGGCTTCTCCTGTTCCCAGCGGCCGAAGAACGGCAAGGCGCCCCAGCTCTTCGCGTAGATGACGTCCGCGCCGGCATAGGCCTCCTCGATGTCATGGCTGACCTTCAGCGAACCACCGTTCTCCTCGGCATTCTGGCGACCGAACGCCATGTAGCGCTCGTCCAGCACGTAGTCGGGCGTCGGGCACAGCAGGGTCACGTCCATGCCCATCCGGGTCGCGATCAGCAGCGCCGAATTGGCCACGGCGGTGTTGAGCGGTTTCGGATGGTAGGTCCAGGTCAGCACGTACTTGCGGTTCTGCAGGTCGCCCAGGTGCTCCTTCAGGGCCAGCGCATGGGCCAGCTCCTGACAGGGATGGGTGATCGTCTCCATGTTGATCACCGGCACCGTGGCGTATCGGGCGAACGCCTTGATCACCGTGTCCTGGCGATCCACCGCCCAGTCCTGGAACTTCGGAAAGGCGCGCACGGCGATCAGGTCGACATAGCGGCTGAGCACCCGCGCCACCTCGGCGATGTGCTCTTCGGTATCACCGTCCATCACGCTGCCGACCTCGAATTCGATCGGCCATGCATCCTTGCCGGGCGCCAGCACGATCGCGTGCCCGCCGAGCTGGAAGGCGCCCAGCTCGAAGCTGGTCCGCGTGCGCATCGAGGGATTGAAGAACAGCAGGGCGATCGACCGGCCGGCAAGCTGGGCCCCGCGCGGCGAGCGCTTGAATTCGGCAGCCTGTGCCAGCAACGCGTCGATCTCGGCGCGACTGCAGTCCTGCGTAGTGATGAAATGCCTGATGGTCATGATTTATCCCGATCCAGAACACAAAAAACCCGGCACGCAGGCCGGGTTTTATCGTCGATACACATGAAACGCGTGCGACAGCCTACCCGGCCGAGTATCGATACAACGGTCGGCGCGCACGCGACGTCATGCCAGCAGCCGCGCGGGCGCTGGTGAGTACGGTGGCGGTATAGACGGCTGCGGACATGCAGATTCCAGGTAGTTGGCTCGCATGATGGCGATAATTCCGCTGCCATGCAACAAAAAATTCGAAGCCTGAAAACAACGCCGCCGCCCCGGGGCGGCGGCGTCGGATGGCACACGGCGACTCAATCGGCCGGGTCGACCCGCACGCGAACGCGCAGGCGCTCGCCCGGGTCGTAGCTGAGCCGGGACATGTAAACCTCGCCGCGATAACGGTACTCGACGTCATAGCCGATGATCCGGCGCTGCTCGCTGACCGTATCGACCTCACGGCAACGGGTCTGCGTGGTCGCGTAATCGCCGCCATGGTCCGATACCCGGTTGCCGACCGCACCGCCGGCCACGGCACCGACCACGGTGGCAGCCGTGCGGCCGTCGCCCTTGCCCACGGTGTGGCCGAGCACGCCGCCGATCACCGCACCCAGCACGGTCCCGGCGGCGCTGTTGCCGCGATCACGCTGCACCACCTGCTGGTCGTAGCACTGCTGCTGCGGCACATTGGTGCGGGTGACGCCCTGCACGGGATCCGCACGCAGCACATCGGCCCAGCCGTAATGGGCATTGTCATCGCCATTGCCGGGATAGCGCGCGTCCTGTGCGTGGACCACACCGGTGGCCATCAAGGCCATTACCAGTGCAGAGAACCATATCTTGGTCATTGCGAGCTCCCATTGCGAACTTCGATGCGCTTGTGCGCGGGCTGACTGCATTGGAACAAATTCACGCTGAATACATCCTTTAGGATCAAGGCAGGCGCCGCTTTCCCACCATCCCGCTCACACCTTGTTAAGATGCGTGGCTGGTCACGCCCTGCCGGTGCGCGGCCCCACGCCGCGGATTTTTCACCGATGCCGATATCGCTCTACAACAGCCTGACCCGACGCACCGAACCGTTCAGCCCGCTCGATCCCGACCGGGTGACCATGTATCTGTGCGGCCCGACCGTCTACAACTACGTGCACATCGGCAACGCCCGCGGCCCGGTGGTGTTCGACGTGCTGGCCCGGCTGCTGCGCCGGCATTACCCGCGAGTGGTCTATGCCCGCAACATCACCGACGTTGACGACAAGATCAACGCCGCCGCCCAGGCACAGGGCGTGGAGATCGGCACGATCACGGGGAAATTCACCCAGGCCTATCGCGAGGACATGGCTGGTCTCGGCATCGCCCCCCCCGATCTCGAGCCGCATGCAACCGCGCATATCCAGCCGATCATCGTGATGATCGAGCAGCTGATTGCCGGTGGCCATGCCTACGCGGCCGAAGGGCACGTGCTGTTCGACGTCAGTTCGTATGCGCCGTACGGCAACCTGTCCGGTCGCGATACCGAGGAGCTGATCGCCGGCGCGCGGGTCGAAGTGGCACCGTACAAGAAAAATCCGGCCGACTTCGTGTTGTGGAAGCCCTCGACACCCGAGCTGCCGGGCTGGGACAGCCCGTGGGGCCTCGGCCGCCCCGGCTGGCACATCGAATGCTCGGCGATGAGCGCGGCGCATCTGGGCGAGACCATCGATATCCATGCTGGCGGCATCGACCTGCTGTTTCCGCACCACGAAAACGAGGTCGCC
This sequence comes from Rhodanobacter ginsengisoli, assembly GCF_042657065.1. Lineage (NCBI taxonomy): Bacteria > Pseudomonadati > Pseudomonadota > Gammaproteobacteria > Lysobacterales > Rhodanobacteraceae > Rhodanobacter > Rhodanobacter ginsengisoli. The sequence continues at coordinate 644,032 of NZ_JBHSNF010000002.1, forward strand.
CAGTCCACCTGCGCCCACGGCGGCAAGGTCTTCGCGCGCTGGTGGATGCACAACGGCATGCTGACCTTCGACGGTCGCAAGATGTCCAAGTCGCTGGGCAACGTGCTGCTGGTGCACGAATTGCTGCAATCGCACCCGCCCGAAGCGCTGCGCCTGCGCCTGCTGAGCGGTCACTACCGGCAGCCGCTGGACTGGTCCGGCGGCGCCATCCAGCAAGCCGTGAGCACGCTGGACGGCTGGTATCGCGTGCTGCGCGACCTGGCCCACGTCGAACTGCCGGCCGGCGATCTGCCGATTCCCGAGCGGGTCGAGCAGGCCCTGTGCGACGATCTCAATACGCCACAGGCACTGGCCGAGCTGTCCGTGCTGGCCGATGCCGCGCGTCAGTCGGGCAGTGCCGAGGCGAAGGCCGCGCTGCTCGGGGGAGGCGCCCTGCTCGGCCTGCTGCAACAGGATGCGGAGGCCTGGTTCAAACGTGGCGAGAGCGCGGTCGACGAGGCACGCATCGAAGATCTGCTGCAGCAACGCCGTGCCGCCCGCGCCGCCCGCGATTTTGCCCGCGCCGATGCGATCCGCGACGAGCTCACCGCCATGGGTATCGCGATCGAGGATGGTGCCCAGGGCACGCGCTGGAGCGTGCTGCAAAGCTGAGCGGCGTTCGTGCGCGTTCGTTAAATCGGTCCGCTCGGGCGATAATGGCCGGCATGAACACACCCGTCACAACCAGCATCGAGCAGGCGCAGCAGGATATCGCCGAGGAATTCGCCTTTTTCGGCGACTGGACCGAGCGCTACCAGTACCTGATCGATCTCGGCAAGCAGCTGCCGCCGTTTCCCGAAGCAGGCAAGACCGAGGCATATCGCGTGCACGGCTGCCAGTCGATGGTCTGGCTGGTCCCTACCGGCGATGCGGAAAAAATGCATTTCGAGGCGATCAGCGACTCGGCCATCGTCTCCGGCCTGATCGCCCTCGTGCTGCGGGTGTATTCGGATCGTTCCGCACGGGAAATCGTCGCCACCGAGCCGCGCTTCATCGCCACGATCGGCCTGGCCAAGCACCTGTCGCCGACCCGGTCCAACGGCTTGGCCGCCATGCTGGCGAAGTTGAAGGGTTACGCGGCACGGGCCCTGGAAGACACCGCGACGAAGGCAGGGCGGCAGGCGTAACGAGGCGGCGCCCCGGGAACCCGCACCGCCCTAACCGGGGCTCTTGCCGCCCGCCTCGCGTGCACGGCCCGCGACTCCGAAAAGACGAAACCCCGCACGCGGCGGGGTTTCGTCGACTGGCACTGGCCAACGGCCGAAATCAGTCGCCCATCTGCTTCTGCAGATGCTCACGACGTTCCTGCGCATCCAGCGACAGCGTCGCGATCGGGCGCGCATCCAGCCGGTCGATGCCGATCTCCTCATCGGTCTCCTCGCAGAAACCGTAACTGCCTTCCTCGATCCGGCGCAGGGCCTTGTCGATCTTGGAGATCAGCTTGCGGTAACGATCGCGGGTACGCAGTTCCAGCGAGTTTTCGGTTTCACGCGTGGCGCGCTCGGCTTCGTCGCCGACGTCGCGCACTTCATCGCGCAGGTTGTCCATGGTCTGGCGCGACTCTTCCACCAACTGGTCGCGCCAATCGCGCAGCTTGTTGCGGAAGTAGGCCAGGTGCTGCGGATTCATGTACTCCTCGTCGTTCGAGGGGCGATATCCCTTGGGCAACGTGATCGTGCTGGTGGAAGGCAATGCGTAGCGCCCGTCTTCACGGGTGACACCGTTATCGAGTTTTTTTGTAGCGAGTTTATTCATTGAGGACGACGAATTTTTCTGATTTGCGTGAGGGGGAGCATGACGCGCAGCGGCCGGAGCTGCCTGCGGTGTCACCATGGCGGTTGCACTCGCTACCTTGCCCTTGAAGAGCCTGCTGGCGGGTGACGGGGATACGCTTTTGACTACCGGTGCCGGTGCCGGCTTGGCAACTGGCTTGGTGGAGACCTTGGCCGGCTTCGCCGGTTTCGCCGGCTTGCTCGGTTTGCTGCTCGGTTTTGTCACCGGTTTGACGGCCTGTTTCGCCACCGGCTTGGCCGACTTGACCACTTTCTTGCTGGGGGCCGGCTTGGCCTGGGGCTTCGCTGCCGGCTTACCGCTCTTGATCTTGCTGTTCCCGACGGCGACCTTCTTCGGCGCCGGCTTCTTCGCCGCGACCTTCTTTGCCACGGGCTTCTTTGCTACCGGCTTCTTGACCGCCGGCTTCTTGACCGCCGGCTTTTTCACTGCCGGCTTCTTGACCACGGCTTTCTTCGCGACCACCTTCCTGACTGCAGGACTGGCCTTCTTCGGCTGCGGTTTGGCAGCTGCCTTCCGGACCACCGGCTTGCTGGCGGCCTTCTTGCTGGCTACGACCTTCTTCGCCACCGCCTTGCTGGCTGGCTTGGCTGCGGCTCGACTGGTCTTTGCGGGTGCCTTGCTGGCGTTCTTCACGATCCGTCCCTTTGTGGCAGCTGTTTTCGACGTGCCGGCCCTGGCGGCGTGCGCCCTGGCCGCAGTCTTGCCCTTCTGCGCCTTGGCGGCGTTGGAACTACCTGTAGTTTTCGCCATATCCCTTCACCGTGGTTGGCCATGACGGCCGGGTGTTATATCCCATGTGTTCTACACCAGCAAGCCCGCTTCTGGAATACTTGTACCACTACATGCTGCAAGCCGCTCCGGCAACGTGAATGCCCTGACCCGATTGATACTGTGGTTGCTCCGTTTGTACAAGCGCTGGATCAGCCCACTGCTGGCCCCGAGTTGCCGCTTCCACCCCAGTTGCTCTGATTATGCACGGATTGCCGTCACCCGCTTCGGCCCGTGGCGCGGCAGCCTGCTGGCCGGTTGGCGGCTGCTGCGTTGCCAGCCCCTGTGTACCGGCGGCGAAGATCCGGTGCCTGAACGGATCCATTTCCCTCGCTGTCGCTGTCCAGGAGATTCCACCGATGCCGACTGACTGGCTGATCAAGAACGCCGAACTCGTCAACGAGGGCCGCCGTTTCCACGCTGACCTGCGCGTGAAGGACGGCCGGATCGAGGCGATCGCCGGCGACCTGGATGGCCGCTCCGGCGAACAGGTGATCGACGCCAGCGGCCTGTGGCTGCTGCCGGGCATGATCGACGACCAGGTGCACTTCCGCGAACCGGGCATGCCCTACAAGGCCGATACGCTGCACGAATCGCGTGCCTGCGTGGCCGGTGGCATCACCAGCTTCATGGACATGCCGAATACCCGGCCACCGACGCTCGATCGTGATGCGCTGGAGGCGAAGTACGCACACGCCGCGATCGGCTCGGTGGTCAACTACGCCTATTACATGGGCGCCAGCAACGACAATCTGCAGGCGATCCGCGCGATCGACCCGCGCACCACGCCAGGCGTGAAGGTGTTCATGGGCGCCTCCACCGGCAACATGCTGGTGGACGACCCGGAAACCCTGGACGGCATCTTCCGCGAATGCCCCACCCCGATCATCACGCATTGCGAAGACACCCCGATGATCGATGCATTGCATGCACTGGCGCGCGAGAAGTACGGTGAGGACATCCCGCCCCGCGAGCACCCGCTGATCCGCTCGCGCGAGGCCTGCCTCAAGTCGACCCGGCTGGCCATCGCGCTGGCGCGCAAGCACGGCACCCGGCTGCATGTGCTGCACATCACCACGGCCGACGAGCTGGCGCTGTTCCAGCCCGGCCCGATCAAGGGCAAGCAGATCACTGCCGAAACCTGTGTGCATTTCCTGCATTTCGACGATCGCGACTACGAACGACTCGGCTTCCTGATCAAGTGCAATCCCGCCATCAAGACCGCCGCCGACCGCGAGGCGATCATCCTGGCGCTGGCCGACGGTCGCATCGATGTGCTGGCGACCGACCATGCACCGCACCTGCTGGGCGAAAAGGCGCAGAAATACGACCAGGCGCCATCCGGCCTGCCGCTGGTGCAGTTCGCGCTGCAGGCCGCGCTGCAGCGGGTGTTCGAGGGCAAGCTGACGCTGGAACGGGTGGTCGAGGCGGTGACCCACGCACCGGCCACGTTGTTCGGCGTGAAGCAGCGCGGCTTCCTGCGCGAAGGCTATGCCGCCGATCTGGTGCTGGTCGACCCGAACAAGCCGCATACCGTGACCCGCGGCGAAGTGCTGTCCAAATGCGGCTGGTCGCCGTTCGAGGGTGAAACCTTCCACAGCTCGATCGCCAGCACCTTCGTCAACGGCCAGCGTGTCTGGGACGGCAACAGGATCGACGACAGCGTGCGCGGCCAGCGACTGGCATTCGACCGCTGAGTGGCGGCGCGCGGGGCGCGCACGGTGCAGGAGACCGCTGAATACTCCGCGAGCCGTCACCCCTGACGGCACGAGATCCCAGGGAAGGCCGCGTTACGAAGTCGAGCCGTAACCGCCTTCGACGCCCTTGCTGGCATAGGCCACCGCATCGTGCGGGTGCAGGCTTTCCTGGTGCTCGACGCGGATGTGGAAGTCGCTGAGCAGATCATCGGCATCCAGTGCCCGCTGGATACGCCGGGCCGCATCCTCGCAGAACATCAGGTTGCCACCATTGGCCAGTGCGAAGGCCTGTTCGTCCTCACGCTTCACCGCCGTCTGTACCGGCGTGCCCAGCGCGTGTTCGACCCGGTCGACCAGCCGGATCAAATCGAAACCGGCGCCCGCCACCGGGCGAATGCGCAGGCGCGCCACGCTGCGCTGTGCGTGCGGGGTGGCGACGATGCCCTGCTCGCTGCCCAGCCAGGCCAGTACCGCCGCCCGCTCGATCGGCTCGTCCGCATCGAAATCGTGGGCGAACTGATCCTGGATCAGCTGGCGCGACAGCGCCGCCGAGGCCGGGCACGTGGAGGAATAGATCACTTCGGTGCCGAATTCGAGCAAAAAGTCCTGGCCGGTCAGGCTGGCCTCGATGCATACCGGATAGGCGCGCCAGCCGCTGTGGGCGCTGCGCAGGGCCGGACGACGCACCAGATGCTCGAAATGGATGCTGAGGCAGGCGCGGTCGGCAAGGCCCTTGTGCGAATCGAGAAATCCGCGCAGCAGCGCGTGCAGCGAATCGGCGGTCAGCGTGCGGGTGCTCAACGCCTGCTCGACCTGCAGGTACAAGCGCGACATGTGGATGCCACGCTTGTCCGGCTGGTTCAGATTGACGAAGGCACCGACCCGGGCACTGGCGCGTTGCACCTCGCCGTCGCCGGCATCGAACAGCACCGGCACCTGGATATCGGCCATGCCGACCCAGTCCAGTGCGCCGGCCAGATGCGGCTGCGCGTGCACGGCCACATCGGGCAGCAAGCGCGCGGTATTTTCCTGATTCGACATACGGGATCCTGACATCGGCGAGCAAGTCGCCTCAAGGCACATCAATCTTGGGGCAAACGGCCTGCCGCACAATAGTGGCGTGGCGGAAACGCTGCGTCTTGCCCCGCGACCCGGGCGAAGCTCTGCATGGGTCGCCAGCCGTGCAACGCCACACTAGCGCCTCTGCCGCTGCCACGCACGCGCGGCCTGCCAGGCCTGCAGCGTGGTCGCCAGCCCCGAGCGCGGCTGGCCGGCCTGCAACGCGGCCAGCGCATCGCCGGCGACCGCGGCGCGCCGCGCCAGCCGACGACCATGATGCGACTCCAGGGCGCGAAACACGCTGAGCGGACCGGCCTGCGCATCGGCCTCGTCCCAGCTGGCCAGCAGGTCATCCAGTTGCGCCTTGACTGCCTGCTGGCGCGCGGCGCCGGACTGCCGCAGTTGCGCACGACTGAGGCCGTGGCGCGCCAGCCGCGCCATCGGCAAGGCCAGCCGATCGCGCTCGGCATCCTGCTCCAGCCGCAGCAGCGCAAACAGCAGGTGATTGAGCGTGGCGACCCGCGCGGCACGATCAGCCGACGCCTCGGCGCCGTACCACCAGGCGGTTTCCAGCGCGGCCAGGGCACCATGCAGCGGCATCGCCGCGGCCAGCTGCGCCGGGTAATCCGCTGCCGTGCCCTGCTCCAGTTGCGCCATCGCCGCCAGTACCGGCGCCAGCCAGCGCTCGGCAGGCAGGGCATGCGCACGCTCGTCGTCGAACAGCACCTGGGTCAGCGGATGACGGCCGCCGCTGGCAGCGGCACCGGAGAGCTCTTCCGCCCACCAGCCGAGCTTGGCCACCGCAACCTGCGGCTCGCGAATGCCGTAGGCGGCGCCGAGCAGCTCCTGCTCGAGTGCGGCCAGCGCCACGTGACCGGGGTAACGGCGCCCGTCGACGAAGACCAGCGCGACGCGCTGCTGCGGTTGCACTGCCAGCCACTTGTCGATGAAGCCCTGCAACACCGCACTCTGTTCGACCAGCTCGATCATGCGACGACCGGTTGCAGTTGCAGCAGCGCGGCCAGCGCGGCCGGATGATCGAGTACCGCGTCGGCACCCCAGGCATGCGGATCGCCACCGTCCAGATAGCCCCAGCTCACGGCCACCGTGTACAACCCGGCGGCCGCACCGGCCTCCACGTCGCGCCGGTCGTCGCCCACGAACAGGCAGTGCGCGGGACTGATCCCGGCGCGCTCGCAGGCCAGCAGGACCGGTGCCGGATCGGGCTTTTTCACCGCCAGGGTATCGCCGCACACCACCGCGCTGGCGCGGTCCGCCCAGCCGATGCGGCCAAGCAGTTCGTCGGTCAGGAAGCCCGCCTTGTTGGTCACGATGCCCCAGCGCAGGCCCGCGGCCTCGATCCGTGCCAACAGGTCATCGATGCCGTCGAACGCGGTCGTCTGCTGCGCCATCACGTCCTGATACAACTCCAGGTAACGCGGGACCAGCGATTCCAGTGCCGGCTCGCCGCGCCCGGCGAACGCGTGGCGCAGCACCGCCCGCGCACCACGGGACACCAGTTCGCGCACCGGCGCATACGGTGGCGGTGGCACTCCCTCTTCCGCACACTGAATGACCAGAGCGGCGTACAGGTCCGGGGCACTGTCGAGCAGCGTGCCGTCCAGATCGAACAGCACACCCTGGATATCGGAGGGAAGCGGGTTCATAGGGGTTTGCTGGCGCTGAGGACGTAGTTGACCGCCGTGATCCTGCTCAGCCAGGCCTTGCGATTGAGCGGGTTGTAGGCCAGCCCGCTGACGTCTTCCAGCTCCAGTCCCGCATGGCGCAGCAGCCGGGCCAGTTCGGACGGCTTCAGGAACTGCGCATAGTGATGGGTACCCCGTGGCAGCATGCGCATCACGTACTCGGCACCGACGATGGCCGCGCCAAATGCGGCCGGGGTCCGGTTGATGGTGGACATGAACAGGCGCCCGCCGGGCTTCAGCATCGCCGCCAGATCGTCGACCAGTGCCGCCGGGTCGGGCACATGCTCGATCAATTCCATGCAGCACACCACATCGAAGCCGGCCGGTTCAGCGGCGGCGAGATCGGCCGAGGACTGGACGCGGTAGTCGACATCGAGGCCCGACTCGTACAGGTGCAGCTTCGCGATCTCGATCACCTTTTCGCCGAGGTCGATCCCGGTGACCCGGGCACCGGCCCGCGCCAGCGCCTCGCTCAGCAGGCCGCCGCCGCAGCCCACGTCGGCCACCCGGGCCTCGCGCAGATCGACGCGCGCCGCGATGTAGGCCGCGCGCACCGGGTTGAGATCGTGCAGCGGGCGCGACTCGCCGTCAGGATCCCACCAGCGTGCCGCCAGGCTGTCGAAGCGGGCAATCTCTTCCGGGCTCACGTTGGCGCCGGGCTGGGGTGCTGTGTGCATCGTCGAATCCTCGAGGGCCACCATGGAGTTTAATGCGCCTGCCATTCGTACACCGTGATATCCCAGCCGCCGCTGACGTGCGCGGGGTCGGCGTGCGCGATCGCCGTCGCTTCGGCCAGGTCCGCCGCGCGCAGCAGATAGGCACCACCGGATTTGTCGCCGAACGGGCCGGCCATCTCGAGTCTGCCATGCTCGCGCAACCCGTCGAGAAAGGCCTGGTGCCGCGGCACCACGGCCAGGTCGAACTGGGCTCGGCGCATGGCCAGGATCAGGTAACGCTTCATCGTATCGTCCCGCCTCAGGACTCGGCGATGCGTTCGCGCCAGGCGCGCGTACGGCCCAGCATCGCCGCCGTATCGATGCCGATCAGTTCGCGTGCGGCCAGCTTGCGCCGGCCGGCGATCCATACGTCGCTGACCTGATGGCGGCCGCAGGCATAAACCAGCTGCGACAGCACGTGGAACAGCGGCTGCGTTTCCAGGTCGCTCAGCCTTATCGCGGCAAGATCGGCCTGCTTGCCGACCTCGATCGAGCCGATCTTCGCTTCCAGCCCGATCGCCCTGGCACCGTTGAGCGTGGCGGCCCGCAGTGCGGACGCCGCGTCGAACGCCGCGGCGTCCTGCGCCACGGCCTTGGCCAGCTGTGCGGCGGTACGCATCTCGCCGAACATGTCCAGATCGTTGTTGGAGGCACAGCCGTCGGTGCCGATCGCCAGGTTGACCCCGGCCAGACGGAACTTCTCGGCCGGACAGAAACCGGAGGCCAGCTTGAGATTGGACTCCGGACAGTGCACCACCGACACGCCGGCACTGGCGCAGGCGGCGATTTCGCCGTCGGTGACCTGGGTCATGTGCACGGCGATCAGGCGATCGTTGACCAGCCCCAGCTTCTGCAGGCGCTGGAACGGACGCAGGCCGCTCTTCTTCTTCTCTTCCTCGATCTCATGCGCGGTTTCGTGGGTATGCAGATGCACCGGGATATCGAGCTGGTCGGACAGCATGCGGATGCGCTCGAAGCTCTCGTCCGACACCGTGTACGGCGCGTGTGGGGCGAACGCGGTGCTGATCAGCGCATCACCGATGAAGCTGTCGTGCACTTCGCCGGCGCGCTCGAAATACTCGTCCTGGCTCTTCGCCCAGGCCGTCGGAAAGTCGATCACCGGCAAGCCCACCACCGCGCGGAAGCCGAGCTTGCGATAGGTCGCACCGATCACGTCGGGAAAGAAGTAGTTCTCGTTGGCGCAGGTGGTACCGCCACGCAGCATCTCGGCCACCGCCAGCTCCACCCCGTCGCGCACGAACTCCGGTCCGATCACCTTCGCCTCGGCCGGCCAGATGTGCTGCTGCAGCCACACCATCAGCGGCAGGTCGTCGGCCAGGCCGCGCAGCAGGGTCATCGGGTTGTGCGTATGGCTGTTGATCAGGCCGGGGATCAGCACGTGCTCGCTCAACTGGACGAGCTCACGCGGCGCGTACGCGGTGCGCGCCTCGGCGATCGGCAGCAACGCGACGATGCGATCGTGCTGCACCACCACCGCATGATCCTCCAGCACCACCGCATGCGGCTCGACCGGCACGACCCAGCGGGCCTCGATCATCAGGTCCACGGGTGTCATCTGGCTCATCCTGTCCTCGCTCCATGCTGATGCTGTATACGGCATGGGGCGGCACACCTCGCGGCGCCCGCCCCATCCTGCTGTCCCCGGCCACGCCGGGCCGACCTGCTGCGCTGACGTGAGTCCGGCTCACGCACCACGCTTACTTGCCGACGCGGCTGTCGTACTCGCCCGTGCGGGTGTCGACCTTGATGATTTCGTCCTGATTGACGAACAGCGGCACGCGCACCACCGCACCGGTTTCCAGCGTGGCCGGCTTGCCGCCACCGCCCGAGGTATCCCCGCGCACGCCCGGATCGGTCTCGACGATCTTCAGCTCGACGAACTTCGGCGGCTGCACGGCGATGATACCGCCGTTGAACAGGGTGACGACGCACTCCTCCTCACCCTTGAGCCACTTCCAGGCATCGCCCATCGCGGCCAGCGATGCGGTCGCCATCTCGAACGTCTCCATGTTCATGAAGTTCCAGACGCGGTCCTTGCCAATGCCGTCGATGAACGAAAGTTGCATGTCGGTATCGGTGGCATCGGCCTCCTCGAACGAGTCGCTGGACTTCAGCGTCTGCTCGGTGGTGCGGCCGTCCTTCAGGTTGCGGATGCGGATACGGGTGAACGCCTGCCCTTTGCCGGGCTTGACGAAGTCCGCCTCGACGATGATCCACGGATCACCGTTATGAAGGATCTTCTTGCCCGTTTTGACGTCGTTGAGGCCAAGGGTCGCCATGCGCTATCTGCTCCGGAGTCAATTTCGCCCGAGGGGCGGCTAAAATGGATATCTGTCACGGGCTTTATCGCCCGCATCAAGGCCCATCATGATAACCGCAAGCCCCCATCTCCGCCTATCGTCGCCCGTGCCCGACTGGCGCGCGCTTTGGCGCGATGCCATCACCGACGCCGGTGAGTTGCTGCATGCGGTGGGGCTGGGCGAGCTCGCCGACCGGCTGCCGCCGGGCGATGCCGGCTTCGCCTTGCGGGTCCCGCGTGGATTCGTGGCGCGCATGCGTCGCAACGATCGGAACGACCCGCTCCTGCTGCAGGTGCTGCCGCAACTGGCCGAGCTCGAGGAGGTACCGGGTTTCGTCATCGACGCCGTGGGTGACATGGGTTCACGCGCCGCCCAGGGCGTGCTGCACAAGTACCAGGGCCGCGCCCTGCTGGTCGCCAGCGGCAGCTGTGCCATCAACTGCCGCTACTGCTTCCGGCGGCACTTTCCCTATGGCGACGAGATGGCGGCGGCCGGTCAATGGCGGCAGGCGCTGGAACATCTGCGCCAGGACGATTCGATCAGCGAGCTGATCCTCTCCGGTGGCGATCCGCTGGCGCTGGCCACCGGTAAACTGGAGGAGCTGAGCCGGGGCCTGGCCGAACTTCCCCACGTCACCCGCCTGCGCATCCACAGCCGACTGCCGGTGGTATTGCCCGAGCGGATCGACACGGCATTGCTGGCATGGCTGGCGGAATTGCCGCTGCAGAAGGTGATGGTGCTGCATGCCAATCACGCCAACGAGATCGATGCCGGGGTCGATGCCGCCTGCGCGGCGCTGCGCGAGGCCGGGGTCACCCTGCTCAACCAGTCCGTGCTGCTGCGGGGGATCAATGACGACGCCGGGACGCTGGCGGAACTGTCCGAACGGCTGTTCGCCGCCGGGGTCCTGCCGTACTACCTGCATCAACTCGATCGGGTCCGGGGTACCGCGCATTTCGAGGTCGACGACTCCGGCGCACTGGCCCTGATGGATACCCTGCGCGCCCGGCTGCCGGGCTATCTGGTACCCAAGCTGGTCCGCGAGGTGGCCGGGGATGCCTCCAAGCGGCCGCTGTGACCGGGGCAACCGCCGCCATTGTGCGGTTTTCGCTGGCGGCCCGTGGCGGAATCCGTTACAAACACTGTTGACAAGCGATCATGCCCACCGACCGCCCGCGGTGATCAACGGACAGCCCAAGGCCCCATGAAAAAAGACTACGTCATCAAGATCCTTTTCATAGAGAACTCGCTTGAAGAGGCGGAACAGATCATCAGCCTGCTGCGCAACAACGGCATCGCCGTTAGGCCGGCGCGCGCCACCAACGTCGAGCAGGTGCGGACCGCGGTGAACGAGCTGGAACCGGACGTGGTGATGTTCGACCCTGCGGTCACCAGCATCACGCTGGATGAGGCAATGACGGTACTCGATGTCTACAGCCGCGATTATTCGCTGCTGGGCCTGACCAACACGATGGACACGAAGATCCTGGCCGAGCTGTTCGAGGGCGGCGTGCGCGGCATCGCGATCCGCAGCCACCCGAAGCAGCTGATCGCGGTGCTGCAGCGCGAGTTCGAATCGTTGCAGACACGCCGTCTGGCCCGCCGCCTGGAAACCGCACTGCGGGAATCGGAGCGGCGCTGCGATGCCTTGCTGGACTCCTCCACCGATGCGATCGCCTACGTCCATGAAGGCATGCACGTGCGGGCCAACCAGGCTTACCTGGACACCTTCGGTTACGAAAGTTTCGACGACCTGCTCGGCCTGCCGGTGCTGGACATGATCGACGCCGCCAATGCGGACGAATTGAAGTCGGTGCTCAAGGGGCAGGCGCGCCAGGGGAAGTCGCCACAGCTCAACCTGCGCGCGCGACGTGCCGACGGCAGCCACTTCGACGCCACGGTGGAATTCGCCCCGGCCACGTTCGAAGGCGAGCCGTGCCTGCAGATCGTGTTCCGCCGGCAGCTGGTCGACCCGGCCGTGCTGGAACAGTTGCAGCGCGACCCGGTCACCGGGTTGTTCAATCGCGCCCGCATGCTGGAATGTGTCGATGACGCCGTGACCGCGGCGGCCAAGGGCAAGAAAGGCCAGTCGTTGCTGCTGATCGAACCGGACAACTGGGCCACGCTGGTGGCCGGCATCGGGCTGGGCAAGGCCGACGAGCTGATGGCCGGCTTTGCCGACCGGATCCGCATGCTGCTGGGTACCGACGATGTCGCCGGCATGCTCGCCGAACATACGCTTGGCGTGGTGCTGGACTCGCGTCCGGACGAGGCGATCAGGGAATGGATCGCCAAGCTGCAGCAGAGTGTCAGCAGCGAAATCTTCGACGCCGGCACTCGTTCCATCACGGTCACCACGAGCGTCGGCGGCAGCCTGCTTGGCGAAAAGAATGCGAATGCCGAACTGCTGCTCAACCAGGCCAGCCACGCCCTGCGTACCGCGCAGAGCCTCGGCGGCAGCCAGGTGGAACTGCATGACCCGGCGGCGCGCGAAAAGGCCGACGAGGAACGCGATCGCTTCTGGCTGGAGCTGCTGCAGCAGGCGCTGACGAACGATGGCCTGGTGCTCTATCACCAGCAGACCATCAGCCTGCAGGATGCCGAAGGTGACTACTCGGAAATCCTGCTGCGCATGAACGGGCCACAGGGAGAGGTATTGCCCGGCTTCTTCATGCCGATCGCCGAAAAGCACAACCTCACCGGTGCGATCGACCGATGGGTGCTCGACAAGGCCATCAGCGCACTGCAGGAGAGGGATACCCAGGGGCAGCAGACCACCTTCTTCATCAAACTCACCGCCGCCTCGCTGCAGGACGACACCCTGTTGCCCTGGCTGGATGCACGACTCAAGCGCGCGGCTCTGAAGCGCGGCCATCTCGTGCTGGAGATGACCGAGAGCAAGGTCATGACCCTGCTGCGCCCGGCGCAGGAGTTCGTCAATGGATGGAAGAAGCTGGGCGGCCGTTTCGCGCTGGAACAGTTCGGCTCCGGCCTCAACTCGTTCCAGCTGCTCAATCACATCGACGCGGACTATCTGAAGATCGACCGCAGCCACATGGCCGATCTGCCACAGCATCCCGACAGCCAGAAGAAGATCGCCGAGATCTGCCAGCAGGCGCATGAACTGAAACGCCAGACCATCGCCGAGTGGGTCGAGGACGCCACCAGCACATCGTTGCTGTTTGCCTGCGGGGTCGACTTCGTGCAGGGCAATTTCCTGCAGCCGCCGCAAAGGCTGGATTGAGTCCGGCGGCGACCCGACGCATCGCGTCACCGACCAGCCCGACAGCAACGAAAAAACCCGCGGATCGCTCCGCGGGTTTTTTCATGCGACCGCTACGGAGTGGATTACTCGGCGGCGGAGGCTGCAGCGGCTGCCTTGGCGTTGGCCTTGGCAGTAGCCGCGGCGGCGATATCTTCCTTGATGCGTGCGGCCTTGCCTTCCAGACCGCGCAGGTAATACAGCTTGGCGCCGCGCACCTTGCCCTTGCGCTTCACCGTCACCGAATCGATCTGCTGGCTGTGCGCCTGGAACACGCGCTCCACGCCCGTGCCATGCGAGATCTTGCGCACCGTGAAGGCCGAATGCAGGCCGCGACTGCGCTTGGCGATGACGATGCCCTCGAACGCCTGCACGCGCTCGCGATTGCCTTCCTTCACCTTGACGTTGACCACCACGGTGTCGCCGGGGCTGAAATCCGGCAGCTGGCGGGTGATCTGCTCGGATTCGAACTGTTCAATGATCTTGTTCATGGCGCACCTGTCGGTTCACTTAAGCGATGTCAATCATGGCTGCGGTCATCACTCGACCGCATCGTCTTGTCGCGACGGCTCTTCTCGAGCCTGCCCTTGCGAGGCATGTTCGCGGCGGAATTCATCCAGCAATGCACGGGACTTCGCATCCAGCACACGCTGTGACAACAAATCCGGTCGTCGCAACCAGGTCCGTCCCAGCGACTGCTTCAGGCGCCAGCGGGCGATCGCCGCATGGTCACCGGAGAGCAACACTGCCGGCACGGTACCCAGTGCGTCCTGCACCGGTCTTGCATAATGCGGACAATCCAGCAGGCCATCCGAAAATGAATCCTGCTCGGCCGACTGCGCGTCATTCAACGCGCCGTCCTGCAAGCGCCCCACTGCGTCGATGATCACCGCAGCGGCCAGTTCGCCACCGGACAGCACATAATCGCCGATGGAAAGCTCCTCGTCGACCTCGTGCGCCAGCAGGCGCTCATCCACACCTTCGTAACGCCCGCAGAGCAGAGCGATTCGCGGCAATTTCGCCAGCGCTTCCACCCTGCCCTGCGTCAGCCGCGCTCCCTGCGGACTGAGGTAAATCACGTGCGCCGGTTCTGGCGCCGCGTCACGCATCGCCGCCAGGGCTGCACGCAACGGTTCAATCATCATCACCATGCCCGGACCGCCGCCATACGAGCTGCTGTCCACGCTGCGGTGCCTGTCGCTGCTGTAGTCGCGCGGATTCCAGGTTTCCACCTGCAGCAACTCGCGTTGCTGCGCGCGTCCCACTACACCGACCGCGGCGCACTGGCGCACGAAGTCGGGAAACAGGCTGACGACATCGATGCGCATGATCCGCGTTCCTCAAGTCCCGCTACCCGGCGACGTCAGAATTCAGGATCCCAGTCCACCACCATGCGCCCTGCGGACAAGTCCACCGAACGCACATACGAACCCTGGACGAAAGGAATCAGCCGCTCGCGCTCGCCGTCCCTCACCACCACGACATCGTTGGCACCGGTGGCGAACAGGTGACTGACCCGCCCCAGCAACACATCTTCCGTGGTGACAACCTCGAGTCCTTCGAGATCGACCCAGTAATACTCATTCTCCGCCGGAGGAGGCAGCTGCTCACGGGCGACATAGATGTCGGTACCGATCAGCGCGGCTGCCTGCTCGCGGTCGTCCACACCGGGCAGCTGGGCCACCATGCCCTTGCCTTGCGTACGACCCTTCACTCCGCTGATCTGCGTCTCCGCACCCGGCGCTGCACTGAGCAGCCAAGGCTGGTAGTCGAAGATCCGCATGCGTGGCTCGGCCCAGGATTCGATCTTGAGCCAGCCCTGCACGCCATACAGCCCGACGATGCGCCCGATCGGGACGCGCCGACCGGCTGCCGTCATGTTCAGGCGGCCTGCTGCAGCTTGCCGGCTTCCTTGACCAGGGCGGCGACCTTGTCGGTCAGCTGCGCACCCTTGCCCACCCATTCCTTGACGCGCTCGACATTCAGCTCAAGGCGCTTGTCCTTGCCCGATGCGACCGGATTGTAATAACCGACGTTCTCGATGTTGCGGCCGTCGCGCTTGCTGCGCTGATCGGTCACGACAACGTGGTAGAACGGACGGCCCTTTGCGCCACCGCGCGAAAGACGAATCTTGACCATGGTAAAACTCCAGAATTGCCGAACCAGCGGCAGGCACACGCGAGTCGTGCGCGGTAAACGGGGCATTTTAGCGGGTTTTCGGGAAAAGGGAAGGCCTGACGGTGAGAAGTGGGTGGAAAGGAGTGAGAAACGAGAATGGAGCGTCAGACCCGCATTCTCTCGTTTCTCACTCCTCCCCACTCGTTTCTCGCACTTCTAGCGCATCGGCGGCAGGCCGCCCATCCCGCCCATGCCCTTCATGGCCCCGCGCATCTGCCGCATCAGGCCCTTGCTGCCACCCTTTGACAGCTTGGACATCATCTTTTCCATCTGCATGTACTGCTTGAGCACCCGATTGACGTCGGCCGGCTGGGTACCGGAACCCCGAGCCACCCGGGCACGGCGCGAGCCGTTGAGCAGATCCGGATGGCGACGTTCCTTCTTGGTCATCGAACTGATGATCGCGATCATCCGCTTCATCTCGCCGTCGTTGACCTTGGACTTCACGCTGTCCGGCAGGTTGGAAACGCCCGGAAGCTTGTCCATCAGACCGGCCAGGCCGCCCATGTTGCCCATCTGCTCCAGCTGGTCCTTCATGTCGTTCAGGTCGAAGCGCTTGCCCTTCATCACCTTCTGGGCGAGCTTCTGCGCCTTGTCCTGGTCGACCTTGCGTTCGACTTCCTCGACCAGCGACAGCACGTCGCCCATGCCGAGGATGCGCTGGGCCAGGCGATCGGGATGGAACGGCTCCAGCGCGTCGCTTTTCTCGCCCGCGCCGAGGAACTTGATCGGCTTGCCGGTCACGTAGCGTACGGACAGCGCCGCGCCGCCACGGGCATCGCCATCGGTCTTGGTCAGGATCACGCCGGTCAGCGGCAGCGCCTCGTTGAATGCCTTGGCCGTGTTGGCGGCATCCTGACCGGTCATGGAATCGACCACGAACAGGGTTTCGATCGGCGTGATCGCGGCATGCAGGGCCTTGATCTCGGCCATCATCGCCTCGTCCACGTGCAGGCGGCCCGCGGTATCCACGATCAGCACATCGATCACTTCACGCCTGGCCGCCGCCACCGCCGCCCTGGCGATGGCCACCGGATCCTGGCCCGCCTCGGACGGGAAGAACTTCACCCCGACCTGCTCGGCCAGGGTGCGCAACTGTTCGATCGCCGCCGGACGATAGACGTCGCAGCTGACCACCATCACCCGCTTCTTCTTGCGCTCGGTGAGCAACCGCGCCAGCTTGGCCACCGTCGTGGTCTTGCCGGCACCCTGCAGGCCGGCCATCAGCACCACGGCCGGTGGCTGCTGGGCCAGGTTCAATTCGGTGTTGGCGGTACCCATCACCACGGTCAGCTCGTCGCTGACCACCTTGACCAGCGCCTGGCCGGGCGACAGGCTCTTGACCACTTCCTGGCCGACCGCGCGGACCTTGATCCGCTGGATCAGCGCCTGCACCACGGGCAGCGCGACATCCGCCTCCAGCAGCGCGATGCGTACCTCGCGCAGGGCTTCGCGGATGTTCTCCTCGGTCAGCCGGCCGCGGCCGCGCAGACGATTGACGGTGGTGGAAAGACGTTGGCTGAGCGACTCGAACATGGCGAAACCGGCATACAGGAAAGGAGCCGATTATAGCGGACGCGATGATCGGCTTCGCATGCACGCCGGCAAGGGCCTGTGCGACACTGCACCGCTATGGCCATTCACCTCCTTGCCTCGCTCGCTAT
Source organism: Rhodanobacter ginsengisoli (assembly GCF_042657065.1). NCBI lineage: Bacteria > Pseudomonadati > Pseudomonadota > Gammaproteobacteria > Lysobacterales > Rhodanobacteraceae > Rhodanobacter > Rhodanobacter ginsengisoli. Next base: position 661,236 of record NZ_JBHSNF010000002.1, read on the forward strand.
CGTGCTTTATCTCGTTGCTGCCGGGGGATTGGCACGCCCCCTGCTGAGTGGCGGCCAGCCGTTGAACCGGCTCGCCCTGAGCCTCGCCGGCGGCGCGGTGCTGATCCATGCCGGGATCCTGCTGGGCATGCATCGCGGCGCACTGGACCTGCATTTTTTCGCTGCACTGTCGCTGGTCGCCTTCGTGGTCTCGGTGCTGACCTTGCTGGTGAACCTCTCGCGCCCGGTCGCCGCCCTGGGCGTGATCGTGTTCCCGCTGACCGCCCTGTTGATCGCGGTCGACAGCTTCCTGGCGCCACCGACACTGCCGCAGCCCATGGACTGGCAGATCAAGCTGCACGTCACCGTGGCCCTGATCGCCTTCGGCGTGCTGTCGATCGCCGCCGCGCTGGCGATCCTGCTGGCCGTGCAGGAACGCGCGCTGCGCCATCGTCAGTTCGGCCCCTGGCTGCGGGCGCTGCCGCCGCTGACGCTGACCGAGACGCTGCTGTTCCGCCTGATCGGCGCGGGCTTCGCCCTGCTCACACTGACCCTGCTTACCGGGGCGCTGTTTGTCGACAATCTGTTTGGCCAGCACCTGGCCCACAAGACGATCCTGTCGATCGTGGCATGGCTGGTCTTCGGCATACTGCTTTATGGCCGGTGGCGCCACGGCTGGCGCGGCCAGCGTGCGGTCAACCTGACCCTGATCGGCATGGCCGTGTTGTTGCTCGCGTTCTTCGGCACCAAGGCAGCGCTGGAACTGGTACTGCATCGGGGCATGTAAGCCGCGCCTCGCACGCCTGCCCGGCGTCCCGAACCGACAGCCCGCGCGTTACCATCTGCCCGATCTCCCATCGTGATGGTGTCCCATGCAACTGATTGGCATGCTCGATTCCCCGTTCGTGCGGCGCGCCGCCATCTCGCTGCACATGCTGGGCATTCCGTTCGAGCACCGCTCGCTGTCGGTATTCAGCGACTTCGAGACGTTCCGCCAGATCAATCCGCTGGTGAAGGCACCCACGCTGGTCTGCGACGATGGCATGCAATTGATCGATTCCAGCCTGATCATCGACTACGCCGAGTCCATCGTGGCACCGGAACAGCGCCTGATGCCGACCGAACCGGTGCAACGACGCGTCGCCCTGCGACTGATCGGGCTGGCGCTGCTGGTTGCGGAGAAATCCGTGCAGATCGTCTACGAACGCAAGCGCCCGGATGAACTGCGCTACGGTCCCTGGCTGCAGCGCGTGGGTACCCAGCTGGAGGCGGCCGGCGCGATGCTGGATCGGGAAGTCGGTGAAATCGCCACCACCTGGCTGCACGGCGAACAGCCAGGCCAGGCGGACATCACGACCGCGGTAGCCTGGGGTTTTGCCCGGCTGGTCCAGCCGGAGCTGATCACGGCAGAGGATTACCCTGCCCTCGCCAGCCTCGCCGCCCGAGCCGAACGCTTGCCGGCGTTCCAGGCATGTCCGCTGCCGAACGGATAAGTCCCCTCAGCGGCAGGCATCGATCGCTTCGGACAAGCGCTCCACCCCGATCACTTCCAGTTCGCCGATCCTGCCCTTCTTCGGCGCGTTCGCCTTCGGCACGATCGCGCGCCTGAAGCCGTGCGTGGCCGCCTCCTTCAGCCGCTCCTCGCCATTCGGCACCGGCCGGATCTCGCCGGAAAGGCCGACCTCGCCGAACGCGATGGTCTGCTCGGGCAATGGCCGGTCGCGCAGACTGGAGAGCACCGCCAGCAGCACCGGCAGATCCGCCGCGGTTTCCTGCACGCGGATGCCGCCGACCACGTTGACGAACACGTCCTGATCGTAGGCCGCCACGCCGCCATGCCGATGCAGCACCGCCAGCAGCATGGCCAGCCGGTTCTGTTCCAGTCCCAGGGTGACGCGGCGCGGGTTGCCCAGCGAGGACTGGTCGACCAGCGCCTGCACCTCCACCAGCAGCGGCCGGGTGCCCTCGCGGGTCACCATCACCACGCTGCCGGAGGTCGGCCCGCTGTGCGCGGACAGGAAGATCGCCGACGGATTGGGCACCTCGCGCAGTCCCTTGTCGGACATCGCGAACACGCCCAGCTCGTTGACCGCGCCGAAGCGGTTCTTGAACGCGCGCAGCACCCGGAACCGGCTGCCGGACTCGCCCTCGAAATACAGCACGGCATCGACCATGTGCTCGAGCACACGCGGCCCGGCAATGCCGCCGTCCTTGGTGACGTGCCCGACCAGGAACACCGAGGTGCCGGTTTCCTTGGCGAAGCGGGTCAGCTTGGCCGCCGACTCGCGCACCTGGCTGACCGACCCCGGCGCCGCGCTGAGCAGCTCGGTCCAGATCGTCTGGATCGAATCGATCACCAGCACCCGCGGCCGCGTCGCCATCGCCTGCTCGAGGATCCGTTCTATGCAGGTTTCCGCCAGGGCCTGCAGCGGCTCCAGCGACAGCCCCAGACGCTGCGCCCGCGAAGCGACCTGCGACAGCGATTCCTCGCCGGTGACGTACACGCTGGGCAGCTGCAACCCCAGCGTCCCCAGCACCTGCAGCAGCAAGGTGGACTTGCCGATGCCGGGATCCCCGCCGATCAGCACCACCGAGCCCTGCACCAGGCCGCCACCGAGCACGCGATCCAGTTCGCCGATCCCGGTCAGGGTGCGCGCCTCGGTGGTCATCGCCACGGCGGTCAGCGGCGTGATCCGCGCCGAGCCGGCCGCCTGGCCGGCATAACTGGAACGCTGCGCGCCGACGGATGCCGCCGCCGCGGTGGCCGGCATCAACACGATCGCACTGAGCGTATTCCACACCCCGCACTCGACGCACTGCCCCTGCCACTTGTTGTGCTCGGCGCCGCACTCGGTGCAGACATAGGCGGTCTTGGCTTTGGCCATGCGGGTTTCCGGCTGGGATAAAGAGGTGGCGGCAAGCTTAGCCCGCGATCATCGCAAACCGCGAGACGCCCTGCCGCGGAAAGCAGTCAGCTTTCGTCCTCGACGAACAGCACCCGTCGGGTCATGCCGCAGGTGAGGTCGTAGGAGATCGTGCCGGCCTGCGCGGCGATGGTTTCCACCGGCAGTCCGGCGCCCCACAGCACGACCCGGTCACCGATCTTCGCCGCGGGCGCCGTGCGCAGGTCGAGCGTGATCAGGTCCATCGAGACCCGGCCGATCAGCGGAACGCGCTGCTCGCCGATCAGCACCGGGGTACCGGCAGCCGCGCTGCGCGGATAACCGTCACCATAACCCACCGCCGCCACGCCGACCGGCATGTCTTCGGGACAGGTCCAGGTGCCGTTGTAGCCGATGCGCTCGCCCTTGCCGATCCGGTTGATCGCAATCAGCTGGGTACTCAGCGTCATCGCCGGGCGAAAGCCGAAATCGGCGCCGCTGCGGCCATCAACCACCGACAGACCGTACAGCAGGCCGCCACTGCGCACCCAGTCCCCGCGCGCGGCGGGCCAACCGAGCACGGCGGCGGAATTGGACAACGAACGCGGCCCCACGAACAGGCCGGTCGCCTCGGTGAAACGGGCGATCTGGGCGGGGGTCTGCTCGCCGTCGAACACTTCCGAATCGGAGAAGTGCGTGAGCAGGCCGATCTCCGGATCAATCCCCGCCATCGCCTGCAGTTGCGCATGCACCGCCGCCACCCGCTCCGGCGCGAAGCCGAGCCGATGCATGCCACTGTCGATCTTCAGCCACACCCGCAGGCGCCCCCGCGTCGGCGCCGCCTGCACCAGCCACTGCAACTGAGCTTCATGATGGATTGTCGCTTCCAGCTGCAGCCGCTGCATCTCGGCGATGTCATGCGCATTGTCCGGGCCGGACAGCACCACGATGCGCTGCCGATGTCCCGCCGCCCGCAGGCGCAGGCCATCGCCCAGCGCGGCCACCGCGAATGCCTCGGCCTCGCCGTCCAGCGCACGGGCCACGCGCTCCAGCCCGTGGCCGTAGGCGTCGGCCTTGACCACGGCCATCACCCGCGCCGGCGCCGCCAGCTGCTTGAGCCGCGCCAGGTTATGGCGCAGCGCGCCCAGATGGATGGTGGCGACGGTGGTGCGGCTCATGGCAGACCGGGATCCGGGATCAGTCGAACGAACCGACGAACGAATCCGGCGCGTAGTTCACGAACTGGGTGTAATGGCCAAGGAAGGTGAGCTTGCAGGTGTCGGTGGGGCCGTTGCGCTGCTTGCCGATGATGATCTCGGCGATGCCCTTGTCCGGCGATTCCTTGTTGTAGTACTCGTCGCGGTAGATGAACATGATCACGTCGGCGTCCTGCTCGATCGCGCCGGACTCGCGCAGGTCGGACATCATCGGACGCTTGTCGGCACGCTGCTCCAGCGAGCGGTTCAACTGCGACAGGGCGATCACCGGCACGTGCAACTCCTTGGCGAGGCCCTTCAGTGAACGTGAAATTTCTGAAATTTCGGTGGCGCGATTCTCCTTGTTGCCGGGCACCTGCATCAGCTGCAGGTAATCGATCACGATCAGGCCCAGTCCGCCGTGCTCCCGGTGCAGTCGGCGCGCACGCGAACGCAGCTCCACCGGCGACAGGCTGGGCGTGTCGTCGATGAAGATCTTGGCTTCGGAAAGAAGCGCGATGGCATTGGAGACGCGGGGCCAGTCCTCCTCCTCCAGCGTGCCGTTGCGCAGATGCTGCTGATGGATCCTGCCGACCGAGGAGATCAGGCGGAAGGCCAGCTGCGAGGACGACATTTCCATCGAGAAGACCACTACCGCCTTCTTGCCACCCAGCGCGGCTGCCTCGGCGATGTTCAGCGCGAATGCGGTTTTTCCCATCGACGGACGCGCCGCCACGATGATCAGATCCGAGGGCTGCAGGCCGGAGGTGAGGGCATCCAGGTCGGTGAATCCCGTGCTGACGCCGGTGAGCTGGCCGCGGTTCTCATAGCGCTCGGTAAGCAGCCGGAACGCGTCCTTCACCGCTTCGCGCATCGAGACGGAATCCTTCTTGCCGCGCGCACCGGATTCGGCGATGTGGAACACGCGCTGCTCGGCGCTTTCCAGCACCTCCTGCACGCTCTTGCCTTCGGGACGATAGCCGTCCTCGGTAATCGAGGTGCCCGCATCGATCAACTGACGCATCACCGATTTCTCGCGCACGATCTCGCCATAGGCGGCGATGTTGGCGGCGCTGGGCGTGCTGTTGGCCAGCTCGATCAGGTAACCGGCGCCGCCGACCATCTCGGCCAGTCCGTTGCTGTCGAACCAGTCGCCCAGGGTCACCGCGTCGCACGGCATGCCCTTGTTCGCCAGCTCGTTGATCGCGCGCCAGATCAGCCGGTGATCCTTGCGATAGAAGTCCTGCTCGGCCAGCCGGTCGGCGACCTTGTCCAGTGCATCCGGCGCCAGCATCAGGCCGCCCAGCACCGCCTGTTCGGCATCGATGGAATGCGGCGGCACACGCAGCGCCTCGATGGCCGGGGAGGAGGATTTGCGTTCGGGCACGAAGGACATCGACTTACCTCGGGGAGGATTCCCTCAGTGAAAACGGGCAGCTCACCGACGTTGCGCGGGCGACTGCACTGACGACCATCATACGCGGCAGCATCTCAGCCGCCGAGACAATAACCCTGTGGATAAGCTGTGCGTTGATGGGGATAACTCACCTCTTCCCGCCACCCTTCCGGGGTCGAAAAACAGACGGGCGCCTCGCGGCGCCCGTCTGCATCCATCATCGAAGATGGCGTTTGCGGCTTACTTGTCGCCGACCACGATCACCTTGACGGTGGTGTGGACGTCGGCATGCAGGTGAATGGCCACGTCGTACTCGCCGGTGTTGCGAAGCGGGCCTTCGCCCAGGATCACTTCCACCTTGTTGACGGTGTGACCGGCCGCAGCCAGCGCTTCGGCAATGTCACGCGGGCCGACCGAGCCGAACAGCTTGCCTTCGGCACTGGCGTGCGCGCTGATGGTCACCGAAGCATCGGCCAGCTTGGCCTTGCGCGACTCGGCGTCGGCCAGCAGGCTGTCGGCCTTCGCCTCGTACTCGGCACGGCGTTGTTCGAACGCAGCCAGGTTGGCGGCGTTGACGCGCACGGCCTTGCCCTGCGGCAGCAGGTAGTTGCGGCCGTAACCCGGCTTCACGTCGACCTTGTCGCCGAGCGTGCCCAGATTGCGGACTTTCTGCAGAAGAATGAGTTCCATGATGGTTCCTGTTCGTTAGCACCGGTGTGGCCCGGCGCAGCCAGAGGACGGTTGTCCGAAAGTATTGCTCCCTCTCCCCGTCGGGGAGAGGGCTGGGGTGAGGGGCCCAGGCTTGCGCTGGTGTCTGATCGAAGCGCGCATTGATCAAGTCCTGCGCGAGCACCCGCCCCTCATCTGCCCTGCGGGCATCTTCTCCCCGGCGGGGAGAAGAGCCTGTGGTCAGACGTCGTGGTTGTCGGTGTACGGCAGCAGCGACAGGAAGCGTGCGCGCTTGATCGCGGTGGCCAGCTGACGCTGATAGCGCGCCTTGGTACCGGTGATGCGGCTCGGCACGATCTTGCCGTTCTCGGTAACGTACTGACGCAGGGTGTTGAGATCCTTGTAGTCGATCTCCTTCACGTCTTCGGCAGTGAAGCGGCAGAACTTGCGGCGGCGGAAAAACTTGGACATGGTCTGGATTCCTATCAGTCGTCGCTGTCGCGATCGTTATCGCTGTCGTCACGGTCACGCCCACGCGGGCGGCCCTCGCCTTCGCCATCGCTGTCGTCATCACGGCGACGGGTGGACTTGGCATCGTCCTTTTCCTTCGACTTCAGGATGAAGGACGGCTCGGTGTCGGCTTCGTCACGACGCACGACCAGGTGGCGCAGCACGGCGTCGTTGAAGCGGAAACCCGACTCCAGCTCGTTCAGCGCGTTCTGGCTCACTTCGATATTGAGCATGACGTAGTGAGCCTTGGCCAGGTTCACGATCGGATAGGCCAGCTGGCGACGGCCCCAGTCTTCCAGGCGGTGGATCTTGCCACCGTCGGTCTCGATCAGCGCCTTGTAGCGCTCGATCATCGCCGGAACCTGCTCGCTCTGATCAGGATGGACCAGAAACACAACTTCGTAATGACGTAGCGTCATTGTGGGTTGACTCCTTGTGGATGCGGCCTTGCGGCCTCGCAGCCTCCCGCCGGTGCGGTGAGGCAAGTAGCTGTCGCCGCCCGGCAGGCGCAAACCTTGCGGAATGGGCCGGTCGGGCGTGGACAGAAGCGGAATTGTACGGCGCCTGCGGATGATCGCGCAAGTCATTGAAAATCAATGGCCCGCGGCAGGGCGGCTTCAGCTGATGGTGAAGCTCTCGCCGCAACCGCATTCGCCGGTGGCATTCGGGTTGTGGAACACGAAACTGGCGTTGAGGCCCTGACGCTGGAAGTCGATCACCGTGCCCTCCACCATCGCCAGACTCTTGTCGTTGACGATCAGCGGCAACCCGTCCACTTCGACCACCCGGTCGCCCTCGCCGATCGCCTCGGCCAGATCCACCACATAGGCAAATCCGGAACAGCCGGTGCGCCTGACCCCGAAACGCACACCGGCGGCAGCGGGCGTCGCTGCCAGAAAATGGCGCATGCGTTCATTCGCGGCGGGAGTGATGGTGATGCTCATGACGGTATATCCAACCTCGAAAGTGGCCCGAAGTGTCACAGCTCGGGCGACAGCTACATTATCATGCCGGCTCGGCTTGCACGCCGCGGGGCGTCAGCGCGATTCATTACTACTCGTCGATATGCGGCGAATCAGCAGGAGTTTCAATTCATGGCAGTGGTCAGTGTGAAGCAGGCTTTATCCGGCGCGATCGAAGCCGGCAGCGCGGTCACCGTGCGCGGCTGGGTGCGCACGCGGCGCGATTCCAAGGCCGGCCTGTCCTTCGTCAACGTGACCGATGGCTCCTGCTTCGACCCGATCCAGGCGGTGGTGCCGTCCACCCTGGGCAACTACGAAAGCGAAGTGAAGCACCTCACCGCCGGCGCCGGGGTGATCGTCAGCGGCACCCTGGTGCCATCGCAGGGCAAAGGCCAGAGCTTCGAGCTGCAGGCGGGCGAGGTCGTCGTCACCGGCTTCGTCGACGACCCGGAAACCTACCCGATTCAGCCGAAGCAGCACTCGATGGAGTTCCTGCGCGAGGTCGCCCACCTGCGCCCGCGCACCAACCTGTTCGGCGCGATCACCCGCGTGCGCCACACCATGATGACGGCGATCCACCGCCATCTCACCGAGCAGGGCTTCTTCTGGATCAACACCCCGATCATCACCACCTCCGATGCCGAAGGCGCCGGCGACATGTTCCGCCTGTCCACGCTGGACCTGGCCAACCTGCCGCGCCTGCCCGACGGCAAGATCGACTTCCGCCAGGATTTCTTCGGTCGCGAGGCGTTCCTCACAGTATCCGGCCAGCTCAACGTCGAGGCCTACTGCCTGGCGATGAGCAAGGTCTACACCTTCGGCCCGACTTTCCGCGCCGAGAACTCCAACACGCCGCGTCATCTGGCCGAGTTCTGGATGGTCGAACCGGAGATCGCGTTCGCCGACCTCACCGCCAATGCCGACTGCGCCGAAGGCTTCCTCAAGGCGATCTTCAAGGCCGTGCTGGACGAGCGCGCCGACGACATGGCGTTCTTCGCCGAGCGCGTGCAGAGCGACGCGATCAGCCGCATCGAGGCGTTCATCGCCCAGCCGTTCGAGCGGATCGACTACACCGACGCCATCGAGATCCTGAAGAACTGCGGACAGAAATTCGAATATCCCGTCGCCTGGGGCATCGACCTGCAGACCGAGCACGAACGTTACCTGGCCGAGAAACATATCGGCCGCCCGGTGGTCGTAATGAACTACCCGGAGGCGATCAAGGCGTTCTACATGCGTCTGAACGATGACGAGAAAACCGTGGCGGCGATGGACGTGCTGGCGCCAGGCATCGGCGAGATCATCGGCGGCGCGCAGCGCGAGGAACGGCTGGACTATCTGGATCGCCGCATGATCCAGTTCGGCCTCGATCCCGCCACCTATGGCTGGTACCGTGACCTGCGCCGCTACGGCACGGTGCCGCACGCCGGTTTCGGCCTGGGCTTCGAACGTCTGCTGGTCTATGTCTGCGGCCTGTCCAACATCCGCGATGCCATCCCCTACCCACGCGCGGCCGGTACGGCCGAATTCTGAGTATCCCGTCTGCCATGTCGCATCGCTTCTCCGCCATCGCCGCCGCCCTGGCCGCCACCGTCGTGCTGGCCGGCTGCCACAGTGCCAAAGCACTGCTGCCGCCGAACCTGCGACCGCCCTCGGAGACCGCCGGCGACCCGTTGAAGCTGGCCCAGCAGCGCTTGCTGGAGGCCACGCCGTGCTGCAGCAGCTTCGCCGATTTTTCCTATCGCAGCATGCTGCCGTGGCAGCCACAGCGGTTCACCCTGGGCAGCGGCAGCATGGTGGCGAACCTGGACGGAACGCACAGCTACTTTCTGGCCTTCCGCCTGCCGACCGACGTGAAGCTGCCGTACCGGCTGGCCGTGAAATCGGAATTGAACGGCCGCTGGCTGCATGCCAGCTACCTGTTCGCGCCCACCATCGTGCTGCTGGACGAGGGGTTCCAGCCGATCCGTACCGAAGACATCGACCTGTGCGAGCACATGGGCTGGAGCGACGAAACCACCGGCGCGTTCGGCAGCGTCAAGATCGACAGCAGGAAGCCCCGCTACCTGCTGGTCTACAGCTCCGCCCGGCAGCAATCGGGCAAGACCTACTGGGAGCAGTCCCCCGCCTCGTTTTCCACGACCACGGCGGCTTCGCTGAAGATGAACTCCGCCGGCAGCTTCAGCATTCCGCACGGGCCGGATGGCTCGCTGTGGATCGGCATGATGAACACGACCTACCAGAAGGCCATCGACAGCTCGGTCTGCGGCAAGCCGGCCAGCGGCGACGGCCTGCTGAACTCGCTGTCGCTCCCGTGGGGCAGCAGCAAGACCGGCAGTTCGCGATGATCATCCTGTATCTCGGGTTGCTGGTCGCCGGTGTCAGCCTGTTCCTGCTGTCGTATGTCGCCCAGTTCCGACTGACCGCCTTGCTGCGTGAGCGGTATCCGCAGCACTGGCAAGTCATCGTCGAACCGGAACACGGCAAGACCTCGGCAATGCGCACCTGGATCCGCATGCAGCACGTGCTGCGGTCGCCGGCGCTGCCCGCCCTGGGTGACGCCAGCATCAATCGCTGGCGCGACATATGGCGCTACAGCCCATGGCTGGGCTGGCTGAGCTGGCTCGCCGCCCTGGCGATGCGCCTGCTGCTGCACTGAATTCCCGGAGGACGACCCGATGCAACTGGATCTGAGTGGGCGCCATGCGCTGGTTTGCGGCGCATCGCAAGGCATCGGCCGCGCCAGCGCGATCGAACTGGCGGCGCTGGGCGCCAACGTCACCGTGCTGGCGCGCCGCGCCGAAGTGCTGGAGGCGCTGGTGCAGGCGCTGCCGCGCATCCACCCGGCGCAGCAGCATGACTTCATCGTCGCCGACGCCGGCGATACCGATGCGTTGCGTGCCCGCGTCGAAAAGCTGATCACGACCGGGCCGGTGCATATCCTGGTCAACAACAGCGGCGGGCCGCCGCCCGGCAGCGCAGTCGATGCCACCACAGCCGAGTTTCTCGACGCCTACCGCAAGCACCTGCTGGCCAACCACGTGCTGGCGCAGGTGGTGATCCCCGGCATGCGCGAAGCCGGCTGGGGTCGCATCATCAACATCATCTCCACCTCGGTGAAGGAACCGATCCCCGGCATCGGCGTCTCCAACGTCACCCGCGGCGCCGTGGCCAGCTGGGCCAAGACGTTGGCCGGCGAACTCGCGCCGTTCGGCATCACCGTCAACAACGTGCTGCCCGGCTCCACCCACACCCCACGGATCGATCAGATCATCGCCGCACGCGCGCAGAAATCCGGTCGCAGCGCGCAGGAAGTGCAGCAGGCGATGGCTACGGAAATTCCGCTGGGCCGCTTCGCCGACCCCGCCGAAACCGCCGCCGCGGTGGCCTTCCTGGCCTCGCCGGCCGCGAGCTACATCACTGGCGTCAACCTGCCGGTCGATGGCGGCCGGATGCGCTCGCTGTAACCCTCGCGAGCGCGTTGCGGTCACGGCATACGCCAGCGTTCGGTGCAATTGCCGCCCGCTGGAATTAAGCTTGCGCGGATGCCCACCCTGCGCCTTGCCAATCTGATCGACGGTCGCCTGCAGGCGCCTGCCCACGACGCCTGGCTGGAGGTGCATGAGCCGGCTACCGCCGCGGTATTCGCGTACTGCCCGGATTCCGGCCCGGAGGATGTCGCCGCCGCGGTCGAAGCCGCCAGCCGCGCCGCCGCCGGCTGGGCGAACACACCGGTCGAACAGCGCGCGCACCTGCTGCAGAAACTGGCCGCGCTGATCGAGGCGCGGCTGGAGGAATTCGCGGTGCTGGAATCGCGCGACAGCGGCAAGCCGGTGAGCCTGGCGCGCCGGCTGGACATTCCGCGCGCGGTCAGCAACCTGCGCTATTTCGCCGCCGCGGTCATGGCCTGGGGCAGCGAGTCGCACGCGATGGAGACCGGCGCCAGCGGCAGCGGCGCGATCAATTACACCCTGCGCCAGCCGCTGGGCGTGGTCGGCTGCATCAGTCCGTGGAACCTGCCGCTGTACCTGTTCACCTGGAAGATTGCACCGGCCCTGGCCAGCGGTAACACGGTCGTGGCCAAGCCCTCGGAAATCACCCCATGCACCGCCGCCTTGCTGGGCGAGCTCAGCATCGAGGCCGGCTTCCCGCCCGGCGTGCTGAACATCGTGCAGGGCCGCGGCCCGAGCGTGGGCCAGGCGATCGTGGAACACCCGGCGGTCAAGGCGGCTTCGTTCACCGGCAGCACCGCCACCGGCACGCGGATCGCCAGCGTGGCCGCACCGCAGTTCAAGAAGGTCTCGCTGGAAATGGGTGGCAAGAATCCGGCGATCGTGTTTGCCGATGCGGATCTTTCCGAGGCGAACCTGGACACCATCGTGCGCTCGGGCTTCGCCAACCAGGGCGAAATCTGCCTGTGCGGCTCGCGCCTGCTGGTGCAGCGCTCCATCTACGAAACGTTCCGCCAGCGTTACCTGGCGAAAGTGCAGGCCCTCCGCGTCGGCGATCCCGAGGACGCGGACAGCGACCTGGGCGCGGTGGTCTCCGCGGCGCACCAGGCCAAGGTACTCGGCTGCATCGAACAGGCGCGTGCCGATGGCGGCCGGTTGCTGTGCGGCGGCACGCCGGTCGCCCTGACCGGGCGTTGCGCCGATGGCTGGTTCATCGCGCCGACCGTGATCGAGGGCCTGCCGTCGTCGGCAGCGGCCAATCAGCAGGAAATCTTCGGCCCGGTGGTCAGCCTGATCCCGTTCGAGGACGAGGCGGAAGCGCTGGCGATCGCCAATGACAGCCGCTATGGCCTGGCCGCCTCGCTGTGGACTCAGGACCTGTCGCGCGCGCATCGTTTCGGCGCGCAACTGGACTACGGCATCGTGTGGATCAACTGCTGGCTGCTGCGCGACCTGCGCACGCCATTCGGCGGCGCCAAACAATCCGGACTCGGGCGGGAGGGCGGCGCCGAGGCGCTGCACTTCTTCACCGAGCCGAAGAACATCTGCATCCGCTACTGATTGAGGAGCCACATCTTGAGCAGCCCCTTGCAGCACCTGATCGACAGCAACCGCCGCTGGGCCGCCGCCACGCACGCGGCCGACCCGCATTTCTTCGAGCGGCTTGCCCAGCAACAGTCGCCGAAATACCTGTGGATCGGTTGTTCCGATTCGCGCGTACCGGCCACCCAGATCGTCGACCTGCCGCCGGGCGAGATCTTCGTGCAGCGCAACGTGGCCAACGTGGTCTCGCACACCGACCTCAATTGCCTCAGTACCATCCAGTTCGCGGTCGATGCGCTCAAGGTGGAACACATCATCGTGGTCGGCCATTACGGCTGCGGCGGCGTGCAGGCGGTGCTGGACGAGCGCCGGATCGGGCTGGTCGACAACTGGCTGCGCCACGTCGGCGACGTGGCCCAGAAGCATTCCGGCATGCTCGCCTCGCTCGACCTGATGGCCGTGCGCAATGCACGGCTGTGCGAACTGAACGCGATCGAGCAGGTGACCAACGTCTGCCGCACCACGATGGTGATGGATGCCTGGGAACGCGGCCAGAAGCTGTCGGTGCATGCGTGGTGCTACAGCCTGGACAACGGCCACATGAACGACCTGTCGATGCATGTCGACTCGCGCGCATCGCTGCAACCGGCCTACGAACAGGCATTGCATCGGTTGTTGCAGACCCCGGCGATCACCGGATGAGCGACATCATCCGCACCGAGGCCGCGCCCGCGCCGGTCGGTGCCTATCCGCACGCGCGCCGCGTCGGCAACCTGCTGTTCCTGTCCGGCGTGGGTCCGCGCCAGCCCGGCAACAACGCGATTCCCGGCAACGTGCACGATGCCGACGGCCGGCTGACCGGCTACGACATCGAGGCCCAGTGCCGGCAGGTCTTCGCCAACGTGCGTGCCGTGCTCGAAGCCAGCGGCGCCGCGTGGACCGACCTGGTCGATGTGACCGTGTTCCTGACCGACATGCAGCGTGACTTCGCGAGCTACAACCGGCTGTATGCGGAATACTTCGCCGGGGTCGATGCCTGCCGCACCACCCTGGGCATCAGTGCCTTGCCGACGCCGATCGCGATCGAGCTCAAATGCGTCGCGGCAGTGCCCGCGGTACCGCGCTGATCCTCCTGCGCGGGGTGCCGCTCGATGGCTGAATCGCCCCCATGAAAAACCCCGCCGGGTTACCTCGGCGGGGTCTGACTCGCGACAACGACATCAACCGGCCGAAGAGGCACTCGCCGGCGCGGTCTTGGCTGCCTTGTGATGGGTCTTGTGATGGGATTTGTGGTGCGACTTGTGGGTCATGGTGGCCTTCGGCGTCGGCGTCGCCGGCGCTGGAGCTGCCGCGGGAGTTGCCTGAGCCGCCGGCTCCGGGGTCGTAGCCTGGGCCAGCACGGAACCGGAAAGCGCCACACCCGCCACCAGCAGGGAAGCGATCAGAAGTTTACGCATCATGATGTCGAGCCTCGAAACAGGTTATCGCGAGCCCGGCCGGAACCCGGCACCTCGGGTGGCGCGACAAGCCGACATTGCAACGAAAACGGCATACGGTGGCTGAATGGATCGCGGAATTTTCCGCGCGCCGGACACCCCGCGACTTGACTTTGCATCGACCCTGACCGGAACCGTAATGTCCTGCGATCAGGCCAGGCTGAGCTGCAGCAGCCGGCCGATCAGCTCCTGCACCGCCACGGCCCTTCCCTCGTCGTATTCGAAACTTGCTTCATCCATGTAATTGACTTGTGCCAGCTCCAGTTGCACCGCCTGCACGCCGGTACCGGGGCTACCGTAATGGCGGGTGATGTAACCGCCCTTGAAACGGCCATTGACGGCAAAAGTGAAGCGCGACTGGGCGGCCAGGCAGGCTTGCAACCGCGTCTGAAGCGCGGGGCCGCAACTGGCTCCGGTCGCGGTGCCGAGGTTGAAATCCGGCAGGCGTCCCTCGAACAGCATCGGCACCTGGCTGCGTATCGAATGGCCTTCCCACAAGATCGCCCGCCCATGCTCGGCGCACAGCCTCGCAAGTTCCTGTGCCAGGGCGTGATGGTAGGGCTGCCAGAACTCGTTTATCCGCCGTTGAACTTCGTCGCCGTCCGGCGATTCGCCGTCGCGATACAGCGGCTCGCCGTCGAAGCCGACGGTCGACACCAGACCCGTTTCGCGCTGCCCCGGATACAGTGCATGCCCGTCGGCGGGTCGGTTGAGGTCGACCACGTAGCGCGAGGCCAGCGGCTTCAGCACGCTGGCGCCCAGCGCCTGCGCCAGCGGTTCGTACAGGCGCCCCACATGCCAGTCGGTGTCGGGCGAGCGGCGCGCCGCCGGGAGCATCCGCGCAGCGATGTCGTCGGGAATGTAGCTGCCGTCATGCGGCAGGCTGATCAGCAGCGGCACCCGGCCGCGCTGCAAGGTGAAGTTGGCCATGCGCATCATTGTACTCACCCCATCAGCAGCAGTTCCTCCGCCGAACTGGGGTGTATCGCCACGGTGGAATCCAGATCGCGCTTGCGCAGGCCCAGCGTCAACGCGACCGCAAAGCCCTGCAGCATTTCCTCGGCACCCGGCCCCAGCACGTGGATACCGAGCACGCGTTCCTCGCTGCCCACGCAGACCAGCTTCATCAGGCTCTGCTCCTGCCTGCCCGCCAGCGCCCACTGCATCGGGGTGAACCGGCGGCGATAGACGGTGACCGCATCGCCATGCCGTTCCCGCGCCGTCGCCTCGGTCAGTCCCACCATGCCCAGCGGTGGTTCGGAAAACGCCACGCTGGGAATATTGTCGTAATCCAGCGGCGCCTCCGGCTGGCCGCCGAACAACCGATCCGCCAGCCGGCGACCGGCCGCCGTCGCCACCGGCGTGAGCGCCTTGCGCCCGGTCACATCGCCGACCGCGTGGATGCCGGCCACGCTGGACTGCTGCCGCGCATCGGTCAGGACGTGGCCGTCCTCGTCGGTCTCCACGCCGACGGCGGCGAGTCCCAGATCCTCGCTGTTGGGCACGCGCCCGACCGCCCACAGCAGCGCGTCATAGGGGCCGCATGCGCCGGCCCGGGCATCGTCTAGGAGGATGCCGTCGGCACCGCGATGTGCCGCCTGCACGGCACTGCAGCGGCGGATGCGGATGCCTTGCGCCTGCATCTGTTCCTGCAGGGCCACCGTCAGCTCGACGTCGAAGTCTGCCAGCAGGCGCTCGCGCATCAGCAGATCCACCTCGCTGCCGAAGGCCCGCAACATCCCGGCAAACTCCGTCGCCACGTAGCCGCTGCCCACGATGGCCGCCCGATGCGGCAATGACTGCAGCGCAAACATGTCGTCGGAAACCATGCCCAATGGAAAGCCCGGCAGGTTCAGGGTGCGCGGGCGCGCGCCGGTGGCGATCACGATCTGCGCTGCCTGCAGTCGACTGCCATCGCCCAGCTCGATCGTGTCGGCGGCGACAAGACGACCGGCCTGGCGCAGCAACTGCACGCCGGCCTCCTGCAGTCGTCGGGCGTAGCGCTCGTCGATCGCATCGATGTAGCGCTGCCGCAGCTGGCGAAAGTGCTCCCAGTCCAGCGGACCCGGCTGCAGGGCAAAGCCCACGGTGGCAGCCATCTGCTGCGCCTGCGCCCATTGGGCGGCAAACCACAGCGCCTTCTTCGGCACGCAGCCGCGATGCACACAGGTCCCGCCCAGCGCGGCCGGATCGAGCAAGCCCACGCGTGCACCATGCTGCGCGGCGCGGAAAGCAGTCGCCAGACCACCGGAACCGGCGCCCAGCACGATCAGGTCATGGCTTGCGGTCATCGCAACTCCCGGGAAACTTCACTGCATGCAGTCCCTGCCGGCTGACGTCACGGTCGACGCCGCAGCACGATCTAAAGACCGAATCGCGCCGGCGCATACGGTGCCGCGTCGATCGCCGGGTCCGTGCCGGCCAGCATCGATGCCACCAGTTCGCCGGTGGCCGCCGACATGCTCACGCCGAGCATGCCATGGGCGGTTGCCAGCTGCAGGTTGGACCAGCGGGTGCTGGGACCGATGATCGGCACCTCGTCCACGCTCATCGGACGCCAGCCCCACCATTGCTCCAGCAGTTCGGGCCCTTCCGGCTCGCGCAGGCCGGCGGCGGCGCCGCGGCGCAAGGCGTCCAGACGGGTGCGATTGAGTCCTTCGCTGTAACCGGAAAATTCCATCGTGCTGCCCAGCCGGTAGCCATCGTTCCAGCTGGTGACGCAGACCGACGCCTCGCGCAGCGCCAGGGCATGGCGCGGCACCAGCCGTGGACGGCTGTAAGTCAGCGAGTACCCCTTGCCCGGCTGCATCGGCAGGCGCAGCCCCAGCTGCTTCGCCAGCAACGGCGACCATGCCCCCAGCGCCAGCACCACCTGCGCGCCCTGGAATACACCACGGCTGCTGTGCACCCGCGTGACCTGCCTGCCGTCCGTGTCGAGATGCTCGATGCGCGCGCCCTGCTCGATCACGCCACCGAGCTCGACCACCCGCCTGGCCAGCTCGGCCACGTAGCGGTCCGGTCGCAACGACGCATCGCCGGGATGGAACAGACCACCGGCCACCCCCGGCTTCAGCGCCGGCTCCATCGCCTCGACCTGCGCCCCGTCCAGGCGCTGCACTTCGATGCCCAGCCGGTCGAGCAGCTTCGCATGATCGTGCTCGTCGGCCGCGCGCAATCCGGCCGTGCGATAGACATACAGCGTGCCTTGTTCGCTGAATTCGCAATCGAGCTTTTCGTCGCGAATCAGCTCGCCCAGCAAGCGACGCGAGCGTTGCAGGATCGAGCATCGCGCCGTCGTTGCGGCGGCAAAGTCGCGCCAGTTGCAATGCCGCGCGAAACCCAGCAGCCAGCGCAGGCGCGCACCGTCGAACCGCGGATTGAGATACAGCGGCGCGTCGGCACTGAGCATCGAACGCAGCGCGACTCCGATCATGCCCGGCATCGCCAGCGGTGCCGCGTGGCTGGGCGTGATCGTGCCGCAATTGCCATGCGAACTGCCGCAACCGGGCGTGCCCTGCTCCAGCACCCGCACGCCGGCACCGGCCTTCAGCAGGTACAGCGCGCACGCCAGGCCGATGACCCCGCCGCCAAGAACCAGTACGTCGTCATGCGTGGATTCCATCGCTCGATTGTAGCGAGCCAATCAGCTACGCCGCCGTCGGAACCAGCGGCCTTGCACAAGCAACCATGGCTTCCTGCACCAAATTATGAGAACTTTCCCCCAAGTCATTGATTTGATAACCTCGACTTGCCACAAGCCGAGGTTGTCCCATGCCACTGGACTACGCGTCGCCACTCACCGTCCCGCCACGCCAGCCCCTCGCGGTGCGGCAACTGCTGCCCGGCGTGCTGATCCTGCTGCTGGCGGCGTGCGCCAGCTCGCCGCACCGGCACGAACCCACCTACCGCGCCTCGCACTCCGCGCTGGCCGACCTGCCGCCACGGGCGCCTTCGGCGGCCAGTGCGGGCGAGGCCAATGACATCCTGTTTCGCGCGATCGGACTGGTCGGTACGCCGTACCGCTGGGGCGGCAATACCCCGGCCGGCGGCTTCGACTGCAGCGGCCTGGTCGATTACATCTACCGCACCGCTGCCGGGATCAAACTGCCGCGCACCTCGCATGACATGGCCTCGATGAACGGGCGCAAGGTACGCCGGATGACCCAGCTGGCCAGCGGCGACCTGGTGTTCTTCGACATCAATGGCTCGATCAGCCATGTCGGCGTGTACGTCGGCAAGGGACGGTTCGTGCATGCACCGAACAGCGGCGGCACGGTCCGCCTGGACGATATCGACGGGCCCTACTGGGGCGATCATTTCGCGTATGCGAAGCGGGTGCTTAATTGAGGGGCACCCGGTTTCGATCGTGCGCGACGACCCAGAGCCTGGATGATTCGAGGGCCGCCGTGCACCCTCATCCCAACCTTCTCCCGGAGGGAGAAGGGGCGAATGCAAAGAGCGCGATATTTGATTGAAGCGGGGGCGAAGGGGCCAACGAAAAACGGCGCCGTGGGCGCCGTTTCGGTTTCCTCTTGCTGGAGCGGGTGTCATCCCTGCCCCGATCTTCCATCCGCCGATCAGTGCGCCGCGCTGCCCGGTGCATGCGCGTGGCGGTGCTCGATCTCTTCCTCGGTGGCATCGCGCACTTCGCCGATGGTCACGTCGAAATGCAGGGTCTTGCCGGCCATCGGGTGATTCACGTCCACGTCGATCGTGCTCATGCCGACCTTGTGCACGGTGACCGCGCGATGGCCACCTTCCTTCAGCTGCAAGGTCGTGACCATGCCCGGCTTGAGGCGGTTGGCCTGCGGAAAATACTTTTTCGACATGCGCTGGATCTGCCCTTCCTGGCGCTCGCCATAACCGTCGGCAGCGGCGACTTCCACCTGCAGGCTCTCACCGGCCTCGTGACCTTCGATGGCTCGCTCCAGGCCGGGGATCAACTGGCCATGCCCGAGCAGGACCCACAGCTGCTCATCGCCATCATGCGAACTCTCAACCTTTTCGCCATCCACGGTCAGCGTGTAGTGGAGGGAAATGACCTTGTCCTTGCCAGCTTTCATTGTGCGTCTCGCCGTGGGATGCAAAACGCGGATTCTATCAGGAGCGCGCCTTGCCGAAGCCTATCCCGCGCACCTCCGGCCCCAGCCACGCCAGCAGCGCCAGCAGCAGTGCCACCACGGTCATCCACGAAGCCATCACCAGGGCGTAGTTGCCGCCGCTGTGCTCGGCCAGCCACGACTGTGCCGTGGCGGTGCTGGCCGCCAGCAGGTTGCCCAGCTGATAGGCGAATCCCGGCAGGGTGCCGCGCACCTCGTCGGGCGACAGCTCGTTGAGATAAGCCGGCACCACGCCCCAGGCGCCCTGCACCATCACCTGGATCAGGAACGCGCCCAGCCCGAGCAGCACCAGTGACCCGCCCCAGGTCCACAACGGGATGCACGGCAAGGCCAGCAACGCGGCGATGATCATCGCGCGGCGCCGGCCGATGCGCTCGGACCACGTACCGAAAGTCAGCCCGCCGACAATGGCGCCTGCGTTGAGCAGCATCGTCAGGAGCGTCACGGTACCGGTCTGGAAATGCAGTTGCGACTGCAGGAAGGTGGGGTACATGTCCTGCGAGCCATGACTGAACATGTTGAACGCCATCATCAGCAGCATCATGTACAGCAGTCGCTTCCACTGCCCGCGCATGGACTCCCGGATACTGCGGCGTGGCTGGCCGGCACGACCGGCGAGCCATACCGGCGACTCGGGCACCTTGCTGCGCACGTACAACACCAGCAGCGCAGGCAAGGCTCCGGCGACGAACATGGCGCGCCAGCCCAGGCCCAGCGCGTCGAACACCACCCAGTAGGCAATCGCCCCCAGGAAGTAACCGCAGGGGTAGCCGCTCTGCAGCAGGCCCGAGACCAGGCCACGCGCCTTGATCGGAATGCTTTCGAGCGCCAGCGAGGCGCCAATACCCCATTCGCCCCCCATCGCGATGCCGAACAGGAAACGCAGTATCAGCAGAACCGTCAGCGATGGCGCGAACGCGCAGGCCAGCTCCAGCGTCGAGAACAACAACACGTCGAGCATCAGCACCGGGCGTCGGCCGAAGCGATCGGCCAGACGGCCGAACAGCAATGCGCCGATCGGACGTGCGGCGAGCGTCAGCAGGATGCCGAACGTCACCGCCGTCTTGTGCACGTGGAAATCGCTGGCGATGTCGCCCAGCACGAAGACCAGCAGGAAGAAGTCGAACGCGTCCAGGGTCCAGCCCAGGAAGCTTGCCAGCACCGTGTGCCGCTGGGACGAATCGAGTTCCCGCAAGGATGCAATCCATGACACGCGGCTCTTCTCCGGTAGGTTCGACTGATGGGACATATTCCCGACATCGTAGCCACGACTGGCGGCGCTGCACAGCGTCACCCGGTACCCGGGCAATAACGACGAAGACTGCCCGACCTTGTGTCCGGTGCATGGCCCGCAGCGGCCGCGCGGACGCCCCATCCATGCCGTCGTCACACAGTGATCGCGCATACTTCCGGCCGAACCCGACAAAACGTTGCGCCCCCTCCTCTCGCGGGAACCGTCCGATGACCTCACTCCCCGCCGATCCGGCTGCATGACGCTGGTACGCCACCATCTCGATCGATCGCAATGCAAGGCGATCGCCCGCTGCTATGCCCCCGTCGCCCAGCGCCAGTACGTGCGCTGGAAGCTCGCCTGCGACCCGGTCTACGTAGCCGTCGACGAACTGCTCGCCGGCACCACCCTGCCCTTGCTGGATGTTGGCTGCGGCATCGGCCTGCTGGGGCAATACCTGCATGCACTCGGCCGTCTGCCCGGTTACGTCGGGCTGGACCACGACCTCCGCAAGATCAGCGCCGCACGCCTTGCCGCGCAATCCGTCGGCCTGCAGCAGCAGATGCAGTTCCACCCGACCGATGTCGCGTCGTTACCGCCCATCCAGGGCAATGTCGCCCTGCTCGATGTGCTGCACTATCTGCCGGCACCCGGGCAGCAGGCCATGCTGGCGGCGGCACTGCAGCATCTGGCGCCGGGCGGCCGGCTGATCATCCGCAACGTGTTGCGCGAGCCGAACTGGCGCTTTCATGCCACCCGCGTGGAGGAGTTCTTCCTGCGTCGCTCCGGCTGGATTCCCGGCGGTGCCCAGCACTACCCGACGGCCATGGAACTGCGCCTGCCGCTGGAAAACGCCGGACTCGATGTCCGCATCACGCCATTGCGCGGACGCACTCCGTTCAACAGCTATCTGATCGTGGCGCAACGACACGATTGAAGCGTGCCGTTCCGGTTGATCCACGCAAGGCGTACGTCGCG
The DNA here is from genome assembly GCF_042657065.1 of Rhodanobacter ginsengisoli. Lineage (NCBI taxonomy): Bacteria > Pseudomonadati > Pseudomonadota > Gammaproteobacteria > Lysobacterales > Rhodanobacteraceae > Rhodanobacter > Rhodanobacter ginsengisoli. The sequence continues at coordinate 682,649 of NZ_JBHSNF010000002.1, forward strand.
TCGACAAATCGGCTACACTAGCCGGCGCAGTCGCCTCTTGACTGCTTCGGCACATCGCCGCCCCTTTCCCTTAGTCTGCAACACGGTATGAACACTCCGGGTTGCTCAGGAGTGTTACATGTCTTTTGATTCGCTGGGCCTTGCGCCCGCGTTGCTGCGTGCGCTTGCCGATTACGGCTACACCCAGCCCACCCCGATCCAGCTCGCCGCGATTCCCGCCGCACTGGAAGGTCACGACCTGCTCGCCGCCGCCCAGACCGGCACCGGCAAAACCGCCGCGTTCGCGTTGCCGCTGCTGCAGAAGCTGTCGACCAGCGGCCAGACCATGACGCGCCGTCCGCGCGCACTGGTACTGACCCCGACCCGCGAACTGGCAGCCCAGGTGCATGAGAACCTGCGCGACTACGGCAAGCATGTGCAGGTCAGCGCCACCACCATCTTCGGTGGCGTCAGCATGGGACCGCAGATCAACGCGCTGCGTCGCGGCGTCGACGTCGTCATCGCCACGCCCGGTCGCCTGATGGACCACATGCAGCAGCGCACGCTGGACCTGTCCGCGGTGGAAACACTGGTGCTGGACGAAGCCGACCGCATGCTGGACATGGGCTTCCTGCCGGCATTGAAGCGCATCCTCGCCGCGCTGCCGAAGAAGCGCCAGACCCTGCTGTTCTCGGCCACCTTCGCACCGGCGATCAAGACGCTGGCGATGGAGTTCATGCACAACCCGCGCGAGATCTCGGTCTCGGCGCCGAACACCGTCACCACCCTGGTCAGCCATCAGGTGCATCCGGTCGATTCCGCACGCAAGCGCGACCTGCTGCTGCACCTGCTCTCGGCGGACAGCCGCCGCCAGTCGCTGGTGTTCAGCCGTACCAAGCATGGCGCCGACAAGCTGGTCACCTACCTCAATGCCTCGGGCCTGCGCAGCGCCGCGATCCACGGCAACAAGAGCCAGAACGCCCGCACCCGCGCCCTGAGTGACTTCAAGAGCGGCCGCGTCACCGTGCTGGTGGCCACCGACATCGCCGCCCGCGGCATCGACATCGAACAGTTGCCGATCGTGATCAACTTCGACCTGCCCTCGGTGGCCGAAGACTACGTGCACCGCATCGGTCGCACCGGTCGCGCCGGCATGGAAGGCCTCGCGATATCGCTGGTCAGCCATGACGAAAGCGGCCTGTTGCACGACATCCGCAAACTGCTGAAGCAGGACATCGCGATCAACGCCGTGACCGGTTACGAGCCATCGGCGCCGCTGCGTCTTGATGCCGGCGCGCCGCGCCCGAAGCAGGGTGGCGGCGGTCAGCGTCAGCCGCGTCAGGGCGCACCGCGTCAGGGCAAGCCCGCCGGTTCGGCCCGGCCGAATGGCTATGCGCCGCAGGGGCGTGGCGACCACGCCGCCGGCAACCAGCGCCGCCGCTCGAACCAGCGCCCGGCCGCCAAGGCCTGAGCCGACCGGCTCGAGTGATACCGAATGTGGCGGCCCGATGGCCGCCACATTCATTTGCGGGGTCCGAAGCGATACTCAGTCCCCAGCGCGGATTTTCGCCGTGAGCACATGATCTTCCCACTGCCCGGCAATCTGCAGATAGTGCCGGGCGCAGCCTTCGCGCTCGAAGCCGAGCCGCTCGAGCAACCGTGCGCTGCGCTCGTTGCGTGGCAAGTAGTTCGCCATCACGCGATGCAGGCCCAGCTCGTCGAAACCCCACGCGAGACCGGCTTCGAGCGCCTCGTGCATCAGCCCCTGCCCCTGTGACCGGGCGCCGATGCCGTAACCGAGCAGGCAGGCCTGGAACGGGCCGCGCACCACGTTGCTCAGGGTGAAACCGGCCAGGATTTCCCGTTCGCCCGGGTCGAACACCAGGAACGGATAGCCGCGATCCAGTCGCGCGGCCTCGTTCGCGTCGACAATCGTCTGCCGGCAGTGCTCGAGCGTGTAATAACCGGCCTCGCGCGTGGGTTCCCAGGGAGCGAAATGCTCGCGATTGCACACCCGGTAGTGCAGCAGCCGGGAGGCGTCGGCGGGTTCGGGCAGGCGACTCGTGGTGCGCCCGGTCGTCAGCGTGGGCAGGACCATCACGCCACTCCCAGGGCCCTGGCGTGATGACGCAGATGATCGTCGATGAAGCTGGCGATGAACCAGTAGCTGTGGTCGTAGCCGATGTGTCGACGCAGCAGCAGGGGCTGCCCCGCTTCGGCGCAGGCCTGGTCGAACAGTTCCGGCTTCAGCTGCGTGTCCAGGAACGGGTCGGCCTCACCCTGATCGATCAGGATGGTGCCCGGAAACACCCGCCTGCGTACCAGTTCACAGGCATCGTAGTCCGCCCAGGCCGCCGGGTCGTCGCCCAGATAGCGCGGCAACGCCTTGTGTCCCCATGGCACCTGGCTGGGCGCCACGATCGGCGCGAAGGCCGACACCGAGCGATAGCGCCCCGGATGTTTCAAGGCCATGGTCAGCGCGCCGTGGCCGCCCATCGAATGGCCGCAGATGCCGCTGAGCGAGGTGTCCACCGGGAACTGCGTGGCGATCAGCTGCGGCAACTCGTCCACCACGTAGCTGTGCATGCGAAAACGCGACGACCACGGCGCCTGGCTGGCGTCGACATAGAAACCGGCGCCCTCGCCGAACTCCCAGTCGCCGGTGGCGCCGTCGAAACCGGTGTCGCGCGGACTGGTATCGGGCATCACCAGAACCAGACCCAGCTCCGCTGCCAGTCGCTGGGCGCCGGCCTTGATCGTCGCGGTTTCCTCGCTGCAGGTCAGCCCGGCCAGAAAATACAGCACCGGGCACGGCTGTCGTGCCGCCCGGGGCGGCTGGTACACGGCAAAACGCATCGGCCCGTCGCAGGCTTCCGAGCGATGCCGATAGAACCCCTGGAGGCCGCCGTGCAACCGCTGTTCGGAGATGGTTTCGAGCCTGTCCATCGGGTGATCCCTGGCGTCAGTGAGGCAACGCATGGAGGATACCCGCGCAGGCGGCATGGCACATTCCGTGGGCTCTGTCACGCTTCAGCGCGGAAAATGGTAGAATGCCCGGCTCGCGCGTCGCGTTCCCGATGCTGCCATCTGTTCCGAGGTTCCCCCCATGTCATCCCCCGTTTCCGACAACGCCCCGGTTCCGTCCGGCTTCGGCGCACTCGCGCTGCACCCCGACGTTCTGCGCGTACTGGCCGATGTTGGCTATGAATCACCTTCGCCGATCCAGGCCGCGACCATCCCGCCCCTGCTGGAAGGTCGTGACGTGCTGGGTCAGGCCCAGACCGGCACCGGCAAGACTGCCGCGTTCGCGCTGCCGATCCTGTCGCGCCTCACCCCGCGCGCCGGCAAGCCGCAGGCACTGGTGCTGGCACCCACGCGCGAACTGGCGATCCAGGTAGCCGAAGCATTCCAGCGCTATGCCGCGCACATCCCGGGCTTCCAGGTGCTGCCGATCTACGGTGGCCAGAGCTACGGCCCGCAGCTGCATTCGCTCAAGCGCGGCGTGCACGTGGTGGTCGGCACGCCGGGCCGCGTGATCGATCACATGAACAAGGGCACGCTGGACCTGTCCGAGCTGAAATACCTGGTGCTCGACGAAGCGGATGAAATGCTGCGCATGGGCTTCATCGACGACGTCGAGAAAGTGCTGCAGGCGACGCCGCCGGAACGCCAGGTCGCGCTGTTCTCGGCGACCATGCCGTCGGTGATCCGCAAGATCGCCCAGCGTCATCTGAAGGATCCGGTCGAAGTCACCATCAAGACGTCCACCAGTACCGCGCCGAACATCCGCCAGCGCTACTGGTTCGTCAGCGGCATGCACAAGCTCGATGCGTTGACCCGCATCCTCGAGGCCGAACCGTTCGACGCGATGATCATCTTCGCGCGCACCAAGCAGGCTACCGAGGAGCTCGCCGGCAAGCTGCAGGCGCGTGGCCTGGCCGCCGCCGCCATCAACGGCGACATCGCCCAGCCGCAACGCGAGCGGGTGATCCAGCAACTGAAGGACGGCAAGCTGGACATCCTGGTCGCCACCGACGTGGCCGCACGCGGCCTGGACGTGGACCGGATCAGCCACGTATTCAATTACGACATCCCGTACGACACCGAGAGCTACGTGCACCGCATCGGTCGCACCGGCCGCGCCGGCCGCAGCGGCGAAGCCATCCTGTTCGTCAGCCCGCGCGAGCGCGGCATGCTGGGCGCGATCGAGCGCGCCACCCGGCAGCCGATCGAGCAGATGCAGCTGCCGTCGGTCGATGTGGTCAACGACGTGCGCATCGGCAAGTTCAAGCAACGCATCACCGACATGCTGGGCCGGGAAGACCTGGGCCAGTTCCAACAGCTGATCGAACAGTACGAGCAGGAACACAACGTGCCGGCGATCGAGATCGCTGCCGCACTGGCGCGCATCGCGCAGGGCGACCAGCCGCTGTTGCTGGCGCCGCCGCCGAAGCGCGAGAAATACGAGTCCGCCAGCCGCGAGCGCAATGACCGTGCCCCGCGCGAACGCAGCGGCAACGAGCGGCACGTGCCCGGTCGCGATGCCGCGGCCAGCCACGCACCGCGCGAGGCCAGGCCGCATGACCGGCCCCGCGAGCATGGTGCGCACGAGAACGCGCCGTCGCGCGAGTCCGGCCATCGTCCGGTACGCGCGCATGCCACCGAGGAAGGCAAGCGCACCTACCGCATCGAAGTCGGCCACGAGCATGGCGTGAAGCCCGGCAACATCGTCGGCGCGATCGCCAACGAAGCCGGGCTGGAGAGCCAGTTCATCGGTCGCCTCAGCATCCGCGACCACTACAGCCTGATCGACCTGCCCGACGGCATGCCGGCGGAAGTGTTCGAGCACCTGAAGAAGGTGTGGGTGGTGCAGCAGCAGTTGCGCATTCACGAGTGGGACGGTACCGACACCGGCACCAGTGCACCGCCTTCGCACAAGCCGGGTGGCTTCAAGAAGCCCGGCGGGTTCAAGCCGCGGCCCAGCGGCGGCAAGCCGCCGCGCCGGAAGTAGGCCGAATGCATCGCATCGCCGGCCCCGGGCCGGCGGCGCGATGAAGCGCTTCCGTGCATCGCTTCGCGAGGCAGTCACGGCAGCCGGATGAACCAGCGCTCGATAAGCGACGCCGCGACCGCGTACCATCGGGCGGATCATCGCCGCTGCGAAATCGCCGCATGTCCAGCCCCGCTACCGGGCAGCTTCCGCCCCATCGCTTCGAACCCAATCTCGCCGGCCTCACGCCGGCGGCCCTGCAGCACCTGCAGGCTGCGGCGCATGCCATTCGCGACGGTGCCGAAGAGGCGGCGCGACGGGCGCTCGACGCCACGCTCGCACTGACGCCGGCCCACCCGGAGGCACTGCGCCTGTATGGCCTGCTGCACAGCCGCGCCCAGCGCCATGCCGATGCCCGCAACGCGCTGCAGCAGGCCATCGCGCAATGGCCGGACTATGCACTGGCACATTCCGATCTGGGCAACGCGCAACAGGCTGCCGGCGAACTCGACGCGGCGTTCGCCAGCTGGCGAGAAGCCTGCACCCTGGCGCCGGATGCACCGATGCCGTGGTTCAATCTCGGCCGCAACCTGCAGCAGCACGGCGACACCCACGCCGCCATCGAGGCACTGCAGCGGGCGCATGTGCTGGCGCCGGGCTTCCTGCCGGCGCTGATCCTGCTCGGCGACGCGCTGGTGCACGCCGGTCGTTTCGACGAGGCCGATGCAAGCTATCGCGCGGCACTCGCGCTCCACCCGGCCTGCGGCGACGCCTGGCGCGGGCTGGCCAACATCAAGACGCGGCCGCTGTCCGCCGCGGATCGCGAACGGCTGGGCGCGGCCCTGCGCCAACCCGGGCTGGCGGTTGCCGATCGCATCGCGATGGGATTTGCGCTGGGCAAGCTGTGCGAGGATCACGGCCTGTACGAAGCGGCCTTTGTCGCATTGAACGAAGCCAACACCCGCCTGCGCCAGCTCGCGCCATGGCATGCGGGCGCGTTCCATGCCCACGTCGAGGCCATGCTCGCCGCCTCGGCGCGACTGCCGACAGCGACACACGCGGCGCTGGGCCATGAGGTGATCTTCATCGTCGGGCTGCCGCGCTCCGGCTCCACCCTGTTCGAGCAGGTCCTCGCCGCCCACGCCGAAGTGGAAGGCGCCAGCGAGCTGCCGGATCTGGAACAGGTGCTCAGCGAGGAGTCGGCGCGCCGCCGCCAGCCCCTGCTGCAGTGGATGAGCGCAGCCACGACCGATGACTGGCAGCGACTGGGCCTGCGCTATCTGGAACTCACCGCGCGCTGGCGCCTGAGCCGGCCGCGCCATACCGACAAGCTGCCGTCGAACTGGCTGCTCGGCGGTGTGCTGGGCGCGATGCTGCCCGGTGCATGCATCGTGGACGTGCGCCGCGATCCACTGGAAGCGGGCTGGTCCTGCTACAAGCAGCAGTTCTACCGGTTGCCGCACTTCGCCTGCACGCTGACCGACATCGCAGCCTACATCGGCGATTACCAGCGCGTGATGGCGATATGGCAGGCGGCCGCGCCGCGCCGTATCCGCATCCAGCACTACGAGGCGTTGCTGGCCGACCCCGCACACGAGATCCGCGAACTGCTGGCGTTTTGCGGACTGCCGTTCGACCCGGCCTGCCTGGACTACCACCGGGCCACGCGCAACGTACGCACCGCCAGCGCCGCGCAGGTGCGCCAGCCGTTGCAGCGCGATACCACCCGTGCCGGCCATTACGGCGCCCGCCTCGATCCGCTGCGCTTCGGCCTGGGCATGCCGACGATCCGCTGATGCCACACAGTCGTGCACCGGGGGCAACGCATCGTTTCCGTTCTGGCCGATGCAAACGCACGGACCGGACCCCATCATCACGGCATGGATTCCAGCGGAACAAGACCCGACATGACCGCCCTGCCCAGCCTGTACATTTCACACGGCTCGCCGATGACTGCATTGCAGCCCGGCCTGACCGGCGAGCGGCTGGCCGCGCTGGCCGCCGCGCTGCCGCGGCCGCAGGCGATCGTGATGGCCAGTGCCCACTGGTTGTCGCGCCGCCCGCAGGTCGGCAGCGCGGAGCAACCGCAAACCATCCATGACTTCGGCGGCTTTCCAGCGGCGCTGTATCGACTGCGCTACCCGGCGCCGGGTGCTCCGGCGCTGGCCGAACGGGTGGCCCGGCTGCTCGATCAGGCCGGTCTCGCAGCGACGGTCGACCCCGGACGGGGCCTCGACCACGGCGCCTGGGTGCCGTTGCGCCTGCTCTATCCGCAGGCCGACATCCCGATCGTGCCGATCTCGATCCAGCCCGAGCTGGGTCCGGCGCATCACCATGCGCTGGGGCAGGCACTGGCGCCGCTACGCGACGAGGGCGTGCTGGTGATCGGCTCGGGCAGCATCACGCACAACCTGCATGACCTCGGTGCCGGCTACAGCGATGAACGGCAGGCACCGTACGTGAAGCCATTCATCGAATGGATCGAGCAGCGGCTCGACGCCGGCGACATCGACGCCTTGCTCGATTACCGACGTCGGGCACCGTTCGCCGTCCGCGCCCATCCCACCGACGAGCACCTGCTGCCGCTGTTCGTGGCACGGGGGGCGGCCGGCGCGAACGCACGCGCCCGGCGCATCGATGCCGGCATCGACCTGGGGCTGCTGGCGATGGACATCTACCGCTTCGACTGAGCCGGCGGCTCGCCGGATCCACCGGTCCGGCGTTCAGCCGGTCCGGGGCATGTCCGGATCGCCCGGCTCGATCCAGTCCTGCGCCGTCAGCAGCGGCAGGCCGTGCGCCAGTCGCGCCTTGTCGCACTGGGGGCTGATCGCACCGAACTCCCACGACGGCTGCACTTCGCGGCATACCGAGGGTCGCTGCGCATAGATGCCACAGTGCGCCGCCTCACCGACCGTCCCCCGCAACGCCACGCAGCGCGGTTTGGCGGCATCGGTACCGCGCATCGCCAGGCGATGCGGATCGAGTTTTTCGGTCAGTTCGGGCGGTACGTTGCCACCCAGGAAGGCGTCCGCTTCCGACCAGTGGAACGCCACGCGAAAGAACGCGCAACAGGCACCGCAACGCAGGCAGGGATGTTCCATCGAACGGCAGACCAGGGCGCACCCCGAGGCGCGCAGCCCGCCGATTCTAGAGCGTTGCGGGCGCGCTGTGCGGACCCGCAACGCGAACCCCGATCACGGCTCGCCGGCAAACGTGTTGCACTGATCCACGTCGCCACTGCCGAAGCCGGTCTTGAACCACTTCACCCGTTGCGCCGAGGTGCCGTGGGTGAACGTGTCCGGACGCACCCGGCCCTGCGCCTGCTGCTGCAGGGTGTCGTCGCCGATGTGGCTGGCGGCGTTGAGCGCCGACTCGATGTCGCCGGGCTGCAGCCAGTGCAGTTCCTGCTGGCTGTGGTTGGCCCACACGCCCGCGTAGCAGTCGGCCTGCAACTCCTGTCGCACCGACAATCCGTCGGCCCCGTCCATCGGCACGCCGCGACGGCGTGCGGCGTCGACCTTGTCGAACACCCCGGTCAGCTTCTGCACGTGATGACCCACTTCATGCGCGATCACGTAGGCACGCGCGAAATCGCCGGAGGAATGCAGCTCGTCCTGCAATTGCTGGAAGAACGCCAGATCCAGATAGACCTTCTGGTCGGAAGGGCAGTAGAACGGCCCCACCGCGGTACTGGCTCCGCCGCAGGCGGTGTTCACGCCACCGCTGAACAGGTGCAACCGCGGGTCGACGTAGGTCATGCCCCTGGCCTGGAAGATCGCGCCCCAGGTCTGTTCGGTCGAATGCAGGATCGCGCTGACGAACGCCTTCTGCTCGGGATCGACCTGCACCGGCACGCTGCTCTGCGTGCCGGCATCCTGCTGGCCGCCCTGCTCCAGCAGGGCCAGCGGATTCTTGAAGAAGATCCAGCCCAGGATCGCCAGCACGATCAGGCCGCCCAGTCCCATGCCGCGACCACCGCCGCCGAAGCGCGGGCCGCCGCCACCGCTGTCGACCTCGACGTTGCTGCTGCTGCCGCCTTTTCGCCAATCCATAGATGCCTCGCCGACTGATCACGCGTTCCGATACCGATGTAGACGATAGCGTGTCGCCTGCGGCGGCACCATGCACACACTGCAGCTAAAGTAGACCACCTTTCGTGAGGACTTCCGCATGACCCATCTGCCTGCCCTGGTGACCCTGCTTACCGTGTTCCTGCTGCTCGGCACCATGTGGGCCGTCGGCCACGCCCGCGGCAAGTACGGCATCAAGGCGCCCGCCACCACCGGCGATCCGGCCTTCGAACGCGCCTACCGGGTACAGATGAATACGCTGGAGCAGACCGTGATGTTCCTGCCCACCCTGTGGCTGGCCGCCACCTACGGCTTCAGTGGCTGGGCCGGCGTGGCCGGCCTGGTCTGGCTGGCCGGCCGGGCGTGGTATGCGGTGGCCTACCTCAAGGATGCGTCCAGGCGTGGGCCGGGATTCACGCTGAGCATGCTCGGCTGGCTGGCCCTGCTGGTGATGGCCTGCTTCGGCGTGGGACGCCTGATGCTGATCGGCTGATCGGGTCCACGCTCGGACCGGCAGGCCGGGCACGACCCCGCGGAGCGATCCGATCCGATGACCCTGCAATCGCGCGCACCCGGGTGCGGCCCCGCCGACTGATCGGGCGCGCAACCTCCGGACAAGCCCGTTCAGCGCACTTGCGGCATAGTTCACTGATGAACGTCATTTCCCGCACGGCACACCCGCTGCCATCGTCGACACCGCAGCCTCCACCGGTCCCGCAGGCCAGTGCGCCGGCGCCCGGCCTGTGGGCAGCCGCAGGCCTGATCGTGCTGTATTTCGCGCTGCAGTCGGCGGCCGGCGCACTGCTCTCGCTGGTGATGGCCCTGGTCGAAGGCTTCCGGCATGGCCGGCCGGGCATCGACAGCACGATCCAGGCGATGCCTGGCCTGCAGGCCGTGCTGGTCATGTTTTCGCTCGGTGTAGCAGCACTGCTGACGCTGTGGCTGACGCGCCGGAGATGGCCACAGCTGTGGTCGCTGGGACGACCGCCGGGATTCGGCTTTGCGCCGCCCCGGCGGCCGCTGTTCCTCGTGCTGGCGCTGGTGGTCGGGCTGGCGGCACCGCTGCTGGGCGGGCTGCTGACCGAGTGGCTGGCCCACGGCCACGCGGTAACCCAGGATATCCGGCAGCTCGGCGCCAACACGCCCCTGGGGTTGCGCATTCCGCTGGTTCTGCTGGTGATCAGCCTGGGGCCGCTGCTGGAGGAACTGCTGTTCCGCGGGGTGCTGTTGTCGGCCCTGATGCAGCGCTGGCGCACCGGCTGGGCCGTGCTGATCAGCTCGTCGCTATTCGCGCTGGTCCATCTGCCGGGCCTGCAGTTCGGCTGGTACGCGCTGCCGGAGCTGGCCCTGCTGGCCATGGTGCTGGCCTGGCTGCGACTCCGATCGGGCTCGATCTGGCCGGCCGTGCTGGCGCATGGGGTCAATAACCTGCTGGCCGTGGTCGCCTGGTTCGTGGTGTTCAACCTGCCCGGCTGAATCCGTTCAGCGTGGCGCGATACCGCCGTGACGCAGCAGTTGCGCGGTCTCGAACAGCGGCAGCCCCATCACCCCCGAATAGCTGCCTTGCAGATGCTCGATCAGGGCCGCGCCACGGCCCTGGATCGCGTACCCGCCGGCCTTGCCGAACGGCTCACCGGTAGCGACATAGGCCGCGATGGTCGGCTCGTCCAGCGTGGCAAAACGCACCTGCGACACACAGACGGAGGATTGCTCCCGCTGCGCGCCGACCAGCCAGACCGCCGAGATCACCTCATGCGTGCGTCCGGACAGGCGGCGCAGCATCGCCGCTGCCGCCTCGGCATCCCGCGGCTTGCCGAACACCTCGTCGTCCAGCACCACTTCGGTGTCCGCACCGAGTACCCACGCATCCTGCCCGGCATCGAGCCTGGCCAGGCCGGCGCGCGCCTTGTCGCGCGCCACGCGGCTCACATAGGTCGAGGGCGATTCCGCCGCCGCGCGCTGTTCCGTCACCTCGACATCGACCACGGCGAATTCGACGCCGAGCTGTTCCAGCAACTGGCGCCGACGCGGCGACTGCGAGGCGAGATGAAGCATGCGGATTCCAGGCGATGGTGAAGCCGTCAGCGTAGCGCCTCACAGGGTGAGGCTGTACTCGCAGAACTGCTGGTCGCGCTGCCAGCCCAGCGACTCGTACAGCGCCTGCGCCGGCACGTTGTCCCGTGCCGTCGACAAGGACAGGCTCGCCGCACCCAACGCCCGCGCATGCTCCGCGGCGGCTTTCAGCAGCGCAGCTGCGATGCCCTGCCGCCGCGCCGCCGCCACCACGAACAGATCATTGAGCAGCCACGTGCGCACCGTGCGCACCGAGGAAAACAGCGGATACAACTGGGTGAAGCCCAGCCCCGCGCCCGCTTCGTCGCGCGCCAGCAGGATCAGCGACTCATGCTGATGGATGCGCTCCATCAGGAAACCGCGGGCCCGCGCCGGATCGGCGGGCTGGCCATAGAACTGCCGATAGCCATCGAACAGCGGCGTCAGTGTATCGATGTCGAGAATGGTGGCTTGCCGGATCTGGAACGACATGACGATGGACTCCACGAGCAGGACCGCAATCAGGCACGATGATAAGGGTGTCCGGCGATGATGGTGGTCGCGCGATACAACTGCTCGGCCAGCACCAGTCGCACCAGCATGTGCGGCAGGGTCAGCGGACCGAGCGACCAGCGCTGGTCGGCGCGCGCCAGCACCTCGGGCGCGTGCCCGTCCGGACCACCGATCAGAAACGCCAGATCGCGACCGGCCATGCGCCAGCGTGCCAGCTGATCGGCCAGTTCCTCACTGGACCACATCCGGCCACCGCCATCGAGCGCCACCACATGGATATCGTGCGGCAGGGTGGCGAGTATCGCGGCGCCCTCGTCCTGGATCGCCCGCGCGTCGTCGCGGCCCTTGCCACGGCTGCCCGGTTTCAGTTCGATCAGTTCCAGCGGCAGTTCGTGCGACAGCCGCTTGCGGTATTCGGCAAAGCCCTCGGCGACCCAGCCAGGCATGCGTTCACCGACGGCGATCAGGCGCGCGCGCATGATTGCCGTCGATCAGATAAATGCCGGCGCGCAGCGCCTTCGTTCGCCTCCTCTCTCCCTCGGGGAGAGGATTGAGGTGAAGGCGCTCCAACGAAAGAACGCTGCGAAGCCACCTTTGCCTCCTCTCCCCTGCGGGGAGAGGATTGAGGCGAGGGGTCAATCTTGCGCAGAACCCGCATCAAGCCCGCCCCGCTCCCATAAAGTTCCCGCGCTTCTTGCGCTCGCCTCCTCTCCCACCTGTGGGAGAGGATTGACGTGAGGGCCCGCGAGCACCCGCCTTATCCGCCCTTCGGGCGGCATACGCCGCACAATATCGGCGATCCAGCCAATTCCCCTCCCCGGAAGAGAAGGGAATGGGGCTCAGCCCGCTTGCACAGCGTCGACTTCATGCCCGTGGTCGCCCACCGTCCACAGTCGCTCGAGACCGTAGAACTCGCGGATGCGGGGCAGCATCACGTGGACGATCACGTCGCCCAGATCGACCAGGACCCATTCTCCCTCGACCTCGCCTTCCACACCCAGCGGCATCACGCCCGCCTTCTTGGCGAACTTGATCACTTCGTCAGCGATGGATTTGACGTGGCGGGCCGACGTACCGGAAGCGATCACCAGCAAGTCGGCGATGGAGGTCTTGCCGCGGACATCGATCTCGCGAACGTCCTTGGCTTTCAGTTCTTCGAGCGCGTCGACGACGGACTTGCGCAGGGTGGCCGTGGTGACGGACTTGTTCGTACGGGCAGTACTCAAGAGGGGGAGCCTCAATACGGTATCGCAGCGCAAAATGGCGCGTGCGCAGTATACCTGCCCTGCGGTGCAGCGTGCTCCAGGCGCCATTCGATGCGCCAGGGCCCGCCGGACGCCGGAACCCACCCCTCAGCCACACCACCCAGCGGGCCTGCCGGGCGGCCGGAGCGCATGCCGACCCGAACAACTTCGACGGATGCCCGGGCCGCCGGACCGCACCGGACGGATCCGGGTGTTTACCGCCACTGGCCAGGGCCGCGGGCGGTCGCCTAGCCTCCCTGCCCGGCCACAATGTTCACCGTGATCGCGATGATGAACACATTGAAGAAGAACGCGATGACGCTGTGCAGCAGCACCACGCGGCGCAGGTAGCGGCTGCCGATCTGCACGTCCGAGACCTGGAAAGTCATGCCGATCACGATCGAGAAGTACGCGAAATCCCAGTAATCCGGCGCCGGCGTGCCGGGAAATTCCAGACCGGTGTGCTTGTCGCCGAAATTGCCGTAATAGCCGTGTGCGTAGTGAATCGCGAACATCACGTTGAGAAACAGCCAGCTCAGGACCACGCTCGACACGCCCACCACCAGGGGCTCCAGGCCGCCGCTCCTGGCCACGTGCAATTCGTTGCCGAGGGCCATCAGCACCACCGCCGACAAGATCACGCCACCCCACAGAACCACCCAGCGCCCGGTGTCCAGCACCTGTGCCTGGTCGCGCATGCGTGCCGGAGTAGCCCGGTTGAACAAGCGGGCCAGGAAACCGAGAAACACCAGTGCTGCCAGATCGAAGCCCAGCAGCACCGCACTGGCCAGGCGCAGACCGCAGCCGCTCAGCACCGCCACGGTCAGCAGGAAGATCACCAGTGACGTGATCGTCCATGGCCGGCCCCTGACGAGCCTCAGCGGTGGCCAGCCACGACGCCTGGTTGCACCGGTTCCGGGTTCCGCGGGGGGCAGTGGCTTGCTCATAGGGACCCCTTGCACAGTGCGCTGGCGAGCGGAGTGGCATCGAATCGGTCCGTGCTCCCGCCCGGCCCGCTGTCACCCAGAGCGATATCGGGTGTCAGGCGCACAGCTCCTGGTACTCCGGATGCCGCCGAATCCACGCCGCAGCATAGGAGCAGGCCGGCACCACTTTCCAGCCTTCGGCGCGGGCCGCCGCAAACGCCGCCTCCACCAGCGCCGCGGCAATGCCCCGCCCGCGGGCTACGGACGGCACACCGGTATGGGTGATCGTCATCACGGCGCCGGTCAGATGGTAGTCGAGCTCGCAGACGGCACCGTCGACCCGGGCCTCGAAGCGATGTGCGGTGCGATCGTGCTGGACGGGAAATGACATGTGCGCCTGGCCGGGATGGAAACCGCAAGCATACGATCCGCGCGGGGCAACCGGACGTGAAGCCGGAACCGCCACGCGTTCGCGCCGCCTGCATGCATCGCAGGGCATAGTGCGCCTTTCCATTTCGGCAGCAGGAGAATACCCATGAAGAAATCCGCATCGGCGCACTGGTCCGGCGGGATCAAGGATGGCCAGGGCACGATCTCGACCGAGACCGGTGCGTTGCGCGAGGCGCCGTACGGCTTCAAGTCGCGCTTCGAGGACGGCCCCGGCACCAACCCCGAGGAACTGATCGGCGCGGCCCACGCCGGCTGCTATTCGATGGCGCTGTCGCTCGGCCTGGGCGAGGCAGGCCTGACGGCGGACAGCATCGACACCAAGGCCGTGGTGACGCTGGAAAAGGATGGCGACGGCTTCTCGATCACCGCAGTGCATCTCAGCTGCAAGGCCAGGGTGCCCGGTGCCGACGCGGCCACGTTCGACCGGATCGCGCAGGCAACCAAGCAGGCCTGTCCGGTATCCAAGGTACTCAGGGCCGCCATCACGCTGGACGCCAACCTGGAAAGTTAAACGGCGCTCGATCGTCCGGACGCGGCATGTCGCTAGACTGGCGGCATGTTCTCGCCCCCCGATTTTCTCAGCCGCACTGCGCGCGAATCGCTGCGCCCGCTCCGGGCCGCGATCCGGCACTGGGTGCTCAGCGCCTTTCCGCGCAGCAACAGCGGCAGCCTCGACTACGATCAGCCCCGGGGCGATCCCGGACTGTTCGGGCCGGACAGCGCAACCTGGCGTGTGCATGCGGATTTTCCGGGCATGCTGTCCGGTGGCCTGGCCGCGCTGACCCTGCAGACCCTGCATCCGCTGGCATTGGCCGGGGTATGGGACCACTCCAATTTCCGCGGCGACCTGCTCGGCCGGCTGCGCCGCACCACCGCGTTCGTCGGCGGCACCACCTATGCGCCGCGCGCGCAGGCCGATGCATTGATCGAACACGTCAGGCAGATCCATGCACACATCGTCGGCCATGCCGAGGACGGCCGTCCCTACTCGGCGAACGATCCGCAGTTGCTGACCTGGGTGCATGTCACCGAGGCCTACAGCTTCCTGCAGGGCTATCGCCGCTACAGCCATGTCGTGCTGCCTGCCGGTGCCGCGGACCGCTACTACGATGAAGTGCGGCGGATTGCCGAGGCACTGGGTGCCACCCGGGTCCCGGCATCCGAACGCGAGGTCGAAGAATACTTCCGGCAGATCCAGCCCAAGCTGGCCTTCACCGAACGCTCCCGCGTGGTGCTCGACCTGCTCTCGCAGGTGCGCCTGCCGGTGCCCGCGGCCGGCCTGTCGCGGGACCTGTTCCTGCTGGCCGGTACCGCCCTGCTGCCGGAGTGGGCGACGGTCCTGCTGGGCCATACGCCATGGCGACAACGCCAGTCCCGGCTGGCGGCAGGTGCCCTGTGGTCGGTTGCACCGGTATTTCGCAGCGCATTGCGCGACGGCATCGCCAGCCGCGCCTGCCGGCGCATGGATCGCGATCCGGCCGAGCTGAGCCGCTGGCCATGATCCGCAGACAGCGCCCCGTCGTCCGACCACGCCGGGCTCAGGCAGGCAGCGTGGCCACCTGATCGTCATCCATCGACGCCGACACCACCCGGTTGCGCCCCGCGCGCTTGGCTGCGTACAAGGCCTGGTCGGCACGATGCAGCACCGCGGCGCTGTCCTGTTCGGCCGGCATGACCGTGGTCACTCCGATCGAAACCGTGAGCCGCAGGGCCTGGCCATCCACCAGCAGCGACGTACTCTCCACCGTCGTGCGAATGCGCTCGCCCAGGCGCAGGGCACCCGACAAATCGGTTCCCGACGACAGCACCACGAACTCCTCGCCACCCACCCGGCCCAGCACATCGGTTTCGCGCAAGGTGGCGCGAATGCTCGCGACCATGGCGCACAGCACCACGTCACCTCCGGCATGCCCGAAGCGATCGTTGACCGACTTGAAATGGTCGGCATCGATCATCAGGACGGCCAGCGACTGCTGCCAACGCGCGCTCTGCGCCATCTTGCGAGGCATGATTTCATTGATCGCCAACCGGTTCTTCACTCCGGTCAGCGAGTCGATCCGCGCCAGCAGGTGCAATTCCTGTTGCAGGATTTCGTTGTACAGCAGCAGGAAGCCGATACTGGCGAACAACGGCTGCATGCCCGACAGGCTGATGTAGATGAAATTCGTGGCGCTGGGCACGCTGGTGGCGAGCGGCTGATCGGAGCCGAACCACAGCTGGCCGCTGCGCCAGACCACCAGGACCACCGCCATCACGCAGAACAGCAGCAGGACGTTGCGCGCGCGCGAAAAGTGCCATCGAAAACCGCTGGTCAATGCTTCCACGTTCAGCAGCATGTTCAACGTGATCGCCACCGAACCCCACAGCACACGGTAGCGGTAATCCGGGTGGACCAGGCCGAACCAGCCCACGCCCAGCCAGCCGATCACGCCGATCGCCAGCACCAGCCGCCAGCGCAGCGGCTCGCCCAGCAGCATGCGCAACGCAATCACGCTCATGGCCATGGCAATCAGGTTGAGCGCGTTGCCGCCGAGCAACAACATCGTCGGCGACAGATAGGCATGTGCCGCCAGGGTGCCCCACCCGGCCGCCTCCACCGCAAAGGCCGCGGCCCGGAGATGCAGGCTGTTGCGCGCCACGCTCGCCCCGGGATGGGTGCCCGCCCACAGCATCAGGGCCAGCACCGCGGTCTGCACGGTGCTGATCAGCGACAGCGTTTCAATGTGAAGAGCCATTGCGCATCCGCTGAGCCGAACAGTCGGCGAGATCCAGTGCGACCATTTGTATCACTCTTGAAGGAGTGGGGTTCAATAATAGTCGTTAACCCCCCAGACATCGAACCACGTCAGCGTTGACAGCCCACGGCGATTCGCTACTTTCGACTACACGAATCTTTCTGGATCCTGGATGGCCACGCTCATTCCGACCCGCAACAGCTGCCTGCCGCGCATGACCGGTGGCGAGAAACGCGTCTCCGAGCGTCTGGAGCAGAAGCTCGAGGATGACTACCTGCTGTGGTACGACGTGCCGGTCGGCCTCAAGCAACGCCACCCGGACTTCGTGATCTTCCATCCGCGCCGTGGCCTGCTGGTGCTGGAGGTGAAGGACTGGAAGGCCGACACCATCCGCCATGCCGACAGCACCCAGTTCACCCTGGTCACCGAACGCGGTCTGGCGAAGGAACCCAATCCACTGCTGCAGGCACGCTCCCACGCGCTGGAAATCAGCAACGCACTCGAGCGCGACCCTGCCCTGCACCATCCGGCGGGTTCCCGCCACGCCGGCAAACTGATCATGCCGTGGGCCTGGGGCGTGGTGCTGGCCAACATCACCCGCAAGCAGTTCGACGAGGGCGCACTGGGCGAGGTGCTTGCCGGACACCTGGTGATCTGCCGCGACGAACTGTACGAGACGGTCGATGCCGAAGCGTTCCAGGAGCGCCTGTGGGCGATGTTCCCGCAGGTGTTCCCGGTGGCCATGACCCTGCCGCAGATCGACCGCGTACGCTGGCACCTGTTTCCCGAGCTGCGGGTCGAAGCCGGCAGCGGCCAGTTCGGCCTGTTCGGACCCACCGATGCCGCGGTGCGACCGCTGGAGATTCCCGACCTGGTCAAGGTGATGGATGCGCAGCAAGAGCAACTGGCGCGCTCGATCGGCGGCGAGCACCGGGTCATCCACGGCGTGGCCGGCTCGGGAAAAACCATGATCCTGGGCTTCCGCGCGATGCAGCTGGCACGCGAGCTGGGCAAGCCCATCCTGGTGCTCTGCTACAACAAGACGCTGGCGGCGCGGCTGGAACAGCTGATCGGCGAGCGCGGCCTGAGCGAGAAAGTGCAGGTCTACAACTTCCACAAATGGTGTCGCAAGATGCTGGTGGCGTATCACGTGGATCTGCCCGCGCAGGGCAGCAAGGACTTCTTCGAACAGATGGTGCAGAACGTCATCGACGGGGTCGATCGCGGCCAGATCCCCCGCTTCCAGTACGGTGCCGTGCTGGTCGACGAAGGCCACGATTTCGAGCCGGACTGGTACAAGCTGATCGTGCAGATGATCGACCCGGCGACCAACTCGCTGCTGGTGTTGTACGACGACGCGCAGAACATCTACGGCAACACCGACCGGCGCAGGATCAGCTGGAAAAGTCTCGGCGTGCAGGCTCAGGGCCGCACCACCATCCTCAAGCTCAACTATCGCAATACGCTGGAGATCCTCTCTGTCGCGCGGGTCTTCGCCCAGGATCTGCTCGAGTCGCGCAGCGACGACGACGATGGCGTGCCGTTGATCGCACCGGAAAGCGCCGGCCGCCGCGGCGCCGTGCCCGAACTGGTGCGCACCGACACCGCGCGCGCCCAGCTCGACGTGCTGATCGCGCGACTGCGCGACGAGCACGTCGGCGGCCGTCCGTATTCCGACATGGCCGTGCTGTACCGCAACCAGTGGGAAGGCGACAAGCTGCACGAGGTACTGCAGCAGCTCGGCATCCCCAGCCGGGTCGCCGACCACACGGGCAAGCAGACCCTGTTCGTGGTCGAAGACAGCGTCAAGCTGATGACCATGCATTCCAGCAAGGGCCTGGAGTTTCCGTTCGTGATCATCCCCGGCCTGGGCGGCTTGCCCAAGGAAGGCCAGCGCGAAGCCGACGAGGCGCGCCTGCTGTACGTGGCGATGACCCGCGCCACCGAGCACCTGCTGCTGATCCACCACGAGGATTCGATCTTCAGCAAGCGCATCCGCGACTCGATCAACCAGGTGCAGGGACAGTTGAACGACACCGCCGAACGCGTCCTGGGGTAACCGCTGGCACCCCAATATCGAAGCAATAACGACCGCCCCGGCATTCGGCCGCACAAGGAGTCCAGCATGACCGTATTCGATCTGACCCCGCCCAGCGACGCCCAGCGACGCGATATCACCGCCACTCTCTCGGCCGACGAAAAGCGCGTGCTGCTGGAACACGGCACCGAAGCGGCGTTCTGCGGCGTGTTCCTGGACAACCACAAGGACGGCGTCTACACCTGCCGCTTCTGCGGGCTGCCACTGTTCCGCTCCAGCGCGAAATTCGATTCGGGTACCGGCTGGCCGAGCTTCTTCAAACCCTATGACGACAGCCATATCCGGCTGATCCGCGACACCAGCTACGGCATGATCCGCACCGAGGAAGTCTGCGCACGCTGCGGCAGCCATCTGGGCCACGTATTCCCCGACGGCCCCAGGCCGACCGGCGACCGCCACTGCCTCAACTCGGTATCGCTGTCCTTTACCGAACAGGGCGACCCGCTGCCGGATTGCCTTCAGCGTGGCGCGCCGGAGGGGCAGCCGGACACGGACAGCTGAATTTCCGGCAATTCGGCCGGAGCGGGTGGCTCAGCGTCGGTACGGCGCCAGCAGGCCGGGATCGTCGAACAGACCCGACGGCAGCTGGTAGCGCGGCTCGCGTCCGGCGGCGATCAGCTCGCGGATCCGCGTGGCGGAGATTTCCATCGGTGTGACCGACAGGGCGATCAGCTTGCCTGACGGCAGCGACCGCAACGCCGCCGGAGCGTCCACCCAGCGATGATGGGTCTCCCGCTTCAGCTCATCGGGCAGCAACGCCTGCTCGCCCGGTCGGCTCAGCACCCCGATATGCGCCAGCTCGAACAGCCTTCGCCAGCCCTGCCAGCCCGGCAGGCCGGCGAAGGCATCGGCACCGAGCAGCAGGACCAGCGGGCGCTCGCCGTGCCCGGCACGCAGCTCGACCATGGTGTCGACGGTATAGGACGAGCCGCTGCGCGCCAGCTCGCGTGTATCCAGGATCAGCCGCGACTGGTCGCGCAGCGCGACCCGCAGCATCGCCACCCGTTGCTCGGCGCTGGCGATCGGTGGCGGCCGGTGCGGCGGGATGCCCGAGGGCATCATCAGCACCTCGGCATCGAGCAGCTCGGAGGCCTCCCAGGCTACGCACAGGTGCCCCAGGTGGATCGGGTCGAAGGTGCCGCCGAAGATCGCCAGCGGTTTCATGCCAGCGCGGCAGCCGCGCGCGGTTCGGCGATCGCGGCGATCAGTCGCTCGGCTTCCTGCCACGGGTTGCCGGTTTCGCGACCCTTGGCCATGCGATCGATGCGCGAGGCGCGGGCCAGGCACTGCAGCCAGTGCTCGCGCGGGGCCCGGCGCAGGGCCTGGCGAAACAGCTGCTCGCGTGCCTGCCACAGCCGCTCGACCTTGGCCTGGGCGGCGAAGTCGCGGGCATTGGCAAGGCGCAGGGCCAGTTGCAGCTGATTGACCAGCCAGCCCATCAGCGCGATCAGCTCGTCGCCTTCGGCACGCAGGCCGGCCAGCACGCGCAGCGCGCGGGCGCCGTCGCCGGCAAACGCGGCGTCGGTGAGCTTGAATGCGTCGTAGCGCGCACTGTCGGCCACCAGCGTTTCCATCTCGGCGGCATCGATGCGGCCTTCGCCGTGCAACACCACCAGCTTGTCGATTTCCTGTGCCGCGGCGAGCAGGTTGCCCTCGACCCGCTCGGCCAGCAGCGCCGCCGCCTCGGGCGTGGCCGACAGGCCGCGCGATGCCAGCCGCGCACCGATCCAGCCGGCCCACTCGTGCGCCCGCGGCGCATTGAACACCACCATCGTGCCGCTGGCGTCGAGCTTCCTGTTCCAGGCGCCGTCGTGCTTGCTGCTCCACTCCATCGCGGTGATCAGCAGCGTGACATCCGGCGGTGGATCGGCGCAGAACGCGTTGATCGCCTTGGCCCCCTCGATCCCCGGACGGCCGGTGGGCAGGCGCAGATCGATAAGGCGGCGGGTCGCGAACAGCGACATGCTGGCACCGGCACGCGCCAGGTCGTTCCAGTCGAAATGCTGACCCGCCTCGAGTACTTCACGTTCGCTGTAGCCCAGCTTCTTCGCCTGCGCGCGCAGCGCGTCGGCGGCTTCCAGCACCAGCAACTCCTCGCCCGCGAGCAGATAGACCGGCGCCAGGCGATCCGCCGCCAATGCCTTCTGCCACTGGCCCGTGCTGAGCGGCATCAGGGTGCGCTGGAAGCGGCCGCCGGTGCGGCCAGCTGATGCTGGCCGGCGGCCTGCAGGCGGAACAGGATCGCCTGCACCATGTCGTCGTTGAGGCTGCGCTGGATCTCCTCGACCTGCGACGCGTTGCCAATCGTATTGCCGGCGTCGTAGCTGTACTCGCGCGACATGTCGATGCGCTGGACCGGCACCAGGGTCTGGCCGGTGCCGTCGGTCACATCGAACTGCACGTGGTAGCGCACCGCGTATTCGGTGATCCGTACGTAGCCACCCGCGCTCACCGTCTCGGTGCTGAACCTGGCCACCGGCACGCGCAGCTCCGCGATGCCGGGACCGCTGTCGTCCTCGACCGTGACGCCGGAGGTTTCCAGCGCACGCGCCAGGTGACGCTGGAATTCGCTGCTCCCGCTGATGTCCAGGTGCACCCGCTGCATCGACGGCGGCAGGCTCGCGTTCTGACGCAGGTGAAAGCCGCAGGCGCTCAGCGCGAGCGCGATGACCAGCAGCAACGAGGCTTGAATCAGACGGCCCGCTTTCATGAAGCTCATGGATTTCATCCTGCGACGATGTTGACGATCTTGCCGGGTACCACGATGACCTTGCGCACGCTGAGGCCCTCCAGGAAACCGATCACCTGCGGCTGCGCCCGCGCCAGCGCCTCGGCCTCTTCCTTCGAGGCGTTGACCGCCAGCTCGATGGTAGCGCGCAACTTGCCGTTGATCTGCACCGCCAGCGTGACCGTGTCGCGCACCAGCGCGGCCGGGTCGACCTGCGGCCACGGCTGATCCTCCAGCACCGTCTGCTCGTGGCCGAGCACCTGCCACAGCGCATGGCTGATGTGCGGCACCACCGGATTGAGCAGCAGCACCATCGCCTCCAGCGCCTCGTGCCGCACCGCGCGGCCCTGGTCGCTCTGGTCGTGGAACTTGCCCAGCGCGTTGAGCAGCTCCATCAGCGCGGCGATCGCGGTGTTGAACGCGTGCCGCCGGCCGAAATCGTCGCCGACCTTCTGGATCGTCTCGTGCAGCTGGCGCCGCAGGGTCTTCTGGGCCGGGTCGAGCAGCGCCGGATCGACGACGCCTGCGGCGTCCCCCCATCCGCCTTCGGCACCTTCGCCCACAGGCGGGAGAAGGGAAGCGGAGCGGTCTGCGACCACGGGCTTGATCATGGGATGATCCGGATTCGCCGCGTGCGCGGTCACCTCGCGCCACAGCCGCTTCAGGAAGCGCGCCATGCCTTCGACGCCGGCCTCGCTCCACTCCAGCGACTGCTCCGGCGGCGCGGCGAACATCGAGAACAGCCGCACGGTGTCGGCACCGTACTTGTCCACCATGGTCTGCGGATCGATGCCGTTGTTCTTCGACTTCGACATCTTCTCGGTGCCACCGATCGACACCGGCTGGCCGTCGGCCTTGAGCAGGGCACCGACCACGCGCGCCTTCTCGTCGCGCCGGATCTCGACGTCGGCCGGGTTGATCCAGTCCTTCGAGCCGTCGGCATTGTCGCGGTAGAACGTCTCGGCGATCACCATGCCCTGGCACAGCAGGTTCTGCGCCGGCTCGTCCGAATGCACCATGCCCGCGTCACGCAGCAGCTTGTGATAGAAGCGGAAATACAGCAGGTGCATGATCGCGTGTTCGATGCCACCGATGTACTGGTCGACCGGCAGCCAGTAGTTGGCGCGTTCGTCGATCTGCGCGTCGGCGCCGGGGCTGGTGTAGCGCGCGTAGTACCAGCTCGACTCCATGAAGGTGTCGAACGTATCGGTCTCGCGCTCCGCCGCGCCGCCGCATTGCGGGCAGGCGCACTGGCGCCATGCCGGGTCGGCCTTGATCGGCGACAGCACGCCGGAGAACGCCACGTCCTCGGGCAGCACCACCGGCAGCTGGTCCTCCGGCACCGGCACCGCGCCGCAGTCCGGGCAGTAGATCACCGGGATCGGGCAGCCCCAGTAGCGCTGGCGGCTGACGCCCCAGTCGCGCAGGCGCCAGTTGACCCGGCGCGAGCCGCTGCCGTCCCGCTCGAAGCGGGTGGCCAGCGCGGCCAGTGCCTGCTCGAAGTCCATGCCGTCGTACTCGCCGGAATTGACCAGCAGGCCGCGCGGGGTCCAGGCGGCCTCTTCCTGGATGCGCCGCTCGAATTCCTCGATGACCCGCACCGGTGCGGAGATATCCTGCGTGTTGCTGTCGCGCCCTTGCAGGGCCGCGCGCATCGGATCGCCGCCGACGCCGAGCGACAGGTCGTGCTGGATCGCGTTCAACGCTTCGATCACCGACGCATCGACGATCACCATCCTGATCGGCAGGCTGTATTTCTGCGCAAACTCCCAGTCACGCTGGTCGTGCCCGGGCACCGCCATCACCGCGCCGGTGCCGTAGCCCATCAGCACGAAGTTGGCGACCCAGATCGGCACCGGTTCGCCGGTGACCGGGTGGATCGCGCGCAGGCCGGTGTCGATACCGCGCTTTTCCTGGGTCTCGAGTTCCGCCTCGGACACGCCACCGTGTTTCAGCTCGGTGATGAAGGCCGCCAGCGTCTCGTTGTCGCGGGCCGCCTGCAGCGCCAGTGGATGTTCCGCGGCGATCGACAGGAAGGTCACTCCCATCAGCGTGTCGGGGCGGGTGGTGAACACGCTCAGCGGTTCGCCGCCGCCTTCCAGTGCGAAGTGGATCTCCAGCCCTTCGCTGCGCCCGAGCCAGTTGCGCTGCATCGTCTTGACCGCGTCGGGCCAGCCCGGCAGCGTGTCCAGGCCGTCGAGCAACTCCTGCGCGTAGTCGGTGATCTTCAGGAACCACTGCGGGATCTCGCGCTTCTCCACCAGCGCACCGGAACGCCAGCCGCGGCCGTCCACCACCTGCTCGTTGGCCAGCACGGTCTGGTCGACCGGGTCCCAGTTCACCACCGCATTCTTGCGGTAAGCCAGGCCCTTCTTCAGCAGCCGGGTGAACATCAGCTGTTCCCAGCGGTAATAGTCCGGCCGGCAGGTTGCGAACTCGCGGGTCCAGTCGATCGCATAGCCCAGCGATTTCAGCTGGCTGCGCATGTGGTCGATGTTCGCGTAGGTCCATTTGGCCGGCGCGGTGTTGTTCTTGATCGCGGCGTTCTCGGCCGGCAGGCCGAACGCATCCCAGCCCATCGGCTGCAGCACGTTCTTGCCCTGCATGCGCTGGTAGCGGCTGATCACGTCGCTGATGGTGTAGTTGCGCACGTGGCCCATGTGCAGTGCACCGGACGGGTACGGCAGCATCGCCAGGCAGAAGAACTTCGGCCGGCTGCTGTCTTCGCCGACTTCGTAAGCGCGCTCGGCGTTCCAGTACTGCTGTGCGGCGGCTTCCACCGCCTGCGGTGCATAACCCTGCTCGGGATGGCCGCCCGTTTCGGCGCCGCCCTGATCAGGAGAGTTCGGGTCTTGGATGTGCTGCATGATTCCGGTGCCGTGATGCGGTTGGTGCAGGCCCACGCTGGCGAGCTGCGGTGAACTGGGCAGACTAGCCCAGCGCGAGCCGGGCGCCAAGCCGTCCGCGCTCAGCCGGCCGGGCAGCTGGCCGGCTGGCCGGCGCCGAGCGCGCGTCCCGCGGTGGCGATGTCGCTTGCCAGCTGGCCGAGCGCGCGCTGGTGCCCCTGCACCAGCGCGGCGTAACCCGGCCCCACCGTTTCGCTGATGCGGCTGCTGCAGGTCAGTGCGGCGGGGTGTTCGCCATGCAGCAGGCGCATGCTCCACACCGCCTCGATCAGCGCATAACTGCCGGGCTGCGAGTCGAACCGGCGAAGATCCAGCGTGATCCGCAGTCGCGGCTTGTCACCGCCGGACAGGCCGCTGACATCCTGGCTGCGCAGTTCACGCGCCAGATCCGCCGACAGCGCACTGCGCACCTCGTCGCCGAGCGGGGCGATCCAGCGTTCGCTGCCCAGCAGGGCTACACCCTGCCCGCCTTCACGCACCACCAGCTGCGGCTGGTCGACCTGGGCCGGCACGCTGACCGGCAGCAGCTCGAACGGCAGCGACGGCGCCTGCGTGCCGGCATCGACCACCGGCGCATCGGCCGGCGTCACCAGGGTGTAGTAGTGCAGTGGCGCCGAGGCACAGGCGGCCAGACCCGACAGGGTCGCCGCCACCAGTAGACAGCTGGCGATCCGGTTCATGGCTTGCTCCCTTGCTGCGCCGCGGGGGCCGGCGCGGCGACGCCGGCCGGTTTCGGGTTGTCCGGTTTCGCATCCCCGCGGCGGCCACGAAGCAGCGCCTCCGGGTGACCGCCCAGATAATCGGTGAGCACGCGCAACGAGCGCGCCATGCGCTGCACCTGCTCCAGCGTGGCGCCGAGGTTCTGCTGCAGCGGCGAGTCGCCGGACAGCGCATCGTTGGCCGTGCCCATGGTCTTCTGTACGCCCTGCAAGGTGCTCTTGAACTCGGGCAGGGTCTGCCCGTTGACCTGCTTGAGGGTGGCGTTGAGGCCAGCCAGGGTCTGGTCGAGGTTCCGGCCGATGCTGTCGAGCGGGATCTTGTTGATCTTGTCGACGATCTCGGCCAGCTGTTCCTGCAGCTTGTCGAAGCTGCCCGGCACGGTGGGAATGGTCAGCGGCTTGGCGGTCGGGTCAAACGCGACCTTCGGTACGTGCGGCACGAAATCCAGCGACACGTACAACTGACCGGTGAGCAGGTTGCCGGTACGTGCCTGCGCACGCAGGCCCTTGCCGATCAACACGCCCATCAGCTGCGACAGGTCGGGGTTTTCACCGCGCTCGCGGGCCATCGCCTCGAGCTTGTCGTACGCTCCGCCGAGCCGCCGCGGATAGACCAGCGCCCCCACGATCACCGGAAAGTGCTGGGTCTTCTCGTCATAGTCCAGCTTGAGTGACACCACCTTGCCGATGTTCATGCCCAGGAACTCCACCGGCGCATCCACTGCCAGCCCCCGCACGGACTGGTCGAAGCGCATGCGGATGTAGTGCGGCTCGCCATCCGGCGGCGCCATCGCAGTCGTCTCGTCATTGAACAGCTGGTAGCTGGTGTCCTCCGGCGCGGGCGTGCTGTCGTGTGGCCCGCGCGGATCCTGGAACGCGATGCCACCGGCCAGCACCGAGGCCAGCGACTGGGTGTTGAGCTTCAGGCCGTTGGCGCCCACCGACAGATCGATCCCGCTGGCATTCCAGAAGCGCGAGGAAATGGTGACGAACCGGTCGTTGGGACCGTCCACGAAGAAATGCAGCGAGACGCCCTTGCCATCCTTGTCCAGCTGATAGGAGACCACCCGGCCGACCTGGATGCGCCGGTAGTACACCGGCGAGCCGATATCCAGCGAGCCGAGGTCCTCCGCATGCAGCACGAAGCTGCGGCCCGGCGCGCCGTGATTGACCGCCGGCGGTGTCTCCAGTCCCTTGAAGTGCTCCTCGGGCTGGTTCGAGTCGCCGACATCGGCACCGATGAACGCCCCCGACAACAGCGTATCGATGCCCGAGATGCCGCCCAGCCCGATGCGCGGGCGCACCACCCAGAAGCGGGTCCCCTTGGTAGCGAAACTTTCCGCGCTCTTCTCCAGTGCCACGGTGACCAGCACGTGGCTGCGATCGCTGCTGAGGCGGATCTTGTGCACCCGGCCGATCACCACGCTCTTGTATTTCACCGGGGTCTTGCCCGGATCCAGTCCCTCGGCACTCTGGAAACTGACGGTGACCTGCGGCCCGGCCTGCAGCCGGTTGTTGATCACCAGCGAAAGGCCGACCAGCGCGGCCAGCGCCGGCACCAGCCAGATCAGCGACGCGTTGAATCGCCGGTGCACCACGACCGGCTGCGGCAGCTCGTCGCCCGTCGGTCCGTTCGCTCCGGTGTTGCTGTCGTCAGTCATCTATGTCCCTGCCATCCCAGATCAAACGCGGGTCGAAACTCATCGAGGCCAGCATGGTCAATACCACGGTCAGGCCGAAAAAGATCACGCCGGGCAACGGTTCGACCCGGCTCAGGACGCTGAAGCGGACCAGTGCGGTCAGCAGCGCCACCACGAACACGTCCAGCATCGACCAGTAACCGATGAACTCGACCAGCCGGTAAAGCCTGGCCCGCTGCAACCGCGCCCAGTCGCTGCCGCGATGACAGCTCAGCAGCAGCGTGCTCAGCACCAGGAACTTCAACATCGGCACCAGGATGCTGGCGGTGAACACGATGACGGCCAGATCCGGCGAGCCCTTGACCCACAGCTCGACCACCCCGCTGAGGATGGTGTTGTCGTCGATGTCGTTGAGGCTGGCCGTGCGCATGATCGGCAACAGGTTGGCCGGGATGTACATCAGGAACGCGGCGATCAGCAGTGCCCACGTGCGCGAATAGCTGGCCGGCTTGCGCCGGTGCAACCGCGAGCCGCAGCGCGGGCAGGCCAGCGCGGAGTCGTCGTCGCCGAGCGTGTCGTGGCTCACCAGGTGGCATACGCGACAACCGATCACACCCAGGTCGACCGCCCGCGGCAACGTACTCATGCGGGGCGCTCCGCGGTGGTGTCCCACAGGCGGCGCACGTCGACGCTGGCGAACACGGTGATCATCAGGGTCAGCAGCGCATACGCATAAATGCCCGGGTCCGGTGTCACCTCGAAATACACGCGCGCCTTGACGATCGCCACCAGCGCGCCGAGCACGAACACCTCGCTCATCGTCCACGGCCCCAGGTAATGCATCGTCACCATGATCGGCACGAAGCCCGGCGCCCGCCGTCCATCGCGGGCAAACCAGTAAAGCCAGCCGAACGACAGCATCTTGATCAGCGGAAAGAAGAACAGCGTGGCGGCGGCGATCACCGCAACCACCTGCGCCTGCTGCTGCCACATCGTGATGATCGTGCCCCACAACGTGGCGCTGCTGTACTGCCCGTTCAACCCCAGCGTCACGATCGGCCACAGATTGGCCTGGGTGAATGCGATCATCGCCGTCAGCACCAGCGCCAGCAGCGTGTTCGAGCTCATGCCGTGGTGCCGCTCCAGCACCGCATGACAGCGCGCACATTGCGCCACGTCGCCACGCGACAGCCTGCGCCGACGGTAAACCGTGTCGCAGTGTTCGCAGATCAGCAGTGGTTCGGGTGAGCTCGTGCCCATGCCTTCGGGGTCTGATTCCAACATGACGATGGATGGATTCTCGCAAATCCATCGTGAACGCGCTGGTCTGCTTGATATGCTGGCCGGCGCCCTGATCTGAAACCGGGTATTCGCCGAGCTGGAGTTTTCCGTGACCGATGCCACCACCCCTCCCGATGTTCTGGCCCATGTCTTTGACGTGGATCAGCAAACCTTTGAAGCCGACGTATTGCAGGCGTCCCTGACCACGCCGGTGCTGGTGGACTTCTGGGCCAGCTGGTGCGAGCCATGCAAGACCCTGGGGCCGATGCTGGAAAAGCTCGCCGCCGAGTACAACGGCGCCTTCCGGCTGGGCAAGGTCGACGTCGACAGCCAGCAGGAACTGGCCGGCATGTTCGGCATCAAGAGCATCCCGACCGTGGTGCTGGTCAAGGACGGCCAGGTGCTGGACGGCTTTGCCGGCGCACTGCCGGAAGGCCAACTGCGCGAATTCCTGTCGCGCCACGTGCAGCCGCTGGAAGCGCCCGAGGCAGCCGCCACCGAAGTCGCGGCGGAGACCCCCGAGCAGGCGATCAACCGGTTGCAACAGGCGATCGCCACCGCGCCGGACAAGCCCGAACTGAAACTCGAACTGGCGCTGGCGCTGATGCAGGGCGGCCGCACCGAGGCCGCCGAAGTGGAGCTGACCGCGCTGCCGGCCAACCTCGCCACCGACGCGCGCGCCCAGCGCCTGCGCAGCGCGCTGGATCTGGCGCATGCCCTGAAGGACGCACCCGAGCTGGCCGAGTTGCAGCAGCGCGTGCAGGCCGATGCCAGCGACTGGGCCGCGCGCGACCAGCTCGGGGTGCGTCTGCTGCAGCAGGGCGACGCCGAAGCCGGCCTGGAACAGTTCCTCACCATTCTGCAGAAAGCGCGCGAGTGGAACGACGGCCAGGCGAAGAAGCGCCTGCTCGCCGCCTTCGCCACGCTCGACGATGCCGAGCTGGTCGGCCGTTATCGCCGCCGCATGGCCTCGATGCTGTTCTGAGCGGACGGCCCGGCCGTCACGGCGAGGAGCCGCGCTGGCCGGCCATCCATACGCGCACGTACGTTCGGGTATGCTTGGCCGGTCTCTCCTTGCCGAACCCCTTCCCATGCGTCCCAGCACCTTCCGTCACCTGCTCAACCTGTGGCCGCCGTTCCTGTGCAACTCGATCCGCCTGCAGTCGCTCAGCGACGACTGGACCGAGGCCAGCGTCGTGCTGCGGCTGCGCCCGTGGAATCGCAACTACGTGCGCAGCCAGTTCGGCGGCAACCTGTTCGCGATGGTCGACCCGTTCTGGATGCTGCTGGTGATGCACCAGCTGGGCAACGACTACTACGTGTGGGACAAGGCCGGCGCGATCGACTTCGTGGCACCCGGCCGCGAGGACGTCTACGCCCACTTCAAGCTGGAGCCGGCCGTGGTCGACGAGCTGCGCGCGGCGGCAGCCGGCGGGCAGAAGGTGCTGCGCTGGTTCGAGACCGAGGTGAAGACCGCCGCCGGTGAACTCATCGCCATCGTGCGCAAGCAGGTCTACGTGCGGCTGAAGCCGAAGGCGCGCTGAGCCCCGATCTGGATCGTGGGAGCGGCTTCAGCCTCGATGCTCCTGCCCGGAATCATCCAGAAGCCAACACCTCAGCTGGCTGAAGCCTCACTCCTGCTCGAAGCGGGATATTTCGTCGAGCGTCGCTGTGGCCTTCTGGATACTGCGGCCTGCTGCATTGTCTTCAATCCGGCGTGCCATGCCCGCGCGACGCATCAGCCAGACCACCAGAACGACAATCACCACGCCGACCAGACTGCTGCTGATCGACCAGTAGAAAAATGTTCGCGACCACAGATCGATTCCGTACCATGCCAGATTCATCCACACCACCGGAATCCAGACGAAGCAACCGAGGATGGCGTTCACTGGCGCCTCCACCCGCACGCGCCATGCACGAAGGTCAGCCAGCTGGCGCTGGATCTGCAGCACCGGAGCGGCGTGGTCGATCCGATGGATCAGATACAGGTTCCGCGCAGCAAATGCGGTCAGCAGCACTCCGTACAGAAGCACCAGCAAACCACAGATCAGAAGATGCATGACGTGCCAGTGCGTGGCCCAGAACGCGACCGCCACACCGACCAGCAACAAACCCAGCAGCATCTGGATCGCCTGTCCCCAGACCAGCGGCCGCAATCCGCGTCGCAGCTTGTCCATCCGGCCATCGCGGAACAGTTGCAGGTTCAGCGCGTACTGCTTGTCCAACCGGCGATCAAGCGCCTGCCAGGCCAGTTTCATCTCGTCGAGTTCCATGCTCATGCTCCGATGGCTACCGCGCCGGTCATCTGCCCACGCAGTTTCTGCTTGATGCGACCGATCTTGGTCGCCACGTTGGTTTCGCTGATGCCCAGGATCTCGGCGATCTCGGCGTAGCCGCGGTCCTCCAGGTACAGCAGGATCAACGCCCGGTTCAGTGGGTCGAGCTGGCCGATGAACGCATACAACGCGCCCAGCCGCTCATCGGGCTCGGGCATGGCCTCGCCACCGCCGACCGTCTCCAGGTGATGTGCCTGCAGCGGCTCGAAGCGGTCGGCCTCCGACCAGCGCTGCCGCCGCAACTGCGAAATCGCCACGTTCAACGCGATCCGGTACAGCCACGTCGAGAACTTCGCCTGCCGCTCGTCATACCGCCCGAACGAGCGCCACAACTGCACGCTGATTTCCTGCACCAGATCCTCGCGGTCGGCGGCGCTGCGGCTGTACAGCCCCGCCACCTTGAACACGATCCCCCGATGCTCGTGCAGGAGCGCCTGAAAACATTGCTGGTGTTTCCCCGATGTCATCGCCGGCCGCTTTCCCAGGTGATCCACCCCATGATTCGCAGGCTAAGGGAAAAAATCACAGTGACGACGATTTGCCGATGGCGAGACCGCCCCGAAGCCCACTCCTCCACGACGACGGGGCACGGCATCTGCCGCCGCTTCGACCGCGACACGAAAGCCGTCAACTCCGATCGCAACGCATCGCAACAAGGCCCCGCGTTCGCAACGCCCCGCCAGCCCCCCTACAATCCCTCATCATCAGACACTGAAAACGGATCCCGTCCCCATGCGCCAACTGCGTGTCAAACGCTACCTGCTCACCGGCCTGCTGACCTTCATCCCGTTGTGGGTGACCTGGCTGGTGTTCAAGTTCGTGCTCGGCATGCTGGCCGGCATCGGTGCCCCGCTGGTCGGCGCGATGATCGGCGCGCTGTCGCTGATCGCTCCGAATGCCGCCGCCGCGCTCAAGACCGAGTGGCTGGTTTTCATCGTGGCGCTGCTGATCACGCTGGCGTCGCTGTACCTGCTCGGCTTCATCGCCAACCGGGTGATCGGCCAGCGTTTCATCCATGCATTCGACCGGGTGCTGGCACGCATCCCGCTGGTGCAGACCATCTACGGTGGCACCAAGAAGCTGATGGCGGTGCTGCAGAACAAGCCCAGCGGCATGCAACGGGTGGTGCTGATCGACTTCCCGCGACGCGGCATGAAGGTGGTCGGCTTCGTCACCCGGGTGATGGTCGAGGAAGGCAGCGGCCGCGAGATGGCCGCGGTCTACATCCCGACCACGCCGAACCCGACGGGCGGTTATCTGGAGCTGGTGCCGGTGGACGAACTGACCCCGACCGACTGGACCATGGATCAGGCGATGGCCTTCATCATCTCCGGCGGCGCGGTGGCCCCCGACACCCTGCCCGCCTCGCCCGCGCGCCTGCCTTCCGACCGCCCGTAGCGGAGCGCCCTGCGCAAAGGAGGAGTTCCGGCCACGGCGCCACCCCCTGACCTTTGACACTGTTTGACCCGTGACGTTTGACCTAGCGTAATCCGGCGTGGTTGGGCCCTGAGGGGGAGATTCAGGTGCGCAGCCAGTCAAGCACGACCGTACTCGCCCGACGGGCGACATCATCATATTTGAGGGAAACCCATGACCAAGCAGTATCTGAAGCCGTTGGCACTGGCACTGGCCGTAAGCGCCGCCCTGACCCTGAGCGCCTGCGGCAAGC
This sequence comes from Rhodanobacter ginsengisoli, assembly GCF_042657065.1. Lineage (NCBI taxonomy): Bacteria > Pseudomonadati > Pseudomonadota > Gammaproteobacteria > Lysobacterales > Rhodanobacteraceae > Rhodanobacter > Rhodanobacter ginsengisoli. The sequence continues at coordinate 714,988 of NZ_JBHSNF010000002.1, forward strand.
ACGAGGCGGCCAACACCGGCGCGCCGGCCAGTACCGGCACCGCACCGGCCGCCAGCAGCACCACCGCGGCGGCCGACCTGGGCAAGAGCATCTTCGACGTCAGCGAGCTGGATCCCGCTGTCAACGCCTGCCAGGACTTCAACGGCTTCGTCAACGCGAAGTGGGTTGCCGCCAACCCGATCCCGGCCGACCGCAGTCGCTGGGGCGCGTTCGACCAGCTGGCCGAGGACAGCCTCAACACCCAGCACAAGATCGTCGAGGATGCCGCCAAGCAGGCTACCACCCTGCCGGCCGGCTCGATCGAGCAGAAGATCGGTTACATGTTCCAGTCCGGCATGGACGAGGCTGCCCGCGAGAAGGCCGGCTTCGACCCGATCAAGCCCAAGCTGGACGCGATCAACGGCCTCAAGAACGGCCGCGACGTCGCCGACTACCTGACCAGGAGCTTCACCGAAGGCGACATGCAGGTATTCCAGTTCGGCTCCGGTGCCGACTTCCAGCACGCCGACATGCAGATCGCCTACACCTTCCAGAGCGGCCTGGGCCTGCCGACCAGGGACTACTACCTCGATCCGAAGCATGCCGAAGAGCGCAAGGCCTACCTCGGCTACATCGCCAAGAGCCTCGAGCTGACCGGCGTGTCCGAAGCCGACGCGAAGAAGCAGGCCGACCAGGTGATGGCGTTCGAGACCGAACTCGCCAAGGCCTCGCTGGCCCCGGTCGAGCTGCGCACGCCGGAGAACCAGTATCACTTCGTCAGCGTCAAGGATGCGGACAAGGTCACCCCGCACTTCAACTGGGAGAAGTTCTTCGCCGCGCAGGCGGTGACCGTCGACAAGGGCTTCTCGCTGTCGCAACCGAAATTCTTCGCCGAGTTCGACAAGCTGCTGGCCAGGGCGCCGGTGAGCCAGTGGCAGGCGTACCTGCGCTTCCACACCATCGACGATGCTTCGCCCTACCTGACCAAGGCGTTTTCGGACAACAAGTTCGACTTCTACGGCAAGACCCTGTCCGGCCAGCCGGAGCAGAAACCGTTGTGGAAGCGCGTGCTGAGCACCGTCAACGGCGGCATGGGCATGGCGCTGGGCGAGCTGTACGTCAAGCAGGAGTTCACTCCGGAAGCCAAGGCGCGTGCACTGGAACTGGTCACCAACGTTCGCAATGCGCTGAAGGCGCGCATCGAGAATCTCGACTGGATGAGTGCCGAGACCAAGGCCAAGGCAATCGACAAGTGGAACACCTTCCTGCCCAAGATCGGCTACCCCGACAAGTGGCGTGACTGGTCCGGCCTCACCGTCACGCCGGACAACTTCTATGCGAACGTCATGGCCGCCGGCAAGTTCAATTACCGCTACGACCTGGACAAGATCGGCAAGCCGACCGACCGCAAGGAATGGGGCATGACGCCGCAGACGGTCAACGCCTACTACAACCCCACCGACAACACGATCAACTTCCCGGCCGCGATCCTGCAGCCGCCGTTCTTCAACGCCAAGGCCGACGACGCGATCAACTACGGCGGCATCGGCGCGGTGATCGGCCACGAGGCCAGCCACGGTTTCGACGATGAAGGCAGCCAGTTCGACGGTGCCGGCAACAACAAGAACTGGTGGAGCAAGGATGACCGCGCCAAGTTCGACGCACGCACCGACAAGCTGGTGGCGCAGTTCAACGACTACACGCCGATCAAGGACAAGCCGGATGCGCACGTCAACGGCAAGCTGACCCTGGGCGAGAACATCGCCGACCTGGGTGGCCTCAATGTCGCCTACGACGCCCTGCAGACGGCACTGAAGGCGCATCCGGAAGAAGCCGGCAAGAAGATCGAGGGCTACACCGAGGACCAGCGCTTCTTCCTGAACTGGGCCCGGGTGTGGCGCGGCAGCGTGCGCGAGAAGCAGGCGCTGCTGTATCTCAATACCGACCCGCACGCACCGGCCTCGCTGCGCGCGATCGGCGCGCCGTCGAACATGCCTGCGTTCGCCACGGCGTTCCAGTGCAAGCCGGGTGATGCGATGGTCCGCCCGGCCGACAAGCAGGTGAAGATCTGGTAAGCCGCCGGCGCCGTCGGCCGCGATTCGTCACGGACTGAAAGCCAGGGCCCCGCATGCGAATGCGGGGCCTTTTTCGTGACGCGGATCGAGCCGCCGGAAAGCGCCGGATCAGTCGGCCGGCTTCAGCCCGCCGACCAGGGTCGGCAGCAGCTCGGACACGGTGGGGTGGATCGGCACGGCCCACTGCAGGCTCTCGTAAGGTTGATCGGCATGCATCAGGTCGAGCACGCCATGGATCGCCTCGTCACCGCTCATGCCGAGGATCGCCGCGCCCAGGATGCGGCGCGTCTGGGCATCGGCCACCAGCTTCATGAAACCCTGCGTCTCGCCGCGCTCGACCGCACGGCCGACGCGCGTCATCGGCCGCGTGGATACCAGCAACGGGCGGCCCGTGGCACGCGCCTGGGCGTCGGTGAGCCCGGCACGCCCCAGCGGTGGGTCGATGAACAGCGCATAGCCAGGCACCCTTTGCGACACGCGCCGTTGCGCACCGTCGAGCAGGTTGGCGGCGATGATCTCGTAGTCGTTGTAGGCGGTGTGGGTGAACGCGCCGCGCCCGTTGCAGTCGCCCATCGCCCAGATGCCGGGCACGGTGCTGGCCAGCACGTCGTCGACCACGATGTAGCCATGTTCGTCGGTGGCGACGCAGGCATGCTCCAGGCCGAGGTCGTCGGTATTGGGCCGCCGCCCCATCGCCAGCAGCACGTGGCTGGCCGGCACCTCGGGTGCGCCCTCGCGACACTCGACCCGCACCGCGACGCCATCGGCATGCGGCGCGAAGGCGATGCAGTTCGCGTCGGTACGGATCGCGATGCCCTCGGCCTCGAGGATGGCGCGGATCGCGGCGGATATATCCTCGTCCTCGCGTGCGATCAGGCGTGACTGCCGCTCCACCACGGTCACCTGCGCACCGAAGCGGCGGAACATCTGCGCGAACTCCAGTCCGATGTAGCTGCCGCCGACCACGGCGAGGTGACGGGGCAGCGTGTCCAGTTGCAGGATCGACGTGTTGGTGAGGTAGTCGATCGTGTCGAGGCCGGGCATTTCCGGTACCAGCGCACGCCCACCGACATTGAGGAAGATGCGTGGCGCGCTGATCGCCTGCTCGCCGACGCGCAGCGTATCCGGCGCCTCGAAGCGAGCGTGGCCGCGCAGCAGGCTGAGTCGCTCCATGCCACCGAGCCAGCTTTCGAGATTGCCACGCGCGTTCGTGGTCACCGTCCGCGCCCGCGCCATCACCCGCGGCATGTCGACGTCGACCGTACCTTCCACCACGACGCCATAATCGGCCGCGCGGCGCGCCATGTGCGCGACCTGCGCGCTGGCCACCAGCGCCTTCGTCGGCATGCAGCCGGTGTTGACGCAGGTGCCGCCGACCAGATGCCGCTCGACCAGCGCCACCGTCATGCCGCTGGCCGTGAGCCGGCCAGCCAGTGACGGTCCGGCCTGGCCGGCACCCACGATGATCGCGTCGAAGACGCGGCTCATGGCAGCATCGCCATCATCGGGATCGCGCCACCGATCGCCTCCGTATCCTCCAGCAGGGCCACCGGGCGATCGCGACCGAAGTGCGCGGGCACCTTGCGGCTCGGCGTCGAGGGCAACTGGTCGGTGATCAATTCACGCAGCGCGAGCGCGAAAAGGACCCATGGCGAGTAGTACCAGCTGAGGAAGGCCAGCGGTGTGGCGGCCAGATGCAGGGCGCCCCACTGGGCTGCCCGGCCCGGTACCGCCGGCGCCGTCATGGCACGCAAGCCCGCAACGACGCCGACGAGCAGTGCAGCGAGAACGAAGATCATGGAGCGGTTCCTCCGATGGCTGGCGACTGCGAACGACGTCTCACCCCAGCATCAGCGGGCCGCCGCGCCTGGACCGCCGTGCGGTTGTGGAAGGAATGTTGCATCGCGGGCAGGACACCGTGTCCTGCCCGCTGCAATTCGACATGTTGCCGCCTTCCGGGTCTTGAACAAAAGCGGACGGACCGCCTGGAACAGGCCGACTGGCCAGGCATGCCCCGCGACGGCGGCCTCCGGCCCGTCCGATACCTGGCCCGACCCATGGCTTCCCGCGGTAACGACGACCTCACTCGCACGCAAAGTTATTGCAAATCATTCTCATTCTTAATATCGTGCATGTCGACCGCAGCCCGTTCGCCAGCGAACACACGCTGCGGTGCCGACGAATCCCGCTTGTCGCTCCTGCCTGCCCGCACCCTCCCGCGGAGCGGTCACGGCGCGGGAACGGCGCTGACCCGAAATCCTGCATCCAGCCAATGCGAAACATCTGCATCCGCCAGACCCGCCAGGCCCTGTCGACCCGCAACTCTTCACCAACGGAATCCCCATGGCCTTCATCAACAGCCGCAAATATCCCGTCACCGGGCGCAAATCGCCCACTAGCTGCAGCATGGCGAGCGCCGCCACCCTGCTGGCCGGCCTGGCACTGGCCGGTCCTGCCGCCGCTGCGGACATGCCGGCGGCGACCGGCACCACCGACGCGCAGATGAGCCACGCCAGCAACCTGCCGGGCATCAAGGTCGAGGCCAGCATCTCCGGCGATTATCGCGTCGACACGCTGTCGTCGCCGAAATTCACCCAGCCGCTGCTGGATACCACGCAGACCATCAGCGTGATCGGCAGGGAACTGATCCAGCAGCAGGGCGCAACCACGCTGACTGACGCCTTGCGCAACAGCCCCGGCGTGGGCACGTTCTATGTCGGCGAAAACGGCAGCACCTCGACCGGCGATGCCATCAGCATGCGTGGCTTCGATACCTCCAGCAGCATCTTCGTCGACGGCGTGCGCGACACCGGATCGATCAGCCGCGACGTGTTCAACATCGAGCAGATCGAGGTGACCAAGGGCCCCGACGGCACCGAGTACGGCCGTACTGCCCCCACCGGCGCCATCAACATGGTGAGCAAGCAACCGCAGCGGGGGCACAGCCTGTCCGGCTCGGTCGGTTACGGCAGCGGTTCGCACCGGCGCGCCGTTGCCGACTGGAACCAGAGCATCGGCGGCAACGCCGCCTTCCGCCTCGACGTGATGGGCCAGGACAGCGGCGTCGCCGGCCGCGACAAGGTCGAGAACGACCGCTGGGGGATCGCCCCGTCGCTGGCGTTCGGCCTGAATACGCCGACCCGGCTCTACCTCGATTTCCTGCACGTGAAGCAGGACAACGTGCCTGACGGCGGCGTCTCGACCATCGGCCTGCCCGGTTACAGCAGCCCGGACCCGACCCGCCCGTTCATCACCGAGGCACCGAGGGTCGACCCCGACAATTTCTACGGCACCCGCCAGGATCATGAACATGTCACCACCGACATGTTCACCGCGATCGTCGAACACGATGTCTCCGGGAATGTCGCCCTGCACGACACCTTGCGCTGGGGCCGCACGCGCCAGGATTACCTGCTGACCTCGTTCACGGCCACCGCGGCGAACCTGCTGACGCCCGATCCCGCCGACCCGTCCAGCTGGACGCTGGCGCGCAGCAATCCGAATTTCAAGCACCAGAACAATCGCATCATCACCAACCAGACCAACCTCACCGCAAACTTCGGCAGCGGCGCGATCACCCACAACCTCAGTGCAGGCATCGAGCTCACCCAGGAAAAGGCCACCACGCTCGGCCTCGCCGCACTCGATGGCAGCACCTGGCCGGCGGCCAATCTCTATCATCCCGATACCCGTGCCGATGGCCTGATCTACGGGGAGACCGGCGCCTACGGTAACGGCACGACCGACACGGCCGCGGCCTACGTCTTCGACACGATGAAATTCGGCGCGCACTGGCAGATCAATGCCGGTGCACGACTGGACCACTACCGCACCGAATTCAGCAGCACCGATCTGTGCGGCAGCCGGCGCGGCCCCGCCTGCGGCAGCAACCCGGTGGGCACGGTATTGCCCAGCGTCGATGCACGGCTCTCGGGCAATCTGCCCAGCTACAAGCTCGGCGTACTGTACAAGCCGGCAGCCAACGGCAGCCTCTACGCCAACTTCGCCATGTCGCAGGAGCCGCCGGGCGGCAGCACGCTGACGCTCAGCAACTCGGCCAACAGCGCCGACAGGCCCGACCTCGACCCGCAGAAGGCACGCACCGTCGAAGTCGGCACCAAGTGGGACCTGCTGGGCGAAAGGCTGCTGCTGACCGGCGCGCTCTACCGCACCACCGTCAGCAACGATCTGGTGCAGGATCCGACCGACGGGCTGTATTACCAGGTCGGCAGGAAGCGGGTGCAGGGCATCGAGATCGGCGCCGTCGGCAAGCTCACCGAGCGCTGGGCGGTGAGCGCGGGCTACACCACGATGGACGCCAGGGTCGTCGACGGTTCGGCCGTCGCCAGCGACGGCTCCCGCGACCTCGCGTACACGCCGAAAAGTGCATTCACCGCCTGGACCACCTACCGCCTGCCGTTCGACCTCACCCTCGGTGGCGGCGCGCGCCATGCCGGCGAAATGAAGCGAGGCACCGACGGCGCCATCGGCACCCCGGCCCATACCGATGCGTACTGGGTGTTCGACGCGATGGCCAGCTACCCGGTCAGCAGGCACCTCAGCCTGCAACTGAACCTCTACAACGTTTTCGACAAGAGCTACGTCGCCGCCATCAACAAGAGCGGCTACCGTTACACGCCGGGCACACCGCGCTCGGCCATGCTCACCGCCAATATCCGCTTCTGACGACGGCCCGCTCCCGCCGCTCTGGCGGGAGCGGCAGAGGCCTCTTCACGGGAATTCGCCATGCTGCTGCACATTCCGGATGTTCTCAGTCCTGCACAGGTCACCAGGATGCGCGACGCACTGAACGCCGCCGACTGGACCGACGGTCGCGAAACGGTCGGCGCGCAGGGGGCCCGCGTGAAACGCAACCAGCAACTGCCGGATGGATCGCCGCTGCGTCGGGAACTGGGCGAGGTCGTCAGCTCGGCGCTGGCGAAACATCCGCTCTATCACGCCGCGACCTTGCCGCTGCGCATGCTGCCGCCGCGCTTCAACCGCTACCGCGGCGGCGGCCACTACGGCTTCCATGTCGACGGCGCCGTCATGGCGCTGCCCGCTGAGGCCGGCCAGCTGCGCGGCGACATCTCCTGCACGCTGTTCCTCAGCGAGCCCGATACCTACGACGGCGGCGAGCTGATCGTCAGCGACACCTACGGCGAGCACGAGGTGAAACTGCCGGCCGGCGACCTGATCGTGTACCCCTCCAGCAGCCTGCATCGGGTGCAGGCGGTCAGTCGCGGCACACGACTGGCCGCGTTCTTCTGGGTGCAGAGCCTGATCCGCGACGACGGTCAGCGGCGATTGCTGTTCGAACTGGACACCTCGATCCAGCGCCTGACCGGTGCCGACCCGGACGCGGTGCTGCAGCTGACCGGCGTGTACCACAATCTGCTGCGCCGATGGGCCGAAACCTGAGTACGACCGGTCTGCACAGGCCTTGCCTGCAGCCGGATCACCGTGGCGAAATGCACGAATCCGCGCCGAGCGGTTCCCACTGGGCGCTGTGGGGCGGATAATCGTCGGCCCTCGAAACAACACGGCTGTGCAATGTTCGTACCTGGTCAACGCTGGATCTCCTCCGCCGAACCCGAGCTCGGTCTCGGCACCATCCTGCGCGTCGAAGGACGCGGTGTGCAGGTGCTGTTCGCCAAGGCCGGCGTGCTGCGACCGTACGCTGTCGACTCGGCGCCGCTGCTGCGCGCCGAATTCCGCGCGGGCCAGCGGGTGGCCGGCAAGGGCATCGCGTTCCTGGTCGAGCGGGTGGAGATTCGCGACGACTTGCTGATCTACCGTGGCGAAGGTCGCGAGCTGGAAGAAGGCCAGCTCGACGACGAGCAAAGCGTGAGTCAGGCCGACGACCGTCTGATCGGTGGCCGCACCGATGCGGTGGCGCATTTCGAGCTGCGCCTGGAAGGCCTCAAGCGGCGTGCGGAAGCACGCCGTTCGCCGATGTGGGGACTGGGCGCCGCGCGGATCGGGCTGGTGCCGCACCAGCTGCGCGTGGCTGGCATCGCCTCCGCCCGTCGCCCGCCACGGGTGCTGCTGGCCGACGAAGTCGGTCTGGGCAAGACCATCGAAGCAGGCATGATCATCGCCCGCCAGCTCGCCACCGGTCGCGCCTCACGGGTGCTGCTGCTGTTGCCCGACACCCTGGTCTACCAGTGGTTCGTCGAACTGTTGCGGCGCTTCAACCTCAGCTTCGCGATCTATGACGAGGAGCGTTGCGAGGCGCTGACGCAAGACGACGATGATTCGTCCGCCGACGCCGGCAATCCGTTCGAGGACGAGCAACTGGTGATCGCCGATTTCGGCTTTCTCGAGAGCTCGCCGAAGTACGCCAGGCAACTGCTCGATGCGCCGTGGGACCTGCTGGTGGTCGACGAAGCGCATCACCTGGCGTGGTCGCCGGAAGCGGCCAGCCCGCGCTACACGATGGTGGAACAACTGGCCGCGGCGATCCCCGGGGTGATCCTGCTTACCGCCACGCCGGAACAACTGGGCCGCAGCGGTCACTTCGCCCGCCTGCGCCTGCTCGATCCGCAGCGCTATCACGACCTCGATGGCTATCTCGCCGAAGCGGATACCTACCAGACCCTGTCGCAGATCGCCGACAAGCTGCTCGACGGCGAGGCGCTGGATGACCTGCAGCGCGCCACCCTCGCCGACGCCTTCCACGGCGACCCGACGTTGACCGCGCAGCTGGCCGACTCGAGCAAGCCGACCCACGCGCGCGAACTGCTGGCGGCACTGATCGACCGTCACGGCACCGGCCGCGCGATGTTCCGCAACAATCGCGCCGGCGTCGGCGGCTTCCCCACACGCCTGCCCGAGTGGCATCTGCTCGATGCCGACACGCTGGAGGAAAGCACGCGCCAGGCGCTGCTGGCCGAATTCCATGCCGACATCCAGCAGCCACCGGCGCTGATCGAGGTCGACTACAGCGTCGACCCCCGCGTCGACACCCTGATCGCCCTGCTCGATCGGTACCCGCAGGACAAGTTCCTGCTGATCTGCCGCAGCCAGGCCAAGGTGCTGGCGCTGGAGGAAGTGCTGCGCACACGCAGCGGCGTCGGCGTGGCGCGTTTCCACGAAGGCCTCGGCATCGTGCAGCGCGACCGCAACGCCGCCTACTTTGCCCAGCCCGATGGCGCCCGCCTGCTGCTGTGTTCGGAAATCGGCTCGGAAGGGCGCAACTTCCAGTTCGCCCACCGGTTGATCCTGTGGGACCTGCCGCTGGATCCGGATCTGCTGGAACAGCGCATTGGGCGACTCGACCGCATCGGCCAGAAGCACGACATCAACATCCATATCCTGGCCGTGGCCGACAGCGCCCAGCACGTGCTGGCACGTTGGTACGACGAGGGCGTCAACGCGTTTCGCTCGAGCCCCGCCGACGGTCGCGAGCTGCTGCGTCGCTACGGCGAGCCGCTGACCCGGCTGGCCGAGGAACATGCCCGCGGCGTCGACAACCGCGACCAGGAACTGGACGTGCTGCTCGCCGAAACCCACGCCAGTCACGAGCAGTTGGCCGAACTGATCCGCGGTGGTCGCGACCATCTGCTGGAACTGGCGGCCAGTCGCGACCTGCACGCCGACGAACTGCAGCAGGCGTTTGCCCGCGAGGACAACGATCCGGGCCGCGATGCCTTCATGCAGCGCCTGCTGGAGGCCTTCGGCATCCATGCCGAGGAACTCGGTGCCCAGGTGCTGCTGCTCGATCCGCAATACCTGTCCACCGACGCCCTGCCCGGCTTTGCCGAAGGCCCGCAGTCGGTGACGTTCGCGCGCGACGTGGCGCTGGCACGTGAAGACCTGCCGCTGCTGCGGCTCGATCACCCGCTGATCGCCGGCGCGATGGACCTGGCCCTGTCCGGTGAACAGGGCAATGCGGCGTTCATGGTCGACGACGTGCTGCCGCCGCGCACCGCACTGCTGCAGGCCGTGTACGTGCTGGAGTGCGTGGCCGATCGCCGGCTCGATGCCGAGCGCTTCCTGCCGACCCTGCCGATCGTGGTCACGGTCGATACGCGGCTGGCCGAACGGGCCGACTTCGTGCCCAGCGAGATCGCCTTGCGCAAGGCCGCCGACCGCAACATCGAAGTGGCGCGTTACCGCAAATTCCTCGGCAAGCTGGTCCCGCCGATGCTGACCCGGGCCGAGGTGCTGGCCACCGCGCGCGGTCAGGCCAGCATCGAGGCCGCACTGGACGTGGCCACCGAGACGCTGGACGCCGAACTGTCGCGCCTGCTGGCGCTGCGCGCGGTCAACCCGTCGATCAGCGACACCGAAATCACCGCGGTGACCGACGAACGCACCGCCCTGCTGGCGGCCCTGCCGCAATCGCGCCTGCGGCTGGATGCGGTACGCTTCGTGGTCAGCGCGGACTTCCTGGCGCTGCGCTGATCGCTCAGCGCATCAGCCGCCGCTTCGGCTTGATCGGAAGCCGTCCGCGCCAGTACTCGATCAGCACGATGCCGCCCAGCATGCCGCCCAGGTGGGCGAAATGGGCGACACCGGCCTGGGTCCCGGTCACGCCCATCACCAGCTCCACCGTGGCGTAACCGATCACGAACAGCCACGCCGGCATCGGCACCGGCAGGAAGATCAGCATCACCTTCTCGTGCGGATACAGCATGCCGAATGCCAGCAACAGGCCGAAGATCGCACCCGACGCACCCAGGGTGGGATAGAAGCCGTGGGTGAACCAGTGCACCACGATCAACTGGGCCACCGCCGCCACGATCGCGCAGACAAAATAATAGATGGTGAAATTGCGCGCGCCGAACGTGCGCTCGATCGTGCCGCCGAACATGTACAGCGCAAACATGTTGAAGAGGATGTGGGTCACGCCGCCATGCATGAAGGCATAGGTGACCAGCTGCCAGGGGCGGAAGCCGATCGACACCAGGCCTTGCGTCGTCTGGAAAATCTGGTCCGGTCCCCACGGCCACAGTGCGAAATATTGCAGCAGGGCATCACCCATGACCTGTTGCAGCAGGAATATGACGACGTTGGCGATCAGCAGGTTGCGCGTGACGGGCGGCAAATCAAAAGGCATCGGGCGATTTCCGGGAGATCAGTGACAAGCGTAACGGTGATGGCTGGATATCGCCATGCAACGGCAGCAGGCAGGCAACGCCTTACGTGACCCTGCCCGCGGAGAATCGTTCATCCAGCATCGGCAGACATGGCGGGTGAAAGCGGGAAAAGCAAATGAAAAAGCCGCCTGCGGGCGGCCTTTTCAGGGACTTAGCGACTGGCGACTCAGCCCTTGTTGACGACCAGCGCCATCGCCTCCGGGCGCTTGGCACCGGCGAAACGCTTGGCCCAGTAGCCCGAATCCAGGCTGGAAATCTCCACCGACTTGCCGGTGGTGGGCGAATGGATGAAGCGGCCATTCGAGATGTAGATGCCGACATGCGAAATGCGCCGCCTGCCGTGGGTATGGAAAAACACCAGGTCACCGGGCTTCATGTCGGCGCGCTTGACCTTGAGTCCGGCCAGGAACTGCGCGGCGGAGTTGCTCGGCAGCTGCATGCCGATCGCATGCGAGAACACGTAGCGGACGAAACCACTGCAGTCGAAACCGGTGGACGGATCATGTCCGCCGCGCACGTAACGGATGTCGCGCAGGCTCATGGCCGCCGCCAGCAGCGCCTTGCGCAGATCGGTGATGTTCCGGGTACCCGCGGCATCCGCCTGGCCACCGCCCGTCTGCACGGCTGCCGTGGAGTCGACCGCGGTGCTGCGGTTGCCGGACGTGCTGTCTGCCAGCAGGGCATCGACATTGCCCGGGATGATCGACTGGCCCAGCATGGGTGCCGGATTGAACACCGGCAGCTGCTGCAGCAGTTGCGAAGCGACGTTGGCGATGACCGGAGAATCGACGGGGGTTGCGCTATCGGGCGGGTTGTTTGCGGCGTGGAGCGGACCCGACAGGAGCAGCACTGAGAAGAGCGCGGCAATAGCGGTCAATCGCTTGATGGGCATGCGGGGTAAAATCCGTTGTGTTCACAGGATTGGCCGCCCGCAGAAGCTGACGACGTGATAGCGCAGCAAAATTAGCAAGAAGGCGCCGCCCGCATGTTGGATTGAGGTTAACTAAACCCTGTCGTTTCGAAAAACCATGATCGCTCGCACATTTGATGCTTGGAGCAAGTTCTTGCCATCGAGTTCAGTTGACCGCACCGATGGCGACGCCAGGCGGTCAGGGCGCCCGTGCAAGCAACCCCAAGTTGCTGATCTTGAATGACTTGACTGGTGCCCAAGGAGAGAGCCGGAGCGCCTTGGCCGCCCCCTCAGGGAGCGAGATGACAGCCCTGGCCGATCGCGTCCAACAAGCCTTCCCGCGAGAAAGCCATCCATGGTGCCCTCGACTGCCTTTCGCTGTCCTGCGCTGGCCGGGGGTGCGCCAGTCCTTTTGCCAGGAGTCACTTCTCACCCGTGCAGGCCTGACCAGACTCCGGGGCAGTGCCCCGTCACCAGCCGCTGCCCGTTTTCCTCTCGATCACGGCGGTGAAACGGTGGCCCGGTCTTCCTTCGAGCTTCCTCGCCCGGCTTTCGCCGGTGGCCGGTGGCCGGCGGACAAGGCGGGCGACAGTTGACGCACATCAAGCACCGGTGACCATTCCATCGCTAATGTGGTGTTGCACGCCTGGCGGCATCCGGCATCCCCTGGTGGGGGGATGCCGGCAGGTGTTTCCGGTTCTGCTCAGGAGGTCCCGACATGACGGTGATCCCGACGGCACATTCAACGGCACATTCAGTTGACGCATCGTGGCAGCGACCGGTGCATCGCTGCGTAGGCGGCGCGCAGGAGGCCGCCGCCGGGGTTCGCGTTGCGGCGAACGGTGCGCCGGCATGACCGAGCCTGTATCAGGCGGGCCGCCCGATGCCGCCGCGTCGATGCAGCGCGCGCTACTGGCGCAGATTGCCCAGCTGATGACGGAGCTGCACCCGCAGGCGGCCCAGCGACCGGCGGTTCACCTCGATTCGCGCCTGGATCGCGATCTTGGCCTCGACAGCCTGTCGCGCGTCGAACTGCTGGCACGGCTGGAGCGTCACTTCGGGGTTGTCCTGCCGGAGGCCGAGGCGCTGGCCGCCGCCACGCCGGCCGAACTGGTGCATGCACTGGAACGGGCCGCGCCGCGCGAAGCGATCGTGGCGACGGCTGTCGCGGCCGCCACGGCGGACACCGCCGCGTTCGAGCTGCCCGACGGCGCGCGCACGCTGCCCGAGGTGCTCGACTGGCATTGCCGGCGCCACGCCGACCGCAACTATGTCCGCTTCGAGGGTGGCACGGCGCACGGAACCCTGCTGAGCTACGGCGAGCTCCGGCAGGGCGCCAGCCGTGCCGCGGCGGGATTGCAGGCGCTGGACCTGCGCCCGCTCGACCCGGTGGCGCTGATGCTTCCTACCCATCCGGATTTCCTGATCGCGTTTTTCGCCGTCCTGCTCGCCGGTGGGGTGCCGGTACCGCTGTATCCGCCCATGCGCCCCGCTGAACTGGCCGACTATTGGCGCCGGCAGGCAGGCACCCTGCGCAATTGCGGCGCGCGGCTGCTGCTGGTCGACGCGGCGATGCAGTCGCATCGGCACCTCATCCGCAGCATGACGGGACCGGTCGAGCACATCGTCACCGTGGCGGAACTCGGCGATGCGCCGTTGCGGCACTCGGCCACCCCCGGGCCGGACGATCTGGCCATGCTGCAGTACACCTCCGGCAGCACCGCCGACCCCAAGGGGGTGATGCTGACCCATCGCAACCTGCTGGCGAATCTGCGCGTGATGGGCCAGGCGATCGGTGTCAACGCGGACGACGTGTTCGTCAGCTGGCTGCCGCTGTATCACGACATGGGGCTGATCGGTGCGTGCCTGGGCAGCCTGTATTACGGCATCCCGCTGGTGCTGATCCCTCCGCAGGCGTTCCTGCTGCGACCGGAGCGCTGGCTGTGGGCCATCCACCGCTATCGCGCCACCTTGTCGGCCGCGCCGAATTTCGCGTTGGAGCTGTGCGTCTATCGGGTACCGGACAGCGCGATCCAGGGTCTGGATCTCTGTCGCTGGCGCCTGGCTTTCTGCGGCGCCGAGCCGATATTCGAGGAAACCCTCGAGCGCTTTTCGCAGCGCTTTGCGCCGTTCGGCTTCCGGCGCGAGGCCTTGTTTCCGGTCTATGGCCTGGCGGAGAACACCCTGGGCCTGACCTTTCCGCCAACCGGCCGGGCGCCCCGGATACTGCGCATCGCGCGCGAGCCGTTTCTCCAGCGCGGCGCGGCGCAACCGGCCCCGGGTACAGCCACGCTGAGTTTCGTGTCGTGCGGGCAACCCTTGCGCGAACACGAGATCCGCATCGTGGATGAAGCCGGTCGCGAGCTGCCCGACGGCATGCAAGGCAGCGTCCAGTTCCGCGGCCCGTCGGCGACCGCGGGCTATTTCCACGCAACCGAGACGACGCGGCGCCTGTTTCATGATTCGTGGCTCGACAGCGGCGACCTGGGGTTCGTTTTCGAGGGCGAGTTGTATCTCACCGGGCGGGTCAAGGACCTGATCATCCGCGCCGGCCGCCATATCCATCCGCAGGCGATCGAACAGGCGATCGGTTCGGTGGCCGGCATTCGCCGCGGGCGGGTCGCGGTCTTCGGCAGCTATGCCCCCGATGAAGGCACCGAACGGCTTGTGGTGGTGGCCGAAACGCGCGTCGCCGACGCCACTGCGCTGGACGCCTTGCGCAAGCAGGTCAACGCGATCGCCGCGAATCTCTCCGGCGGTCCCGCCGACGAGGTGATCCTGGCGCCGCCGGGCAGCGTGCTCAAGACATCCAGCGGCAAGCTTCGCCGCGCCGCCTGCCGTGCCGCCTACGAGGCCGGCACACTGGGCAAGCCCCATCGCGGTGCGCTGCTGGCGGTACTGCTGCGCGGCTTGGGCGAAAACGTGCGAAGCCGTCTGCGGCGTGCCGGCGCGCTCGCCTTCGCCGCCTATGCGTGGACGATCCTCGCGCTGCTGCTGCTGCCGGCCGCCGTCGCGCTGGCGGTGGTGCCGGGCACTCCGTCGCGCTGGCGAGCGATGCGGGCGATCATCCGGGTCCTGCGCGTGGCACTGCGCCTGCCGTTGACCCTGCATGTGGAGCAGGCCCCGCCCGCGCGCCCGTGCATCTTCGTGGCGAATCATGCGAGCTATGTCGATGCCCTGGTCCTGCTGTGGGCGCTGCCCCGCCCGGTGGCATTCACCGCCAAGGCCGAGCTGTCCCGAAAGCCGCTGTTCCACTGGCTGCTGTCGCGGCTCGGCGCCGTGTTCGTCGAACGCTCGGACCCGCAGCGAAGCACCGAGGTCGTCGCGCAGGCCGAGGAAGGGCGGCGGGACTTCCTGTTTTTCCCCGAGGGCACGTTCTCCCGCATGCCGGGCCTGTTGCCGTTCCATCTGGGTGCCTTCCTCGCCGCCGCGCATGCCGGGTTGCCGGTCGTGCCGGTGGCGCTGCGCGGTACCCGCGCGGTACTGCGCGATGTCGAGCGGCTGCCACGCCGCGCGCCGGTGGAAGTCACCATCGGCGCACCGCTTGTGCCGCAGCCGGCGGCCGATCGCTGGCACGAGGCGCTGCGGCTTTCCGAGGCGGCGCGCCAGTTCCTGCTCGACCACGGCGGCGAACCGGATGCCGGCGATCGCCCCCTGCCCGTCTCGCCTCCGCCGTGAGCCGAATGTGGAACGGCTCCGCCTGGGCGTCGCGCTGCCGCCGATTGACCCAGATCAACCCACGCGTCCACCCAGCGCTATACAACACATCCACGGCGTACCGGATGCCGCCGTGACGACGGACCCGAATTGGCGCGGCGACCGCGTATCGCGGTCCATCCTCCGGTCGGTACTCGCAGGTGGCGCCTGCCGGGGAGATCGACGCATGACGATGCTGAAGCCGATGCATTGCGCGAAGCCATCGACCAATGACTCAGGTGAAAGCCATGGCAGAACCAACAGCAACAACCCAGCCAGACGCTCCGCAACCCGCGCTGGCGATAGCGACGGATACGGTGTGCTTCATCATCGACAAGCTGCGCGAGTACGACGCCCTGGACATGTTCTCCGAGCCCGCCGAGGAATCCAGCCCGCTGGAAGGCGAGGATATCGACGAGACGCTCGAAGGACCCGGGCACGAGTTCGAGCAGGCCCCTGTGCTGCAGGAGCTGGCCGCGTTCATCGGTGATCTGCCGGAAGACGAACAGATCGATCTGGTGGCGCTTGCCTGGCTGGGCCGGAACGACAGCATCGCTGACGACTGGCCCGCGGTCCGGGAGGAAGCCGCGCAGGCCCACAGTGCCCGCACCGTCGACTATCTGCTGGGAACCCCTCTGGTCGCCGATTTCCTCGCGGAAGGGATGGCGCTGCTGGGACACTCCTGCGACGACTCGGCGGCCGAACAGCTGTGACCGCCGGAACAGCGCCGCGCCGCTGGCCGGCGAATCATTCGTGGCGCAGTGCCTCGATCGGATCAAGCCGCGCCGCACGGCGCGCCGGAAAGTAGCCGAACACCACGCCGATCGCCGCCGAAAAAAGGAACGCCAGCAGGTTGATGGCCGGGCCGAAGACGTACGGCACCTGCATCAGCTGGGCCAGCACGATCGAGCCGACGGTGGCCACCAGCATGCCGAGCAGGCCGCCGATCGAGGACAGCACCACCGCCTCGATCAGGAACTGCAGCAGCACCTCGCGCTCCAGCGCCCCCACCGCCAGCCGGATGCCGATCTCGCGGGTCCGCTCGGTCACCGACACCAGCATGATATTCATGATGCCAACCCCGCCCACCAGCAGGCTGACCGCCGCCACCGCGCCCAGCAACAGGGTCAGTACGCGGGTCGTGCTGGACAGCATCTCGGCGATCTCGCGGGTATCGAGCACGTTGAAGTCGTCTTCTTCGTTGGCGGCGATGCGACGCCGATCGCGCAGCAGCGCCTCGATCTGCTGCTTGACCTGACTGGTCGAGGCGCCGTCCTGCACCGATACCAGCAACATGCCGACGTCCTGGTTGCCGCTGAGCCGCCGCTGCACCGTGCGCAGCGGCATCACGATCACGTCGTCCTGATCGCGCCCCATCGAGGACTGGCCCTTGGCCACCAGCAACCCGATCACCTCGCAGGAAAACCGCTTGATGCGGATCGCGCTGCCGACCGGATTCTCGCTGCCGAACAGCTTGCTGCGTGTGGTTTCGCCCAGCACGCAGACCGCCTTGCCGGTCTGCTGTTCGGCCTCGCTGAACATGCGCCCGGCGGCGAACTTCCAGCTGCCCGCGCTGAAATATGCGTTGCTGCTGCCGACCACGCTGCTCGACCAGTTGTTGGCCAGGTGCACCACCGTCACCGTGCGCGACACCACCGGCGCCACGCTGCTCAGCTGGCCGACCTGGCTTTCGATGGCCGCGGCATCGGCGAGCTTGAACGCCGCCGCACCGGCGGTGTCGCGGCCGGCGCCGAGCCGCTGCCCCGGCCGCACCATCAGCAGGTTGCTGCCGAGGCTGGAGATCTGCGCGGAAACCGCCGCGGTGGCACCGTTGCCCAGGGTGACCATGGTGATCACTGCGGCGACCCCGATCAGGATGCCCAGCACGGTGAGAAACGACCGCGTCAGGTTGCGGCGGATCTCGCGCAGCGCCAGCAGCAGCGTGCTCCACAACATTACGCCGGCTCCGGCTGGCGGATGTCGCTCTCGACCCGGCCATCCACGAAGCGCACGATGCGCCGCGCATAGGCCGCCATGTCGGGCTCGTGGGTCACCATCAGCACGGTGATGCCGCGATCGCGATTGAGCGCGACGATCAGATCCATGATTTCGCGGCTGCGCTGGGTATCGAGGTTGCCGGTGGGCTCGTCGGCCAGCAGCACCGCCGGATGCGTCACGATGGCGCGAGCGATCGCCGCGCGCTGCTGCTGGCCGCCGGACAGCTCGGCCGGCGAATGATGTTCCCAACCGGTCAGGCCCACCGCGGCCAGCGCCTCGCGGGCGGCGGCATGGCGCGTGGCCGGCGATTCGCCGCGGTAAAGCAGCGGCAGCTCCACGTTCTCCAGCGCCGAGGTTCGCCCCAGCAGGTTGTAGCCCTGGAACACGAAACCCAGGTAGTTGCGCCGCACCAGCGCCCGCTGGTTGCGCGACAGGGTTTCCACCGCGACGCCGCGAAAGCGGTAGCTGCCGGTGGTCGGCACATCGAGACAGCCGAGGATGTTCATCGCGGTGGATTTTCCCGAGCCGCTGGGTCCCATGATGGCGACGAACTCGCCCTCGCGTACCACCAGATCGACGCCACGCAGCGCCTGCAGCGCCACCGCCCCCTCGCCGTAGGTCTTGGTCACGCCGATCAACTCGATCAACGGCGGCACGGACTGCCCCGCATCCACCTCCGCGTTCACGGCGAGGCGCCCAGGCTGGCGATGATCACCTTCATCCCGGCTTTCAGGTCGCCGCCGGTGACCTCGCTCATCTTGCCGTCGCTGGCACCGATGGTGACCGGCACCGCGACCGGCCGACCGTCGCGCAGGATCCAGACCCGGCGAGCGCCGGCCGCCTCCGTCGGCGGTCGGGCCGCGGTGGGACTCGGCCGATGCGGTATCAGACGGCTGACCAGGTTGCCCGAGGTCCTGGCCGCCGGCGTCGTGCTCGCCTCGGGCGTGAAGCGCAAGGCGGCGCTCGGCACCAGCAACACGTTCTGCTGATCGCTGACCACGATCGAGGCGGTGGCCGTCATGCCCGGACGCAGGCTCATGTCCACGTTGTCGACGGTCAACACGGTGAGATACGACACCACGCCGTCCTTGGTCTGCGAACCGAAGCCGACGCGCCGCACCCGGGCCGGATACTCGCGCGCCGGATAGGCATCCACCGTGAAAGTGGCGCGCTGACCGTCGCGAACCAGACCCACGTCGGCTTCATCCACGTCCACCTGCAACTCCATCTTCGACAGGTCCTCGGCCAGCGAGAACAGTACCGGCGCCTGCAGCGAGGCGGCCACGGTCTGCCCGGGCTCGATCGTGCGGGTCAACACCACCCCGTTGATCGGCGAACGGATGGATGCCTTGGCCAGATTGGTCTGGGCCGAACTCAACGCAGCCTGCGCCTGGAGCACCGCGGCGAGCGCATTGGCGTGGGAGGCCTGCGCGCGCTGCAGCGATGCCTCGGCGGCATCCACGTCGGCCCTGGCCGGGTGCTGGCCGCCGCTGGACGTGAACAGGCGGCTGAGCCGGTCGTACTGCAGCCGGGTCTCCTTCACCGTGGCCGCGGCCAGCTTCACCTGGGCCTGCGCCGCCGCCAGCGCCCCGCGAGCGTTGGCCAGCTGATCCTGCAGTCGCGACATGTCCAGCTGCGCCAGGATCTGGCCCCGGCGCACCTTGTCGTTGACGTCCACGAAGACGGCTTCCATCGTTCCCGACAGCTCGCTGCCGACATCCACCTGATTGGTCGGCTGCAGGTTGCCGGTGGCAGTCACCCGGACCACCAGGTTGCCGCGGCTGACCTCGGCGGTCCGGTAGCGCGGCGCCGAAGCCTCGCCGCGATGGAGGATCACATAACCGAAGACAGCCAGCGCCAGCAAGACGACCAGCGCCAGCGACCAGCGCCACCACCGGGCCAGCCAGCCACGGCCTGCCGGCGGTTGCGGCATCAAGGGCAGTCCCGTCCCCGCCGGAGTCCGGGGCGCTCTTTGCGTATCCGGATCCGCTACCACGAGCCCCTCCGGTCAACGGGTGGGTCGACACGCTTGCGTTGTCGGTTCATGGGGAACTCCCGCCATGGCGTGGTTCACAGGATCGAGCGCTTACCATAGCGATCGCCGGCGGGCGGTTATTGATCAACATCAAGCCACTGCCATTCCCGCCTGTCCGCGGACCGACCGCACACCGGTTTCAAGCGACCGGCGTTCGATCACACTCGCCCTCGGCGACCGCTGCGCCGCCGAGGGCGGCGCGGTGATGTCATGCACGGGGCGC
This sequence comes from Rhodanobacter ginsengisoli, assembly GCF_042657065.1. NCBI lineage: Bacteria > Pseudomonadati > Pseudomonadota > Gammaproteobacteria > Lysobacterales > Rhodanobacteraceae > Rhodanobacter > Rhodanobacter ginsengisoli. Next base: position 735,008 of record NZ_JBHSNF010000002.1, read on the forward strand.
TGAACGGCGTTGTCGCCGGTCGACATGACGGCATTTTCCGGCCGTCCGGCACGAAGATCGTCAGGCTCCCCTGAGCCCGGTGGAAACCGCCCATAGGCTCCCGCCTGTGACCGGCTTGCACGGCAGTCAGGGCTCGCCCGCTTTCGACCAGCGCTCAGGCGGCCGGATAGGCCCGCTGGCCGAAGATCGCCGTGCCGATCCGTACCTCGGTGGCACCCTCGGCAATGGCCAGCGGAAAATCACCGCTCATGCCCATGGAAAGCCGCGGCAAATCATGGCCCTGGGACTGCACCTGATCGCGCAATTGACGCAACAGGCGAAAACAGCCGCGCACTTCCACCGGATCGCTTGACTGGGTCGCCAGGGTCATCAGGCCACGCACGCGCAGAGTGTTGTAGGCACGCAGGCCGGCCAGGAAATCCGGCAGTTGTTCCGGCGGCAGCCCGTATTTGCTGGGCTCCGGCGAGGTCTTCACCTGCACCAGCACGTCGATCGCACGGCCTTCCAGCTGCAGGCGCCGCTCCAGCGCCTCGGCCAGCTCCAGTCGATCCAGCGACTGCACCTCGCTGACCAGGCGGGCCACGTCCCTGGCCTTGTTGGTCTGCAGGTGGCCGATCATCACCCACTCGATGGCGCAGTCGGCCAGCGCCGGCGACTTGTCGCGAATTTCCTGCACCTTGTTTTCGCCAAACCGATGCAGGCCCAGCCCAACCGCGGCCCGGATCAGTTCCGCGCCGAACGTCTTGCTGACCGGCAGGATGCCGACCGCCGCCGGATCGCGACCGGCCTGGCGGCAGGCCTCATCGACCCGCTGGCGGACCTGCGCCCAGTGCCCGGCCAGGTAGGCGGTGTCCGTGCTCATGCACCGGTGCCCGGATCAGGCCTTGCTGCCCTGCTGGTGGTGCCGCGCCACCACCTCGGCCACCACCATGCTGACTTTCTTGCCGGTGGGGATGTGCAGGAATTCATTCGGACCATGGGCATTGGAATGCGGCCCCAGCACGCCGGTGATCAGGAACTGCGCCTGCGGAAATTTCTCGCCCAGCATGCCCATGAACGGGATGCTGCCACCCTCGCCCATGTAGGTCGCCGGAGCGCCGAAATAGTGCTGCGAAGCATCGCTGACCGCCTCGGCCAGCCACGGCGACAGCGCCGGCGCATTCCAGCCGCTGCCGTCCTTCTCCAGCGTGAAGCTGACCTTGGCGCCGTACGGCGGATCCTTTTCCAGCAACCGCTTGACGAACTCGCCGGCCTTGGCGCCACTGAGCGTGGGTGGTACGCGCAGGCTCAGCTTCACCGCGGTATACGGCCGCAGCACGTTGCCGGCGCTGTCCAGCGTCGGCATGCCGCCGATCCCGGTCACCGCCAGTTGCGGACGCCAGGTGCGGTTGAGCACCAGCTCGGTCAGATCGTGGGTGACCGGCTGCATGCCATCGACCCACGGAAACTTGTTGAAAATCTCCTCGCCCAGGACGTCGGCGGACAACCGGGCCTGCTCGACCCGCTGCGCCGGAATCTCGACGTGGAGTTCCTTCGGCTTGATCTGGCCGGTGACCGGATCCTCCAGCCGCGACAGCAGTTCGCGCAGGATGCGGAAACTGGATGGCACCACCCCGGACGCATCGCCTGAATGCACGCCCTCGTCCAGCACCTGCACGGTGAGGTTGCCGCCGGTCATGCCGCGCAACGAGGTGGTCAGCCACAACTGGTCGTAATTGCCGCAGCCGGAATCCAGGCAGACCACCAGCGAGGGGCTGCCGATCCGCGCAGCCAGGTGATCGACGTAGAACGGCAGGTCGTAGCTGCCCGATTCCTCGCACGCCTCGATCATCACCACGCAGCGCGCATGCGGAATGCCCTGTTCATGCAACGCCAGCAACGCGGCCAGCGAACCGAAGATCGCGTAACCGTCGTCGGCCCCACCGCGGCCATACAGCCGGTCGCCCTTGATCACCGGCTGCCACGGACCGAGGTCGTCAGCCCAGCCGGTCATCTCCGGCTGCTTGTCCAGATGGCCGTACAGCATCACGGTGTCGTCGCCTTCGCCCGGTACATCGATAAAGATCAGCGGTGTGCGCCCTTCCAGTCGCACCACTTCCAGCGTGGCACCCGGCAGCTTGCTCAACTTGGAGCGGGCCCAATCCTCCATCAGCTTGACCGCCGCATCCATGTAGCCGTGCTCGACCCACTTGGCATCGAACATCGGCGACTTGTTGGGAATGCGAATGTATTCAACCAGCTGCGGCACGATTTCGGCGTCCCACAAATCGCTGACGAAGCGGGAAAGGCGGGTGGTATCCATGGACATACTCCAGCAGGCGATCAATTTTCCATTGTAGCAGCGCGCTCCGACTGCCCTTACGCGGCCCGGGTAAAGCGCCCACGCGCGGGAATGAGCATCGCGCACGCGCCCGCAGCCGCACGCCCGACGGCACGATCTGCCACTGCCGCGCATAGTGGGCCCCGCAGTATCCAGATGCCGCCATCGACGCCGCATCATCACCGGTTCAAGGAGGAAGACCATGTTCCACAGACTTGCCGCACTCGCCTTTGCACTGACCCTCGGCATGCCGGCGCTGTTGCTTGCCGCCACGCCCGTCAACGTCAACCAGGCCGACGCCACCACCATCGCCAAATCACTGGACGGCATCGGCCAGTCCAGAGCCGAGGCCATCGTGGCCTGGCGCGATGCGCACGGGCCATTCAAGAAGGCCGACGACCTGCACCACGTCAAGGGCATCGGCAAGGCGACGATCGAACGCAACCGTAGCGCGATCCTGCTCGCCGACAGCACGCCCGAGGCCGTCGCCAGGCCGCACGCGCCCACGAAGACGGCCCACAAGAGCAGCAAGACCGCGGCGGAGCAGTAAGGTCGCGGCGACCGCTTCCACGGACGGAAGCCGCAAGCGGCGCGCCCAGCCCGGGCGCGCCGCTTGCGTTACACTCGCGCGCCCAACCAGTCGCCGTGTCGCCATGATCCTTCCGCGCTACCACATTGCCGCCTCCAGCATCCGTGGTGCCGGCAAGGGCCTGTTTCTCGACGAAACAGTGCCGGCCGGACGTATCATCACCGCCCCCGACAGCATCCAGCAGACTTTTCGCCACGCCGACATCGCCGCCTCGGCCGAGCTGAGCGCACAGTTCCACGCCAGCGCCCGCTGGTTCGAGGACCGCTACACGCTGTCGCCCGACTGGCCGGACGAGTGCTATATCAACCACAGCTTCAAGCCGAATGGGCTGTGGCACCTGGGTTTCGTGTTCGCCCTGGCCGAACTGCCCGCCGGCAGCGAGATCACGGTGGACTACCGGCACCTGCTGCCGCCCGGCCAGGCCGAGGATTTTGTCGATTCCGTCACAGGTGAGACAATTACGGGATTGTCCTGGCAAGAAAGCCTCGCCAGCAGTACTCATGCACTGGCCCACCTGCTGGATACAACCAACCGCTGATCGTGATGTTTGATATTCCTACTCTTGAAACGGCGCGCCTGCGCCTGACCGCCCTGACCGAACGGCATTTCGACGATTACGCCGCGATGCTGGCCGACCCGGAAAGTACCCGCTGGATCGGTGACGGCCAGCCGCTGGATCGCACCAACGCCTGGCGTTCGCTGGCGATGCTGCTGGGCCATTGGCAACTGCGTGGCTGCGGCATGTGGGCACTGGAGTTGAAGGATACCGGCGAATTCATCGGCCGCGCGGGGCTGATGTACCCGGACGGCTGGCCGGACCTGGAACTGGGCTGGATGCTCAAACCGGAACATCGTCACAAGGGTTATGCCACCGAGGCAGGCAATGCCGTACTGGAATTCGCCTGGAACCATCTGCACGCCCAGCGGGTAATCAGCCTGGTGCGCATCGGCAACGAGGCCTCCGACCGGGTGGCCGAGCGCCTTGGCGGCGAGCACATCGAGAACATCGATTTCTACGGCAGCCACAGCCACGTATTCGCCTACTACCCGCCACACCGCGAACACCGCCGCGCCTACGCCTGAGCGCTGCACCAACGCTCCCCTGGTGGCCGATCGGGTGGCCGCTGCGCCAAGTCCCCTTGTCTGCGTGGTGCCCCCACCCCATGTGAATGGGCTGCACGGGCACCTCTTCACGGGGAACTGCTGGTGGCGTGAATGGTCTGGAAGTCCATGACATCCGGATCTTCCCTGTGGTGACGAGCCGGTCGCGACTCGGAACCCGGGAAGTCCCGACCGCCAGCTTGCTGCCCATGCGTTCGCCGGCCACACTGACATCCTGACCCGGAGCCCACGATGCGCATTCTTCTGGCCGAGGACGATCCCTCCATCGCCGAGGGAATCTGTGCCTCACTGCGCCACGGCGGTCACGCGGTGGATCACGTGGCTGCAGGCAACCTGGCCGACGCCGCGCTGCGCGATCACGACTATGACCTGCTGGTGCTCGATCTCGGCCTGCCCTCCATCGACGGCAGCGAGGTGCTGCGCCGGCTGCGCAATCGCGGCACCGGCATGCCGGTGCTGGTAGTGACCGCCCGTGACGGCTTGCCGGAGCGCATTCGCGTGCTTGATCTGGGTGCCGACGATTACCTGGTCAAACCCTTCGCGCTGGCTGAATTCGAGGCACGCGTGCGCGCCCTGCTGCGCCGGTCCAGCAGCCAGGGCAAGCCGGAGCTGATGCTCGGCCAACTGCGACTGGATCTTCCCGGTCACCGCGCGTGGGTAGGCGAGACAGCGCTGGAACTGACCGCGCGCGAATTCGGCCTGCTCGAAGCGCTGGCGTTGCGGCCCGACCGCGTCACCAGCCGGGCGCAATTGATCGAAGCGCTGTGCGACTGGGATCAGGAACTGACCGACAACGGCCTGGACATAGCGATCCATCGCCTGCGCCGCAAGTTGCACGGCAGCGGCACCGGTGTGCGCACGATCCGCGGCCTCGGCTATCTGCTGGAAGAAGTCGACGCGACCGCTGGCGACGCGGCATGAGGACACCAGCACGGGATCAGCGGCGTCCCAGCCTGCGGCGGCGGCTGCTGGTCTTTTTGCTGATTCCGATGGCCGTGCTGCTGATGCTGGACGCACTGCTGAGTTACGGCGTGGCCCTGACCTATGCCAATCGGGTACATGATCGGGGCCTCAGCGATGACGCGCTGATGCTGGCCAACATGCTGGGCAACGGTGAGCTCGGCAATCAGCTGAGCCCACAGGCGCGCTTCCTGCTCGAATACGATCGTGAGGGTCACAGCTATTTCAGCGTGCGTAGTTCCCGGCATGGTCTGATCGCAGGTGATGGGGAACTGCCGCTCCCGGCGAAAATGCCGGTGGCCGATGCCGTACCGTCGCTCTATGACACCGCATTCGACCGGCACACCTTGCGAGCGGCAACGGTCCGTGCGGTAGCACCTCGCGACCCGACCGACAGCCTGATCGTCACCGTCGCCGAAACCCTGCGCGACCGGCATGGACAGGCCCGGGAAATCCTGCTGCTGTCGATCCTGATGCAGGCGTCACTGATCGCCTGCGTACTGTCGCTGGTCTGGTTCGGGGTCAGCCGGGGCTTGCGCGTACTCGATCCACTGACGGCCCGGCTGGCTGCCCGCTCGCATGAGCTGACCCCGATCGACGCCCCCGATGTGCCACAGGAAATCCAGCCGCTGACCCGCACCATCGATGCATTGTTCGGCCGGCTGCGCAGCACGCTGGCCCTGCATGACCGCTTCATCGCCGATGCCGCGCACCAGCTGCGCACGCCGCTGACCGGACTGAGCCTGCATGTCGATCGCGCCATTGCCGACCCGCGGCCGGAAACGATGGCGGATGCCTTCAGCCATATCCGGCGCCTGACCCAGCGCGCGGCGCGCACATCGTCGCAACTGCTGGCGCTGACTCGCGCACAGGCAGCGCCGCTGGACACCGACGAACCTCAGCTGCTCGATCTGGGCCGGTTGATCCCCGACGCGGTATCCCAGCGCGTGCACGAAGCCATCCGTGCCGGAGTGGATCTCGGCTACTCGTGCAGCGGACAGCCGCTGAGCATCCTTGGCGATGCTTCCAGCGTGCTGGACTTGCTGGACAACCTGATCGACAACGCGGTGCGCTACGCGGGCCGCGGCAGCAGCGTTACCGTCAACCTGCAGGCGCAAGTCGATGGAGGCGTCTGCCTCAGCGTCGAGGACAACGGCCCGGGCGTGCCCCCCGAGCTGCTGCCGCGGCTCAGCGAGCGCTTTTTCCGGGTGGCCGGCAACAACGAGGAAGGCAGCGGACTGGGGTTGGCGATCGTCCAGCGCATCGTCGAACGACACCATGCCACGATTACCTACCGGCTCGGCGAAGAACATGGCCTGCGCGTGGAAGTACACTTCCCGGCGCCGATACCGCCAGTGTCGCGCCAGGCATGAAGGCGACCGACGCCGCGGCCGGTACGGACGGCTGAGCAAGGCAGCTGGCGTGATCCCGCCCGGCGCCATCAGAATATACAAAGGCTCCATCATCACAATGAGCATGATGGCCAACAACAAATCCGGACCGGTGCCTGTGCACAGCATCATTTGCCATGGAAAAATGCCCACCGTGTCGCTTCGATTGAGCAAGCTGCCCCCCGCCTGCCGGCTTCGCGCGTGCCTGCTCGGTGCGTTGCTGTCGGGACTGGCCGGTTGTGCTGCACCGCTGCCCAAACTGGCCCCGCCCCTGCCTGCACAGTGGCAACAGGTGGAAGCCATGGACCAGGCCAAACCCACCGACCTGCATGGCTGGTGGCACGCCTTCAACGATCCACAGCTCGACAAGCTGGTCGACCACGCCCTGGCGAACAACCTCGATGTTGCCCAGGCAGTCGAGCACCTGCGCGCGGTGCGTGCGTTGCACGCGCATGCGCAGCGACGTTACCTGCCGGCACTGAGCGCACGTACCGACGATGCGATCGACCCCGATGCCAGCGCATCGTTCTTTGTGGCCGGCTTCGATGCCACCTGGGAACTGGGATTGTTTGGCCGGGCCGAGGGCACCCGACGCGAATCGCAAGGTGAACTCGACGCCAGCGTGGCCGACCTGCGCGCCGCACAAGTCAGCCTGGTGGCCGAAGTGGTTCGCGAATGGATCGACTTGCGCACCGCGCAGCAACAGGAACACCTGCTGCAGCAGATCAGTCAGGTTCGCCAGCGTCAGTGGCAACTGTTGCAGGCGCGCAAACACCTGCGACTGGTCGCGCCCAGCGCCGTCGACCAGGCACAGGCAGCGTTCGCACAGGCCCAGGCGGCGCTGGCCTCGCCGCGCCAGGCCATCAACGCCAGCGCGCAGCGCCTGGCCGTGCTGCTGGGTCAGAACCATCCCGATCCGGCATGGCTGCAACCCGGCGCGCCACCGGAACTGGGCGCCTGGCGACTCGCCGGCACCCCCGCCGACCTGCTGCGCACGCGCCCGGAGATTGCCCGGGCCGAGGCGGACGTGCTGCGTGCGGCCGGTGAACTCGCCCTGACCCACGCCGACATGTTTCCCAATATCGGCATCGGCGGATCCATGGTCTGGGCCACGGACATCAACAACAACCATCGAATTTCCAGCACCCCCAATGGCATCGCGTCGGTGGGGCCGATCATCAACATCCCCCTGTTCGACTGGGGTATACGGCTGGCTGCCACCCATGCCAAGGGATACGAGCTGAAAGCCAGCGTGCTGGCCTACCGGCAAGCCGTGCTGCAAGGCGTGGCCGAAGTGGAAACCGCGCTGGGCAGCCTGCAGCAGCAAGAGCAACGCGAGCAGCACAGCACCGTCGCGTGGCAGGCACTGCAACATGCCGATCGGGCCGAGCAAACACGAGTCGACCTGCAACTCAGCGGTCCGCTCGATCGCGCCGAAAGCCAGATCGCCGCCGACCAGGCATCGCTGGAACTGGCAGACGCACGCGCCGCCCACAGCCTGGCTTACGTGGCGCTGTACAAGGCCCTGGGCGGCGCGCCGTTGCCGGACGTCGATGCGCCGGAGAGTGCTCCGGCCGCGTCGACCGGCAGCTCTGCCGGCCCCACCGACGGGACACCCCGCTGATGGTGGCCCTCGCACGCAAGACCCTGATCTACGAATGGCGCCGATTCCTTCCGGCCATGCTGGCTGTCGGCTTCGCAGGCTTGCTGCAACTGCTGCAGATCGCCCTGGTGCTGGGTATCTTCGGCAGCACCAGCCTGTACATCACCGGCTCCTCAGCCGATGTCTGGGTGGGCTATCCCGGCACGCAAAGCGTGGGGCTGGGCCGCACCATCGACGCCGACGTGGAGTCGCGCATCCTGATGGATCCGGCCGTGCAACAGGTCGAACCGTATCTCTGGATCGACGGCGACTGGCGCGGGCCGCAGGAGACCGGCGGCGTTTCGGTGTTCGTTTCCGGCATCGATCCGGCAGCTGACGGGCTGATGTTCTCCAAGGCCTTGTCGCCGATCCTGCGCGCACGGTTGGCCGAGCCGGACGCCATCGTCGTCGATCGTTCCGCGCTCGATCAGCTTGGTGTCGACATCGGCCAGACCGCCACCATCAACGGCCATCAGGTGCATGTGGTGGGGATCAGTACCGGGTTGCGCGCATTGGGCGGCGTCAACGTGTTGTGCTCGCTGGATACCGCACGCCGACTGGACAATGACGCCACCGACATCGGCCCGACCTACCTGGTCGCCCGATTGCGCGATCCGACCCAGGCCGATGCGGCAGCCCTGCGTATCAGCGGCGACAAGGCCTTCGGGCCGTATGCCGCCTGGAGCGCCCGCGATTTTGCGGCTCGCTCGGTTCGCTACTGGCTGTTCGATACCGGTGCCGGTGCGGGCGTACTGTTTCTGGCGGGCATCGTATTCCTGGTCGGCACCGTCATTACCAGTCAGACCCTGATCGCCGCGGTCAACGGCTCGATCCGCGAATACGCCACCCTCAATGCGCTCGGCGTGGGTGTGGCGGCGCTGCGCCGGGTGGTACTGGAACAGGCGTTCTGGGTCGGGGCGCTGGGCCTGCTCGGCGCCGGTGTGCTGGGTGTCGCACTGATGCTGCTGGCGCGCAGCCAGGATGTGCCAGTGGTCCTGAATGTACCCGCGGCGCTGGCCTGCATCATCCTGGTGATGGGTCTGGCCGCCGTTTCCGGCCTGGCCGCGATGCGCAGCCTGCGCCGCGCCGACCCCGCCACCTTGCTGAGATAGTCGACCATGCAGCCCGCCATCGCCACTACGTCGACCCCCAAGCCCGCCCTGCTGGCCGAGGGTGTCAGCAAGGCATTTATCTCCGGTCACCAGCGTACCCAGGTACTGAACAACCTCAGCCTGAGCATCGAAGCGGGTGAGCTGACCCTGATTTCCGGGCCTTCGGGATGCGGCAAGAGCACGCTGCTGGCCATACTCAGCGGCCTGCAGAAAGTCGACAGCGGTCGCGTGCAGGCACTGGGCAGCGAGCTCGGCCAGCTCGATCTGCGAGCGCTGGAGCGCTTCCGCCTGCAGCACACCGGCTTCGTGTTCCAGGGCTTCAACCTGTTCCCCGCGCTGAGCGCGTTCGAACAGGTCGAATTGCCGCTGAGCCACATGGGCCTGTCGCGCACCGAAGCCCGCCGTCGTGCCCGGCTCTCGCTGGAGGAGGTCGGCCTGGCGCATCGCATGCGGCTGCGCCCGGCCGAGCTGTCCGGCGGCGAGAAGCAGCGCGTGGCGATTGCCCGCGCACTGGCCAAGGAGCCGGAATTGCTGTTCGCCGACGAGCCGACCAGCGCGCTTGACTCCGCCAACGGCCAGATGATCATCGACATCCTGCACCGGATCGCCACCACCCATGGCACCACGGTGCTTTGCGTCAGCCACGATCCACGTCTGGTCGTCCACGCCGATCGCGTCCTGGCGATGGAAGACGGCCGCATTCTCAGCGACCGCCGCAATAGCGCGCGGATCGACGACAGCAACGGAATTTCGCCATGAAGCTGCCTCCCGCGATACCCGCCCCGTTCGACCGCCCCCGTGGCTTGCATCCCGCGGGACTGGCCTGCCTGGCCCTGTGCCTGCCCTGGCTGCTGGCGGCCTGCTCCCGCTCAACCGCGCCGGCGCCCGGCACCCACGCCCCACCGGCGCCAGCCTACGCCGCCGTGGCACGCGGGCGGATCGACATCGAAGGGGGCCTGTTGACCCTGTCGATGCCACGCGAAGGCACCCTGGCCAGGGTCGCCGCGCATGAAGGCGATCACGTCAGGCAGGGGCAGTTGCTGGCCCAGCTGGACACCCGGCCCGCCACCCTGGCCGTCGATGCGGCTCAGGCGCAACTGGAACAGGCGCAGGCGCAGCTGAAGTTGCTCGGCATCAAGCAGGCGGCGGCGAAGCAACGCGCGCAACGCCTGACCGCCGCCGTCGCGGCCGGTGCCGGCGATGGCCAGAGCGCGGATGACGCACGTGAGGCGGCCGCCCAGCTCGACGCCGAGCAGCAGGGCGCTCGTGCCGCTGTGAGCATGGCCGGCCAGAAACTGGACGCGGCGCGCTACGAGCTGAAGCAGCGCAGTCTGCTGGCGCCGTTCGACGCCGACGTGGTGCAGGCCTCGGCACAGCCCGGTGCCAGTGTCTCGCCCGCTTCCGGCCCGCTGTTCACCCTGCTGCCGCAGAAGCCGAGGATCGTGCGGGCCGAGCTCAACGAGAGTTTTGTCGGGGTGATCCATCCGGGCATGTCTGCCGAAGTGATTGCAGACGATGGTCGCGCCACCGCGCACTGGCGCGCGCACGTGCTGCGCATCGGCGAGATCTATGGCCCGGCCACCCTGGAAAACGACCCGCAGGTGCGCGCCAATGCCCGCACGGTGGAATGCGTGCTGGCCTTCGACCAGCCGCAAAAGCTGCGTATCGGCCAACGCGTGATGGTGCGCTTCGAGGCAGAAGCCGCTCCCCAGGGGGTCTCTGCGAAAGACTGAGGAAACCGCCGCCTGCGAAACTTTCTGCCGATAATGGCTGCTTCGATCGAACGATCCGGGCCCACCAGGCATGAAGGCAAGCGAGTGATTCAGCAGACTGACTTTTTCTTCGAAGGTGGCCGCAGCGGCGTGCTGCTTATCCATGGCCTGACTGGCACGCCCATGGAGATGCGCCTGCTTGGCAAGGGTCTGAACCGTGCCGGCTTTACCGTGCACGGCATGCAGCTGGCCGGTCACTGCGGCAACGCGGACGACCTGCTCGCCACCGGCTGGCGCGACTGGTACGCCAGCGTCGAAAAGGCCGCCGACGACATGCTCGGCAAGGTCGATCACCTGTTCGTCGGCGGTCTCTCGATGGGGGCACTGCTGGCCCTGAAACTGGCCGCGGATCGGCCGCGGCAGATTGCCGGCGTCGGCGTGTACGGTGCCACCTTCCGCTACGACGGCTGGAGCATTCCGCCACTGGCGCGGCTGTCGTTCCTGCTGCCGCTGTTGAAGAAACTCGGCATCGGACGGGGACGCAGCTTCATGGAGCAACCGCCGTACGGGATTCGTGACGAGCGCCTGCGCGCGCAGGTCAGCGCGGCCATGCTCGGCGGAGACAGCGCCGCCGCCGGCCTGCCCGGCAATCCGTGGTATTCGCTGGCCGAAATGTATGATCTGGCCGCCGACGTGCGCCGTCAGTTGCCGCAAGTCACCGCGCCGTGCCTGGTCGCCCACGCCAGCGAAGATGACGTCGCCAGCGTGAAGAATGCCGAGCTGGTGATGCGCTCGGTCAGCGCGCCGACCGAGCTGCTGCTGCTCGAGGACAGCTACCACATGATCACGATCGACAAGGAACGGCGCACCCTGATCGAACGATCGGCCGCCTTCTTCGAACGGGTCGTCGCTACCGAAAGCTCGCTGCGCATCGCCGCCTGATCATGCCGGCACCCGGTTCCCTCTCGGCCCTGGTCGCCAGCCTGTGGCTGCTCAACGTGGTGCTGGATACCGGCGGCCAGCTGGCCTTCAAGGCCGCCGCGGGCAATCCCGCTGCCGGTGACGGACTGGCGCGCTGGAAGCACATGGCGGCCCGGCCATGGCTGTGGCTGGGCATCGGTTGCTACGTCATCGAGTTCCTGGTGTGGATCGCGTTTCTGTCGCTGCTGCCGCTGTCCGAGGGCGTGCTGCTGGGCTCGATCAACATCGTGGCGATCATGATCGCCGGCCGTTTCCTGTTCGGCGAGAAGCTTACCCGGCTGCGGGTGGCCGGCATCCTGCTGGTCACCCTGGGCGTGGCGATCGTGGGGCTGGCCTGATGAAACGCTTTTATGTGTTCGGGTTCCTGCTGCTGATGACCTTCGACACGCTGTCGCAGATCAGCTTCAAATATGCTGGCGACAGTGCCCTGCCGGTGCAGGCCAGCATCGGCTGGCTCCTGCGCGTATTCAGCCAGCCCTGGGTTTATGGCGCGGTGCTCGGATACGTCGGCGCGTTCTTCACCTGGATGGCACTGCTCAAGCACGCGCCGATCGGCCCCGCGTTCGCCGCCTCGCACCTGGAGGTCGTCTCGGTGATGCTGCTGTCGATCTGGCTGTTCGACGAACACCTCACCCTCCCCCGCGTGCTGGGGGCGATCGCGATCGTCGCCGGCATCGTCTGCCTGGGACTGGCCGAAGACCGCGAGCACGCGCCGGAACCGGCCGAGGCCTGAGCCCGGTTAAGCTGCCTGCATGCTGCCTCGTCGCCCTCGCGAACTGCCCCCCACCGCCGGCCTGCCGCTGCAAGCCGCTGACCTGCGTCCGGGCGCCGCGACGCTGGCGTCGGACCTCGCCCGGCAGCTGGGCACGCCACCGCTGCAACTGGAATGTTCGGGCACCGCCAGCCTGCTGATCGCCCTGACCACGCTGCGCGAACTGCAGCCGCAGCGCCGCCGCGTGGTGGTCCCTGCATTCACCTGCCCGCTGGTCGCGATCGCGGTGCAGCAGGCGGGACTCGAGCTGCAACTGTGCGACTTGCGCCTCGGCCATTTCGACATGGACCCGGCGGCCCTGCGCACGGTCTGCGACGAACGCACCCTGGCGATCATCCCCACCCATCTGGCCGGGCGCGTCGCCGACGTGGATGATGCGATGGCGGCAGCACGCGACGTCGGCGCGTATGTGATCGAGGATGCGGCACAGGCGCTGGGCGCCCGCCGCGACGGCATCAGTGTCGGCTGTACCGGCGACATCGGCTTCTTCAGCCTGGCCGCGGGCAAGGGCCTGTCGATCTACGAGGGCGGACTGTTGCTGGCTCGTGACCCGGGCCTGCGCCAGCGGCTGGCAGATACCGCTGCACGCCTCGTGCCGCGTCGCTTCGACTGGGAATGCCGCCGCTGCATCGAGTTGCTCGGCTACGCCGCGCTGTACCGGCCCGGCGGACTGCGGCTGGCCTATGGCAACCCTCTGCGCCGTGGATTGCGTCGGGGCGACCCGGTTGCGGCGGTGGGCGATGACTTTGCGCTGACGATTCCGTTGCACCGCGTCGGACGCTGGCGACAGGCCGTGGGCGCGCATGCGGCAACCCGGCTGCCGGCATTCCTCGATCAGCTGGCCGCCCAGGCCCAGCGCCGCCTGCCACGATTGCGCCGGATCGGAGGGGTCGAGGTGTACGACGATTCCGCCGGCACCGGAGGCACCTGGCCGTTCCTGCTGCTGCTGCTGCCGGATCAGAAATATCGCGATGCGGCGCTGGAGCAACTGTGGGGCGCCGGCATGGGGGTCAGTCGCCTGTTCATCCATGCGCTGCCGGACTACGCCTATCTGTCCGCGATCGTGCCGCAACAGGACGTACCGCATGCGCGCGACTTCGCCGCGCGCAGCCTCAGCATCAGCAACAGCCCGTGGATGACCGACGAAGACTTCGAGACGATCTGCCGCACGCTGGAGGCCGTACTGGCTCCGATGCGGGCATCGTCTCCTCACTCCGCCGGGTAATGCTCCATCGAAGCTCCGCATCATCGCCCGATCCGGCAACGGAGGGCGGGGAGGCCCGGCCGCCGCCCCACTATCTCGACAGCGCATCCAGTGCCCGCACCGCCACCGTGGAGATGACGCGAAACAGCATGCCCAGCACGTACTGGATGAAACTGGCGGTGATGCTGACGCCGGTGGCCAGCGTGCGTCCCATGAAACGCAGCGCAGCCACCATCAGGTTGCGAATCATCCCGGCCAGCCTCACCGACTGCAGCACGCCGCTGTAAAGCAGTTGCGCCAGACTGTCGATGATCGTGGCGCCGCCGAGCACGGCCAGGCCGATGCCCTTGCCGATCTGGCTGAGGATCCAGTCGAGTGCATGCAGGATCATGCGCAAGGCGGTCGCCGACAGCATCACGCCCGGACCGGCACCGCTGGCCACTTCCTCCAGCCATGCTTCGGCGCTGGCCAGTACACCCGGCCCGGCAGGCTGCACCGGCAGCGCCGCCCAGCCCGCATCGCCGACCGAGCGGATGTATTCGGGCATCAGATGCGCCCCGACGCTGACCAGCTTGCCGGGACCTTTCATGCGATAGGCATTGGCCTTGTAAGGCACGTGGCTGTACGGATGGATCGGCACCATCGGGACCGGATCGGTATCGTGATATGCACGATGGACCTGCGCCGCGCCGAGCCGATGCGTGAGATATTCCGCGTGCAGTTCGACACCCGCCCGCGGCGCGCCGAACGTGTAGAGCTGCATGCCGCTGCCGGCACCGCTGAGGCTGTCGGCGATCAGGGTGGCGATGGCGCCGCCGAGACTGTGCCCCACCACGTGGATGGCCGAGGGTGTGCGCCCGCGCAACGACTCCCGGATCTGCGGCAACAGCGATTGTGCCGCGGCCCAGAAGCCGGCATGCACGGTAAAGCCGCTGGGCCCGGTGCAGCCGGCCATGCGTGCGTTGGTGATCCAGTCGTAGGCACTGGTCTTGAACGTGCCGCGCACCGAGATCAGGCATTCGCCCTGGCGCGAGCCCTGGCCCCAGGCGACGTAGCCGAAACCGGTCGTTTGCTGCAGTGCCCGTGCGCCCAGCCCGGTGGTGCCGGTCAGGCGCCGGCCATTCATCAGGTCGAATGCGGCACGTGCGCGTGGCGCCGCTACCGCGGCATCGAGCATGTCGGTGGAGAGCCGCAGCGCATATGCGCTTTCGGCGATTTCCGCGGACTGGGCAGGTGAGAGTTCCGTCGTCATCATCCATTCCCCTGTGGCAATTGAAAGTGTCGCTGCGGTCAGAGTGCCTTGCAGATGCCGTAATGAGTGCCTTCGAAATCCGCGGCGCGGGTCAACTCGCATTCGAGCCTGAGCGGGCGGCCGTCCATCTCGGAATTCGCCTCATAACTGTTCTTGGTGTGGCGCCATGCGGTGTATTCCACGCCCTCGTAGCTGATCGTGATTTTCTGCAGGATCACCGGCTGGTGCGGCACGACGCGCATCACGCCTGCATCGCGTTCCACCGCCGGAAACATGAAGCGACCATCGGAGCCGCTGCTCACCGTACTCGGCGGCACGTCGTTCTTGTTGTCGGACCACACGATCTCCTGGGTGAGCCGTGCGCCCTGCACCGGCCTGCCCTCCTTCAACACGGTGCCCTGCACTTCGGAAAACAGCACCAGATGACTTGATAAACCCATGGCACACCCCTCGGACAAACTGAAAGCCAGACATAGAAAAATTGCTGTACCCACGGGATGAACCGCACGCAGGATCTTGCACGCCCTGTCGGCCATCCCCGTAAATAACGCCTTGTGCATTCTCGTCACCATCGGTCGCAATCCGCCTGGAGCCGAAGCACAGTTCGGGCGATCGCGACGCCGACGAAGTAGCCTTTCTTGCCGCGCATCCTCTTGTCGCTGCCAAGCCCTTCCGGCTGCCGTTGCGAGCCGATGATGATGTTGTTGGCGATCTTGATCATGGGTTGCATTTGTTTCTTCTTCATGATTCCGATGCGATCCCCGTCCAGCGCGGGGTCGAATACCACGTCAGGCTAGATATTGAAGCCGACCGTGTCGTCGGGCTGGTCGATACCGCCGTTCAACTGGATGATTTCCGCCCGGGTCAGCAGATTCAGATCGTAAATCGTCTGACCCTTATGTTCGTCCGCAAAGTCGACCATGATGAAATTCGGCATGTAGATCTGGAAATTGGTGGCATGCGAGTCCATCGGGAATGCTTCGGGCACGCTGTTGCTGAGGTAGTTGTAGCCACCCTCGGCCCACAGCGATTTCAGGCGCTGCTTCGAGCCCGTGGTCCATGCCTTCTTGTCGCGTCCCTTGATGCTTCGCACCATGCCGGTCTGGGTCCAGTACATCATGCGCAGCACATCGCGCGAGTAGTGTGCGGTGTTCGCATCGCCCAGAATCCGACGCTGCTTGTCGATGTTCTCGAGGAACTTGCCCTTGACCGGTGCCTTCAGCGCGTACTTGGATGGCTGCGCGATCGAGGTGCCGCCCTTGCCGTAGTAGATCAGCCCGTTAATCGTGTCCGGCATGGTGCCATGGGGGTACAGGCTGACGATCTGCGCTGCCCCGTCGGCGATCGTGCAACCTGCATGGCTCAGCGCGGCAAACCCGTCCGGCATGAAGGCGCAGACCACCTTGCCGGCCATTTCGCTGAGCGTGTGGTTGGCGAGGTTGCCGGTCTTCTTGTAGATCCGGTTGCCCAGCTTGTTCTGGCAGGCCTCCAGGATCAGCTCGTAGTTGGCCGACTTGTCGAACTTGAGTATCAGGAATTCGGTCTGGTACTTGTCGACGAAACGCTTGGCACCGTCGAGAATGTCGTCCAGGTCCATGCCCCAATCGCCGAGAACCATACGGGTAACTTCAATGTTCCGGGTGACGCCGCCCACGGTCTTCGACTTCATCTCCGGCGTGTTCTTGCCGTGGAACGCGGAAAGCTTGGCTCCGCCGTGACCGGTACGCTGCCCCGAAATGCGGACATCGAAAATTCGCACGCCGCATTTGGCCTGCTGATAGATCGACTTGTTCTGGGTGCGCGCGCGGATGCCGCCCGAGGTGATGGCGGCATCGTGACTGCCGGCCATGACGATCTCGTTGACCTTCTTCTGGCCGCCGAGCGAATGGTATTCAATTGCCATTGTTGAACGTCCTTCTGGTCAGAATTCGTAGCGTCGGCGCCGCACACAGGCAGTGGACGATCAGCTTCAATAAATCAACGCATGATCGACTACCGTGATATCGCTGAAGGCGGTGTGCGAGATGCCTTTGGTCCGCCGGTTATGCAGCGATTTCCAGTGGAACGTGAAGAGGTCCTTGGCTATCGCTTGCGTTCCTGAAGGGCGGGTATAGTCCACACCGCCCCACGTTTGATAGTAGAAATGCCAGCCCGCGTTGTAGAAGCCCATCACTGAGCATCCCCCGGCAAATTCAGGCGTGGCCCATACTCCTCCAGGAAGTGCCAGGCCTCGCCCCTGATTTGCCTTCCGTTGTTCGGCGAGGGCGCCCTGCATGTAGTACGTGCCTTTAGCCAGAGATGCCACGTTGTGCAGAACGAGATTGTTTGGCGCCGGGAGCGCCGCATAGTCGGCCTGGGCATTGGCGTGCAAGGCATCCAGGATGTGACCGGCCTGCACGCTCTGGTAATTCACGGGACTATTGTGAGCCGGCGAGCCGTGTTGATGCGTGTTCGCGTGGTACACCATCAAATCGTTGCTTCCGGCAATGGTATCCACGAAGAACTTGCAGCCGCTCATGTTTGCGGTCAGGAAGAAGTCGACTCCAGCTGGTGGCGGGCTGGGCAGTCGTACGGAGGTTATTCTGTCATCGTTGTACGGCAAGTAGATGGTGGTGCCGGCGGCATTCAGCACCGGTGCAAAATCCCGCAGCACCGGCACTGTCTGACTTACGTTCCAGGCGTCGGTTATTCTGGCGGCAACGGCTGTGTACATTTTGTGCTCCCCCCTGAGAGGGGCGACATCGACCAAGACCTGAGGTGCACCTATGTTGTAAGGCGTTATAGCAATCGAAGCGCGCAGAACAGCCATTTAGGTTCCTCTTGCAAAGAAAGTGGGTGCTGGAGTGACGGAAATCCTGCCGACATTGCATTCCATGTATCGACGACGTCCAGGAAGGCCCGCACGGCAAAACGGGAGTCACCCCAATCCATTCACCAAACTGAAAATCACGCAGAGTACGATTCGTCGTCGCTTTCTCTCGCAAAGTCGACTCCGACGGGCATTTCTTGCATTCCCCACAGCCCCTGCCTTGCGGCCTTTTCCAGCCGGCCCCAAAAGCGCGCGTCGATCTCAGCCCTTATCCCCATGTCGAGTTCACGAACCCTCGCAGGTACGTCAGCACACGGGTTTTTATCTCGGCCTCTTCCTTCTGATCCGGAGTCTCGCCCGATCGCGCCTTTTCGCCCTTCCTTTCGAGCGCGAACAAGGCGGTCTCAAGATAAGCTGCCGGATCGTCCCGACCTATCTGGGCCGCAATCATTCCGCCTCCGGTCATGCAGCTTTCTATGCCCGTCGAAATCCGGAATTTGTTGACCACACCCTCGTTGAGTTCGGATCCGCGCACGGGTTTCGTCAGGTCATCGAAAGCCTTGGAAAAGCCTCCCTCGGCACCGACCGCACCTGACTTGCCAGTATCCATTTGGCCAAAATAGATGAAGCTTTTAGTGGGACGCGTGTCTTTGAGGTAAGCCGTGCATTGGGCGCACGGTGTGAGCGTGGAGAAGACGACAGTTTTCTCCGGGTAGCGGACGGCATCACGGTTCGCGTCGAAGTAGCTCAACAACATGTTTACCTCGGCATGGTGGAAACTGCCCGCCGATTGCCCGTTGTTGACGCCATAGGACAGCACCTGCCCGTCGTCGCTGACCATCATTGCCGCGACGTAGTTGCCGCCCTCATAGCCATTGCGCTTGCACAGCCCCAACAGTGCATACGTTGCCAGCATGTAATAGCGCAAGGCGCGAACTCGAGCGTGCCGACTGCCTGTCAGCGACGCCTGCTTTTCCAGGCTCAGCGCCAGGCCGTGCTCGGCCGCTTCATACAATCCGCCACCGGGTAACGGCGCCGGGGACTGGTCAAAGCCGGAGAACAGGTTCAGCTTGAGTTCGCCCACGGTCTCGTCAAGACTTTTTGGATTGACCTTTTTATAGGTTGCGGTACCCGCCATATCGATGGTCTTGATATTTTTGAAGTAGGTCGTGATCCAGTGGCCGGTCGGCAGCGATGTGTAGATTGTCGAATTTCTGAAATTCCAACCCTTTCGGACGATATAGTCGGCCAGATAGGCGGCGGCCGGCAGGATGCTCACCCTTGGTCGATCGACCCAGACGAAGTTGTCGTCACCATCCAGGTAGCCCGCAATGTTGCGGGTGGGATGGCTCTTCTTGTACGCGGCAATGTAGGTCTCTATGAAGTCTGGCATCGTGTCGATCCTCATCCAGGAAAATGAAAAGGGGACAAGTTCACTGCAACCGACTCGTTAACCAAACCCGTACGAAAACTCCCCGCCCGTCACTCCCACCTGCACCTTGGCGATCTGCTCCCCTTCCATCATCTTGGTCAGGAACGCGCGCGAGATATCCGGCAGCATCGAGTTGGTCAGGATCGCGTCGATCATGCGGCCGCCCGACTCGGTCTCGGTGCAGCGTTCGACCACCAGCTTCACCACATCTTCGCTGTACTCGAACGGGATCTTGTAGCGGGCCTCGACCCGCTTCTTGATGCGGTTGATCTGCAGCTTGACGATCTTGCCCAGCATTTCCGGGCTGAGCGGGTAGTACGGGATCGTCACCAGCCGACCCAGCAACGCGGGCGGGAAGATCTTCAGCAGCGGCTCGCGCAAGGCCTTGGCCATGCCCTCGTGATCGGGCATCAGCTCCGGGTCCTTGCACAGGCCGGAGATCATCTCGGTGCCGGCATTGGTGGTGAGCAGGATCAGGGTGTTCTTGAAGTCGATCGAGCGCCCTTCGCCGTCCTCCATCACACCCTTGTCGAACACCTGAAAGAAGATTTCGTGGACGTCGGGATGCGCCTTCTCGACTTCATCCAGCAGCACCACGGAATACGGCTTGCGCCGCACCGCTTCGGTCAGCACGCCGCCTTCGCCATAGCCGACGTAACCGGGAGGCGCGCCCTTGAGCGTGGAAACCGTATGGGCCTCCTGGAACTCGCTCATGTTGATGGTGATGATGTTCTGCTCGCCACCGTACAGCGCTTCGGCCAGCGCCAGCGCTGTTTCGGTCTTGCCGACGCCGGAGGTGCCGGCCAGCATGAACACGCCGATCGGCTTGTTCGGATCGACCAGTCCAGCTCGTGAGGTCTGGATGCGCTTGGCGATCATCTCCATCGCGTGATCCTGGCCGATGACGCGCGCACCCATCAGGCTGGCCAGGTTCATCACGGTCTCGACCTCGCTCTTGACCATGCGACCGACCGGGATACCGGTCCAGTCGGACACCACCGAGCCGACCGCCTGGTAGTCCACCGAGGCGAGGATCAGCGGCGTCTCACCCTGCAGTTCGGCCAGCTGCGTCTGCAGCCCCTTCAGCTCTTCCAGCGCTGCCGCGCGCTCGGCGCCATCGAGGGCCGCCTCCCCCTTCGGCGGTGTACCTTCGGCCACCGCTTCCTGGTTGGCGGATTCTTCCAGCGCGCTGCCGGTGCCTTCCACCGGACCGGTCGAACCGCGCAGCCTCGAGCGGATGTCGAGAATCTTCTCGACCAGTTCCTTCTCGGTAACCCAGTTCGCTTCCAGGGTCTCAAGCCGGGCCTTCTGTATCGCGAGCTTCTCGTTGGCGGCTTCCTCCCGCAGCGTCACCTCGACGCCGACATTCTTCTCGCGGCCGATGATGCCCAGCTCGGTCTCCAGCGCCTGGATGCGCTTGCGCGTGTCGTCCACTTCCGCCGGTACGGCGTGCTGGCTGATCGCCACGCGGGCGCAGGCGGTGTCGAGCAGGCTGACCGACTTGTCCGGCAGCTGACGCGCCGGAATGTAGCGATGCGACAGCTTCACCGCGGCTTCCAGCGCCTCGTCGAGGATCTGTACCTTGTGGTGCTTTTCCATCACGCTGGCGACGCCGCGCATCATCAGGATCGCCTTCTCCTCGCTGGGCTCATCGATCTGCACGGTCTGGAAACGGCGGGTCAGCGCCGGATCCTTCTCGATGTGCTTCTTGTATTCGGCCCAGGTGGTGGCCCCGATCGTGCGCAGGTTGCCGCGCGCCAGCGCGGGCTTGAGCAGGTTCGCGGCGTCGCCGGTGCCGGCCGCGCCGCCGGCGCCCACGAGCGTATGCGCCTCGTCGATGAACAGGATGATCGGCCGGGTCGAGGACTGGACCTCCTCGATGACCTGCTTCAGGCGGTTCTCGAACTCGCCCTTCATGCTGGCACCGGCCTGCAGCAGGCCCACGTCGAGCACGCGCAGTTGCACGTCCTTCAGCGGGGGCGGCACGTCGCCGATCGCGATACGCATGGCGAAGCCTTCGATCACCGCGGTCTTGCCGACGCCGGCCTCGCCGACCAGCATCGGGTTGTTCTGGCGCCGGCGCATCAGGATGTCGACCAGCTGGCGGATTTCGTCGTCGCGGCCCACGATCGGATCCATCTTGCCGCTACGCGCCTGTTCGGTCAGGTCGATGGTGAACTGCGCGAGTGCCTCCTGCTTGCCCATCTGTGCCGGCGACATCGCGCCGCTGGCCTCCCCGGGTGCCGAGCCACCGCCCATCCGGAAACCGTCGTTGGCGCTCTGCCCGTCTTCCGGCGAACCGGCGACGATCTCGGCGAATTTCTCGACCAGCGCCTCCGGCTTGATCTTGTCGAACTCCGCCGAGATGTTCACCAGCGCGTTGCGCAGGTTGCGCGTGCGCATGCAGCCCACGATCAGGTAACCGGTGCGCACCTGTGCCTCGCCGAACATCAGGGTCGCGAACACCCAGCCCCGCTCGACCGCTTCCTCGACATTGCTGGAAAGGTCGGAGATGGACGACGAACCACGCGGCAGGCGATCCAGCGCATCGGTGATGTCGCGCGCCAGGTTCGACGGATTGAGATTGAACTGCTTGACGATGCGGTGCAGATCCGAATCCTGCAACTGCAGTATCTGGTGGATCCAGTGCACCAGCTCGACATAGGGGTTGCCGCGCAGCTTGCAGAACACCGTGGCGCTCTCGATACCGCGAAAGGCCAGTTTGTTGAGTTTCCCGAACAGTGCGCCGCGACTGATTTCGGCCATGATCATTGATCCTTTGCGGTAGTTGTCGATCCGGATGTCTTGTTGCGAAGTCAATCCAGTGCGATGAAGTCGTATCTCGGAACCTGCTGCCCATCTCGCGCGCGAACGGCTATCCCACCGGCTTCAGCACGACCTGGTCGGCGTCGCCTTCCAGCTGTGGCCGTCCCATCCAGGTGGTCAGCCCCATTCTTCCGTTCTGCCCCAGTCGGGTGGCCGGCACATCGGACCGTTTCAGCACCAGCTGCACGTCCCAGGCTTTTTCCTCGCCCACATAGGTCTTGACGGCCGCCTCCAACTGCCTGAGCGCCTCGCCACCGGGCAGGAAGTTGTTGAATTCGGCACGGCTCAATGGCCCCAGCCGCAGACGGAATCGCTGCTGACTGCCCAATACATATTCGCCAGTGACCGTGGTGAGCCCCAGTGCGGCGACCTCGCCGGATGCCCCCAGTCGCAGATGGGAGCTGGGCGGCAGGCGCATCCATTCGGTCACGAACTCGACGATGCTGACCGGAACGCGGAAGAATCGCTCGAGCAACCCCTTGAGACCCTCGGCATTGCGGCTCTGCTGTAGCAGGCGACCGGCGAAGAAGCGCTTGAACTGATCCGGCAGTGCATCGCGATCACCGAGATCCGGCGTGGCCAGGCCCACCAGCGCACCCATGTACATCCGAAAGCGATCCTCGGCGGGACGATCCATCTGCACCGTCGGCTGCGCGTCCGCCCAGGCCCGGTAGAACAGGCTCATCATGCGATGGTGGAAGATGTTCGCGAAGGCCGTGAAAGTCCGATCCTTCGCATTCAGTTCGCGATCTATCGCATATTCGGTCAAGTGCAGCGGCAACGGTGCATTGGGGCCGAACAAGCCGAAGAACAGGCCGTGCAGACGCGCCGGCTTGCCACCACCACCGGGCTCGTAGCGATCGACCGTCTTCGGCGCGAACGCCAGCGACGGCGTCTGGCACAGGCGCACGAAGTCGTCCGCCGCCTTGGCCGAATGACCCAGCCGGGGCCGCTCCGGAAACACGCACTCCAGCCGACGGGCAGCCTCGAAGAATTCGAAGGCCTCGGGGTGGTCGCGCAGTGCGTTCTCCAGTGCTACAGCGTCTGCCGTGTTCCCAGCCTTGCGGGCCATCGAGCGACCTCGTTGCGTTCCAGTGTGCGCAGAACGGTTTCGGTGAATGAATTGACGGATACGTAGCGTGCAAAGAACTGCTGCATCACCGCACCAAGAAGGAACGCACCGGTGCCCTCGAATGCGCCGTCGTCGCAGGTCAGGGTGATTTCCAGTCCGCGGCCGAATGTGATCGGCCCCGGCACCGGCACCCTTCGCACGATCGGCTGCGAGCTGACTGCCTTCACGCCTTCGACCTGGCGCAATGCGCCGGAATCGAATTCGTCGCAGTACAGAGTCAGCATCTCGCGCAGGGCCGAGGCTCCTTCGCCGTTGTTGTTCTCCAGCAACGATACGTAGTTCAACTGCAGGTGACTCAGCAATCGCCATGCGGTCTCGCCATTCGCCGCCGGGGCGCGGGGCTTGGTCGGGCCGGCAACGCAGCGGATCGACTCCACCGGCGCGCCGGTCTCCAGGGTGAAGTCGGTCCTGGACTTGCCCACCGGCATCTGCAGCGGCAGATCGCGATTGGTGCACATCAGCTGCATGCCGATCTGCCGCAGTTCGGTGGAGTAAGGCGCCTCGCCGGAATCGACCAGGGCGATGAACATCTCGTTGCCGATATAGCTGGAGCGTGCGCCCTGCCGCTTCTGCCGCGAGGAAATCAGCCGGGGCTCGCGGCGTATCGTGTAATAGGCGGAGTGCTGGCTGTGCCAGGTACGTTCGTCGCAACCATAGAACGGCAGGAAGCGCTGCTCCGGCTCCTGCTTGTCGCCGAAACCCTCGACCTGGCTGATGCTGTGGACCTCGAAGTCCATCGGACGGGTGCGGTCGGCGAGAATGTGATATTCGGTCTTGCCCTGCTGCAGGTGGATACGGTCGGCACGGCGTGGAAACAGGTTGATCGCGGGCGTGCAGAACAGGCGAAAGTTGCTCGCGTCGATCGCGTTGTGCAGGCTGGCCACACTGCGATCGAACAGCACCACGATCTCGAATTCGCTGCCCCTGGAGCGGGCCAGCACGGATTTCAGGCCGGTGAACTCGGCAAACAGGAAACGTTCCGGGCACGCGAAGTATTCCTGCAGCAACCGATAACCGCTGAACGAACGACCGCCGTAGGGAATCAGTGCCTCATCGTCCTCGAAGCCCTTGCGGTGGATATGCGAGGCATCGTAGCTCTGGCTCAGCTCGCCGCTGGCACCCTGAGCACGCACGATGAAACTCACCGCGTTCCCGAGCAGCTGTTCATACAGTCGCTTGGGCAACTCGTCCGCACCGGCGATGAATATGGGCAGATTGTCCAGTGCAAGCATGTTCGCCTGCGCACCAGCGGTCACCCGGAACTTCAACCGCAAACCCGCACGCACCGCCTTGCCGGCAGGCAGTGTCACTCCCGCTGCGGCGATCGCCGCCGGGGTCTCGAAATACTTCGCGTCGGTCAGCTCCAGCGGCCACAACGTGACATCGTGGGCCGTCCGGTATTCGCAGGCGGTGCGGTCATCCTTGCCGGTCAGACTGCGCAGGGCGGTATGGCGGGCCACGGTGTGGCCAGCGAGCAGACCGCTCTCCTTCAGGTCGGGCTGCATCTGCACCACGGCCATCGAGGGCACCGGGGCCAGGTAATGTGGGTAGATCATCTCCAGCAGATGCTGGGTGAACACCGGATATTGCGCATCAAGCTTGAGCTGCACTCGCGCTGCCAGGAACGCGAATCCCTCCAGCAGGCGCTCGACATACGGATCGGCGCACTCGAAGCCTTCAAGCCCGAGCCGCCCGGCGATCTTCGGGTACTCGCGTGCAAACTCGCCACCCATTTCACGGACGTGTTGCAGTTCCCGGTTGTAATAGCGCAGCAGTCGTGGATCCATGGGGAATCAGCCGAAGCCCTCCGACACCTTGAAACTGCCGGTCTCCAGATCGACCTCGGTCTTCAGGTAGAGATTGAGGGGGATCGGCTGAGCCCACATTTCCGATTCGATATTGAACATCAGCGCCTGGCGGTCCATCCGGGCGGATTTCGCAGTGGCGGTGACCCGCAGCGTATGGGCCGTAAGTCGAGGTTCGAAGGCGAGAATCGCATCCCTTACCTGCCGCTGCAGGATGTCGGCATTGATGCCCGACAAGGCCACACCGGTCAAGTCGGGAATGCCGAAATTCAGGACCGAGCGGGACACTTCCGGATAATCGTCCAGTGTGGCGTCCGCCTCCATGTTCACGCAATTGAGCAACCATGAGATGTCGCGCGTCACGCAATCGCGCAGACGCGTCGCCGAGATGACTCGTTTCTCGCGGCTCTCTTCCAGCTTGCCTGGCTCGTCGTCGGTAAGTCGATCGAGCAGCGACGGCTGAAGTCTTTCCTGGGTGGTCAATTCGGCCATGGCGCGCGCATGCCTCGATTAGTGGTTGTCGAACGTGACCAGTCGGGCGTCGAGCAAGGGATAGTCGCCGGCATCGGTCGCCAGCATCCGCTGGCCGAGACCGATCTGAAGATCCTCCGCCGCATCAATCCATTCCGTCTTTCGCCCCATCACCAGGTCCTTGTCGTCGGCCTGTTCGGAGCCCGGATACCGGCCGGGAATGAAACCGACAGCCCGACCACCATTGCTCCAGGTGACCTGCACCGGCACCCAGATCTTGTCGCGCAGATCCGTTGGCGCCTCGAATTTGAGCTCCTGCAAGCGGGAGAACGGCACCCAGGAATAACCACCGTTCACGATGATTTCCAGGCACGGTCCCATCCGGGGATCGGCATCGGCCATCCATTCGAAAGGGGAGCCGTCGATGTTGCCGGATACCGCTGCCGCCTGTTCAAAGGCCTGTTCGCGCAAGCTCGCCGCCTGCTCATGGCGGCCTTCCGCGGTCAGCTTCAGCGCCTGCAGCAACAGCGCCAGCCATTGCTCCGGCTCGCCGATGATGACGGGCAGGCGCGTCCCCGCAAAAACCTCGGCGCGGACCTTTTCACCTTTCAACGCCTCGGTATAGGCACCGACCATCATGGCGTTGAGCGGATCCATCTCGCCACTGACGTTCAGCTGGTTCTGTGCCCGTTCCCACTGCCCCAGCAGGGCCAGCAACTGGAATAAAAAAACCCGACGCTTGGCATCCGCCGGGTTGTTGCGTACTTCCACCGTCAGCAGCTGCAACGCTTCGTCGGGTCGACCTTCTTTGAGTTTGCTTTCGGGTGTCATTTCATCTCTCGGAAGCCGACCTGTCGGGTCACGTCGCCGACATGCCACAGGCAAGGAAATCCCGGAACCAAGGCGACCTCTGGACAAGCAGTCGGAAACACGATCCCGCATCATCACAAGCTGATGTACGGCAATCCGCGGCAAGACCGACTTGCGCAGAGATCCCTTGAAACCAGGCCTCAATCAAACACGTGAGGTGCTGGATCAGCTGACCTTGACTTCCTCGACGCTGTATCCAACCGTGCCCGCCGAGGCTACTGCACCCTTGTCGTCCTGCTTGAAGTACTCGATGTCGAACTTCGCGAAGCTGATCGACACGTTCTCGGTGAGCATGTCTTCACCGCCGGAACCACCCGTGGAATAACTGGTGACCATGGCACTGGTGAGCTTGATGGTGAAGTAATCCTCCTGCTTGCCACCGGCTTTCGAGATGAACAACGTTGCCGTGGTGATATGCGAGCCGGTGACGAGTGCCTTGATGAAGGCAGTGGAGCTCTTGTCGATGTACTTGGTGAAACTGATGTCCTGCACGTTCGCCTTGCCGGCACCACCGCCGGTGCCGTGACCAAACGACCCGCTCTGCGACAGCCCCCAGGACCAGGCCAGCAGCTGGATCTGGTCCTTGTGTTTTTCATGCTTGGACTCGCCGGTGAAGGTGACGCTGCCACCTTCCAGTTTCAGGTGCATGTCTAATGCCATGAGAATTCTCCTTGTCTATTGTGATCAGTTGAGCCGAACGGTTCGTGCGCGTCACGAGCCCGCCCGGCAATAACGGGTGCAGCAACCTACTTCGCAAAGCATGAAACGAACGCCTGCCAGGATCAGCTCTTTGCTGCCGACGGCAAACGAGACACCAGCCTCAGGGAAACGGTCAGGCCTTCCAGCTGATAATGCGGCTTGAGGAAAAACTTTGACGTGTAATACCCCGGCGCCCCTTCCACTTCTTCCACCACCACTTCTGCTGCGGACAACGGCTTGCGTGCCTTGGTCTCCTCGCTGGAGTTGGCCGGATCGCCGTCGACATACTGATTGATCCACGACGTCAGCCAACGCTCCATCGCATCACGATCCTTGAATGAACCGATCTTGTCCCGCACGATGCATTTGAGGTAATGCGCAAAACGACAGCAGGCGAACATGTACGGCAAACGCGCGCCAAGCGCGGCGTTCGCCGTCGCGTCCGGGTCGTCGTACTCTTCGGGTTTGGCCAGCGACTGCGCACTGATGAACGCAGCCATGTCCGAGTTCTTGCGATGCACCAACGGCATCATGCCCATCTTGTCCAGCTCGGCAGAACGCCGATCGGTAATCGCAATTTCGGTGGGGCACTTCATGTCCACGCCACCATCGTCGGTCGGGAAGGTATGGGAGGGCAGGCCTTCCACCGCACCGCCGGACTCGATGCCGCGAATCCGCGAGCACCAGCCGTATTCCTTGAATGAGCGATTGATGTTCACCGCCATCGAATAGGCCGCGTTCTGCCAGGTGTATTTGGCCGAATCCGCGCCGCTGGTGTCTTCCTCGAAATTGAACTCCTCGACCGGATCGGTCTTCGCGCCATACGGCAGACGGGCCAGCGTCCGCGGCATGGTGAGGCCGATGTATTTGGCATCGTCCGACTCGCGCAGCGACCGCCAGGCCGCATAGTCGGGGGTCGAGAACACCTTGGCCAGGTCACGTGGATTGGCCAGCTCGTTCCAGCTGTCCATGCCCATGAGGGTGGAGTTGGCGGAGGCAATGAACGGAGCATGCGCAGCGGCGGCAACCTGCGCGATACCGGCAAGCAGCTCGACATCGGGCGGGCTGTGGTCGAAGTAATAGTCACCGACCAGGCAGCCATACGGCTCGCCACCCAGCTGGCCGTACTCTTCTTCGTACATCTTCTTGAAAATCGGGCTCTGGTCCCAGGCCGTGCCCTTGTAGCGCTTCAGGGTCTTGGCCAGTTCCTTCTTGGAGATGTTCATCACCCGGATCTTCAGCTGCTGATCCGTCTCGGTGTTGTTGACCAGGTGATGCAGGCCACGCCACGCGCTCTCCAGCTTCTGGAAATCCGCGTGATGCATGATCAGGTTGATCTGTTCGCTGAGCTTGCGGTCGATCTCGGCGATATAGGCGTTGATGGTCTGTGCGACATCCTCGGAAACGATGTCGGACTTGTTCAGGACCTGCTCCGCCAGCGTACGTACCGCGGACTCCACTTCCTCTTTCGCGCGATCGCTCTTGGGCTTGAATTCCTTGCTCAGCAGCGCGGCAAAATCGCCAGCATCCAGAGTCTGTACGGCGCCGCCCTGTTCGGCCAGTTTTTCGGTTGCCATGCGTGCTTACTCCCCGTCTTTGTTGGTGTCATCGGCGGGCTTGGGCGCCGAGACCAATGACTGCAGCAGTGCCGGATCCTTGAGCGCCTGCGCAATGAGGTTCTCGGCGCCGGCCTTGCCGTCCATGTACGTATCGAGATTGGCGAGCTGGGTGCGCGCCTCGAGCAGCTTGGCTACCGCGCCCACCTTCTTCGCGACGGCGGCGGGGGAAAAATCATCCATGCTCTCGAAGGTGATGTCGACGGCCAGATTGCCTTCGCCGGTCAACGTGTTCGGCACCGCGAAGGTCACCCGCGGCTTCATCGACTGCAGACGACTGTCGAAATTATCGACATCGATTTCCAGCGCCTTGCGATCCTCGATCGAGGGCAACTCACCTGCATTGGCACCGGAAAGATCCGACATCACACCCATCACGAAAGGCACCTGGACCTTCTTCTGGGCGCCGTAGACCTCGACGTCATATTCAATCTGCACGCGAGGCGCACGATTGCGCGCGATGAATTTCTGACTACTTTGCTTGGCCATGCGACTCTCCCGGTAAGGTTTGCTCTTGGGCTTTCGAGATGCAGCAATCATCAGTTTCAGCGTGGCATCGGAGCTGCCGCCACGAGGAAGCGGAATGTCAATTCCGACGGTGAATCGGCGTGCGATCCAGTTGCGAACGACCTGGTCACCGTCGCTTTCGTGATGCCCGGCGCGACTGCAACCGACAAGACCTCAGCGAGGCAAATGAATGCCTGTGCCGGCAAGGATCGGGCGAACCGGGGTCGGACATCGCAGATCGGGTGTTATTGGTGAGAATGCCGTTGAATGCGGCCATGGCCGGCTTGCCGGCGGATTCGATCCCGCCAGCTCCAGGCGGACACGATCAATCCAAAGCCCAGCAGCGTCATGTGCGTTCGCAAGCGTATGCCCCCTTCGTTCCGTGTGGCGGATTTACACCATCGGTAAAACACATACCTCGACATGCTCGATAGCAGCGACACCCCCCGGTGCCTCGCTCGCATGTTCAGTGACCTTCCCTCCTGTCATCCCAACAGCTGACGGCACCTTGCGGGTGTCGTCGCCGTCAGGAAATACAGGAGATGCCCTGTTTCTTTCAACGTGCCGCCCCTAGCAGGCGCCCATTCACGTCAAGGTCACGATCAACTGGTCAAGCAATCTACATCCGTCAACGGTTCGCTGCAAGCTGAATTGGCACCCCGCGGCAACAACCGCAGCCCTGCGACTTGACTTGCCTTTGTCCGTTCGACTCGTCTGCTGACGGGAGCCTTCCCGGCGACGCAGACTGGACCCTCGACCATTACGCCGTGAGTGCACAACGGTGACCGTCGGATGAAATTGCTGCGCCGGACCCGGGCAGCCCTGCGCTCGTGGCTTGCCGACTGATCCGTGGATTCAAGCCACGCATTGCACCTCCTTCATCCTTCGCGATGCGCCGCGGCTAGCTGGCAGCACGGAGTCCGATCACTGCATCATCGACTGATCGCAGCGTCGCTCCGCAGGTGCCGATGCCTGCCGGGTGCCTGCCGGTCATCTTCGCCATGCGAACCCGCACCCCTGGAGCAGCGGCTGCGCTGCGCGGCCGAGCCATGCTGATCGTAGATCCGGGTCGGCGGAGAGATGTCCCCGAGCTCACGGTAACCGCGGCCCGTGCCCGGACACGTGCCCCGCAGGAGCCCGTGCATACCAACGAAAGAGGGGGAACCCTTGCGGATTCCCCCTCTTGGCCCATTCGATCAATGGGTTATGAATTGGTGGGCGGTACAAGGATCGAACTTGTGACCCCTTCCATGTCAAGGAAGTGCTCTACCGCTGAGCTAACCGCCCGTCTCGCGCAAGACCAACCTCGCGAGCCGCGCAGTATACGGGAGCAGGCGGCCCTCGACAATATCCCGGAAATCGTCGAATGGAAGCTCAACGCAAGGCCTGTTCCCGCAACTCGTGGATCTGGTCGCGCAGCCGGGCCGCGTCCTCGAATTCCAGGTTCTGCGCGTGCTTGTACATCTGCGCCTCCAGCTTCTTCAGCATGCCGGCGGCCTGCTGGGCGCTGAGCCCGGCGTAGTCGGCTGCCACTTCGGCCACGGCCGCGGCGCGGCCCCGCGAGGACTTGCTGCCGCGGCGGTTGCCCGCCTCGCTGCGCGCACCCTCCATGATGTCGGCGATGCGCCGCACGATGGTGGTGGGGGTGATGCCCTGCTGCAGATTCCACGCCACCTGCTTTTCCCGGCGTCGCGCGGTCTCGTCGATCGCCGCCTGCATCGAGCGGGTGATCGTGTCGCCGTACAGGATCGCCTTGCCGCGCACGTTGCGCGCCGCGCGGCCGATGGTCTGGATCAGCGAACCGGTGGAACGCAGGAAGCCCTCCTTGTCGGCATCGAGGATCGCCACCAGCGACACCTCGGGCATGTCCAGGCCTTCGCGCAGCAGGTTGATGCCGACCAGCACGTCGAACTCCCCCAGGCGCAGGTCGCGGATGATCTCGCTGCGCTCGACCGTCTCGATGTCCGAGTGCAGGTAACGCACCTTCACATCGTGCTCGGCCAGGTATTCGGTGAGGTTCTCGGCCATCCGCTTGGTCAGCGTGGTGACCAGCACCCGATCACCCAGTGCCACTCGCTTGTGCACTTCGCCCAGAAGGTCGTCGACCTGGGTGCGTACCGGGCGCACCTCCACTTCCGGGTCGACCAGGCCGGTCGGGCGCACCACCAGCTCGACCACCGCCTCGCCGGACTTCTCCAGCTCGTAGGCACGCGGTGTGGCCGAGACGTAGATCGCCCGCGGCACGCGCTGTTCCCACTCCTCGAAACGCAGCGGCCGGTTGTCCATCGCCGATGGCAGGCGGAAGCCGAACTCGACCAGGGTCTCCTTGCGCGAACGGTCGCCCTTGTACATCGCGCCCAGCTGCGGCACGGTGACGTGCGATTCGTCCACCACCAGCAGACCGTCGGCCGGCAGGTAATCGAACAGCGTCGGCGGCGGCTCGCCCGGTTCGCGCCGGGTCAGGTGACGCGAGTAGTTCTCGATACCCTGGCAGTAGCCGACCTCGGCCATCATCTCGATGTCGAAACGGGTGCGCTGCTCCAGCCGCTGCGCCTCCAGCAGCTTGTTGTCCTTGTACAGCTGCTCCAGCCGCTCCTTCAATTCCACCTTCACCGTCTCGATCGCGTTGAGCACGCTCTCGCGGGTGCTGGCGTAATGCGTGCGCGGATACACCGTGTAGCGCTGCACCTTGCGGATCGTTTCGCCGGTGAGCGGATCGAACAGCGCCAGCTTCTCCACTTCGCCGTCGAACAACTCGATGCGCAATGCCTCGGTTTCCGACTCGGCCGGGAACACGTCGATGATCTCGCCGCGCACGCGATAGGTGCCGCGGCGCAACTCCATCTCGTTGCGGGTGTACTGCAGCTCGGTCAGCTGATGGATCAGCTTGCGCTGTTCGATCCGCTCGCCGGTGGCCAGGATCAGCCGCAGCGACAGGTAGTCCTCGGGATTGCCCAGGCCGTAGATCGCCGACACCGTGGCGACGATGATCGAGTCCCGCCGCGACAGCAGCGCCTTGGTCGCCGACAGCCGCATCTGTTCGATGTGCTCGTTGATCGAGGCGTCCTTCTCGATGAAGGTGTCCGACGCCACCACGTAGGCTTCCGGCTGGTAATAGTCGTAATAGCTGACGAAGTACTCCACCGCGTTGTGCGGGAAGAACTCCTTGAACTCGCCGTACAGCTGCGCGGCCAGGGTCTTGTTCGGCGCCATCACGATCACTGGCCGCTGCACCCGCTCGATCACGTTGGCGATGGTATAGGTCTTGCCCGAGCCGGTGACACCAAGCAGGGTCTGCGCCGCGAGGCCTGCCTCGAAGCCTTCGGCCAGACGCTGGATCGCCTGCGGCTGATCGCCGGCAGGCTGGTAAGGGGCGGCAAGTTGGAAGCGGTCAGTCATCGGCTACAGATGTGGGCGCGGGGGACCATTTTAAATCGGGCCTGCTGACAGCAGGCGTCAGCAGAAGCCGACGTGCGGACTGCCGTCGAGCGACTGACCGTGCGCCGCTCACGCCATAGCATGACCCTCCGCACAGCGCAGAAGGGATTGCATGATGACTCCCGGGAAGTTCGTATCCGTTCGTCTGCAACACGGGATGAGCCTGATCGAGCAGATCATGGTGCTTGCCATCGTCGCCATCCTGACCGGCATCGCCGCGCCGCCGTTGCATCGTGTTCTTAGCCACAATCGACTGCAGGTAGCGCAGACCGACTTCATCGCGGCATTGCAGCATGCGCGCGCCACGGCCGCCACCAGCGGCAGGCGCACACTGTTCTGTCCGAGCGTGGACGGCCGCCATTGCAGCAAGGGCTCGCGTTGGGACGGCGGCTGGCTGCTCGGTCAGGATGCCAATGGCGATCACCAGCCCGACCATCTGCCCTCGTACTCGGGATCTGCCTATAACTCCGGGGTGAGGATCATCAGCAGCGCTGGACGCCACGACGTGCGCTTCGGGCCGGAAGGCGGCGCCCGGGGCAGCAACCTGACACTGTTGTTCTGCCTGCCCGGCGCTAACGAGCCCGTGCTCAGCGTGGTGGTATCCAATTCCGGGCGTATCCGAGGCGCCGTCGCCACTGCCACACAGACGAAAACCTGCCTGCAACAGACCGATTAAACCCGAAAGGGGCTCCGGCAGCCGTCGAACCCCGGCCCGCCGAGAACCGACCCCGGGCCGGATACCCTCAGGGCTACCCGGCCGCGCCGTCACGTGCGCTGCCACAGGAAGTCTGATCCACCGCGGTGGGTAAAGGCCCATCGTGCGGTTCGCGGCAGGCGGCACCGTCCTGCCACCGAAGTCACGAAAGCCCACAAACGCGAAAGGCCCCGCATCGCTGCGAAGCCTTCACATAATGGCGCCCGAAGTTGGACTCGAACCAACGACCCCCTGATTAACAGTCAAGTGCTCTAACCAGCTGAGCTATTCGGGCGTGAGCTGCGTAGTTTGTCGACGCTGACGCGAGCTGTCAAGCCATCACCAGCATATCGCCGCACATTTTTCAGTGCGTCACGATCCGATAGCACGGCACGTACGCCGTGCCACCGGGAAGCTTCATCCGGTGCTGCTGGACGAACGCCCGCAGCAGCTTGTCCAGCGCGCGCATGATGTCGGCATCCCCGTCGATATCGAATGGGCCGTGCCGTTCGATTGCCTGCACTCCCTCCTCCTTGACGTTGCCCGCCACGATGCCGGAGAACGCGCGGCGCAGGTCCGCGGCCAGCTCATGCCGGGGGCGGTCGCGATGAAGCTGCAACGCACGCATCGCTTCGTGGCTCGGACGGAACGGCAACTGGAACTCCAGCGGAATCCGCAACGCCCAGTTGAAGAAGAAGGCGTCCTTGGTGTCGAGCCGGTTCTGGCGCACCTTGTCGAGCCCTTTGACCATCGCCCGTGCCACGGACGCCGGGTCATCCACGATGATCTGATAGTGCGCGGCCACTTCATCGCCCAGGGTCAACCGCAGGAAATGATCGATCTGCTCGAAATAGGCGGCCGATTCACGCGGGCCGGTGAAGATCAGCGGGAACGGGATGCCCGCGTTGTCCGGATGCAACAGGATACCGAGCAGGTAGAGAATCTCCTCGGCCGTACCCACACCGCCGGGAAACACGATGATGCCATGACCGATGCGCACGAACGCTTCGAGCCGCTTCTCGATGTCCGGCATGATCACCAGGTGGTTGACGATCGGGTTCGGCGACTCGGCCGCAATGATGCCCGGCTCGGTGACGCCGATGTAGCGGTTGGGCAGACGACGTTGCTTGGCATGCGCGATGGTCGCGCCCTTCATCGGCCCTTTCATGGCGCCCGGGCCGCAGCCGGTGCAGATGTCCAGCCAGCGCAAGCCGAGTTGGTAGCCGACCAGCTTGGTGTAGTCGTATTCCTCGCGCGAAATCGAGTGGCCACCCCAGCACACCACCAGGTTCGGATCGATGTGCGGCGCCAGGATGCGCGCGTTGCGCAGGATATCGAAGACGCTCTCGGTCAACCCGGCAGAGCCGTCCAGCCCGGAGCCGACCTGCTCAAGCTGGGTGGATACATAGACAATGTCACGCACCACCGCGACCAGCAATTCATTGATACCACGGATGATCTGGCCGTCCACGAAGGCCTGCGCAGGCGCATGCGACAGCTCGATCTTGATGCCACGATCCTGCTGCAGCACCTGGATGTCGAAATCGGGATACTGCTCCAGGATGGCCCGCGGATCGTCGCCGATGTTGCCCGAGGTGAGTACCGCCAATGCGCAGCGACGCAGCAGCGCGTGCAGGCCCGAGTCGCTCGCACCGCGCAGGCGCGCCACTTCGTTGCGGGAGAGAATATCCAGCCCGCCCATCGGTGAAATGCGCGCACTCACGGTGGCTGGCTTGCCAGCGCTGCTTGCTTGAATCTGGTTCATTACCGGTGGATCTCCATCGCTGACGGCGTTGCTGCCTCATGCAGAGCCGTGGCGAGCCAGTTAGCTTCCCGCGACCGCATCAACAGGTCAAGGCAAAAAAAGGCCGGCGCCCGTGAGGGCGCCGGCCTGTACTGCGTCGAACCTGCCCGTTTAGAACGTGTAACGCAGGGTCAGCATGGCCGACCAGCGCGAAACCACGCGGGTCGGGTTGGTGCCGGCATCATAACGAATCAATTGCTGCGGCTGGTAGTTGCCGTTCTTGTCGGTCGGCAGGTAGTACACGTACTGGCCCTGGGCGTTGACACCGTCATAGCCGGCCAGGGTGCGTGTGTTGAACTGAGTGTTGACCGTCTGCCCCCAGTTCTTGTCGAGCAGATTCAGGAAGTTGTAGACGTCCAGTCGCACCACGCCCTTGTTGCCCTTGAAGATGCCCGGGACTTCCTGCGAGAAGCTCATGTCAAGCTGGTTCACCCAGCCGTAGTGATCGCCGTTGCGGGAGGCAATCTGGCCACGATGCTCGTTGAGATACTTGTTGCTGGAAATGTAGTCCTGGAATTGCTGCACCAGTGCGGCCGAGGCGGTGCCGTAGCTGACCTTGCCATCGTTCAGCGTCGGGATGTAGGCCGGATCCTCGTAAGTGATGCCGTCGCCATTCGCATCGCCGGAGAAAATCCAGCTGTACGGCAGGCCGCTGTGGCCACTGTAGAAGGCCGACACGGAGGTCTTGTAGTCACCGACGAACGCGTGCTGCCAGGTCAACGAAGCCTTGAGCGTCCGCGCGATATTGCGATCGGCGGTAGCGGCCACCTCCTCGTTGACGTTCTGGCGAACCACATATTTATAGCCCGATGAGGCCTGCGAGCTGTTGCCCGGGTTGACCTCGGTGGCATGGTTCATGGTGAAGCTGATATCACCGAACCAGTTTTCCGAGAACGGCTTGGACAGGGACAGGGTCAGGCTGTCCGACTTGCCCTTGCTGGTATTGGTCAGCAGGGTCGATAGCTGGTCGAACGACCGGTTGCGGTTGGCTGCCGCGTCGCTGCTCTTGGTGCGCTCGCCCGGCGTCGCCCAGTACTGGAAGCGCCCGTCCGGCAGCAACACGTTGTCCGGCGCACCGATATTGATCGCCTGATAGTAGATCCCATCCTTGACCTTGATGTGCTGCAGCTCCACCGAGCCGATCATGCCCCACCACGGCAACTCGCGATCGAGTGCCAGCGTGGCCTTCCAGACGGTGGGCAACTTGAAGTCCGGCGCGATCGTGTCGACGTCGCCGCTGACGCTGCCCGGGCTGTTCGGGATGTTCTGGTTGTAGGCGTCCGGGCTGAACGGAGCGCTGCTCGGATCGAACGACCTGTAGCTGGCGACAGTCAGACCGTTGTTCTGGTACGGATTGGTCATCCACACCGTGGGCGGGGAGGTCTGGAACAGGCCCACGCCACCGCGCAACTGCGTCATGCGCTCGGTGTTGAAGTTGTAATTGAACGAGAAGCGCGGCTCGACCACCTTGTTCTTGCTGCCCAGGCTGTTGTTGTTCCGATAACCGAATGCCTGCTCGAATGCGGCGTTGTACAACGGCGCGTGATCCGAGTGCGGAATATCCACGCGCAAGCCGTAGGCGATGGACAGGTTGCTGTTGACCTGCCAGGTATCCTGCAGGAACGGGCTGTACTGGCTATAGACCCAGTTCGCGGCCACATCGTTCAGGGTGTACCCGCTGGCCGGCTGGTACAGATCGTATTCGTGGTAATTGGCGCCGGCGAAGTCACTCAGGCCGTAAAACGTGTACTTGCCATGTTCGGTACGACCGAACAGGTTGTAGATCTTGTCGCGCTGGTAGTCGATGCCGCCCTTGATCGTGTGATCGCCCAGATAAAGCGAGCCGGCAAAGAACACCGACCACTTCTTGGTGCTGATCGCGTTCTCGTGGCGGAACTCGTCCTCACCCAGATTGACCGAGGGGCCACGCCCGGCGGTATCCAGGTAGACCTTCACCTGCGGCTGGTTGATGGCGTTGCCGGCAAGCTGTTCGAACGACTGGTAGCTGATCTTGGTTTCGGTGGAGAAACTGTCGCTCCAGTCATCGAAGAACTGCACCGCGGTGTTCTTGGTCAGGCTGTTCTTGGTGTACCAGTAGCTGCTCAGACCCACCTGGTTGGAGGAGTTGCCCTGCACGATCGGCTGGGACTCCTTGGTGTACTGGTAAGTCAGGCTGGCGCGATGGCTGTCGCTGATGTTCCAGTCGATCTTGCCCAGGTAGCGCCGGTCGTCCAGCACCGAACCGCTGTTGGCAAAAGAGCCGGGCTGCAGGCCCAGCGCCTTGGCGGTGTCGATGACCTGCTGCAGGTCACTCGGCGAAATCTTGTTGGACGTCGAGGCGCCCGTCAGCGAGGAGTCCAGGCCATTGGACGAATCAGCGCCGATGCCGGTGGTCTTTTCCTTCTCGGCCGACACGAAGAAGAACAGCTTGTCCTTGATGATCGGACCACCCAGGGTGAAACCGCCGGTCCAGTCCTTGCTGTAGCCGCTGTACTTGTAGCCCGGATCGCCGCTGTTCAACCAACCGGCGTCGCCGACCATCTTGTTGGCGTTGCGATAGGCGTAATACACCGAGCCATGGAACTGGTTCGTACCCGACTTGGTGACTGCATTGATGTCGGCGCCCACGGTATCCGAGGCCACGTCAAAATTCGACGTCGAAATGTTGTACTCGCCGATGGTGTCCACCGAGATGGGCGAGCCCTGGTAGGGCAGTCCGTTTGCATTGAGACCGAACGGGTCGCCCTGGGAAATGCCATCGACGCTGATGTTGTTGTAGCGATTGGGCATGCCCGCCATCGAAATCGAGCCATCACCCTGATCGGTGACGTTGATCCGCGGGTCCAGGCGGGCGATATCGTCGATCGAACGATTGCCCTGCGGCGTCGCCTCAAGCTGGCGCTGCGACACATTGGTCGACAGCCCCTTGTTGTCCGACGAGAAAATCTGGGTCAGCGCCGACGCGGTGACGTTGACGCCACCGAGCGTCGTCGCCTGCGCCTCGGCGGAGGTCATCTGCAGATTGATCGCGGAGCTCTGGCCCAGCTGCAGGTAGACGTTGTCCTGTTCCACCTGGCTGAGGCCGGCCTTGGAAGCCGTGATGTCGAACGGGCCGCCCACGCGAAGACCCTGTGCGACATAGCGTCCGTCGGCGTCGGTCGTGACGATCTTGGTGGTGCCCGATGGCACGTGCACGATCTGCACGGTGGCGCCTGCAACCGCCTGACCGCTGGCATCGACCACCCGGCCGGCTACCGCCGAGGAGGTGACGTTCTGGGCCACGACCGGCGTCGCCGCGAGCAACGCAGCAATGGCGAACGGCAGGAGTTTGGTACGAATTCGGCTGTTCATTCTTGATCTACCCTCAGGCTTGCAACGAAAGTAATTGCGAATCAGGACCCAAACATGGCCATGCCCGGCGTACGCCAGGCTTTGCCGCTATCCACGTTGGATTACCCCAGGTTATCGGTGTCCCGAACCCATCGAAAACGATGCGTCCGGAACATGAAAAAGTTGGCCGGACCTTCCCGCCTGCCAACTGATTGTTAAACGGATATTAACGACATTGTATGACACTTTTGCAACGCTGGCACGTCATTCGCGCGAACTGTCGCCTCGGCGAAGGGTCGGGCATGAATCCTTTGAAATCAATCGCATGGAAGAAATTCACCTGCGCCGCCTGTCGATGAGCCCGCCA
The DNA here is from genome assembly GCF_042657065.1 of Rhodanobacter ginsengisoli. Lineage (NCBI taxonomy): Bacteria > Pseudomonadati > Pseudomonadota > Gammaproteobacteria > Lysobacterales > Rhodanobacteraceae > Rhodanobacter > Rhodanobacter ginsengisoli. Next base: position 773,865 of record NZ_JBHSNF010000002.1, read on the forward strand.
GTGGTACCGAGCTGCCTTGCGCCGCTTTGCCGGCCGGGCTCAGGGAGATTTGCCCAGATAACGGGCGCGTTTGGCCGGCTTCAGCAGCGCAAGATCCAGCATCACCAATCCATCGACACAGCCTGAAAAATCCGGGTCCTCGCCGAAGTCGAGAAACTGCACGCCGTCGGGCTCGACCAGATCGACATACTGCCGGTACAGCACCGGCATCGTGACGCCCAGCGCATCCAGATGATGCTTGAGCCTGCCCAGGCCAGCCGAGGCGTCCAGGCCCTCGAGGGCCAGTTGAACACCTTGAATCACTTCCGGGGATATCACGAACGGCAGCCGTGCTGCGGCCAGCCCGGGCGCGCCGAAATAATGCTGGTGCGCCGCGGCAATCCATTCGCGGGCCTCACGCGGCAGATTGACCGACATGCTGACCGGACCGAACAGGAAGCGCAGTTCGGGATGCCGTTGCAGGTACAGGCCAATGCCCTGCCACAGCTGATCGAGTGCGCGCGAGCGCCAGTAGGCGGGCGCGATGAAGCTGCGACCCAGCTCGAGTCCTTGCGCCAGACGGGACTCCAGCGCCGGCGAGTAGTTGAACAGGCTGGAGCTGTACAACCCCGTCATCCCCCGTTCGGCAATCAGCCGGCCGCCGTGGCCCAGGCGATAGGCGCCCACGATGCGCAGCAATTTCGGATCCCACAGCACCAGATGCTCGTAGTGCGGATCGAACGCATCCAGATCGCGTCGGGCGGCAGTACCTTCGCCCACCTTGCGGAAGGTCAACTCACGCAGGCGGCCGATCTCGCGCATCACCGCGCTGTCGTGCGCGCCCTTGAACAACCACGCCTGCTTGCCGTCACCGAGGTCGGCCAGCTTTTCGGATCGACCCAGTTCCGCAGCCACCTGTTCGGCCAGTTCGGGGAGTGCCAGCGGCGCCTGCCCACCAAAGATCAGTCCACGGTGTCGACCGACCCGGTAGACATGCCGGCGCATGAGCCTGGCCGCCTGCCCGGTCGAACCGCCGCTGCGCTGCCCCAGTTCCTCGGCGCTGATCAGGGCGCCGATGCTCAAGCCGATCCGGCGCCGGCCCGGCGCCACCGCCTCGCGCGGCAGCATCGCGGTACTCAGTGGCCTGGCCAGCATCGACAGGCCATAGAACATGGTCGAATTGCGCGCGGCGATGTGCACCGGCAGCACCGGTGCCTTGCTGCGCAGCGACAGCCGTGCAAAGCCATCCGACCAGCGCCCGTCACGCACGCCGTCCGGTCGTACCCGGGAGACTTCGCCGGCGGGAAACACGATCAACGCCTCGCCGTTGTCCAGCGCCCGGTAAACACCACGCAGGCGCGAAGCGGCGCCCTTGCCGAACACATCCACCGGAAGCAGCAGCTTGCCCAGCGGCGGAATCACCGACAGCCAGTCGTTGCCGAGCATGCGCACGTCACGGCGCACCGAGCCGATCAGCTGCAGCAGCGCCAGTGCGTCCTGCATGCCAAGGGGATGATTGGCCACCACCAGCAGCGGCCCATCGACGGGGATATGCTCGCGCTCGCGCGGATCGACGTGATAGCCGGTGCCGAGCACGTCCAGCACGCGCTCGACGAAATCAAAACCTTCGGCGCCGGCGACCCTTTCAAGTACGCGATTGAAGCCGTCTTCATCGGCCAGGCGTCCCAGCATGCCTGCCATCGGTCGACGGATCCGCGGGTACTGCGCCAGCCATGGCAGGCGCTCGGTAAGGGACTGTTCGATTCTGAGCATGGAGGCCTCCTCGGCTACCCCCATGCTGATGTCGGATCATGACAACCAAATGGTCAATCGAAGAACCGCTTGTTGCATTTCGATCACGCTATCGTGTCAGGCTGCCGGGTGCAGGAATGACGCCACCCCGGCCATGAACATCTGCACCGACAGTGCAATCAGCAACATGCCCATCACGCGCTCCAATGCGGTCAGCACGCTCTCGCCGAGCCAGCGGAACAGGTAGGTGGCACTCAGCAGAATGAATGAGGTGGCCAGCCAGGCCAGCAGCAATGCGATCACCCAGTCGGCGGTGCGACCGGGCTGGGTGTTGGTCAGCAGCAGCAGTGCAGCCATCGCCGACGGGCCCGCCACTCCGGGAATCGCCATCGGCACGATGAACGGCTCGCCCTCACCGGGCTTGCCGAAGATGCCGCCGCCATCGGCCGGCGGAAAGACCATGCGGATGCCGATCAGGAACAGCACGATGCCACCGGCGATGCTGATCGAGTCCGGCTTCAACTGCAGCAGCTTGAGGATGTGCTGGCCGCCGAACAGAAACCCCAGCAGCACGCCCAGCGCGATCAGCAGCTCTCGCACCATCACCAGGCGGCGGCGCCTTGGCGGCACGTCCTTGAGCAGGCTCAGGAAGAACGGGATATTGCCCAGCGGATCCATGATCAGGAACAACATGATCCCCGCCGACAACGTGGTCATCTGCGTTTCCATCTCAACTCCGTTCCGGTGAAATCACACGGCGCCGGCCACGCCGGGACAGGCTCTTCAATTCAGTCGGCACGCAGATCCAGAACCGCGCCACGCGCCGCGACCGCCTGCGCACTGAGCAGATAGACTGCCGCCGCGGCCGTGGCATCCGGCGTTGGCCGCTGCATGATGTCCTCCCCGAAATACGCCTGCCGCCGCAGCGCGGTGCGCATCGGCGCCGGCAGCATCGCATGTACGCGCAAGGGACCGCTGTCGTTCTCCTCGTGCAGAATCGCCACGAACCGTTCCAGCGCTGCCTTCGACACGCCGTAACCACCCCAGTGCGCACGCTGCAGCAGCTCCGGGTTGTCCAGCACGAATACCACCGCGCTGTCGCCGGCCTGGTTCAACAACGGCAGGCAGGCCTGTGTCAATGCGAATGGCGCCGACACGTTGACGTGCAATGCGCGCAGCCAATCGTCCGGCCGATGCATCGAAATCGGTGTGAGCCCGGCAAAGCTCGCCGCGCAATGAACAATGCCATCCAGCCGACCAAAATCGCGCTCCAGCCCCTCGGCCAGCGCGTTGTATTCGCGTGGTGTGGCCACCTCCATGTCCAGTGGGTGGATCACTGGCTCACCCAGGCCTTCGGCTCGCATTGCATCGTACAGCTGCTCCAGCTGTCGCTTGCGCTTGCCGGTGATCACCACGGTAGCTCCTGCGCGCGACGCCGCCCGCGCGACCGCGCTGCCAAGGCCACCATAAGCACCGGTGACCAGCACAACGCGATCGGCCAGGGTATCGCCCACCGGCTGCCAGCCATCCGGCAGGCGGGTTGCAGGCAGCGCCATCAAAGTGCTGCTCCGGCCACATCGCGCGCCATGCGGACCAGCTCACCGGCGGACTTGAGATCCTCGATGATGTCGCAACCGCCGATCAGCTCACCGTTGATGAACAATTGCGGAAAGGTCGGCCAATTCGCGAAGTGCGGCAGCGCGGCACGTATCTGCGGGTCGGCCAGCACATTCACGACATGAAACACGGCACCGGATTCGGACAGCGCCTGGGCGGCACGACTGGAAAAACCGCACATCGGAAATTGCGGCGTCCCTTTCATGAAAAGCACGATGGGGTGCTCGGCCAGAATCGCCTTGATTTGTTCGTTGATGTCCATAGTTCGGTGTTTCATCTTTACAATGCAGGCAGACCGATATTGTATCAGTCAGTTGTCGGCTGCCGTCCGTTGCGCCGACTCATCTCCCTCAGCTACCGCCAAGGAGCCGCTCATGGCCATCGAACTTCCCCCGCTTCCGTACGAAAAGAACGCCCTGGAGCCGCATATTTCCGCCGAGACGCTGGAGTATCACTACGGCAAGCATCATCAGGCTTACGTCACCAATCTGAACAAGCTGATCGAAGGCACCGAGTTCGCGGATGCCGCGCTGGAAGACATCATCAGGAAGTCCTCCGGCGGCATGTTCAACAATGCGGCGCAGATCTGGAACCACACTTTCTACTGGCACTCGATGAGCCCCAAGGGCGGTGGCGAACCCAGTGGCAAGCTGGCCGATGCGATCAACAAGGCATTCGGCTCGTTCGACAAGTTCAAGGAAGAATTCAGCAAGTCCGCCACCGGCAACTTCGGCTCCGGCTGGACCTGGCTGGTGCAGCGTCCGGACGGCTCGCTCGGCATCGTCAACACCTCGAATGCAGCCACGCCGATCACCGGCAGCGACAAGCCGCTGTTCACCACGGATGTGTGGGAACACGCCTATTACATCGACTACCGCAATGCCCGGCCGAAGTACGTCGAGGCATTCTGGAACCTGGTGAACTGGGAGTTCGCGGCAAAGAATCTCGCCTGAATCCCCGCACCGGCAATGACATGGAGAGGCGGAGCCGGCAACGGCTCCGCTTTTTTTGTGCCCGCTCAGCCGAGCCTGTCGTCCGCCAGGTGATAGTGCGGATCTTCCGCCGCATTCGATTCGACCATGCCACCGGCTTTCAGCAGCAGCTCGGCACAGTCCGCGCTGAGATGGCGAAGATGCAGGCGCTTGCCGAGTTTCTGGTAACGCTCGGCCAGCGCATCGATCGCCTCGATCGCGGAGTGATCCATCACCCTGGCCTGGCCAAACTCCACGATGACCTGCTCCGGATCGTCCTTCGGACTGAACAGGTTCTGGAAGTTTCGAGTCGATGCGAAGAACAGCGTGCCCTTGAGCTCGTAGATGCGGCTGCCATAGGCGTCGATGCGCGTATTCACCTCGATCTGGCTGGCATGCTGCCAGGCGAACACCAGCGCCGAGATCACCACACCGAGCACCACCGCCACCGCCAGGTCGGTGAAGATGGTCACCACCGTGACCGCCACGATCACCAGCGCATCGGCCCGTGGCACCTTGCCCAGCACGCGCACGCTGCCCCAGGCGAAGGTCTTGGCCGAAACCACGAACATCACCCCGATCAGCGCCGCCAGCGGAATCCGTTCGATCAGGGCCGAGCCGAACAGGATGAAGCTGAGCAGCCCCAGCCCGGCGACGATGCCGGACAGGCGATGAGTCGCTCCGGCGCCGACGTTGATCATGCTCTGCCCGATCATCGCGCAGCCGCCCATGCCACCGAAAAACCCGGTCACGATGTTGGCAGTACCCTGCGCCAGGCATTCGCGATTCGGCTTGCCGCGGGTGTCGGTCATCTCGTCGATCAGGTTCAGCGTCAGCAATGACTCGATCAGTCCGACCAGGGCCATGATCAGCGCATACGGAAACACGATGCGCAGCGTGGCGAGATTCCATGGCACATCGGGAAAGTGGAAGCTGGGCAAACCACCCTTGATCGAAGCCAGGTCACCGACGGTACGGGTTTCGATGCCGAGGAAATTGGTCAGCAGGGCGACCGCCACGATCGCCACCAGCGCCGACGGCACCGCCTTGGTTGCACGCGGCAGCAGGTAGATGATCGCCATCGCCAGCGCGACCAGCCCCAGCATCACCCACAACGCCCGCCCGACGATCCATGCGCCGTGCTGCAGGAAGTGCGGCATCTGGGCCAGGAAGATCACGATCGCCAGGCCATTGACGAAGCCCAGCATCACCGGATGCGGCACCATGCGGATGAACTTGCCCAGCCGCAACGCGCCGAACAGCAGCTGCAGCAGGCCCATCACGACCACCGCGGCAAACAGGTATTGCACGCCGTGCTGCACCACCAGTGCCACGATTACCACCGCAATCGCACCAGTGGCACCGGAGATCATTCCGGGCCGGCCGCCGAGCACGGCGGTGATCAGGCACATCATGAAGGCGGCATACAGCCCGGTCAGTGGATTGACATGGGCGATCACCGCGAACGCGATCGCCTCCGGCACCAGGGCGAAGGCGACCGTGAGACCTGACAGGACATTGTTCTTCGCTTGCGCGAACGAAAGGGACATCGGGAAATCCTTGAAATGATCGGTTCCCGCACCGGCGTGGCACGGAGTCTCGCCACACGGTGATCTGGAGATCCGCGGACGCGCGCAACGTCGGGCGATGGCGATGCCACGGCAAATGACGGAACGCACTTCCACCCGGGTGGAAATGCGTTCGGCCAGGCGACCGCGCCGCCTGGCCGGTCATGCTGTCAGCTGTGCAATACGTCCAGGGTCGGCTGCACTTGTGCCTGCCGGGTGAGCGCGGCGGCCAGCGCATCCAGCCGCTCGGCCAGCGCGACCGCATCGGCGGCGCACACCGTGGCATGACCCACCTTGCGCCCCGGCCGGGCCTGCTTGCCGTAGTCGTGCCAGTGCGCATCGGACGTCTTGAGTACGGCGGTCGGCTCGGGCAATTCACCGATCCAGTTGAGCATCGCCGACAAACCCCGCGCGCCGGTGTCGCCCAGCGGCAGGCCGAGCACCGCCCGTACATGGTTTTCGAACTGGCTGGTGTAAGCGCCCTCGATCGTCCAGTGACCCGAGTTGTGTACCCGCGGCGCCATCTCGTTGCCGAGCAACTCGCCGTCCTTGACGAACAGCTCCAGCGCGAACACGCCCACGTAGTCCAGCCGTTCGGCCAGCGTGCGCGCGAGTTCGCTGGCGCGCCGCTGCAACTGTTCGATATCCGGCGCCGGCGCCAGGCTCATCGACAGCACACCGTCGACATGCCAGTTGCGCGTCAATGGCCAGATGCGGAACTCGCCGTCGCGCCCGCGCACGGCGATCACCGACAACTCGCGCTCGAACGGCACGAAGGCCTCCAGGATCAGTCCATGCTTCGAGGCCTGCGCGCCGAGCGCCGCCCACGCCGCATCGGCATCGGCCTGCCGGGTGAGGCGAAACTGACCCTTGCCGTCATAGCCCAGCCGGCGCGTCTTGAGAATCGCCGGCACCCCCACCGTCGCCAATGCCTGATCCAGCTGCTCGCGCGTATCGACTGTCATGAAGGCCGGGGTAGGCAAACCGCATTCACGAAACAGGGTTTTCTCGGCCAGGCGATCCTGCGCCACCGCAAGTGCCTGCGGCGCGGGATATACCGCAACCCGCTCGGCCAGCCAGTGCGCAGTCTCGGCGGGTACGTTCTCGAAATCGAAGGTGACCACATCGACCTGCGCGGCAAAGGCTTCCAGCGCGGCGTAATCGGTCCAGTCGGCCACTACCAGCGGCGCAACCTGCCCCGCACAGGCATCGGCGGAACTGTCCACCACCAGCGTCTTGCCCCCCAGCGGCGCCGCAGCCAGCGCCAGCATGCGTGCCAGCTGGCCGCCACCGAGGATGCCCAGTACCGGCTGCCGTCGCTCACTCATGAGCGCGGATCCGGTTGCTCGATCACGGCCTGGGTCTGTCGGCTCCGCCAGTTTTCCAGCGTCCTGGCCAGGTCTGGATCGTGCAACGCCAGCACCGCCGCCGCCAGCAAGCCGGCGTTCACCGCGCCCGCGCGACCGATCGCCAGGGTGCCGACCGGGATGCCGGCAGGCATCTGCGCGATCGAGAGCAGTGAATCCATCCCGTTCAATGCCTTCGATTGCACCGGCACGCCCAGGACCGGCAGGCGGGTCTTGGCGGCCAGCATCCCCGGCAGATGCGCAGCGCCACCGGCGCCGGCAATGATCACCTGGATGCCGCGCGCCAGCGCCTGCTCGGCATAGCTGAACAGCAAATCCGGGGTGCGATGGGCGGAAACCACCTGCACCTCATGCGGCACGCCCAGCTCGGTCAATACATTGGCCGCGTGTTGCATCGTTTCCCAATCCGAACGCGAACCCATCACCACGCCCACGCGTGGCGGCTTGGTTGTTCCTGTCATGGCCGGACCGTCCCAAAACGGCTATTGTACGGGCTTTCCACAGTCCGGCACAGCCGAAGCCCCCGCCATGGACAAGCGTCTACTCGATATCCTGTGCTGCCCTGTCAGCAAAACGCCGGTACGCCCGCTGAGCAAGCGCGAACTGGATACCCTGAATGACGCGATTGCGGCCGGCAAGGTCGACTCGGTGGCCGGCGTGGCCGTGCGGGAACGGATCGCCGAAGCCCTGATCACCATCGATGGCAAGGTGATCTACCGCATCGAGGACGGCATCCCGGTGATGTTGCCCGAAGAAGGCATCGGCACGACGCAGTTCGCAGATTTTCCCACGGCCTGAGGTCAAACTGGCTGCTCTTGGCGGTCTGGAAATGACATAGCTACCCGCTTTGGCTTATTGTCGGTGCCTGGGCCGCTCATTCGGGTTCGGCTGTGCGTACAAACGTTTCAGGGATTCGGCGATGAACGAAGCCATTGAGCCATCCAAAGTCGTCAACTTGAGCCAGCGCATGGATCCCGCCAGCGAGCGCGTGGGCGAGCTGCTCAACGCCGTGCGCAACATCGCCAACAAGCGCCTGCAGCAGTGGATCGGCAACGCGTTCGAGCAGGTCGACGATGCGCTGTTCGACCTCGCCGAAAAAGCCGAGAACAACGCTGCCCAGATGCACTACTTCGATGGCATGCGCGAAGTGCGTAAACACCGGCCCGCCGTCGAACGCAACTTTCTGGGCGCGATCAGCCGCAAACTCGGCGAGCTGACGAGGCCCGTGCAGCAACCCGGTCCGGCCACGCCCACGCCACACGGCTCCATCGAGTTGTCGCTGGTGGCCGACAACGAGCTGGAAGAATCGCTGGCCATTACCAGCATGATCGGCAAGAACGAATCGAGACTGTCGCGCGACCTGTTCGCGGTCAACCAGCGGCTGTCGGTGATCTGCGGTGGCCACAAGATCGATGACAGCAACAATCCGGTGGCTCCGGCAAACCTGGCACAGGCCTTCCGCTCGGCCCTGCACGAGTTCAGTGCGGACATGCGGGTCAAGCTGATCATCTACAAACTGTTCGATCGCTACGTGCTGTCGATGCTGGAAGAGCTCTACCACGACATCAATATCGAACTGGTCCGCGCCGGGGTATTGCCGCAGCTGCGCCACGAAGTGCTGCGCGGCACCAAGACGAAAGCCAGCGGTGTCGACGGCCAATCGGCCGGCGTCGCGGGCGCGGACGAGGCAGGCGAGATCCCCACCGACCTGCTGCAGACCCTGCACGCATTGTTCAGCGCGCGCCGGGGTCCCGTCGTTCCCGGCGGCGGCCTCGGGACCACCTCTGACGGCGGCATGCACGCCATGCCGAGCGGTCCGTTGCCGTCGGCGAATGAATTGCTCGGCGCACTCAGCGTGCTGCAGAGCCAGATTGCCAGCGCCGGCCCGCTGCCTTATGCGCAGCCAGATGACGCCATCGCGCTGAGCCGCGAGGTATTGGAGCTGAAAGGGCAGTTGCTGACCCAGATCGGCGCATTGCGTGGTGAGCGCCCCAGTCACGTGGCCAACATCGACGAGGACACGATCGATCTGGTCGGCATGCTGTTCGAGTTCATCCTGGAAGACCGCAACCTGCCCACCGCGATGCAGGTGATGCTGGCCCGGCTGCAGATCCCCTATCTCAAGGCCGCCATTCTCGACCGCAAGCTGTTTTCCCATCGGCAGCACCCGGCACGGCGCCTGCTGGACGGCCTGGCCGAACAGGCCAAGAGCTGGTCGGAGGAATCCGATCGCGACCATCGCCTGCACGAGAAGGTGAAGTCGATCGTCGACAAGCTGCTGCACGACTTTGACGATGACATGGGCATCTTCGAGCGCCTGCTGAACGACCTGCAGCAGTTCCAGGAAGCCAACAAGCGCCGGGCCGAACTGGCCGAGCAGCGGGTTGCCGAATCCACCCGTGGTCGCGAGAAGCTCGAGCAGGCACGCCGCCGTGCCGCTCGCGAGATTCTCGACCGCATCGGCGAGCAGAAACTGCCACCGCTGGTGCATGGCGTACTCGCCCGGGCGTGGGCCAATCATCTGGTGCTGACCCTGCTCCGTCAGGGCGAGGCTTCCCCCGAGTTCAAGACCGCACTGCGCTTCATTGACGAATTCATCGCCAGTACCCGCCCGGCAAACGATGTCCAGAGTCGTCAGACATTGCGGCAGATGCTGCCCGGGATTCAACGCGCACTGCGCCTGGGTCTCGCCAACGTGGCATTCCAGGAACAGGACATCGAGCGCCTGCTTGGCCAGTTGCACAACTACTATCGGCAACAGCTCGGTGAGACGCTGGAAGAATCCGAGGTCGTCACGATCGAAGAGGACGCGGCCATGCTGGCGATACCCGACAGCATCCAGCCGGTCATCGACAGTAGCCCCGCACCGGATGAGATCCCCGAGGAAGAAACCGTCGAGGTACCGCCGGACAGTCCGGAATGGCACAAGGTGCAGGCCCTGCAACCGGGCAACTGGCTGGAATTCTGCCTAGCCGATGAACCGATGACCCGTGCCAAGCTGTCGTGGATCAGCCCGATGAGTGGCCGTTACCTGTTCGTCAATCGGCGCGGCCTGAAGGTGGCCGATTACGCACCGCAGGAGCTCGCCATCCTGTTCGCCGAGGGCCAGGCCCGTGTGCTGGCTGCCAACGCGCTGTTCGATCGCGCCATGAGCGCGATCGTCGGCAAGCTGAGCCAGCCGGAATCTGCAGCCACGCCGTCCACGGACACTGAATGAGCCAGGCTCCATCGTTTGCGCGGCCGGATGCCGCCCATATCGCCATCGACGTCGAACGCGCCCTTGCCGAAGATCTCGGCAGCGGCGACGCCACCGCCGGATTGCTGCCGGTCGAGGCGCACGCCCACGCGGTACTGACCTGTCGCGATCCGGCAATAATCGCCGGAAGCGCCTGGTTCGATGCCTGCTTTCGCCGGCTCGATCCGGCGGTGCAGATCGAATGGCTGTTCCACGACGGCGAAAGGGTCGATGCCGATACGGTGATCTGCCGCCTCTCAGGCCACGCACGTTCACTGGTCACCGCGGAGCGCGCGGCGCTGAACTTCCTGCAGCTGCTTTCCGCCACCGCTACCGTCACGGCTGAATATGTGGCTGCCGTGGCCGGTACCAGCGTACGCGTACTGGATACCCGCAAGACCATCCCCGGCCTGCGCGTCGCGCAAAAGTACGCAGTGCGCTGCGGCGGCGGCCACAATCAGCGAATGGGCCTGTACGACGCGATCCTGATCAAGGAAAACCACATCATCGCCGCCGGTGGCATCGGCGCCGCGGTCATGGCCGCGCGCCGGCAACAGCCGAACCTGCTGGTCGAAGTCGAAGTCGAGAACCTCGACGAGCTGGCCCAGGCGCTGGATGCCGGCGCCGACCGGATCATGCTGGACAATTTCGAACTGGCACAGATGCTCGAGGCCGTGCGGTACACGGCCGGTCGCGCACCGCTTGAAGTTTCCGGCAATGTCGACCTGCACAGCATCGGCCAGTTTGCCCGCACCGGCGTGGATTTCATCTCGGTCGGCGCGCTGACCAAGCACGTGCACGCGGTCGACCTTTCTTTGCGCCTGCAACTGGATTGAAGCGGCAGCCGGCTTGCGCCAGCCCGATACAGCCCACACACTGCAAGGATGAGTGACCTTTCCGATCTGCTGTTGCTGCTGGCGCTGGGTGCCATCGTGGGTCTGTGGCTGAAGCTCAGCGTGGCGCGCGAGCGCGCGGTACAGGAGGCGCGGCGGCAGTGCCAGCAGCATGGCCTGCAGCTACTGGACGAAACGGTCGGCCTGCGGGCGATGCGCCTTCGCCGCATCGATGGCTTGCACATGATCGAGCGCTGCTACGGTTTCGAGGTGAGTACCGATGGGCACGACCGCGAGTCGGGGCGGCTGTGGATGGTCGGCAACGCGCTCAGCGGCCTGAGTCTGCCGACCATTGATTTGCTGTCGCATGAAGCACCCGACGACGTCACGCTGCCGGCAACCCGTGGCAATATCCTGCCGTTTCGCCCCCGCCCGGACCATCGCCGGCTGCACTGACCGGTGAGAGGCATCCGGCGAGCCTGATCAGCCGCCGCGGTGCGCTACTTGACTACCCTCAGATGTGGCGCTCCGCGCTTCGGCTTGTTGTCGTCGCCATCGCCACCGGGAGTCGTCTCGTCGGGCTCGGGTGCGGGCCGCGGGGGAGGCGTATCGCCACCTTCCTCATCGGCCGGGAACATCATGCCCTGCCCGTTTTCCTGCGCATAAAGCGCCAGCACGGCCTGTACCGGAATCTGGATGGTCTGGCTGACCCCGGAAAAACGTGCCTGGAAACTGATCCACTCATTGCCCAGGTCCAGATTCGCGACAGCACGCATCGCCAGGTTCAGCACCACCTGACCGTTCTTGATGACCTGCGGGGGCACTCGCACGCCGGCAAAGCCGGCGTCGACCAGCACATAGGGAGTCAGACTGTTGTCGCTGATCCAGTCGTAGATCGCCCGCAACAGGTACGGACGATTGGAGCTCATTGGAACCGCGTCATTCTTGCTCATGATCTTGCCGCATCGCCTTTTCCTGATCGGTCATGCTGCGCGCAAAACCCTGACTGTGAAACAACCGCTCACCGTAATCGATGATCGGCTTCCCTTCGCGCCCCAGCTCGACACCCAACCAGGGCAGTCGCCAGATCACCGGTGCCACCAGGCAATCGACCAGACTCATCTCCGGACTGAGGAAGAACTTCGAGGCCTTGAACAACGGAAGCGTGGACAGCAACTGCTCGCGCAACCGCTTGCGCCCTGCCTCCGCCGCACGGCCACCGCTGCGAATCGTGTCCAACTCGGGCAACCAGTCCTTCTCGATCCGCACCGCAGCCACTCGCAAGCGTGCGCGCGATTGTGGATCGATCGGCATCAATGGGGGATGCGGATAACGCTCGTCAATGTACTCGCATACCACCGAAGTATCGAACAGGGTCAAGTCGCGGTCGACCAGGGTCGGTGTGCTGGCATAGGGGTTGAGATCGACCAGATCCTCCGGAGGCTTGCCCGGATCGACCAGTACGCGGTCGTAGCTGACCCCCTTCGCTGCCAGCACCAGCCTCGCACGATGACACTGTACGTCATCGGCCGTGGTGTAGAGCGTCAGTGCGCTACGCAAACGGGCACTTTGAACCATGCGCGATTCCCTGTCGATGAGACGATGGCGGCGGCTCGCAGCCGCCGCCATCGGATGATGCTATCCGGCTCAGTGCACGTCCTTCCAGTACTCCTTCTTGAGCATGGAGGCCAGCAAGGTGAAGAACGCCAGGAACAGCAGAACCCAGATGCCGTAGTAATGCCGCTGCAGGGCCGCTGGCTCGGAAACATATTCCAGGAAACTGGTCAGGTCGCGGGTCGCCTGCTGGTACTGGGCGGGGGTCAGCTTGCCCGGATGCGACAACACCAGCTTTTCCACCACCGGAACCTCACCGGCCTTGGCCGGCGTCATGTCCGCCGTCTGCATGCCCTGCAACTCCCACAACGGGAACGGCATCGCTGCATTCGGCAGCGTGGTGTTGTTCCAGCCGATCGGACTATTCGGGTCCAGATAGAACGAATTGAGGTAGGTATAGACCCAATCGGTGCCCCTGGCCTCCACCTCCAGCGACAGATCCGGCGGAGCCTTGCCGAACCAGGTATTCGCCAGTGTCGCCGGCATGTGCGAGATCACCGGGTCATCGAATCGGGCGCCGGTGAAATTGAGGTTTTGCATCACCTCGCTTTCGGTCAGGCCCAGATCGTCGGCCATCCGCGAATAGCGCATGTATTTCAGCGAATGGCAACCGACGCAGTAGTTGAAAAACAGCTTGGCACCACGCTGGAGCGACGCCTGGTCACGCACGTCGCTGCCGGACTTGAGCAGCCCGCTGCCTTCTTCGGCATGTGCCGACACGCCGCCGAGCAGCAGGCCGAACGTCAGCGCGATGATGGAAATGTATCGCTTCATTAGCAGCCGCCGGTTAGTCATGCGTGGTCACCCGTTCCGGAACCGGCTTGGTCTTTTCCCAGCCGAAATACGTGTAGGCCCAGAGGAAGACGAAGAAGCCGAAATAGAGCAAGGTCATGGTCCGGCCGAAAAGGTTTTCCCAGGTCGTCAGATCAACGTTGCCGAACCATTCCGGAATCACTTCAGCCGTGATACCGGCACCGACCGCGCCGAGGCTGAAGAACGCCACGACAAACATGCCCAACGCCACCTTGAAGCCGGTACCTCGATAGCGAATCGACTTCACCTTGCCGCGATCGATCCATGGCATCGCGAACAGCACGCCGATCGAACCGAACATCGCTATCACGCCCCACACGGCCGAGCCGAGGAAGGACGGGATCATCCGCACGATCGCGTAGAACGGGGTGAAATACCACACCGGTTTGATCTCGGCCGGGGTCACCAGATTGTTCGCCCGGATCGCGTTGTCATGCTCCAGGAACCAGCCACCCAGCGTCGGCGCGAAGAAGATGATGAACGCGGCGATCAGCAGGAAGAAGCCCACGCCAACCAGATCCTTCACCGTGTAGTACGGGTGGAACGGAATGCCGTCGGCCGGCTTCAGCGCATCCCAACGGTTGCCCTTGGGACCTTTCTTGATTTCCACGCCGTCCGGGTTGTTCGAACCCACTTCGTGCAGCGCGGCGATGTGCAGCACCACCAGTAGCAGCAGCACCAGCGGCAGCGCGATCACGTGCAAGGCAAAGAATCGATTCAGCGTCGCGTCACCGGGCAGGAAGTCGCCCATGATCCATTGCACCAGCGTGTCGCCGATGTAGGGAATCGTGCCGAACAACGAGATGATCACCTTGGCACCCCAGAACGACATGTTGCCCCATGGCAGCACGTAGCCCATGAACGCCTCGGCCATCAATGCCAGGAAGATCATCATGCCCAGCAGCCACACCAGCTCCCGCGGCCGCTTGTACGAACCGTAGATGATGCCGCGGAACATGTGCAGGAACACCACCACGAAGAACAGCGAGGCACCGGTGGAGTGCATGTAGCGGATCAGCCAGCCCCACTCCACGTCCCGCATGATGTACTGCACCGAGTCGAACGCACCCGCCGCGCTCGGGTTGTAGTTCATGGTCAGGAAGATGCCGGTAACGATCTGGTTGACCAGCACCAGCATCGCCAGCGAACCGAAGTAGTACCAGAGGTTGAAGTTCTTCGGCGCGTAGTACTCGGTCATGTGTGCGCGGTACATCGGCATCATGCCCGGCGCCCGCTCGTTGACCCAATCGCCGATGTTCGTGAATACGTTGGCCATCAGCCAGCCTCCTGTGGATCCACGCCGATCTGCACAGTCATGTCGTCGACGAAGTGGTACGGCGGTATGACCATGTTCTTCGGCGCCGGAACATTCTGGTAGACACGGCCAGCGATGTCATAACGGGAATGGTGGCACGGGCAGTAGTAGCCACCCTGCCAGTTCGGATCGAAAGGCTCCGGCTTGATCTCCCCCTTGAAATCGGGAACGCAGCCCAGGTGGGTGCAGATGCCGATCATCACCAGCCACTCGGGCTTGATCGAGCGGGTACCGTTCTGCGCGTATTTCGGCTGCTGGTCCATCAGGGACTTGGGATCGACCAGACGCGGATCCTGCGCCGGCAATACCTTCAACTGCTCCGGGGTTCGATTGACGATGAACACCGGCAGGCTGCGCCAGCCCACGATCAGCTGTTGACCGAGCTCGATCTTTTTCAGCGACTGTGTAACCGGAGCACCAGCGGCCTTGGCACGCGCGCTGGGTTCCCACGACTTGATGAAGGGCACAGCTGCCGACACGATTCCTATGCCACCAACCACCGCGGTGGTTGCTGTAAGGAAGCGGCGGCGGCCGTGATCGACGACTTCGTTCGCCATCAGGCTCTCCGGTACTTGCGTATTTGCAATGTCATTCTGGGGTGGGGTTTGGGGCCCCGTAAAAATCGCGTTAGTGTAGCGTCAGGGCCAGCCCCGTACAATAAACGATCCGGGCGAGAGCCATTCGCCGCAACATTTAGTCACGACTTGCCGGAACGCCTCCCTTTCGACATGAAACATGCCGCCGGCACGCTCCTGTTCATCGCCCGCTTCGCCATTCTCGGACTGGCGATGGCCTTCGTGGTCGGCCTGCTCTGGCCCGGCAGTGGAGAACGCCTGCGCGCACGCTTCGGACTGAGCGCGCCCGCCGCTCCGCCTGCCAGCGAGGTCCATGCCGGCAATGGTCCGGTCTCATACGCGGATGCGGTGGCCGCCGCGGCGCCCTCGGTGGTGAACATCTACGCCAACAAGATCGTCACCGAGCAGGCCTTGCGGATGTACGACAACCCGGTGCTGCAGCAGCTTTTCGGCGGCCAGCCGACCATCTACCAGCACCGCGAGCAGACGCTCGGCTCGGGCGTGATCGTCAGCGCGCAGGGCCAGGGCTACGTGCTGACCAACAATCATGTGATCGCCCACGCCGCCGACATCCAGGTGCTGCTGTACGACGGGCGCATCGCCAAGGCCACCCTGGTCGGGGCGGATGAGGAGTCCGACCTGGCGGTCCTGAAGATCGACGCCAGCAACCTGCCGGTGATCCACCTGGCCGACAAGACGCCACTGCGTCCCGGCGACGTGGTGCTGGCGATCGGCAACCCGCTCGGCCTCAACCAGACCGTGACGATGGGCATCGTCAGCGCGATCGGGCGGCAGTTGAACAGCTCCAGCGCCGAGGATTTCATCCAGACCGACGCCGCCATCAACCTGGGCAACTCGGGTGGGGCGCTGGTCAATACCGCGGGCGAGCTGGTCGGCATCAACACCTTGCTGATCGGCAAGGCCGCAGGCGCCGAAGGCATCGGCTTTGCCATCCCGGTGGGCACCGCCAAGAAGGTGCTGGACCAGATCATCAGCACCGGCCATGTGGTGCGTGGCTGGATCGGCGCGGACTACGCGTTCGTGCCGGTGGCTGCCGACAGCGGCCTGCCCGCGGCGGCGCGCGGTGCGCAGGTCACCGCGATCTATCCCGGCGGCCCCGCCGCGCAGGCCGGGATCAAGCCCCGTGACATCCTGCTGCGTATCGGCGACGACGACATCCTCGACCCCGCCGACCTGCGTCGGCGCGAAGCGGCGCTCAAGCCCGGCAGCAAGGTGGAGGTTTCCGGATTGCGCAACGGCAGCCCGTTCCATCTCGAGGTCACCCTGGCGCAACGGCCATTGATGAACGCCGGTCCCAGTCTGAACGATTGAGGTGCACCGCCCGGGTGCTGACCCCGGCAACGGCGCGACGGGATTCAACCGGGTCCGCGCGAGGCCAGCGGTGGATGGATCACCGCGCCATAGCGCTTGCGCAGGGTGTCCACCCGTTCCACATACACCTGGGTTTCGGCATAGGGCGGCACCCCCTTGTAACGCTGCACCGCACCGGGACCGGCGTTGTAGGCGGCCGCGGCCAGTCGTTCGTTGCCGTTGAAATCGTGCAGCAACAGACTCAGGTAACGCGCTCCGCCGCGAATGTTCTGGGCGGAGTCGAACGCGTCCAGCACGCCCATGTCGCTGGCCGTGGCCGGCATCAGCTGCATCAGTCCCTGCGCGCCCTTGAGTGACAGCGCGCGCGGATTGAACGCGCTCTCGGCATGGATGATCGCGCGCAGGAAGGCCTCGTCGACGCCATATTCGAGGCTGGCGGCGCGGATGGTGTCGGCGTACGCGTTGAGATTGAGCGAAACGCGGCCCCAGCGGATCGTCGAATGGACATCGCAGGCAGCACAGGTCGCGATGTAAGTGAACAACATGGTGACCGCCCGCCCCCGCTGGCGGGCGGGACGCAAATTGGTGTACTCCACGCTGCCATCCGCACGCACGATGCGGTAGACCGCGCCCCGCAGGACCCGGTCGGCCGACGCACTGGCTAGCGGCGCCGCCGGTGCCGGCGCATCGTGCGATTCGCGATAGAGCCATTGACCTGGCGTTCCGGCGGCCGCAGCCGCCAGCGGAAGTCTGGCGGTGGTCTCGGCCGCGCCGCGCACCGCTGCCAGCGACGCTTGTGGTTCCGGCATCTCACCCACTCGCTGCGCGCTGGTCTCGACGGTGCCGCGCACACGGGTCAGCGAGGTCGATTCGTTGCCGCGCGACGTCAGATCGCGCGCCGTGGTCGCGACCGAACCCGTGACACCGGTCAGCGAGGCCCGCGCCGCTGGCGGCGTCCGCTGGTGCCGCGTCGGCGCGGCATAGGTACTGATCGCCTTGCAGCCGTGGTAGCCCGCCTTGCTGCTGCTGAACACCGCCTCCCCGCTGGCGCCGGTGCACCGATACAGGACACCCGCTCGCGCAGCCGGCCACCACAGAAAGGCACAACCCAGCACGACCCAGGACAGGATCGAACGTAATGGGAAGCCCCCGGCAGGCCGATCGACGCTTCCCCCTTGGCTTGCGACGTCGAACATGGGACGCAGTGTGCCGCCATGCGCCGCCCACGCCAAGTGTGCGGCGGTCGTTTCGTGCACCACGCAGCGTTTCCTCTCGCCCGACGCGAAGCGGGAACAGCACCGCCCTCCGCCTCGCTTCCGGCCCGGAAGCCGATCGGGAAGGCCCGCTCCACCGCCGCCCGCCCGCCGCAAGTGCTTGATCTGCCTTGCCGATCAACTGGCGAGTCGGCCGTCGCCCGGGTAAACTGCACGGTTCAGCGGATCGCACCTCCTGCTTCACGAACCACGGTACCCACGCCATGAGCGGCAAACTCTTCATCAAGACCCACGGCTGCCAGATGAACGAGTACGACTCGGCCAAGATGGCCGACGTGCTGAAGGCGTCGCACGGCATGGAACTGACCCTGGATGAATCCGAGGCGGACGTGATCCTGATCAACACCTGCTCGATTCGCGAGAAGGCGCAGGAGAAGGTGTTCAGCCAGCTCGGTCGCTGGAAGCAGCACAAGAAGGACGGCAAGCCGGTGCTGATCGGCGTGGGTGGCTGCGTGGCCTCGCAGGAAGGCGAGGCGATCGTCAAGCGCGCGCCCTACGTCGACCTGGTGTTCGGTCCGCAGACCCTGCACCGCCTGCCGGAGCTGATCGACAGGCAGCGCGCCAGCGGCAAGCCGCAGGTGGACATCAGCTTCCCCGAGATCGAGAAATTCGACTGCCTGCCCGAGCCGCGCGCCGAAGGCCCGACCGCGTTCGTCTCGATCATGGAAGGCTGCTCGAAGTACTGCAGCTACTGCGTGGTGCCGTACACCCGTGGCGAGGAACTCAGCCGTCCGTTCGACGACGTGCTGGTGGAAGTGGCCAAGCTGGCCGCCCAGGGCGTGCGCGAGGTCAATCTTCTGGGCCAGAACGTCAACGCCTACCGCGGCCCCACCCACGACGGCGGCATCGCCGACCTCGCGGTGCTGATCCATGCGATCGCCCAGATCGACGGCATCGGCCGGATCCGCTTCACCACCTCGCATCCACTGGAGTTCTCCGACTCGCTGATCGAGGCCTACGCCAACGTGCCACAGCTGGCGAACTACCTGCACCTGCCGGTGCAGGCCGGCTCCGACCGCATCCTCAGCGCGATGAAGCGCGGCTACACCGCGCTGGAATTCAAGCAGAAGATCCGCAAGCTCCGCGCGGTGCGCCCGGACATCTGCGTGTCGTCGGACTTCATCGTCGGTTTCCCTGGCGAGACCGAGGAGGACTTCGGCAAGACCATGAAACTGATCGAGGACATCGGCTTCGACCAGAGTTTCTCCTTCATCTTCTCCTCGCGTCCCGGCACGCCGGCCGCGAACCTCGCCGACGACACCCCGGCGACGGAAAAGCACGATCGCCTGATGCGGCTGCAGGCGGCGATCAACGCCAACGCGAAGAAGATCAGCCAGTCGATGATCGGCAGCGTGCAGCGCGTGCTGGTGGAAAAGCCCAGCACCCGCGACGCCAGCGAGCTGACCGGGCGCACCGAGAACATGCGCTTCGTCAACTTTGCCGGCCACCCGCGCCTGATCGGCCATTTCGTCGACGTGCTGATCACCGAGGCGATGAGCAACTCGTTGCGCGGACGGGTGAAGCTGGCGGCTGAAGAAGCTGCCTGACGCAAACCCCTGTGGGAGCGACTTCAGCCGCGATAGCTCTCCGACAAGTCAGGCATCGCGACTGAAGTCGCTCCCACAGCAATATCAATCCAGCCGCTTGCGGAAGCGCAGGATCGCGGCGGTCATCATCACCACGATGAATGCGAGCAGCGCCAGCCCGTCGGGCCACAACTCCCACAGGCTCGCGCCGCGCAGCATCACGCCGCGGATCAGTCGCAGGAAATGGGTCAGCGGCAGCACTTCGGCAAGCCATTGCGCCAGCTTCGGCATGCCGGCGAACGGGAACATGAAACCCGACAGCAGGATCGACGGCAGGAACACGAAGAAGGTGATCTGCATCGCCTGGAACTGCGACTGGGCCCGGCTCGAGATCAACAGGCCCAGCGAGAGATTGGCCAGGATCAGCAGGCCGGTGGCCAGGTAGACGTCCAGCACGCTGCCACGAATCGGCACCTGGAACAGCCAGATGCCCAGCGCCAGGATGACCGTGGTCTGTACCAGCCCGATCACCACATACGGCAGCACCTTGCCGACCATCAGCTCGGCGCTGGTCAGCGGGGTGGCGATCAGCAGCTCCATGTTGCCGCGCTCGCGCTCGCGCACGATCGCGATGGCGGTGAACAACACCATGGTCATGGTCAGGATCACGCCGATCAGACCGGGCACGATGTTGATCGCCGAGCGGCGCTGCGGATTGTAGAAGCCGACCACGCTGATCCGCGGCTGCATCGGCGTGCTGGTGGCCGGCGCGCGCGTATCCGGCGCAGCGCTGTCCAGCGGGGTCTGCGCAAGCTGGGCCGCCGCCACCTGCACCGTGCTGTCGCTGCCATCGACCAGGATCTGGGCCACCTGGCGGCCGTCGATGCGGCGACGCTCGAAATCCGCCGGCACCACGATGCCGATGCTGATCTGGCCGCGACGGATCATCGCCATCAGCTGCTGCGGAGTATCGGCGTGGGCCACCGGTGAGACCACGTCGGTGGCCAGCATGTCCATCACCAGCGCCCGCGAACCGGCGCTGTTGGCCTGATCCACGATGCCGGCATCGAGCCCGCGCAAATTCAGGTTGATCGCGTAGCCGAACAGCACCAGCTGGATCACCGGGATGCCGACGACCATCGCCAGCGTGATGCGGTCGCGGCTCAGCTGCCGCAGCTCCTTGATCACGATCGCCCAGAGCCGGCGCCAGTTCATGCCGCCTGCTGCCGCTGATCTGCATCGTGGCGGGTGAACGCGACGAACACGTCCTCGAGGTTCGCCTGCACCGCCACGGTGGTTGCCTGCTGACCGGCCCCGGACAAGGCATCGTCGATGACCCGGCAGGTATGTTCCGCGCCCTCGCCGTCGGCTGCGGGCTCGTCCATCAGCACGCGCAGGCTGTTGCCGACCTGGGCGACGCTGAGCACCCCCGGCAGATCGACGATCCGTTTTTGCGCGCGCCGCGGATCGGCCGCCTCGACCATGAACGTGCGCCGGCTCAGCCGGGCGGTCAGTTCGTGCGGCGTGCCGTCGGCGACCAGCACCCCGTGATCGAGAATCGCCAGCCGGTGGCAACGCTCGGCCTCGTCCATCAGGTGGGTGGAGACCAGCAACGTGGTGCCGGCGTCGGCCAGCTCGAACAGCTTCTCCCAGAAGTCGCGGCGCGATTCGGGATCGACCGCACTGGTCGGCTCGTCCAGGAACAGCAACTCGGGCTCGTGGATCACCGCGCAGGCCAGCGCGAGGCGCTGTTTCTGTCCGCCGCTCATCGTGCCGGCGAGCTGTTTCTGCAGATCGCCGAAATGATATTGCTCGACCAGTTCGTCGATGCGGGCCCGCGTGCGCTGGCGCGGCACGCCCTGGATCGCGGCCAGGAACTCCAGGTTTTCGCGCACGGTGAGATCCTCGAACAGCGAGAATTTCTGGGTCATGTAGCCAATGTGGGAACGCAGCGCCTCGGCTTCCGCGGGAATGCGCAAACCCAGCACCTCGATCTCGCCTGCGCTCGGAGTCAGCAGGCCACAGAGCATGCGGATCGTGGTGGACTTGCCCGAACCGTTCGGCCCGAGAAAGCCGTAGACCTGCCGCGACGGCACTTCCAGGTCGACATGATCGACCGCCACCAGGTCACCGAAGCGGCGGGTCAGCCCGTGCGCCCGGATCGCAACGGCGGCGCCCTCCCCCTTCATTTGCCGCTCCCGGCGAACTCGACCCTGACCGGCAGGCCGGCAGGCAGGGTGGCCGCGTCCGGGCCAAGCGACACCTCGGCCAGGTAGCTCAGGCGGGCCGCGTCATCGCCGATCAGCGCGTAATAAGGGGTGAAGTCCGGCTCGCTGCGCAGCATCCGCACCTTGCCCGCGTAGGGTTGCTTGCGGTCGCCCACGAACACCTGCAATTTGTCGCCCACGTGCACGTTCGCCCGTTGCTGCACCGGCACGTAGATGCGTGCGTACGGCGCGTCGCCGACCAGCAGGATGGCCAGCGGCGCGCCGACCGGTGCCTGATCGCCGAGCCGGTACGGCAGGCTGTCGACCACCCCCGCGCGCGGTGCCACCACATGCAATTTCCCCAGCAGCACACGGTCGGCCTCGGCCTGCGCCCGCGCCGCCGCCAGCGCGGCGCGTGCCTGGGCGACCTGCTCCGGACGGGTTCCGTGCAGCAGCAGGTCGAGCGCCGCCCTCGTTGCCGCCACCTGGCCGTCGGCACTACCCGCGGCGGCGCGGGCACGGTCGAGATCATCCGCGGCCACGTAGTTGCGGGTCTTCAGCGCCTGCAATCGCTGGTAGTACGCACGCGTCTCCCGCGCCTGCGCCAGGGCAGCCGCCAGGCTCGCCCGGGCTTGGGCGATATCCTCGCTGCGGGGACCGTTCACCCGTTCGGTCAGGACGTCCTGCTGCTGTTGCGCCTGGGCCAGGGCCGCGGCCAACCCAGCCCGGGTCTGCGCCTCGTCCAGTTGCAGCAGGGTCTGCCCGGCGGTGACGCGCTCGCCCTCGTGCACGTCGATTGCAACGATCCGTTCCGCCACCACCGCCGGCAGGGTGATGCGGTCGTATTCCAGGGTGCCCAGCGCCTGCGGTGGCGCCTTGCTGCAACCCGACAGCGCCGCCGTGGCCAGCACGACGAGAGCGAGGACACGGCCGAAGTTTCCCGCGATGATCATGAAGAGTCTCCCGATTCAGCCGCGCCCACGCCATGATCCAGCAGCGCCAGCGTATGGTTGAGCAGTGCATCCGCATCAAGCTCTTCCGCACCGAAGGCGTGCCGCCAGATCGGCGCGCCAGCGGCAGGGAACAGGGTCAGGCCGACCAGTGAAACGACCAGCAGCCGCGGGTCGAGCGCCGCATTGAGCAGCCCCCTGGCCTGGGCCGATGCGAAACGCTGCGCCAGCATCTGCGGCAGGTTCGGCACGATCCGGCTGAACATCAGCTCGCGCAGCGAACCGCCCTCGCACAACACCTCGCGCACCCACAGCGGCGGCAGCCACGGGTTGCGCGCGACGATCTCGCCGACCCCGCGCGCAAACGCCTCGACCAGTGCCCGCGGATCGTCGCCGGCCCGTTCCAGGTGCGCGCGCAGGGGCGCCACCGCCGGCAGCAGGCGCTCCTCGATCAGCGCCTGGGTGAAGCGAGCCTTGTCGCCGAAGTAGTAGTGCAGCATCGCCGGGGTCACCCGGGCCTCGGTGGCGATCGCGCGCAACGAGGTGGCTTCGATGCCCGTGCGCGCGAACAGCGCGGCCGCCACGTCGAGCAGACGCTCGCGCAGGTCGCGCTCGTCGCCGCTGGGGCGACCTGCCCCGCGGCTTCGTGAGGACTTGCGGGATGGCTCGGGTCCGGTCATGCGCTTAAATTAATTCAATGATTAATTTAATGCAATGGCCACGGGTGACCCGATGCCCACGCCAAGGCACACGGGGCAGCACCGACGACAGCAGTGGCTCCGCTACCGGGCGCGCGTTAACCTAGTCGGCTTATGAGCGAACTGAACCAGCGCGACTTCGCGCTCGACCCGGAAGACAATGCCCGCCTCGCCAACCTGTGCGGGCCGTTCGACGAACACCTGCGCCAGGTCGAACTGCGCCTCGGCGTGGAGATCAACCACCGCGGCAACCTGTTCCAGGTGATCGGAGAAGACGCCGTCACGCGGGCCGCCGAGAAGGTGCTGCGCACGCTGTATGCCAGCGCCGGGGACGAGTCGCTGAGCGGTGCGAAGATCAACCTGGTGCTGGCCGAATCCGGCATCGACGCGATCACCGAGGCGG
This sequence comes from Rhodanobacter ginsengisoli, assembly GCF_042657065.1. Classification (NCBI taxonomy): domain Bacteria; kingdom Pseudomonadati; phylum Pseudomonadota; class Gammaproteobacteria; order Lysobacterales; family Rhodanobacteraceae; genus Rhodanobacter; species Rhodanobacter ginsengisoli. The sequence goes on from NZ_JBHSNF010000002.1 coordinate 797,894, forward strand.
CGGTCGAAGGCACCCAGGAAGTCGTGATCAAGGTCAAGCGCGGCCTGATCAAGGGTCGCGGCGCGAACCAGGCGCGCTACCTGCACGCGATCGCCAGCCATGACATCAACTTCGGCGTGGGTCCGGCCGGCACCGGCAAGACCTATCTGGCCGTGGCCAGCGCGGTCGAGGCGCTGGAGGCCAACCGCGTGCAGCGCCTGCTGCTGGTGCGCCCGGCCGTGGAGGCCGGCGAAAAGCTCGGCTTCCTGCCCGGCGACCTGTCGCAGAAGGTCGATCCCTACCTGCGCCCGCTGTACGACGCACTGTACGAGATGCTCGGCTTCGAGAAAGTCGCCAAGCTGATCGAGCGCAACGTGATCGAGATCGCCCCGCTGGCCTACATGCGCGGGCGCACCCTCAACGATTCGTACGTGATCCTCGACGAAGCGCAGAACACCACCGTCGAACAGATGAAGATGTTCCTGACCCGCATCGGTTTCGGCACGGTGGCGGTGATCACCGGCGACGTCACCCAGGTCGACCTGCCGCGCAACACCCGCTCGGGACTGCGCCAGGCGGTCGAGGTACTGCGCGGCGTCAGCGGCATCAGCTTCACTTTCTTCACCTCGCGCGACGTGGTGCGCCATCCGCTGGTGGCGAAGATCGTGCGCGCCTACGAGGCGTTCGAACAGAAGGCCGAGGAGGGGCAATGAACCGGCGATCTCGCGCCCCTGTGGGAGCGGCTTCAGCCGCGACAGCTTCCCGAGCAGAGGCATCGCGACTGAAGTCGCTCCCACTGGCATCGCCGCAGTCGAACCATGTGGTGCATGTCGGATACGTCGTGCCACGCGCCGGCCTGCCCTCGTCCATCAGCTTCCGGCGCTGGGTGGACGCGGCCCTGCGGGGTGCCCGGCGACGCAAGCCGGCGGAACTGTCGATCCGGATCGTCGACGCCGACGAGGGCCGCGCACTCAACCGCGATTATCGCGGCAAGGACTACGCGACCAACGTACTGTCGTTCCCTGCCGAACTGCCGTCCGGCGCCGCCTTGCCGCTGATCGGCGACCTGGCAATCTGCGCCCCCGTCGTGCAGCGCGAGGCCGCCGAACAGGGCAAGTCGCCGCGCGCGCACTGGGCCCATCTGACCATCCACGGCGTGTTGCACCTGCTTGGCTACGATCACCAGGACGAAGCCGAGGCCGAAGCGATGGAAGCGCTGGAAACCCGCATCCTGGCCGGCCTCGGCATCGCCGATCCGTATGCCTGACCGGCGCGACCCCATGCGTCTCGTTCGACTGCGGGTGGACGTTCAGGCGGGCTCCCCGGCTACCCCACCGGCGGACACGGTCGGCGTATCTGCGCGCTGACGCTCTGAAGCGTCAGAATTTTTCCGCTAGAATCGATGTTCCGCCCGCTTGGGCTGAATCGCAAAGAGTAATGAACGACGACCCTGGCAGTACCAGCGGCCCGGCACACCGAACATGGTGGGATCGGCTGGGCCACATGTTCTCCGGCGAGCCACGCAACCGCAGCGAACTGCTCGAGGAGTTGCGCTCCGCCCAGTCCAACGGGCTGTTGTCCGCCGACACGCTCACCATGGTCGAGGGCGCGATCAAGGTCACCGAACTGAGCGTGGACGACGTGATGGTGCCGCGAGCCCAGATCGTGATGCTGGCGGTCGAATCGCCGCTGCCCGACCTGCTTGCCGTGGTGGTGGAATCGGGTCACTCGCGCTTCCCCGTGCATGGCGAGGACAAGGACGAGATCCTGGGCATCCTGCTGGCCAAGGACCTGCTGAAATTCTTCGGTGAAGCCGAGCATTTCGACATCCGCACGATCCTGCGGCCGGCCGTGCTGATTCCCGAATCGATGCGCCTGAACGTGCTGCTGGAAGAATTCCGCCTCAGCCGCAATCACATGGCGCTGGTGGTCAACGAATACGGCGGCGTGGCCGGCCTGATCACCATCGAGGACGTACTCGAGCAGATCGTCGGCGAGATCGACGACGAACACGACGACGAGGAAGAACCCGAGCTGATGCACGAACAGCCCGGCGGCGAGTGGCTGGTCAGCGCGCTGACTCCGATCGAGGATTTCAACGAACTGACCGGCGCCGAATTCTCCGACGAGGAATACGACACGGTCGGTGGCATGGTCACGTCCGAATTCGGTCACCTGCCCGAGGTCGGCGAAGAAGTCGCCATCGGCGACTACCTGTTCCACGTCACCGAAGCCGACGATCGTCGCGTGCAGCAGTTCCGCATGGTGCGTCAACGCTGATGTGGTGGGAGCGACTCCCCCACCGGACCAACCGGCACCTCGACCAGGCGGTATTCATGCGTTACGTCGGATTCACGTTTCTTGCTCTGCTGGCATGGCTGCTCCTTGTGCAGCCAGCCCATGCCAGTGTCGCCAATGCGCCCGGCGCCAACCTCGAGGTATCGCTGATCACCTACGGCCCCGGTGAAACGTACTGGGAGCGCTTCGGCCACGATGCGATCGAGCTGCGCGACAGCGTCTCGGGCGAGGCGATCAACTTCAACTACGGCGTGTTCGATTTCAACGAGGCGAACTTCTTCCTCAACTTCGCTCGCGGCCGCATGCACTACCTGATGGACGCCGACCCCAGCGCCTACGACGAAAGGTTCTACGTCGAAAGCGGCCGCTCGGTCACCCGCCAACGGCTCGCGTTCACCGCCGGGCAGGCCGCCGCGTTGCGCGATTTCCTGCTGTGGAATCTGCGCCCGGAAAACGCCGGCTACCACTACGACTATTACGTCGACAATTGCACCACCCGGGTTCGCGACGCGCTGGACAAGGCGCTCGGCGGCATCCTGAAAACCCAGCTCGACGCCCGCCCCGGCGGCATGACCTACCGCCAGCAGACCGTGCGCCTGATGAGTGCGCAGCCCTGGCTGATGCTGGTGCTGGATCTGGGGTTGGGACCGTATGCCGACCGGCCGCTGAATGCCTGGCAGGAGAGCTTTCTGCCCGAGGTGTTGCAGACCCGGTTGCGCGAAGCAAGCGTGTCGAATGGTCACGGCGGACGGCAGCCGCTGGTGCAGAACGAGCGGCTCGTCTCGCCGAATCGGCTGGAGGTCCCGCCCCCCTCTGCGCCCGACCTGCGCCTGCCACTGACCCTGGCCGGCCTCCTGGTCGGCGGATCGATCGTGGCGACGCGACGCTGGTGGCCCATCGGATACGTCCTGCTCGCCACCGTCTATCTGCTCTCGGCCGGCTTCGTCGGACTCGTGCTGCTGGTCCTGTGGACGCTGACCAGCCACCATGCCGCCTGGGCCAACGCCAACCTGCTGCTGTTCAGTCCGCTCGCGTTCCTGCTGCTGCCGGCACTGTGGCGATCCCGTCGCGGCCTGGCCGCCTCGCGCTTCACGGATGGCGTGATCGCCGTGCAGCTGCTCGCGGTCATGATCGCCGTGCTGTTGCACCTGCTGCCCGGCACCGTGCAGCAGAACCAGCCGTGGCTGCTGTTCGCCCTGCCCTGCTGGCTGACCCTGGCCTCGGGCATGCGCCGCCGATAGCAGCAAACACGCCGGAGGATTTCCGGATGGTGGCACGACGACCGGCCGACCCGGCCGATTCCATGACAAGACGCAATTGCCCCGCCTTCCGGCGCGGGGCATCATGCGCACATGAATCTGATCACGCCGCCACCTGCCGTATCGTCGACTGCCGACCAGCCGATGGTGGTCAACTGCATCGCCTATCACCGCGATGGCAACCGGATCGGCGAGATCAGTCTCGACGCGATCAGCGACGTGCTGGCGGAGCCGGATACCTTCGTCTGGGTCGGCCTGCATGAGCCGGACGAACCCCTGCTGGAAAAGTTGCAGGAAGAATTCGGCCTGCACGACCTGGCGATCGAGGACGCCCACAACGCGCACCAGCGTACCAAGCTGGAAACCTACGGCGACTCGCTGTTCCTGGTGGTACAGACCGCCCAGCTGATCGAGGGCCAGCTGGAGTTCGGCGAAACCCACATCTTTCTCGGACCGCGCTATCTGGTCACGATCCGGCACGGCGCCTCGCTGTCCTATGCGCCGGCGCGACGCAACTGCGAACACACACCGGAGTTGCTGGCCCACGGGCCCAGCTACGGCCTGTATGGCGTGCTCGATTTCATCGTCGACAACCTGCTGCCGATCGTGCGCGATTTCCGCGAGGAACTGCAGCAGCTCGAGCAGGACATCTTCGCGGAGACCTTCAATCGCGGCACGATACGCCGGCTGTACAACATGCAGCGCGACCTGATGACGCTGCGCCTCGCCGTTGCGCCGCTGCAGGACATCATCAGCCAGCTGGTGCGGCTGCACCCGCACCTGATTACCGACGAATTGCGCGCCTACTTCCGCGATGTCTACGACCACGTGTTCCGGGTCAACGAATCGATCGGCGCGATGCGCGAGATGCTCGCCGCCGCGATCAGCGTCAACCTCTCGCTGGTCAGTTTCGGCCAGAACGAGGTAATGAAGAAACTTGCCGGCTGGGCCGCCATGCTCGCCGCCCCGACCCTGCTCACCAGCTGGTACGGCATGAATTTCCAGCACATGCCCGAGCTCAGCAAACCATGGGCCTATCCGGCCATGATCACCGTGATGGTGCTGGTCGTAGGTGGCATTTATGCCGGGCTGAAGCGGGCCAAGTGGTTCTGAGCAGATCCGTGCAAGGGCACACCCTGTAGGAGCGACTTCAGTCGCGAAGGCTGTTCGGAACACCCACCAGGGAACATCGCGGCTGAAACCGCTCCCACCGATTGGCGACAGCCCTGTGGGAGCGACTTCAGTCGCGATGCCCTACCTCAAGAGCCCTGCCCCGACTACACCCCGGCGAGCCCTCGCTGCATGACACCCGGATCGTGGTCATGCAGATTACAGACATGTCATCTATCCCCACGCTCGGCTATCGACAGCTGCGAAACGGTCGGCGATCCGTCCCCTGTCAGTTGTACCTGATCACTACAGTTACCCGAAATCGGCAAGCTCGTTTTCTTGACTGCGAACTGGCACGAGCGACAGCTCGCGCAATGAACCATGCAGAGCTCTGGATTCCCAGTCGCTGCCCATGCTGGGTATTGATGCCTGATCACTGGCATGGACTGGTCGAACTGGGCGATGGCGCCAACCTGCCGGCAACCATGCAACGCATCAAGGGGGGGCACCGCTCGCCGCGTCAAACAACAATGCCCCTTTGAAGGAAGACTCTGGGAGAAAGGGTTCCATGATCACGCGCTGCGTCGGGACGAATCTGTCGAAAAAGCAGCCCGCTACATCATCGCCAATCCGGTGCGTGCCGGCCTAGTGCGCGACCCGATGGACTATCCGTATTGGGACGCATGGTTCGTTGACCGCGATAACGTTTATGGGTGAGCGTCGAAAGGAAAAGGCATCGCGACTGAAGTCGCTCCCACAGAATCACCGGATTTGAGGGTGTTGCAGGAGCGACTTCAGTCGCGATGCTCTTGGCGCAAAGTCCCACACACAACAAAAAACGGCGGCCCTCGGGCCGCCGTTCGAGGGCATCAACCCACCTCAGTTCGAGGCGGCTTGCGGCCTATCCGTTGCCGTCCACTTCTTCAGCCACGCATTCACCGTGTCATGCCACTGCACGCTGTTGTGCGGCTTCAGGATCCAGTGGTTCTCGTCCGGGAAAGTCAGGAATTCGCTGGGGATGCCGCGGCGCTGCAACACGGTGAACGCGCCAAGACCCTGGGTGATCGGGATGCGGAAATCATCGCCGCTGTGCACCACCAGCATCGGCACGCGCCAGTCCTTGACGTGGTTGACCGGGTTGAACTTCTCGTAATTGGCGGGGTGCTCCCACGGAGTGCCGCCATTCTCCTTCTCCTCGAACCACAGCTCCTCGGTGTCGTAATACATCGCACGCGTATCGAACACGCCATCATGGTCGATCAGGCATTTCCACGGCTGGTTCCACACCCCGGCGATCCAGTACGTCATGTAGCCGCCGTAGCTGGCGCCCAGCGCGCAGGCCCGGTGGCCGTCGAGGAAACTGTACTTGTCCAGCGCCGCCTTCCAGCCCAGCTTCAGATCCTCCAGCGGCTTGCCGCCCCAGTCGCCGGAGATCGCATCGGTGAAGGCCTGTCCGTAGCCGGTGGAGCCGTGGAAATTGATCGTCACCACCGCAAACCCCTGGCCGGCATAGGTCTGCGGATTCCAGCGGTAGCTCCAGCCGTTGGTCATCGCACCCTGTGGGCCACCATGGATGATGAAGGCCACCGGATAGGTCTTGCCCGGCTGGTAGCCGACCGGCTTCACCACGTAGCCCTGTACGCTCTGGTCGTGCCAACCCTTGAAGTCGAAGAACTCGAAGTCGCCAACCCTGGCGTTCTTCAGGTCGGCCGCGTTGTAGTGGGTGACCTGTTTCAGGTCGCGGCCATCGGCTTGTGCCAGATACAGATCGGCCGGCCGTTTCAGGTCGTCGCGCGCCAGCAACAGCTTGCCGGCAGCAAACGAATAGCCAGCCACTGTGCCGTCGCCGACCAACTGGGTCACCTTGCCGCTGGCCGCGTCTATCGCGAACAGCGGATGCTGGCCGTTGTCGTCGGTCGTGGTGTAGAGCGTCTTGCCATCAGCGGATAGCGTGAGCCCGCCGGCCGACTGATCCCACGTCGGATCGACCTCACGCTTCGCCCCGGTCGCCAGGTCCAGCGCCATGATCGCGAAGCGATCGGCCTCGAAGCCCGGCGTCTTCATTGCCAGGTAGTACAGCGTCCTGCCGTCCGGCGACGCCACCGGATCCGCATCCCAGGCCTTGTTCTCGCCGGTCAGGTTCTTCGGTGCAGCCGAACCATCCACTGGCACGCTGTAGACGTCGAAGTTGGTCGACCACGGCTCGGTGGTGCCGGCGATGCGCACATCGAAATAAGCCGTCCTGCCGTCCGGCGCGAACGAGAACTCGCCCTCATCGCCGAACGGCTTGCTCGGCACGTCGCCGTCGATGCCGCGACTGAGCAGGTTTGGCTCGGCCGGCAGCCGGCCCTTGCCGTCGAAGCTGGCCACGAAGAGCTGATTGCGGCGACCGTTGGCCCAGGTATCCCAGTGCCGCACGAACAATTTGGTATACAGCGTGCCGCTGGCCTTGTCCTGCTCGCGCGCCTTGATCCGCTGTTCCGTGCAGGCGAGGGTGGCGCAATCGGTGAACACCTCATACGACAGCAGCACGCGTTTGCCGTCCGGTGACAGCTTGTAGCCGCCAAGGTCCAGCACCGAATGGCTGACCTGCACCGGTGCCGCGTGCTTCGCCAGGTTCAAGCCGGCCTTGCCACCCAGGTCCAGCCGCCACAGCTGCGCCACGCCCTTGGCCGGCGCGATGAAGTACAGGCTGCGCCCATCCGCCGACCAGCGCGCCGAGCTGCCCTTGTCCACCACCTTCACCGGCTTGCCGCCATCCGCCAGATCCAGCACATGGATCGCATGAATCCCCTTGTTGGCGGCGTAATCCGTGCTGCGCACACCGAACGCGGCATAGCGTCCGTCCGGCGACAGCTGCGGGTCGCTGATCCGATCCATCATCACCAGGTCGCGCACGTTGAAGGGATGCGAACCCTGCGCCTTGACGAAGCTGGTGTTCACGACATCACCCGCCAATGCAGGCGCAGCCATCAACGCAAGCAGGAGCGCGGCAATCAGAGGTTTCATGACAAGTATTTCCAGTTGGCTGAAAGCATGACGTTAAGTGTGGAGAGGGTGGAACGCAAGCAAACTGCCAGACAAATAGCGCGCTCAATCGCCCGAAAGGAAGGCATCGACCCGCGAGAAAGCACAACGGGCGTCCACCGATGACGCGCATGAAGATGCTCGTGCCAATGCCATGGCAAACGGTAATTCCGGCCACGAGTTCCCTAGAAAAACCGATCCATGAACCGCTGGAACGCGGCCACCACCCATCCAGACATCGGCTCCGGGCTTGCGGCGGGTATCGGTGTACTGCCCTAATGCCGCTAGTTTCCGCCACCCCATTTCATCGCAGTCGGTGCGCGCCGTTTGATGATCCCACTCACGGGGGAGGTGGACGTCTGGACCTGCGCTTTGGCAAGTTGGACGCCGACGATCATCATCGCCAGCACCCGTGTTTGGCGGCATTGGCGCACGCATCTAGGTGGCTTCTGGCTTTCGGATGAATATGAAACACCGGTATCATTCGGCGCGGGCGATGGCCAACACGGAAACGCCCGCAGGCAGATTGAACCTGCCTAGCAGACGCCGCTCGCTGCGAAAAATGGAGAACAGTGTTCGATTGACCAAGGCGGGTGGAGTGGTCGTCCCGGACGATTTCCCGCCCCACATCATGCGGTCCTTGACCCGTGCGAGGATCGCCAGCGGCAGTAGCAAGGCGTTGAAATAGGACAGTCTGTCCACCCTCAAACCCGCCTGCATCAGCACCTGCCTCAGACTTTTCGATGTATAGCGCCGTGTGTGCTGGAGGAAGACATCATGCGGGCTCCACAGCCATTGGTAGGCCGGCACCGTGATCAGCATGCGCCCACCCGGCGCAAGCATACGACGCAGCGCCACCAGGGTCTCGACATTCCGTTCGACATGCTCGAGTACGTCGGCCATGAATATCAGGTCGAAGGTCTCGCCCTCGTAAGGCACATCGTCAGGAAAACAACCTTGGCGGATGACGAAGCGGCCCTCGGTTTTTAGCCTGGAGACTGCACATGCACCCTCGTCCATCTCGATAGCGCTGACCAAGCCATACGCCGACAGCATCATCAGATTTCCACCAGTGCCAGAACCCGCCTCGAGAATCCTGGCCGATGGCGGCAAGGCAAGACCTTCGATGATCCTGCTCAGGATTTCCCTGCGTGCGGCGAACCACCAATGCCTGGATTCGGTGCTCGCCATTTCCAAATAGGCTTCCGGATTCATGCTCTATCCATCATCAACAAGAGGCTGCCCTCCCCAAAGCAGGCCCAAGGCAGTCATGAGTGTGCCACGAGCGCGTCCGTAGCGAGTCGAAAATGTGCTGGCTCCCCATAACTCGCCCCCCCTTGGGAGCGATACCTTCGTCCATACGCGCCCATGCATACTAGATCTCCAGACGAAGCTACAGGCACATCATGAAGTTCAACGATTCAACCGCCGGCAAGCGCTGGCGCTGGCCCTTGGCGTTGCTCGCCGTCAGCCTGCTCGCCTTGGCGTTGCGCTGGTATTACGTCAGCACGGCGCTGGTGCTGCAACCAGTTCGCGGCGATGCAACGCAGTATGTCGCCTACGCGTGGAACCTCGCCCAGCATGCCGTATTTGCCAAGGACGCCCCGGGAGCTGCGGTCATCCATCCGGACAATTACCGCGACCCAGGCTACCCGCTGTTTCTCGCCATCTGGATGAAATGGCTGGGAGACGGGGATGCTTGGTATTCAGCCGTGCTGCTATGCCAGGCGTTTTTGGGCGCGCTGACTGTCATGTTGGCCTCCCAATTGGGCAGGTATTGGTTGCCATCGCGCTGGGCCTTCGCCGCCGGCGTTTTGATGGCTGTATGGCCACACAGCATCACCATCACCAGCTACCTGCTCAGCGAGACCTTGTTTGGTTTCCTGTGCGTGCTCGCCGCCCTGTTGTGCGCGAGCGCATTCCGACGCGAAAGCCGGCTTTGGGCGATCTTTGCTGGTGTCGTCTTCGGGATGGCCTCGCTGACCAATGCGATGCTGCTCCCTTTCGGCGTCCTGCTGGCTATTTTTTTCGCTTGGCGAAGACTGGCTCGTCCGGGGGTCTGCATCGTGCTGGCTATCGGCTGCATACTGCTCCCCGGCGCCTGGGCCATCCGAAATGCGCAAATCGCCCCGCCAGCGGCAGAAAGCTCGTCACTGGCTCGCGCGCTGCAGAATCTTGAGCAGGGTAGCTGGCCCGACTTTCAGTTCGCGTGGCGGCAGTCTGCCGTGGGCACTCCCGCCGCACGCATCCCGGCTCAGGTCGTGCTGCGCCAGGTTGATGCGGAATATCAGCTGCTGCGCAGTGATCCGCGCCTGGGCGCAGCGGCACTGACTGGACGCTTTGCTCAACACCCTCTGCGTTACGCAAGGTGGTATCTGATCGAGAAGCCGTATCTTTTGTGGGGTTGGAACATCGAGATCGGACAGGGCGACATTTATGTCTACCCGACTGCGAACTCGCCCTTCCAGACCCGGCCCGCGTGGATCGCATTGGCAGCACTTTGCCACGCACTCAACCTGCCATTGATGTTGCTTGGCTTTGCCAGTGCATTCCTCGCATGGCCCGCTCGGCGACCATTCGCCAGCCTGGAGAAGCCATACAGCCGCGCCAGCTTCATAACTGTCTTGGCCCTGGCAGCCTTCGTGACGGCGGTCTATACGAGCCTGCAGTCGGAACCGCGCTATTCCATTCCGTTTCGGTCGTTCGAGATACTGCTGGCTATCACGCCGCTTTGGGCGGTTGCCCGCTGGTGGCAGAACAACAGACGCTTAAGCCCGCGGGCCAGTCGGCAGCCCTCACAAGTCAACCATGCCGACCCGCCCTCCTCTAGCTCGACGCCAGAAAGGTGATGCAGCCCACACTCGTACCTGCCGCTTGGTACAAAACGTGCGGGCATTTGGTTCACTTACAGGGGAGTCGACCATGTTGCGTCAGTGCATTTCTTTGGGGTTTGCCTTGATCGAACTGATGATCGTAGTTGCGATAATCGCGATTCTTGCCGCCATCGCGATTCCGGCATACCAGGACTATGTTGTGCGCGCCCAAGTTACCGAAGGCCTGACCCTGGCTGGCGGTGCGAAGGACGCGGTCCTGGACTTTGTCTCGAACACCGGGCGCTTTCCACCCAACAACCAGTCCGCCGGCCTCGCCGCCAACACGTCGATAACTGGTAGCTACGCTTCCCGCGTCGATGTCACAAACGGCAAAATCCAAGTATGGTTCCAAGAACCGAAGGCCAACAGCCACATCAACAACAGCAGCAAATATCTGGTGCTGTCTCCCATCAATCTGACCGGCAGCATCGTCTGGACCTGCACACCCAGCACGCTGGAAAGCCAGTACTTGCCCTCGTCCTGTCGCAACTGAGCGCCGCGGACTTTCCTTGTGTTGGCACAGGCACACAAGTTGACAAAAATCGTCACTATCTGCCCGGTCGCGACAGGTACCACCCTGCTAACGGGTTCACATTTCAGTCGTCGGAGGACCTGTCGCCACAGCGCTTGCAGCCTATCGTGACGGAGGGCACAATCCCAATGCCTGCGGTTGTGCGGGAATACACCCGCGGCACTTGTGGCACATAATCTGCTTCATTTGCCGCGAGCTTCCTGGTCGTTCCTGACCGAGAGTATGGGGTCCGATCCCGCCTAGGGGGATAGGGACTGGGGCTCAGGGGGCATCACACGGTTAGCTAACCAAAACAGAGGAACCACCATGAAGAACATGCAAAAGGGCTTTACCCTGATCGAACTGATGATCGTGGTTGCGATTATCGCGATCCTCGCCGCCATCGCCATCCCGGCCTATCAGGATTACCTGGTTCGTTCGCAGGTGTCCGAAGGCGCCACACTCAGCGACGGCGCCAAGACCGCGGTCGCCGAGTACTACGCGAACCACGGCAACTTCCCGCCGAACAACGCCTCGGCCGGCCTGCCTACCGCCGCCGCATCCATTTCGGGCAAGTACGTCAAAGATGTGACCATCACGGCCGGCATCATCACCGCCAACTTCGGCAACCAGTCCAGCAGCAAGATTGCCAGCAAGGCGTTTGTGCTGTCGGCGGTGGACAACGGCGGCAGCATCAACTGGACCTGCGCCACCAAGTCCACGGTCGACCAGAAATATCTGCCCAGCTCCTGCCGCAAGTGATCTGCTGACATCAGCAGTAAAGATCTACCTGGAAGGGCCGCCATGCGCGGCCCTTCTTCTTTCGGCCTCGCGTTGGGCATCATGCATTACCGCATCCGCATTCCAATGGCTCTCGCCCTTTTGCTGTCGGCGCTGCTGCTCGCACTGATCGTCTACTGGCCGGGCCTGCAGGGAAGCTTTCTGTTTGACGACTTTGGCAGTCTGCCGGCCCTGGGCAACAGCGGGCCGATCGATCACTGGGATGTATTCTGGCGCTACATCACGTCGGGCAAGGCGGATCCCACGGGCAGACCACTGACCCTGCTGACCTTTCTGCTCGACGCGCACAACTGGCCGGCCGATCCCTATCCGTTCAAGCGCACCAACCTGCTGCTTCACTTGGCCAATGGAAGCCTGCTCTATCTGCTGCTGGCCGCGCTCGGCCAGCGGTTGGGGCACGACTTGCGGCGCGCACGACTTGCCGCCGCGCTAGGCAGCACGTTATGGCTGCTGCACCCGCTGCTGGTCTCGACCACGTTGTATATCGTCCAGCGGGAAGCGATGCTGCCAGCGACCTGCGGCATGGCCGGACTGCTGCTGTGGTTGCACGGTCGTCAGCGGCTGGAGGACAACCGGCGGGGTGCGGGCCTGGTCTGGTGTGCGCTGGGCTTGGGTAGCTTTACCTTGCTCGGGGTACTGGCCAAGGCCAATGGAGCGCTGTTGCCGCTTTACGCGTTGCTGATCGAGGTGATCGTGCTGGCGCCGCGCTGGCCGCTGCCGGCCCGGGCGGGCCGAGCCTATCGTCTTTTCCTGCTGCTATTCACCATCGTCCCCGCCGCCGCCTTCCTTGGCTATCTCGGCTGGACCGCAATCCACGGCATGCTGGTTGGCGGCACCCCGGGAATACGCCCATGGAGCTACGCCCAAAGGCTGTTGACCGAGCCGCGCGTGCTGCTGGACTACCTGCGCCTGCTGTGGCTGCCGCGACCGTTTTCCAGCGGGCTGTTCAACGACCAGTACGTGGCCTCGACCTCGTGGCTGCATCCAGCCACGACGCTCCCCGCGATGCTCGCGGTGTTCGTGCTGATCGCGGGCGCCTGGTGGCAACGCCGGCGATACCCGGCGCTGGCGCTGGCGATATTGTTCTATTTCGCGGGCCAGTTGCTGGAATCCACCTCGATTCCACTGGAACTGTATTTCGAGCATCGCAACTATTTGCCGGCGATGCTGATGTTCTGGCCGTTGGGCCTGTGGCTAGCCGATACGCGGAGCCTGCTGGTGCTCAAACGCGCGCTGATGCTGGCGCTACCGCTGGCACTGGCCTGGATGACCCATACCCGCGCCGAGCTATGGGGCAACCCGCAGGCGCAGGCTTTGATCTGGGCCCGTATCAATCCCGATTCACCACGCGCCCAAGCCAACGCAGCCGATGTCGAGATGCGTACAGGACATCCGCAGGATGCCATTCGTCGCTTGCAGCAACTGCTTGCGAAACAACCCGATCAGGCCCAGCTCGTATTCAATCTGATCGATGCGCGCTGCATGACCGGCGGCATCGACTCTGGGGACATCACTGTGGCTCGCAAGGCCATGCTTGGCACGGCCAACACCGGATCGCTCCTGATTCAATGGAGCGAGCGCAGCCTGCCGCTGGCCATCTCGCTGCGCTGTCCCGGATGGAGCCCCGCGGTCCTGCTGAGCCTGATCGATGCGGGCCTCCAAAATCCGCGACTGACCGCGGCCGGCCCAAGGCAGGACCTGATCTACCTGCGGGGCCGCATCGCCCTCGCGCAACACCAGCCGGATCGAGCACTGGCCAATTTCGTCCACGCGCTCGATCTTCAGGTGCGTCCGGGCATGGCCCTGCAGGCAGCAGCCTTGCTTGGCGCCCACGAGTATCCGAAACAAGGCCTCAGTCTGCTCGACCACTATGAGCAGGTTCGTGATCAGACCATGGCTCCAAATATCGGCATGCCGATGGTCCACGCATGGGTGCTTGCCCGGCAGGATTTCTGGCCGCGCGAGGTGGACCGCTTGAGACATCAGCTTACGCTCGACGCGCGCGCCAGCAGCAACAATACTGCCGTACCTGTACCGCTCCAGAGCACAACACCCTGATGCATCCAACACCCTCTCGCCCATCCTGGCATCGGTGGATCTTGCTGGCGGCCTTCGCCGTCACGACAACCGTCTACTGGCCCGGCCTGTCAGGTGGCTTCGTATTCGACGACTTTCCCAACATTGTCGACAACCACGGCGTGCAGCCGCATGACGCCAGCCTGTCGTCACTGGTAAACGCCGCGCTGTCCTCGCCATCGAGCGAATTCAAGCGGCCGCTGGCGTCGCTGAGCTTCGCCGCCAACTACCTCGCTAGCGGGCTCGATCCGTACTGGATGAAACTGACCAACCTGGTCATCCACCTGCTCAACGGCTTGCTGGTGTTCCTGTTGACACGGGCATTGCTGCGTTCCTCGCCGGTCCCACGTTGGCCTGCTTCATTGGTAGGAGCGCACCCTGTCTACAAGAAGGGACTTCCTCCGGTCGTGCGCGACGCTCTTTTGCCAGATCACGTAGAGCCATTGCGCACAGGGTGCGCTCCTACGATCGGAGGGAGCATCCCTGAGACGCGGAGCCGCATCGGCGTCATCGCGGCCCTGGTCGCCGCCGGCTGGATGCTGCTGCCGATCAACCTCACCGGCGTGCTGTATGTCGTGCAGCGGATGGAGAGCATGGCCAACCTGTTCGTGCTGCTTGGCCTGATCGGCTATGTTGCCGGGCGCCGCCGCATGCTGGAGTGGGATTGCCCTTCAACCAGCAGCCGGGGCTTCATCCTCTGTCTTGCCAGCATCACCATCCCGGCAGCCGTCGGCATCCTGGCCAAGGAAACAGCGGTGATGTTGCCGCTGTATGCGCTGCTGATCGAGTGGATTGTGTTCGACTTTCAATCCCGGCGGAACGCTGCCCTGGAGCCAGGACCGAATGCGTTACCGCCTCCGCCGCGCGATCGTCGCGTAATCGGCCTGTTTCTGCTGGTGCTGGTGCTACCCATGATCGCGGGGCTGGCATGGTTGCTGCCGGGCATATTGAATTCAGGGGCATGGGCCAGCCGTGATTTCACCTTGACCACGCGCCTGCTCAGCGAGGCACGCATCGTAGTCGACTACATCGGGTGGACGCTGCTGCCGACCCCGGGTGCGCTCTCGTTCTATCACGACGATTTCCATATCTCGCAGGGGCTGCTGACGCCGTGGAGCACCCTGGTCAGCATCGTGTTCCTCGCCGCGTTGATCGTGCTGATGTTCTGGCTGCGCCGACGCCAGCCGCTGGCCGCACTCGGCATCGCGCTGTTCCTCGGCTGCCAGCTGCTTACCGGCACCATCCTGCCGCTGGAGCTGATTTACGAACACCGCAACTACTTCGCCAGTTTCGGCTTGCTGCTGGCCGTCGCACCCATGCTCGCCGCGCCCCGCACCGCGCCCTTCGCGCTGCCCCGTCATGTGCTGCTCGGCGGACTGATGGTGTGCTGGACGGCGCTCACCGCTTTTACGGCCTACGCATGGAGCAATCCGCTGCGGCTTGCCGAGGATCTTGCCAGCCGCGCGCCGCGATCGCCGCGCGCACAGTACGAACTGGGCCGCACCTACATCATCTATTCCCGCTACGACCCGGCTTCCCCATTCACGAAACTGGTTTATGCGCCGCTGGAAAGAGCTGCCGCGCTGCCGGATTCTTCGATCTTGCCCGAACAGGCGCTGATCTTCATGAATGCGCGCATGCACTTGCCGATCAAGGATGCGTGGTGGATCAGCATGATCGCCAAACTGAAGGCACACAAACCCGGCGTGCAAGACGAAAGCTCCCTGGCGGCGCTGACGCAGTGCGTACGGGAGCAGCGCTGCGACCTGCCCCAGGCTCCCATGACGGCAGCGTTCCTGGCGGCGCTGGCACATCCGGGTTCCAGCCCGCGCCTGCTCGCCACGTATGGCGACTACGCCTGGAACGTACTGGACGACCATGCGCTTGGTGAGCGCATGATCCAGGACGCCGTCAACGGCAGCCCGAATGAGCCTGCGTACCAGATTACCCTGATTCGCATGCTGGCGGCGCAAGGCCGAAGGGCCGAAGCCGAACACGCACTACAGCAGCTCGCTGCCTTGAACATCGGCGGCAGGCTGGATCATGACCTGTCTACCCTGCATACCCTGCCGGGTCTCAAATAACCGGCACGGACACCAAGGCAGTGCAGGGATTTCATTCCCGCGCCAACCCTTTATCCTTGGTCTCTAATCGTCAGGTCATATGGCAAACCAGATACCTATGAAAGCAGTCATCCTCGCAGGCGGTCTGGGCACACGAATCAGTGAAGAGACCGTAGTGCGCCCCAAGCCGATGATCGACATCGGCGGCAAGCCCGTGCTCTGGCATATCCTGAAGATCTACTCGCAGTACGGGATCAACGACTTCATCATCTGCCTGGGCTACAAGGGCTACATGGTCAAGGAGTATTTCGCGAACTATTTCCTGCACACCTCGGACGTTACCTTCGATCTGGCCAACAACCGCATGGACGTGCACCATCAGCATGCCGAGCCGTGGCGGGTCACCCTGGTCGATACCGGCGACCAGACCCAAACCGGTGGTCGACTGAAGCGCGTTGAAAATTACCTGGACGGCGAGACGTTCTGTTTCACCTACGGCGACGGCCTCGCCGATATCGACATCACCGCGCAACTGGACTTCCACAGGGCCAGGGCAAGCCTGGCCACCATGTGCGCGGTGCAGCCGCCGGGCCGCTTCGGTGCCATCGATATCCAGGACCACCGGATCACCCGCTTCGAGGAAAAGCCTTCGGGCGATGGCTCATGGATCAACGGCGGCTTTTTCATCCTTGAGCCCGCCGTGCTCGACTACATCAAGAGCGACGCCACGATCTGGGAGCGCGACCCGCTCGAGGCGCTGGCGCGTGATGGCCAGCTTTCCGCGTACACGCACAACGGGTTCTGGCAGCCGATGGATACGCTGCGTGACAAGCTGAAACTCGAGGAGCTCTGGCAAAACGGCGATGCCCCATGGAAAGTCTGGCCTTGAACGATCTGTTTGGAGGCGTCTACGCCGGACGACGGGTGCTGGTCAGCGGCCATACCGGTTTCAAGGGCTCATGGCTGTGTCTGTGGCTGACCGCGCTGGGCGCACGTGTTACGGGGCTGGCCCTGGCACCTGACACTGAACCGGCGCACTGGAACCTGCTTGGCCTGAGCGAAGTGGAGGACTTGCACGTGGATCTGCGCGACGCAGCAGCGGTGCGGCAGACCCTGCAGCACGCGCAGCCGGAAATCATCTTCCACCTGGCCGCCCAACCCCTGGTCCGCCGCAGTTATCGCGAACCGGTCGTCACCTTCGACACCAATGTGCTCGGCCTGGTCAACCTGCTCGAAGCTGTGCGCGCCACCCCGTCGGTGCGCGCCCTGGTCAACGCCACCACCGACAAGGTCTATCTGGAACAGACCACTGATGGTGGCTACAGGGAAGATCACCCGCTGGGTGGCCATGACCCCTACAGCACGTCCAAGGCCTGCGCCGAGCTGGTGACGGAGTGCTATCGCAAGAGCTTCTTTCTCGACGCCGGCCCTCGTGTCGCTACGGCGCGCGCGGGCAATGTCATCGGCGGTGGTGACTGGTCGGAGGATCGGCTGGTGCCGGATCTGGTGCGTGCCGCGTCCACCGGTTCGACCCTGCAGATCCGGAATCCCGACGCGGTTCGCCCGTGGCAGCACGTGCTTGAGCCGCTGTCAGGCTACCTCAGGCTGGGCGCGCTGCTGCTGGCAGGCGAGGCAGTCGAGGGGCCCTGGAACTTTGGGCCCTCCGCCGACGCCACGCTGCCGGTACAGGCGCTGGTCTCGTTGATGCAGTCGCACTGGCCGGCGCTGCGCAGTGCGCACCAACCGGGACCGCACCCGCACGAGGCCAACATCCTGCAACTGGATTCCTCCAGGGCGAAACAGCAGCTTGGCTGGCAGCCGGTGTGGGACGCGGACACCACGCTGCAGTCGACCATCCAGTGGTATCGGGAGTACTACGAACAAAGCCACTTGCTCAGCCGCGAGAACCTGCAGGCCTACGTGGACTCGGCTCACGCGGCCGGACTGGAATGGGCCGCATGAAGTTCCTCACCACTCCCCTGGCCGGCCTCACCCTGATCGAGACGACGCGCATCGAGGACGAGCGCGGCCAGTTCTCCCGGGTTTTCTGCGAAGCCGAATGCGCCGCCCTGCGACCCGGCCTGCACTGGGCACAGATCAACGTTTCCAGGACCTATCACCGGGGAACCGTCCGCGGCATGCATTTCCAGTATCCACCGGCCGCGGAAGCGAAGCTGATCCGCTGCCTGCGCGGTCGCGTATTCGATATCGCGGTCGACCTGCGCGCCGACTCACCGACCTTCCTGCGCTGGCACGGCGTTGAACTGGATGAGGATGGGAAGACCCAGCTCTTCATCCCGGAAGGCTTCGCCCATGGTTTTCAGGCGCTCAGCGACGACGCGCAATTGCTGTACCTGCACAGCGCGGCATGGAATCGTGAGAAGGAGGGCGGACTGCACCACGACGATCCAGCGATCGCCATTACCTGGCCCTTGCCGGTGACGCAGGTTTCCAGCAGGGATCAGCAACTTCCATCGGTGAAAGACACCGGGTTCGCGGGAATCCAGCCATGAAAT
Organism: Rhodanobacter ginsengisoli; assembly: GCF_042657065.1. NCBI lineage: Bacteria > Pseudomonadati > Pseudomonadota > Gammaproteobacteria > Lysobacterales > Rhodanobacteraceae > Rhodanobacter > Rhodanobacter ginsengisoli. Next base: position 816,407 of record NZ_JBHSNF010000002.1, read on the forward strand.
GCCGTTACTGCGCCACACCGCTGCACGATGTCTTCCTCGATCTCGGCAGCGCACCACCCTCCAATGCATTCCTGACGGCGGATGCCCTCAGCGCACCGGAGGCCTGGTTTCCGCTGAAATTGTTCACCTGCCGGAACTGCCTGCTGGTGCAGGTGGACGAGGTGCAGTCACACGCCGCGCTGTTTGCTGCCGACTACGTTTACCACTCCTCGTTTTCGCGCTCGTGGCTCGCCCATGCCGAACGTTACGTCGAGCACGCCACCGCGCGACTGGCGCTGGGCCGCGACAGCCTGGTGATGGAGATCGCATCCAACGACGGCTATCTGCTGCAATACATCACTGCCCGCGGCATTCCTTGCGTCGGCATCGAACCCACCCACGGCACCGCCCACGTGGCGCGCGAGAAAGGGATCGAGACGCTGGAGCGCTTCTTTGGCCGCGAGTTTGCCGCCGAGTTCGTGCGCGAGCGCCGCGCGGCCGATCTGATCGTGGCGAACAATGTGCTGGCCCATGTGCCTGACATCAACGACTTTGTCGCCGGTCTGGCGCTGGCACTGGCGGACGAAGGCACGATCACGGTGGAGTTTCCACATCTACTGGAACTGGTGGCGAAGCGCCAGTTCGACACCGTCTATCACGAGCATTTCTCGTATTTTTCCCTGCATACCGTGCAGCAGATCTTCGCGGCACACGGGCTAAAGCTGTGGGACGTGGAACAACTACCCACCCATGGCGGGTCGCTGCGCCTGTGGGCCGCTCATGTCAACAGCCAACATGCAGAGATGCCTGCCGTGTCGGCACTGCTGCGCATCGAGGCCGCGGCAGGCATGCAGGGGATTGCCTACTATCAAGGGTTCCAGGCACAGGCCGATGCAGTCAAGAACGACTGCCTGGCCTTTCTGCTGGAACAGCGACGCGCCGGGCGCACCGTCGCCGGCTACGGCGCGGCGGCCAAGGGCAATACCCTGCTGAACTATGCCGGGGTGCGGCCAGACCTGCTGCCTTACGTGGTCGACGCCTCGCCGCACAAACAGGGACACTGGTTGCCCGGCTCGCGAATTCCCGTCGTCGCCGAATCCCACCTGCGCGAACAACGTCCTGACTTCGTGCTGATCCTGCCGTGGAACCTGCGCGAGGAAATCACCAGCCAGCTCAGCTACATTCGGGAATGGGGTGGCCAGTTTGTTGTCGCCGTCCCGCAATTGGCCATCCTGTGAACACCGAATTGAAGTCGCGAATCCATTACACCAAGCCATCGATCACCTCGCTGGAAATTGGCTACGCCACCGATGCTGCCAGCAACGGCTGGGGTGAGCGCTGCTACGACTACATCCACCGCTTCGAAGCGATGTTTAGTGAGCATCTGGGCGTGAAGCATGCCATCGCCACGTCGAGTGCCACCGGCGCACTGCACCTGGGCATGGCGGCCATGGGTATCGGTGCGGGCGACGAAGTGGTACTCGGCGATATCAACTGGATTGCCTCGGCGGCACCCATCATCCACCTTGGTGCAACTCCCGTGCTGGTCGACGTGCTGGCCGACAGCTGGTGCCTGAATCCAGCAGCGGTGGAAGCTGCGATCACGCCGAGAACCAAGGCAATACTCGCAGTGCATCTGTACGGCAACTTGTGCGACATGGACGCGTTGCGGGAAATCGGTCAGCGTCACGGCATTCCGGTGATCGAGGACGCCGCAGAGGCGATCGGCTCGATCTGGCATGGACATCGCGCGGGCTCCATGGGCATCTTCGGCGCGTTCTCCTTCCACGGCACGAAGACCGTGACCACTGGCGAAGGCGGCGTCTTCGTCACCGACGACGATGCGTTGTACGAACGGACACTGACCTTGTCCAACCATGGAAGGGCGCGCGGCGAGACAAAGCAGTTCTGGCCCGAGACCATCGGCTTCAAGTACAAGATGTCAAACCTGCAGGCCGCCGTTGGCTGTGGTCAGATGGAGCGCGCCGATGAACTGATCGCCGGCAAGCGCAGGGTTTTCGATTACTACCGCAACGCCTTGCGCGCACTGCCTCTTCGGATGAACCCTGAGCCAGCCGATACAACCAATGGCTACTGGATGCCAACCATTGTCGTCAATGACGACGTGCCGTTTGACCGTGCGGCACTGTTGGAGGCCTTCAAGACGGACAATATCGACGGCCGGGTATTCTTCTGGCCACTGTCATCGCTGCCCTCGTTCCGGCCTTGCCCCGAGCACGCCGTGAGTCATTCGCTCTCGGGCAGAGCGATGAACCTGCCCAGCTATCACGACATGACGGAAGAGGAACAGGATCGAGTTATCGCCTGCGTAAGCAGACTTGTGGCGGCCGGGTCATGAGAGACGTAATTCTCTGGGGCGGTACGGGGCAGGCGCGCGTCTTGCGCGAAGCATTGCCCTGCGCCGATTTCCGCATACTCGCTGTATTCGACAACCGACCCATCCCCTCACCTTTCCCGGATGTTCCGATCTATCTCGGTGAGGAAGGGCTGCGTTCATGGCTGGCTGCACGGACCGAGGCGATAGAGGTTCGTGCTTGCGTGGCAATCGGGGGCCATCGGGGGAGCGACCGCGTGCTCCTTCAGGAATGGCTTCAGCAGCAGGGCATGCAGCCGCTGACCGTGATTCATCCGCGCGCTTTTGTCGCGGCCGATGCGGAGATCGGCGATGGTGCTCAAATTCTGGCGATGTCGGCCATTTGCGCCAACGTGAAGCTTGGACGCGGGGTTATCGTCAATACGTCTGCCTCGATCGACCACGACTGCGTAATCGGCGAGGGTGTCCACGTGGGCCCGGGCGCTAATCTGGCAGGTGAAGTACGAGTTGAGGACTATGCATTCATTGGTGTCGGGGCAGTCGTGTCGCCAGGACTGAAGATAGGTCGCAGCGCAATCGTCGGAGCCGGCGCCGTGGTTATTCGTGATGTCGCGGCCGATGAAGTCGTGGCCGGTAATCCCGCAAGAAGCCTTCGGCGCTGACTTGCTCCAAGTAACATCCCGCAACGCAAATCGCTGGAAGATCAGATGAACGCCATAGAAGAATTCGAACGCGAGCGCAGAAAAAATATTGCCAATCTGGGACAGGACCAAGTGTTGAAGGATCGTGCATTCCAGTGGTTCCAGCACTCCCTTCAGCATAAATATTCTTACAATTTCTCGTCGCTTGGTCGTCCGATCATCCAGTATCCACAGGACATGGTGGCGATGCAGGAACTGGTCTGGCAGGTCAGGCCCGACCTCATCATTGAGACGGGAATCGCCCATGGCGGGTCTCTGATCCTCAATGCGTCGATGCTCGCATTGCTCGACTACTGCGACGCAGTCGAGAGCGGCCAGACGCTCGACCCCAAGGCCACCCGCCGCCGCGTGCTCGGCATCGACATCGACATTCGCGCGCACAACCGTGCCGCCATCGAGGCGCATCCGATGTCGCACCGGATCGACATGATCCAGGGCTCGTCGATCGCTCCCGACGTGATTGCCCAGGTCCACCGCCTCGCCAAGGATCACCAGCGTATCCTGGTGATCCTCGACTCCAACCATACCCACGATCACGTACTTGCCGAGCTCGAGGCCTATGCGCCACTGACCTCCCCGGGCAGCTACTGCATCGTGTTCGATACCGTGGTGGAGGATTTGCCGGACGCCATGTTCCCGAATCGTCCATGGGGCAAGGGCAACAACCCCAAGACCGCCGTGTGGGAATACCTGCGCCGGCTGAAGGAGGAAAACCGTTCGGCCGCCGATGATGCCCCGCTGGCCTTTGAAGTCGACAGCGCACTGGAATGCAAACTGCTCATCACGGTGGCACCGAACGGCTACCTGCGCCGCGTCTAGCGCCTCGCCCATGCCCACACTACGCACGAATATCCTGGCGAACTATGCCGGGCAGGTATGGATGGCCCTGATGGGGGTCGTGTTTATACCGCTGTACATCAAGGTGCTCGGCATGGAAGCGTTCGGTCTGGTCGGCCTGATGCTCAGCATCCAGGCGCTGTCCATGCTATTCGACCTGGGCATGGGCGGCGTGCTGAACCGTGAACTGGCGAGGCGCGCGCACGACTCCCGCGCCGCGCATACGCTCGACGACCTGGTGCGCACGTTCGAGTGGCTGGTGTGGCCTATCGCGCTGATGATCGTCACCGCGGTCTGGCTCGCCAGCAGCCCGCTGGCGAATCGCTGGCTGCACCCCGAACAGCTGAGCCGCGCGGCAACCGCGCATGCCATCGCGATCATGGGGCTGGCGGTAGCCTTGCAGTGGCCCAGCAGTTTCTACGCCAATGGACTGTCCGGACTCGAGCGGCAGCCAGCACTCAACCTGATCAATGCCGGATTCGCCACCTTGCGCGGTGCCGGTGTGCTGGCAGTGCTGTATTGGGTCTCACCCACGATCAGCGCCTTCATGTGGTGGTACGCCGCGATGGGCGCCTGCCAGTCTCTGGTTTCTGCCGCGACGCTGTGGCGCATGTTGCCGACCAACCCGCAACGAAGGGCAGCCTTCCGCGCCGAAGAACTCCGTGCTGCCGGGCGCTTCGCCGGCGGCCTGGTCGCCATCATGGCCTTGGCGGTCATGCTCTCCCAGCTTGATCGCATCGTGATATCAGCCATGCTGCCACTGGCTGAACTCGGTTACTTCAGCCTGGCGATGAGTATCGCCGCCGGCATGGGCCGCATGATCCAGCCGATGTTCAACGCGCTGTACCCGCGCTACAGCCGACTTGTGTCGTTGCGCCAGCAGGAGTCTCTGACTCACCTCTACCATCTGAGCAATCAATGCCTGGCGGTCGTCGCCGCCGCCGTTGCCGCGGTGCTGATAGTGTTTGGCCGCGATGTGATCTACCTGTGGACCGGCAACCCCGCCACGGCAGCGAAGCTCGCACTGCCACTGTCGATTCTCGTTGCCGGCACGGCGCTCAATGGTTTGATGAACCTGCCCTACGCGCTGCAGCTGGCTCACGGCTGGACCCGACTTGCCGTTGGCGCAAACCTCGTGGCACTGGCCCTCGGCATCCCCTTCTGCATCTGGGCCGTCGCGCACCATGGCATCGTAGGCGCCGCCTGGCTCTGGTTTGCCACCAATCTTGCTTTCGTCACGATCAGCATTCCGCTGATGCATCGGCGCCTGCTGCGAGGAGAAATGGCTCGCTGGTACGTTCGGGACATGCTGCCACCGGCCATCGCCGCCGCCGCGTGTGTGTTGGTAGTCGGCAAGCTGCTTCCGGCATTGTCACGCAGCTATGAGGGGATCTTCCTGCTGGCCATGGTGAGTGTCGCAACGTTGCTGTCAGCGGCCCTGGCGGCTCCTCTGGTGCGTGAGATGCTGCGGCGACAGCTGGGCGAATGGCTCGCCTCGCACCGCTGAACCCGTTCGGGCGACACCATCCCTCAAGACGGCCTTTGCACCAGGTGACCGTAACGCGCCTCCAGATCAGCACGCGATGCGACCAGATGGCGCTCCCACGCACGGTAGGCACCCGCGTAGAGCCGCTGCAAGCGGGGCACGCTTTCGCAGAGCGAGGCGAGGAACCTCAACGTCCAGGGCCATCTCTTTCTACCGTAGTAACCTTGCAACGCCTGCGCCGCCTCGCGTGCAAAATCGTAGCGTCCTGCCGCCAGCGCATTTGCGCCACGCCGGAACAACATGCGCTGCGCATCATGGTGCAAGGCAGCCAGTGCTGCGTTCCTGCTTTCCTCATCGAGTGACTCGTTGGCCTCGATGTTGAGAAACATCTTCTGCCAGCCGGGCCAGAACGCGGAAAGCGGTTGCGTGGCACTGAACGAATCGTTGTTGAGCATGTATACCGCCGACGGATGCTTGCTGAGCACAAAGGGATGGGACGCCGCCACCCTCAGCATGAAATCCAGATCGGATGGCCCCAGCGTCGCCTGATCGATAAAGCCCACGCGCTCGAGTACCTCCCGCCGGAACACGATGCCAGTCCACACGGGTGCCATGCCATGCATCATCGCCATCAGCCCTTGTGGCGGATTGAACAGCCCCTCCCTCGGCCAGCGATCGACGCGGGCATCCCAGATGACTCCGTGCTCATCCACACTCAGCGTCGTGCCGGCCCAGAACATCGCTTCGGGATGCTCCGCCAGGCTGGCAATTGCGTGCTCGTAGAAACCCGGCAACAGATAATCGTCGTCGGACAGGATCGAGAAGAACGGCGTATCGACGCTGCGCATGGCAAAGTCGAAATTAGCTCCAGCACCAAGATTGCTTGGGTGGCAGTGATACTTGATCCGACCATGGCTGCGCGCCAGGCGGTTGACAACGTCCGCCGTATCGTCACCCGAACAATTGTCGAACACGGAAACACATACGTCGACGCCTTGCTGTTCTATCGCACTGGCGATCGCACGCTGCAACAGCGCAGGCCTCCGGTAGGTCGGAATGATCGTGCTGATCAGGGGGGTAATCGCTTCATTCATGCGCTGTGATGGTTGCGGCGAGGTTGGCAGACTAGCTTATCTTCCATCCTGGCAGCCCGACACCGACAATCGCGTTTTCTTATGCCCTGACGCAATGGTTCGCAGATCCTTGGCATATCATCCACGCATGACATCAACTGACACGCCGCCGCCACAGCGCGCAACGACAGGCATGAGCCATGCCCTTGACCCTACCCTGATAAGCGCGCCAGTGGTTACCGGCAGCGGAGTGATGATCGTGCATCGCTCACTGGAAAAAGGCATCCCCGGCTACCGGACGGACCCTCTTTCGCCATGGGCCGGGTTGCTGCCACCGCTACTGCGCATGCGGCCAGGTCAGCCCTGCGCCATTACGCATGCCCAGCCAGAGCTTGGCCCCTGGGTTGCGCACAGGGACTCGACGCTGGTCGCAACATTTCACAGCTACAGCCTGGATCCCGAATTGCTCGGTGCAATGACTCGCCAGCAACGCCTGTTGCATCGATATGTGATCGCACCCGCGGTAGACGCATCGTTGAAGCGTGCCAGGTGGGTAACCGCCGTGAGCGACTTCACCGCGTCGCTGGTAGTGCAGCAGCATCAGGTCGGGAGGCGTCTGGTAGTCATAAAGAACGGAGTGGACAGCGCGCTCTTCAAGCCCGCTCCACCAGTCCGGCGCGATCCGGTACACATCCTCTTTGCGGGCAATCCACGTCGCTTGAAAGGTTCGCACCATCTAGAGGCGCTGGCCGATCGCCTGCCTAGTGGTGTGCTCATGCAATACACGACCGGGCTGCGGGACTCTGGCGTGGACGTTCCATCGGCGACGACGAGGCTGATTGCGATTCCACGCCGCACGCATGAACAAATGGCCGGCCTTTATCAACAAGCCGACATCCTGTTCTTCCCAACCCGGCGAGAAGGCCTGAGCCTCGCCGTCCTCGAGGCGATGGCCTGTGGCCTGCCGATCGTGGCGACCAGATGCTCTTCGATTCCGGAACTGGTGGAGCATGGCAAGGGAGGATTTCTGTTCGACATGGATGATCGCGAGCAGATGCTGAAATACCTGCTTCAGTTGACTAACGACCCCACTTTGCGTGCGGAGATGGGCGCCTATAACCGCGAAAGGATCCTTGCCGGTTTCACCTTGCAACAGATGATCGATGGTTACCGTGAGGTGTTTTCGGCATGCGACTGAGTAAGCAACGGCGCGCCGCTCATCCGAAGCCAGCCACCATTGTCGTCATCGGCGCTCGAAGCGGTAGATCAAGGTAGGGATCAATGCGCTGGCCGCGCGAAGCATACCGTCGGGAATGCGTCCGAGGATTTGCCGAAAAATCGATTCGCGCGCATATTCCAATTCCAGCGTCAAGTGCAAGGCTTCGACCGCCTTGCTTTCGAACCGGAAGCAGGCTGCGTGAAGCATCGCCTCCGCCCGCCGCTGCGTCAACGGCTCGCAGTCATATATCTCACCTTTGCGCATCGCCTGCAGATACGGCGTACGCCAGGCATGGGGCAACCAACTCAGGAATGCCAGCCGGTAGTGCGGCTCCACCAACATCCAGCGGTTCGGCACAGCGAGGTAGCCCACGCCATCTTCGCGCATCACCCGCCGCAGCTCCGCCAGGTGCGCACTTTGTGCCTTTTGGTCACCGACATGCTCGATCACATGATTGGTCAGCACGACATCGAATGACTGGTCCGCAAACGGTAGTTGGGTCCCCTGAACCTGATGATAGCGATACCCATCGCTGATCAATCGGTTGTCGTGGACGTCCACTGCATCGACTTCGCAATGCAGATGCTCGTGCGTGCCGAAGTAATGTGCAATGCCGCCCGAACCCGTACCGACTTCGAGCATGTGAATGGGTTGCGGCCGACTGGCAAGATCCAGCAGGCGTTCGATCTTCAGACCCTTCAGGCGGCGCGATGGAAGATCGAGTACGGCGTGCGGCTGGCGCACCGACGACATGCTGTGCCCATCACCAAGATGATTGCGGGCTCGGGCATCAGACATCGGAAGACCTCAGAATCTTGCGCAAGCGTTCTCCGAAAACTGACCATGCTTTGCCTGCCGCGAATTCAAGGCAGGCACCTGCCGCATCATCGCGGGCCTGTGCCAATTGTCTAATCACAGCATCGCCCAAGCCATCATAGTTGCCGGGCTCCACCAGGGTGCCAGTCCGGCCATCCTGGACCGCATCGGGCACACCACCCACCGCGAAGGCGACGGTGACCAAACCGTGAGCCGCAGACTCCAGCGCCACCATGCCGAAACCCTCCACGTCACCGGGTAAGTCGAGCACAGGGAAAATATGCAGATCGGCAGCCTGATAGGCGGCGTCAAGGGTTGCCTCGTCACAACGACCGAGAAAGTGCAGGCTGGACTCGACACCTGCAAGGTGCGCAGCCGTGAGAATGCGTTCGCGCTCCGAACCAGTCCGCGTGTGCAGGGCATCACTGGCTTCATCGCCGATGACGAGCAACAGTGCGTCCGGATGCCGGGCGACGATGGTCGGCAATGTCCTGGTCACAAACTCGACCAGACCCTTGCGCTGGGTCAGCCGTCCCACCGAAATCAGCAGCGGCCGCTGCCCGAAATCATGCCGCTCGCGGAAATCATGCCTGGCATTCGTATCCAGCACGGGCAGATCAGTTCCCGGATGCAACACGTGTAACTTGTCGGATCGCACTCCATGCCCCTGTGCCAACCGCGCCGTGCTGGCGCTGTTCACCAGGGCTACGTCACAACGTCGAATGAAGGGCAACCAAAACGACTGATAAACCCGACTCGGTGCCACGATGTCGAGTCCGTGCAGATAGACCGCCACCCTGCCCCCGCTGCAACGTGCAGCTAGCCATGCGATCGGCGCGGTCAGGCCACTCCCCGCAATGACCCATTCGGGCCTGCGCCGCAACGCCAACAGCATTGCCCGCCAGAGGGTTGCAGCCAAGAATGCCGCCAACGGTTTGACTCCGCTCTCGCTCACCTCGGTGTTCAGTGGCGCGTGGGCGACGCACCCGGCCGGCCCGCACAGCGCGATGCGCCAGGCCGGTTGCAAGGCGGCAAGCAGATGCTGGTTGACCTTCTCCATGCCGCCAAGCAGCGGCGGAAAATTACGTGTTACCAGCAACGCCAGAGGGGTTGAGGGCTTGCTGTCAGGCATCGCGTCGATACATCAAACCGGTAATCTGCTCAGACACCAGTCCGATCAGAAACACAATCACCGCCGCACTCCACATGAGCGTGCTGCCGTTGGTAAGCCTTCCCTCATGCATGAAGGTCCAGGCGTAATTTGCGCAACCGAGCAGGAAGAACATCGCACTGGCTGGCACGAACAGCTTCAACGGCGAGTACAGCGTGGCGATCTTGAAGATGATCAGCAGGAAGCGCACGCCGTCGCGCAGCGGCCTGATGTGGCTCTTGCCGACGCGCTGGGCGGCCTTGATCGGGATATAGGCCACCGGATAGGCGCTGCGGAAGAAGGCCATGGTGCTGGTGGTGGGGTAGCTGAAGCCGTTCGGCAGCAGGTGCAGGAATTCGCGGAACTTGTCCGCGCGCACGGCGCGGAAGCCCGAGGTGAGATCGAGTACCGGGTGACCGGTCATGCGGGTGGCCAGCCAGTTGTACAAGGTGTTGGCGAGCCCGCGGCCAACGCCGGCCTGGCTGCCCCAGTCGCGGGCGCCCACCACCATGTCGTAGCCACGGCCCAACTGGTCGAGCAGGCGCTTGATGTCGGCGGGGTCATGCTGGCCGTCGCCGTCCATGAATACCAGGATGTCGCCGGTGGCGGCACGGGCGCCGCGCTTGATCGCCGCGCCGTTGCCCATGGAATACGGCGAGGAGAGGCATTCGACGCCATGGCTCCGGCAGATGCTGCGGGTATCGTCGGTGGAACCGTCGTCGACCACGATGATCTCCGCGCCGGGATACGCGGCGCGCAGGCTCGGCAACAGTGATGCCAGCGCGGGCGCTTCGTTCTTGGCGGGTAAAATGATGCTGAGCTGGTTCAAAATTGGCTCCCCCATGAAGCGCCGATGATAGCGTGAAGGCCAACCGGCGGCTGTGCCGGATGTTGGAGTTTCATGATTGGTCCACCGCAGCGGTCGCTTCCGGCAAGGCACGACCGATCGGCCGCAGATCCTTCCGCCAAGGAGTCGGTACGGGCGATAGGAACCCGGCCGGGGCCCCGGATCCGTAGCCCCGGGACCCGGGACGCCTCAGCCAAAAGTGTCGATCGCGCCCGTCCGGGAAGGCCACGGGACGATCGGTTTGTGCGCCGCATCACCACGAACCGGTCGTAGCTGCAGGGAATGGATGACCTGAGCGCCAGACTGCGGTAGATTCAACCACATACGGGGAAAGGGTCACGTTGGTTATGTCATCTCAAATGCAACCGTCGCTCGCGGGTTTGTCGGGCATGGCGCGCCGCCTGGTGTCCGAGGGCGTGCTGCCGGAAGCGGACGTACGCAAGGCGATGACCGATTGCGGCCAGCAGAAGGCCTCGCTGGGAGCATGGCTGCTTGATCACAACCTGGTCGAGGGTTCCCAACTGACCCGGATCGCCTCGGTCGAATTCGGCATGCCGATGATGGACGTGGCTTCGCTGAACCCCGCGACTATGCCGCTGGACCTGATCAGCGAGGCACTGATCACCAAGCATCAGGCGCTGCCGTTGTTCCGTCGCGGCAAGCGGCTGTTTGTCGGCATCGCCGACCCGATGCAGTCGCATGCCCTTGACGAGATCAAGTTCCATTCCAACTGCATGGTGGAACCCATCCTGGTCGAACGCGGCTCGCTGCAACGGGTGATCGAGAGCCTGTTGAGCAACATGCGCGACACCATGCCCGACATGGGCGGTGGCGACCTGGACGATCTGGATATTGAAGTAGGCGATGACGAGGCCGAGTCCACCGGCATCGATGCCAATGCCATGGACGACGCCCCGGTGGTGAAGTTCGTCAACAAGATCCTGGTCGACGCGATCCGTCGTGGCGCCTCGGATATCCACTTCGAACCGTTCGAGACCCAGTACCGGGTGCGCCTGCGCATGGACGGCATGCTCAAGGCGGTGGCCAGCCCCCCGATGAAGATGGCCAACCGCATCTCCTCACGCATCAAGGTGATGGCGCAGCTGGACATCGCCGAGAAGCGCGTCCCCCAGGATGGGCGCATCAAGCTCAACCTGTCCAAGACCCGCGCGATCGACTTTCGTGTGAGCACGCTGCCGACCCTGTTCGGCGAGAAGATCGTGCTGCGTATCCTGGACGGGTCCTCGGCCAAGATCGGCATCGAGAAGCTCGGCTACGAGCCGGATCAGCAGAAACTCTACCTCGATGCTATCCAGAAACCGTACGGCATGGTGCTGGTAACCGGCCCGACCGGCTCGGGCAAGACGGTGTCGCTGTATACCGGCCTGAACATACTCAATACCGCCGAGCGCAACATCTCGACGGTGGAGGACCCGGTCGAGATCCGCGTCGAGGGCATCAACCAGGTGCAGCAGAACGTGAAGCGGGGCATGACCTTCGCCAGCGCGTTGCGCTCGTTCCTGCGTCAGGATCCGGACGTGATCATGGTCGGCGAGATCCGCGACCTGGAAACCGCCGAGATCGCGATCAAGGCCGCCCAGACCGGTCACATGGTGTTGTCCACCTTGCATACCAACGATGCCGCGCAGACCATCGCGCGCCTGATGAACATGGGCATCGCGCCATACAACATCATCTCGTCGGTCACCCTGATCATCGCCCAGCGCCTGGCCCGGCGTCTGCACGACTGCAAAAAACCGATGGAGCTGCCGCCGCAGGTGCTGCTGAAAGCGGGTTTCACCCAGGCCGACATCGATGCGGGGTTGACCGTCTATGAGGCAGGCAACTGCGAGGGCTGCAACGAGGGCTACAAGGGCCGCGTGGGCATCTATCAGGTGATGCCGATGCTGGAGGAAATCCAGAAGATCATCCTGCAGGGCGGCAATGCGATGCAGATCTCCGAGGTGGCCAAGGCCGCCGGGATAAATGACCTGCGCGCATCCGCCCTGCTCAAGGTGAAGCAGGGACTGACCAGCCTGACCGAAATCGATCGGGTGACCAAGGAGTAATTGGTGAATCCGGGACACCTGCGGCATCGAACTTGCGTCCAGCGCCACGTTTTGCCGCCTCGAAAATGACATAAGCTGTACAAATACCTTGCCAGCCGCCCACCTGAGCGGCTTCGGGATCGAACAACTGGGGGAAGATGCGCATGGCCACGGCTACCGCAAACGCAAACAAGACGCGCGCGCTTGGCGCCCAGCGTGCCGAAGTCAGCAAGCTGACCACCTACGAGTGGGTGGCGCTGGACAAACGCGGCAAACGCATGAAGGGCGACATGCCGGCGAAGAACGCCTCGCTGGTCAAGGCGGAGCTGCGCCGCCAGGGCATGAACCCGCAAACCGTGCGGGAGCGCTCCAAACCGCTGTTCGGCGCGACCGGCAGCACGGTCAAGCCAGGCGACGTCGCGGTATTCAGCCGCCAGATCGCCACCATGATGGCCTCCGGCGTGCCGATGGTGCAGTCGTTCGACATCATCGCCGATGGCCAGAAGAACGTCCGCTTCAAGAACATCCTGCTCGACGTGAAACAGAACATCGAGGGCGGTGCCGCGCTGCACGAGGCGCTGGCCCGCTACCCGGTGCAGTTCGACGAGCTCTACTGCAATCTGGTGCATGCCGGCGAGACGTCGGGCGTGCTGGACACCGTGCTGGATACCGTGGCGACCTACAAGGAGCGCACGGAAGCGATCAAGAAGAAGATCAAGAAGGCGCTGTTCTACCCGATGATGGTGCTGGCGGTGGTGTTCATGGTCATCCTGATCATGCTGCTGTTCGTGGTGCCGGTTTTCGCCAAGACCTTCCAGGACGCCGGCGCCCAGCTGCCGGCGCCGACCCAGCTGCTGGTGACCGCGTCGGAGTTCATGCAGAGCTACTGGTTCATCGTGGTCGGCATCATCGTGGGCGGCATCGCCGCGCTGGTCATCGCCAAGAAGCGCTCGGTGAAATTTGCCCATTTCCTCGACCGCATGGCGTTGAAGATGCCGGTGATGGGCAATATCGTGCGCAACTCCGCGATCGCCCGCTTCGCCCGCACCCTGGGCGTGACCTTCCGCGCCGGCGTACCGCTGGTCGAGGCGCTGGACGCGGTGGCCGGTGCCACCGGCAGTGTGGTCTACGGCGATGCCGTGAAGCAGATGCGTGACGACATCTCGGTTGGCCATCAGCTGCAGTTGGCGATGAAGCAGACCGGCCTGTTCCCCAACATGGTGGTGCAGATGACCGCTATCGGCGAGGAATCCGGCGCGCTGGACAACATGCTGTTCAAGGTCGCCGAGTTCTACGAGGAAGAGGTCAGCAACGCGGTCGACACCCTGTCCACCCTGCTTGAACCGATCATCATGGTGGTGCTGGGCACGCTGGTTGGCGGCATGGTCATCGCCCTGTACCTGCCGATCTTCAAGCTCGCCGGCACGTTCTAGACCGCCCCAACCCGAAGACGCCGCAGTTGTTGCCGCGATCCGGCGATAATGCGGCGTTTTCTTTGCGCAGGAGTTCGTGATGCCCGACATGCCACTGGCTGCATGGATTGCCCTGGCCGGCGTACTCGGCCTGCTGGTGGGCAGCTTCCTCAATGTGGTGATTCTGCGCCTGCCCGAGCGCATGGCGGCCGGCTGGCGGCGGGAAGCACGCGAGGTACTGGAGCTGGAAGCCGATGCGACGCCGTTGCCGCCAGGCATCGTGCGCGAGCCCTCGCATTGTCCGCAGTGCAAGCACCCGCTGTCGGCGCTGGACAATATTCCGCTGTTCGGCTGGCTGCTGCTGGGCGGGCGTTGCCGCTACTGCAAGACGAAGATATCGATCCAATATCCACTGATCGAACTGCTCAGCGGCCTGCTGAGTGCGGTGGTGGTATGGAAGTTCGGGCCGTCCTGGGCGGCACTCGCCGGACTGATTCTCACCTGGACCCTGATCGCGCTGTCCGGCATCGACTTCCGCACGCAACTGCTGCCCGACCAGCTGACTTTTCCGCTGCTCTGGCTGGGCCTGCTGCTCTCGTTGCTGCCGATGTTCGTGATCGCACCCTCGGCGATCATCGGTGCCGCCGTCGGTTACCTGAGCCTGTGGAGCGTGTACTGGGGATTCAAGCTGCTGACCGGCAAGGAAGGCATGGGCCACGGCGATTTCAAGCTGCTGGCTGCACTCGGCGCGTGGATGGGACCGGTGTCGCTGCTGCCGATGATCCTGCTGTCCTCGCTGATCGGCGCACTGGTCGGCGGCGTCCTGATCCTGCTGCGCAGGCACGAGCGCGAGATCCCGATGCCGTTCGGGCCATTCATCGCCGCCGCGGGCTGGGTCTGGTTCATTGCCGGTCACGGCCTGCTGCAGGGCTACATGCAGCTCACCGGCCTGCGATGAACGAGCGGCCGCAAGCCCTGGTCATCGCCCTGACCGGTGGTGTCGCTGCGGGCAAGACGGCCGTGGCCCGACGCTTCACCGCGCTGGGGGTCCCCGTGCATGATGCCGACGTGGCGGCACGCGAGGTGATCGAGCCGGGCACACCTGGCCTTGCTGCCGTGGTGGCCGCGTTCGGTGCCGACGTGCTGGACGGATCGGGCCGACTGGACCGCCGGAGCATGCGGGAACGCGTATTTGCCGATCCCGAGGCAAGAAAGACGCTGGAGGCGATCATCCATCCCCGCGTGCGCCAGTGGCTGTTCGAACGGGCCCTGACCGAACACGCCCCGTACTGCCTGCTGGCGATTCCCCTGCTGGCCGAAAACATCGACCACTACCGCTGGGTCAATCGCGTATTGCTGGTCGACGCACCCGAATCGGTGCAGGTAAAACGGCTGATGGCGCGCGACGGCATCGGAGAAACACTGGCGCGTCGCATGCTGGCGCAGCAGGCCAGCCGTGCCGAGCGGCTGGCACTGGCTGACGACGTGATCGAGAACAGCGGCGACGAATCCGCGCTCGACCGCGCGGTCGACAAGTTGCATCAGCGCTATCTGGCCTTGGCCGACAAGCCTGCGTAGGAACAACCGGACATGAATTGTCGCCACAAAAATGAGGTTCCTGCATGACCGGATCAGTGCGGTCGTGCGAGCCTCAGGTAGTGAGTTGATTTGCGCGAAGCAACGCCCGCAGGATGGGCTGGTCGGCCGGAGTCAGAAGCAACGGATCGATTTGCGCTGGCGGCAGCCACTGCAGCGCCTGCCCTTCCAGCGAACGCGGCACGCCCTCCCACCGATCGACCCGCCAGGCGTCGAGCAACAATTCCTGCTCGCCGTACTGCCAGGGCACCCGGATCAGCGGCTCGGCGCGCCGCATGCGGATGCCGAGCTCCTCTTGCAGTTCGCGCGCCAGTGCCGCCAGTGGCGTTTCGCCCGACTCGAGCTTGCCGCCGGGGAACTCCCACATGCCGGCCAGATGCTTGCCGGCCGGACGCTGTGCCAGCAACACGCGGCCTTCGGCGTCGATCAGCAGGCCGGCCATCACATGCATGACCGGCTTCGGCGCGGCGGACGCGGGCATCAGCTGTTGCGCAGGTACTCGACCATGTCGAAGTCGTAGGCGTGCTCGGCGTCGGCCTTGTGATGCACGCGGGAAACCTCGGTCCAGTCGCTGAAATGCACGCCGGGGAAAAAGGTATCGGCACCGTCGATCGCAGCGCTGACCCAGGTCAGGTACATCCGGCGTGCCCGCGGCAACGCTTCGGAAAACACCATGCCGCCGCCGATCACCATCAATCCGGTATTGCTGCAACGCGCCTGCGCTTCCTCGATCGAGCGCACGGTGATCTGGCCCGGAAACGGCGCCTCGTGCCGACGCGACAACACCAGGTTGACCCGGTCGGGCAAGGCCCGGCCTATCGACACGGCCGTGTTGTAGCCCATCAGCACGTTCTTGCCGGTGGTCAGCTGCTTGAACCAGCGCAGGTCATCGGGCAGATGCCAGGGCAACTGCCCCTTGCGGCCAATGGCGAAATTTTCGTCGAGTGCGGCAATCAGCGAGATGGCCATAACGGGTCCTTGAAAAGCATGCTCTATGGAACGGGCGGCGCCTCGGGCTGGCGCCGCCGATTGCATGGAATCTTAGCAGGGTGCGGCAGCGGCGCGATGACCCGGCATGCACTGCCCTGGTGGCAGGCGGTGCGGCGAAATCCCTTGCTAGACGGCCACCGGGGCCTTGATCGCCGGGTGCGGCTGGTAGCCCTCGATCGCGATGTCCTCGTAGCGGAAATCAAAGATCGAACGCACCGCGGGGTTGAGCTTCAGCTGCGGCAGCGGCCGCACGTCCCGGGTCAATTGCAGGCGCGCCTGCTCCAGGTGGTTGTTGTACAGATGGGCATCGCCCAGGGTATGCACGAAGTCGCCTACGCCCAGCCCGCAAACCTGGGCAACCATGTGGGTAAGCAGCGCATAACTGGCGATATTGAACGGCACACCGAGGAAGATGTCACCCGAGCGCTGGTACAGCTGGCAGCTGAGCTTGCCGTCGGCGACATAGAACTGGAACAGCGTATGGCAGGGCATCAGCGCCATCTTCGGCAACTCGCCCACGTTCCAGGCGCTGACGATGAGCCGGCGCGAATCCGGATTGCGCCGGATCTCGTCGATCACCCAGCTGATCTGGTCGACCACGTCACCGTCCGCGGTTGGCCACGCGCGCCATTGCTGGCCGTAGACCGGACCGAGTTCGCCGTTCGAGTCGGCCCACTCGTCCCAGATACGCACGCCGTGCTCTTTCAGGTAGGCGATGTTGGTGTCGCCGCGCAGGAACCAGATCAGCTCGTGCACGATCGATTTCAGGTGCAGTTTCTTGGTGGTGACGAGCGGGAAACCCTCGCCGAGATCGAAGCGCATCTGCCAGCCGAACACGCTGCGTGTGCCGGTGCCGGTGCGATCGGTCTTGTCGGTGCCATGGTCGAGCACGTGACGGAGCAAATTCAGATAAGCATGCATCGGCAAGTCCTAACCGGTGAGGATGCAGCCGCCGTACCCCGGCCGCGTGTCGGGAAGCCAGCTCAGGCCAGCGGCAAGGTCGGCGCGCGTCGCGACCACGCGACCAGCAGCAGGCCGACCACGATCAACGGCAGCGACTGGATCTGCCCCATGGTCAGCCAGCCCCAGGCGAGATAGCCAAGCTGTGGGTCGGGTACGCGCACGAACTCCACCGCGAAGCGGAAGCAGCCGTAGAGCAGCGCGAACAGACCGGAAACCAGGTAGCGCGGCCGCGGTTTCAGCGACACCAGCCACAGCACCACGAACAGCACCACACCCTCCAGCAGCAGCTCGTACAGCTGCGAGGGGTGTCGTGGCTGGCGATCCGGTGCATGTGGAAAGATCATCGCCCAGGACGCGTCGCTGGGCTTGCCCCACAGTTCGCCGTTGATGAAATTGCCGAGCCGCCCCAGACCCAGCCCGATCGGCACCAGCGGCGCCACGAAGTCGACCGTATCGAAGAAGTGCAGCGCGTGCCGGCGCGACCACCACCAGCCGGCAGCCAGCACGCCGAGCAGCCCGCCGTGAAAGCTCATGCCGCCGTCCCATACGCGGAACAGCGCCAGCGGATCGGTCCAGATCCAGCGGATGCCGCCGTCGTAATAGAACAGCATGTACCAGATCCGCCCGCCGACGATCACGCCCAGCATGCCGTAGAAAAGCAGGTCGCTCAGCGCGTCGCGACTCACCGGCAGGCGCCCGCGCCGGCGTCGGTACTCGCCCAGTACCGCGACGAAGAAAAAGCCGAGCAGGTACATCAGACCGTACCAGTGCACCTGGATCGGACCGAGGTGGAAGGCAACCGGATCGAACTCGACGACAAGAGGCTGGGACATGCTCACGACACTGGCTGGCAAAGGCCAAGTGTAACGGGAGCGCGCGGCCCGGCGTCAGCGCCCTCTTTCGATCAGGCCGGCCAACAGGCTAGAATCGCAGGCTGACACTGTCCTGGTCGGGGGATCGGGCAGTCGTCACCGTTGCTGACAGGGATGCTTGCATCCAGCCCGTTCGTCGCGCTCCAGGCGATCGGGTTCAACACACGGAGCGTGTCAGGGGAAATCCATGTCCTACCGTTTTGCGCGCGCCGTGCAGCGCGCTGTGGCGTGCTGCCGCGCTGGCCAGCCGATCCGGCAGGCGACCGCGGGACCGGGGATCAGGGCAATCGACCGCACCGCTCGCCAGCGTTTGCCGAATCTGTTCGCCCCTCTTTCGTCAGCGGCAGGACCTTGCCGCAAGCCTGTCACTAGCCGCAGTCGGCCCGTCACCGCACGGGACCGTTTCGATGCCGCCTCTTGAAGCCACTGCCCGCGGTGCGTTCGCGCCGCCACGCCGCTTCGAATCACAAGGACCCATCATGCCAATCGCACTACGCCGCCTGCTGGCAATTGCCTTCATGCTTGTTTCGCTTCCCGCCTTCGCGGCACCATCCGCCTTGTTGCCCGTCCAGGATTTCGCCCGCCACGGCGAGTTGAGCAACCCCAGCCTCTCCCCGGATGGCCAGCTGTTGGCTGTGGCCGTGCGCAGCACCGATGCCGATGGCAACAGCCACTATCAGCTGGCGGTGCTCCACCTGCCCGATCTGAAGCCGCTGAGCCGACTCGATATGGCCCGACGCAACGTGCCCGGGCAGGTCGTGTGGGTCAGCAACACCCGCCTGGTGGTGGCGCTGGCCTATGAGTCCGCGTGGCTGGACGTGCCGCAGATGACCGGTGATCTGGTCGCGCTGGACTACGACGGCAGCCACAAGACCACCTTGTACAGCCTGGCTGAACGCGGCAAGTCGATCCACTCGCAGGACATGCCGAAGGGCTCGGCATCCATCGCCGGCATACCGGAAACGCGCAACGGCCACATCTACGTCAACCTGCGGCCGTTCCCGAGTGGCAGTTACACCATGTACGACGCCCACAGCAGCATGGTCTACGACGTCGACACGAGCAACGGCAGCGCCCAGTTGATGGGCAAGATCGACAAGGGCGACATGAGCTTCGTCATGCACGCCGGCATCGCCCGTTTCGCCTACGGCTCGCCCGATGCCGGTGCCACCATCAACACCTATGCCCGCGACGGCAAGGATCAGCCCTGGCACCTGCTGCCTGCCAGCGTCACCGGCAAGGCGCTGATCCCCCAGCAGATCAGCGCCGACGGCAGCACGATGTGGTCGATCTACAGCGCCGACGGTGGCCCCGAAATGCTGGTTTCCAGCAAGCTGGACGGCGGCGGTCGCAAGGTACTAGCCAGCGACAACTTCTCCGCCATCGGCGACATCCTGTGGGCACCGCATCATGGCGCTCCGTACGCCGCCAGCCCAGCCGTGGGTCGCCCCCGCTTCCTCTACCTGGACGACAGCCCACTGGCCCGGGTGCACAAGGCGCTCAGCGACAAGTTTCCCGATGAGGTGATCGACTTCGCCGGGCGCAGCGATGACGGCATGGTGCTGCTGATACACGCCTACAGCGACCGCGACCCGGGTACCTTCGCCCTGTTCGACCGCCACAACATGAACCTGCGGCCGCTGTTCCAGGTGGAGCCGTGGATCAAGCCGGCGCAGATGGCCGCGCGCCAGCCGATCCGCTTCAAGGCCAGCGATGGCGTGGAACTGGACGGCTATCTGACCGTCCCGGGTGACGGCACCAAAGCGCATCCGATGGTACTGCTGCCGCATGGTGGCCCGATTGGCGTTGCCGACGGCTGGGCCTACGACACCGATGCCCAGTTCCTGGCCAGCCGCGGCTATGCGGTCTTGCAGGTGAACTACCGTGGCTCCTCCGGTCGCGGCATGAATTTCATGCGCGCCGGCTACAGGCAGTTTGGCGATCGCATCCAGCATGACCTGATCGACGGTGTGCACTGGGCGATCGAGCAGGGTCATGCCGACCGGAACCGCATTTGCGTCTACGGTGGCAGCTTCGGCGGCTATTCGGCGCTGATGACGCCGATCGTGGCGCCGGGGCTGTTCAAGTGCGCGATCGATTACGCCGGCGTGTCCGACTGGTCGATCGGCATGGATTACAGCGACACCAGTCACTTCTCCGCCGGCAAGACCTACTTCGCCGACGCCATCGGCGACAAGGCGGCCGCCCGTGCCATCTCGCCGCTGTACCAGCTGGACCGGTTCAACGTGCCGGTGCTGATCGCTCACGGCGAAGCCGACCCGCGCGTGCCGTTCCGCAACGCCACGGAACTGCGCTCGGCGCTGGACAAGGCGGGCAAGCCCTATGTGTGGCTGAGCAAGCCGAAGGAAGGTCACGGCTTCTACAGCGAGAAGGACCGCACCGACCTGTTGCAGCACATGCAGGATTTCCTCGGCAAGTACATCGGACACTGACATCGCGCGCCGACCGGAACGTTGCGGCTCCAGATGACAGAGCCGCACGTTCGTTGCACTTTGCCTCGCCTGCCTGAACCGTCCCGCAGCGGCTCTACAGCAGCACCGGCCGATCCGGCAGTTCATCCGGATCGGCCTTGTCATTGCCGGGAAAGTGCTTCAGCAGCAGGGTATGCGCGGCAGCGATGCCGCGCAGACTGCCGTCGCGCCATTGCCCGCGGGCATACTGCTCGCGCATGACGGCGCAAATCGCGTCCCACTCGTCCGGTGCCACCCGTGCGGCGACGCCGCGGTCGGCGACGATCTCGATGCGCCGCTCGGCCATCAACAGATAGAACAGCACGCCGCTGTTGTACTCGGTGTCCCAGACCCCCAGCTGGGCGAATACCTGCCGTGCCCGACCCGGTGCATCGAGGCCATCCAGTACCGCCAGCGGTGCCAACCGGGATTCGACGGCAAAGCGGATCTCGCCGCGATGGGTGCACTCGCCGGCGGCAATGGCGCCGGCCATCTCGTCCAGCAGCACGGCCGGAAAGCGGCGGCGCAACTGGAACCAGCCATTGAAAAGGTTTGCCAGCAATCGTTGCATGGTCGTCATCACCAGCTCCCCGACGAACCGCCGCCGCCGAAACTGCCGCCGCCTCCGCTGAAACCACCGCCACCGCTGCCCCCTCCGCCCCATCCCCCACCACCGCCGAAGCCGCCCCAGCCGCCCCAGCCGCCACCGCCGATCGAACGTCCGGCGCCACCGGGAAGCAACATCAGCACACCACCGATCACGGCCCCCAGGATGCCCGCCCCCATCGACACCAGCAGCCACAGCAGGCCACCGACCAGCGCCGCACCCAGCGGCGCGCGCACCCAGACCCTGGCCCGCCCCAGCAAGCCGCGCAGGAACAGCGCCACGAACACGCCGAGCACCAGGATGTTCTGCAAGCTTCGGCCGGAACGTGCACGCTCCGGCGCCCCCTCCACCGGCGGCGGCAACGGTTCCCCGTTGATCAACTGGGTCAGCGCACCCACGGCGTCGCTGATACCGCCAAAATAATCGTTCCCGCGAAATTTCGGGGCGAGGTATTCGCGAATGATCCTCGCGGCGGCCGCATCGGGAATGGCCCCCTCCAGACCGTATCCGACCTCGATGCGCACACGGCGGTCATTCTTGGCAATCAGCAAGAGCACGCCGTCATCGGTACCCTTGCGACCCACCTTGTTCGCTTCGGCAACGGCCAGCGAATAGCTCTCGATATCCTGCCCGCCGGTACTGCCGACCATCAGCACCACCAACTGTGCGCCCCTGGCTTTTTCCAGTGAAGTCAGCCGGGAATCCAGCTGGTCGACCTGTTGCTCCGTCAATGTGCCGGTGAGATCGGTGACATGCCTCGCCAGCTTCGGCACGCTGTCGGCCGCATGCAGAAGACCCGGCGACAGCAGGGCCATCGCCAGGATCAACCACAGGCGCGCAAGGCGCCAGGGCATCGTCAGTGCACCGAGCTGGCGGGGGCCGGCGTACCGTTGCCGAAATCCACCTTCGGCGCGGTGGAGATCGTCTTCTCATTGTCCACGCTGAAATTCGGCTTCACCTTGTAACCGAACATCTTCGCGGTCAGGTTGTTGGGGAAGGTGCGGATCATGCCGTTATATGCCTGCACCGCCTGGACGTAGCGATTGCGTGCCACGGTGACCCGGTTCTCGGTGCCTTCCAGCTGTGCCTGCAGGTTCTGGAACAGACCATCGGCCTTGAGCTGCGGATAGTTTTCACTGACCACCATCAGTCGCGACAACGCATTGCCCAGCTCGCCCTGTGCCGCCTGGAACTGCTGCAGCTTCTGCGGATCGTTGAGCGTATCGGCATTGACCTGGATGCTGCCGACCTTGGCGCGGGCGTTGGTCACCTCGATGAAGACCTTCTCCTCGTGCTGGGCGTAACCCTTGACCGTGTTGACCAGATTCGGCACCAGATCGGCGCGGCGCTGATACTGGTTCAGCACTTCGGACCAGGCTGCCTTGACTGCCTCGTCCTGGCGCTGGATGGCGTTGTAACCGCAACCGGTGAGGCTGACGGCGATCAGCAGCAGCACCAGCGTGCGCAGGATTTTCATGGGTTCGCTCCGGCCAGGGGGAGGTGCCATTCCATCATCCATCCCCCCGTGGCGCAATCGCTCCACCGGTCGCGCCCGGGCGCCGGCCAGCGACTACACCGATGTACCGATCGGTACTATATTGCCGGGTGGGAGCGGGACCTTTCGGCATCGCATGCGCGATCCGATTCTCAGGGAATTCAAGAGGAGCACATCATGAAGTCAGCTCGCCAGCAGATCATCTGCGCTACCGTCGGCAGTCTGCTTGCCTTCACGGCTACCGCCAGGACCGGCGAGAAAGCCGCGGCCCCGTTGCAGGATCAGCAATCGCAAAACGTGCTGGCGGCGATGAGCCGCAGCTCCACCTGGGGCCATCCCGACGAATACGGCGAGTTCACCGGCATGCAGCGTTACGCCGCCGGCAACTACAAGGCCGCGATGAAATATTTCCTGATCGGCGCCCGCTATGCCGACAAGCTGTCGCAGTTGAGCATCGGCATGATGTACCTCAACGGCGAGGGCGTGCGGAAGGATCCAGTCACGGCATTCGCCTGGATCGCGATTGCCGCTGAACGCAAGTATCCGCAGTTCCTTGCCACCCGCGATGCCGTATGGGCACAGCTCGATGCGCTGCAGCGCGAGCAGGCCAGAGCCAAGGTGGATGAGCTCTACCCCGAGTACGGCGATACCGCGGCCAAACGACGCATGACCCTGGTGCTGCGCTGGAACCACAGCCAGATGACGGGCTCACACCTGGGCTTCGGCGCCGATTCGGTATCCAGCCTCACGCCGGAACAATTCAATGGCACTGGTGCCGCGCCGCCGTGCGGCGCCGATACCATCGACGGGGCACCGATCACCGGCTGCGGCAACATCAACGCCAGTTGGCGCTGGGATCCCAAGCAGTATTTCGCCGCGCGTGATGGAGCTTGGACCGGCAAGGTCAGCGTCGGAGCAATGAAGCAGGTCGACGCCTCGGGCGTTCCGGTCAAACAGCCCGACCGACGCAAGGACATCCAGTAAACCGGTTGTGGCGCTGATTCACAGCCAGCGCGGCAACAGGATCAGGCCCCAGCTCAGCGCCACCAGCACCAGCAGCACGAAAACCGCGGCCGAACCCATGTCCTTGGCGCGCCCGGCCAGCTCGTGGAAGTCCGGACTGACCTTGTCGACCACCGCCTCGATCGCCGAGTTGAGCAACTCGGCCGACAGCACCAGCAACGGTGCCAGGATCAAGGCGAATTTCTCCAGCCCGCCGTGACCCAGCCACAGGCCGAGCGGCACCAGCACGATCACCAGGCAGGCCTCCAGCCGGAACGACGCCTCGTGGCGCCAGGCTGCACGAAACCCCTTCATCGACCACTGGAATGCATTCCAGAGCTGTCTGGGACCACGAAAACCTTCGGCCGCCATGCTGACGCGACCGCTCAGCCAGCCGCCGGTGACGGCGACCCGGCGATCGCCATGACGGCAGGAAGGCAGCTCACCCTGAGGTGAGCCGATGATGGCGGCGCGGCGATCGGCATGAGCGAAAAACTCTCTTCAAACAGGCGGGTGCAGGCGCACCATGATGCCACAAGCACCCATCCGGCAATCGGCCGGCCGATGCCATCGGCATGAGCGCACCGGCCTCGACAGGCGGCTGTCCGGATCTTTTGCCATGTCGCAGTGCAGCTACATCGTGATGGCGAATGGGTTACGCTTCGTCGGATGTGGCCCGTTCTGGGGCGCACGGCGCAGGTGGCGTCACGACGCCTCCACGGTTTGAACAATGCACGGAAAAGATATGGCAACCCAGAATCCGCCCGTCTCACAGACTCGCTCCTTCAGCACCGTCTTCCTGATCGAAATGTGGGAGCGTTTCGGCTACTACGGCATGCAGGCGCTCATCGTGTATTACATGGTGCAGCGTCTTGGCTTTGCCGATGACAAGGCCAATCTGGTCTGGAGCGCGGCGGCGGCACTGATCTACGTGGCACCGGCGATCGGCGGCTGGGTCGGCGACAAGATCCTCGGCACCCGACGCACGATGCTGATCGGCGCCACCATCCTCTCCCTCGGCTACGCCCTGATGGCGGTACCGGGCCAGAGCGTGTGGTTCCTGTATTGCTCGCTCGGTGTGATCGTGGTCGGCAACGGCCTGTTCAAGCCGAATGCCGGCAACCTGGTGCGCAAGATCTACGACGGCGACGACTCCAAGATCGACAGCGCGTTCACCATCTACTACATGGCCGTGAACATCGGCTCGACCATCTCGATGCTGCTCACACCCTGGATCAAGGACTACGTGAACCAGCGCTACGGCCATGAACTGGGCTGGCATGCTGCGTTTGCCGTTTGTGCGTTCGGGTTGCTGGTGGGCCTGACCAACTACATGGTGATGCGCCATACCCTGAGGCACGTGGGTTCGGCGCCCGACGAGCAGCCCGTGCACTCCGGCAAGCTGACCGCGGTACTGGGTGTCGGTGTGCTGGCCGTCTTCGCCGCGGCATACGTGCTCGGCCACGAGTCCGTCGCACGGATCTTCGTCTATGTGGCCGGCGCCGTGGTGCTGGCGATCTTCGCCTACCTGATCAGCAGCAGCGAGCGCTCGGAGCGCGCGGGTCTGATCGCCGCGCTCGTACTCACCGTGCAGACGGTTTTCTTCTTCGTGTTCTACCAGCAGATGTCGACGTCGCTGAACCTGTTCGCCCTGCGCAACGTGAATCCGAGCTTCGACGTTTTCGGCTTCCACCTGTGGAACTGGTCGCCTGCGCAGTTCCAGTCGTTCAACCCGATCTGGATCTTCATCCTCAGCCCGATCCTGGCGTTGCTGTACAGCGCCGCGGGGCGCAACGGCAAGGACATGTCGATCGCGACCAAGTTTGCGCTCGGCTTCGCCGCCGTCGCGCTGGGATTCTTCATCTACAGCTGGGCCAACCATTTCGCGGTGGACGGCAAGACCAGTTCGTGGGTGATGGTATGGGGCTACGGCGCCTCGTCACTGGGCGAACTGCTGGTCAGCGGCCTGGGCCTGGCCATGATTGCCCGCTACGTGCCGGAGCGCATGGGCGGCTTCATGATGGGAGCCTACTTCGTGGCATCGGGCATTTCCCAGTACCTGGGTGGCATCGTCGCCAATTTCGCCAGCATCCCGGAGAACATCACCGACCCGCTGCAGACCATGCCGATCTACACCGCACTGTTCGCCAAACTGGGTTGGGCCGGCATCGCCTGCACCGTGATCGCGCTGGCCGTGTTGCCGCTGATGAAAAAGCTGTCCGCCGAGCATCATTCGCACAACATCGCCACCGACAGCCCGCTGCCGACGATCGGTTCGGAACAGTAGAATATTGATCATCGCCATGGTCCGCCCCGCGCGGATCATGGCGATTTGACCGGGAACCCGCTCCGCCGCCATGCCACACCGGCACGTCCAACGCACTGGCCCGTTCGCCCTGGCGCGCACCCTGGCCTGGCTGCGGCTGTGCGCCATCGCGGGGCAAAGCGTGGCGGTGCTGGTCTGCTCCGAATGGATGCACCTGGGGATACCACTGCTGCCCATGCTGCTCGGCATCGGCCTGCTCGCGGTATTCGGCGTTTTCGCCGCCTGGCGGCTGGGCCAGCCCTGGCCCTTGCGCGAATGGGAGACCATCGGCCACATCGCGGTCGACACGCTGGTACTGGGCTACCTGCTGTACTTCAGCGGCGGTGCCACCAACCCGTTCATCACCCTGCTGCTGGTGCCGATCGCACTCTGCGCGGCGGCGTTGTCCGTGGAGGCCCTGCTGGCGGTCTCGGTGCTGGCCGGGCTGGCCTATCTGCTGCTGCTGCGCTGGTACGTGCCGCTGCCCAGACCGGTACACGACAACATCGACTTCTCGCTGCACGTGATCGGGATGGCGGTGAACTTCATCATCACCGCCGTGCTGCTGGGCTTCTTCATCAACCGGCTGGCTTATGCATTGCGCCTGCAGCAGCTGGAAGTGCAACGCATACGCGAGCGGGCGCTGCGCGACGAGGGCATCCTCGCCATTGCGACCCAGGCTGCCGGTGCGGCGCACGAGCTCAACACACCGCTGTCGACCATGCGCACCCTGTTGCCCGAACTGCGTCACGAGCATGCCGGCGACACCTTGCTGGCCGAGGATCTGGCGCTGCTGGAGGGCCAGGTCGATCGCTGCCGCACGATCCTGCGTGAGATGGTGGCGTTCGGCAAGGCGCAGCTTTCACAGGAGCCGGAACGGCTCAGCGTGGCGCAATTCATCCATGGCTGCCTGGAACGCTTTCAACTGCTGCGGCCGGAGGCGGAGCTGGCCCTGACCCTGGACGAAGCGACCGGGCGAACCGTGCTGCGCACGCCGCCGGGCCTTCGCCACGCCCTGCTCAACCTGCTCAACAACGCCGCCGACGCCTCGGTCATCCGGCATTCCAACGCCGTGGCACTGCTGGTCTGCCGTGACGAGGGCTGGCTGCATCTGCGGGTACGCGACCATGGCCCCGGCTTTGACACGAACGGCGAATTCATCTTGCTCGGCTACTCGCAGAAGCCCGCGGGACTGGGTATCGGCCTGGCCCTGGCCGAAGCCACCGCCGAACGACTCAACGGTGAGCTGGTCGCGCACAATACGGAAGATGGCGCCGAGGTCTGTCTGCGCCTGCCGCTGGCGGTAGTCGCGGAAAAATAGGTCCCCGGCGCCAAAACACGGCGGACGTGCAAGCGAAAGCACTTCCGGCAAGAATGACGATTGATCCATTTCAGGAAGCCACAACATGACCGAGTTGCCTCAAGCCGCCGCGGCGCGTCCCCTGCTGCTGGTCGACGACGACGCCACCTTCCTGCGCGTGCTGGCGCGCGCACTCGGCTCGCGCGGCTTCGAGGTCATCACTGCCAGCAATTTCGACGAGGCCCGCGCGCTGACCCGCCGGCACCGTCCGCGCTACTGCGTGCTCGACCTCAAGCTAGGCGAGGAAAACGGTCTGCGTCTGATTCCCGAGCTGCATACCCTGGTCCCCGACCTGCGCGTATTGCTGCTGACGGGCTACGCCTCGATCGCCACCGCGGTGGAAGCGATCAAGCGCGGCGCCCACGACTACCTGGCCAAGCCGGTCGACGCCGATGCGGTGGTGCGCGCCCTGCTCGATGGCGACGGCGACACCGAGGACAGCGACCTGCCCGACGCCCCCGAGCAGCCACTGGCGCTGCGGCGGCTGGAATGGGAACACATCCAGCGCGTGCTGACCGAGTGCGACGGCAACATCTCCGAAACCGCGCGCCGTCTGGGCATGCACCGCCGTACCCTGCAGCGCAAGCTGAGCAAGCACCCGGTGCGTGAGCGGTCCGAACGGGACGACTGAAAGCAGCCAGGGCGCGCGTGCGGCTACGGAGAGACGCCGCTCTCCACCGGCAGCTCGGTGGTGCCATCGTCCTCGTCGCCGTAGATCGCCACGTGCGGCACCCCGTCACCGCCAATCCAGCCACGGTACATGCCGTCGGTATTGAACGGGATCGAGATGTGGCCTTCGGCGTCCAGCGCGATCGCACCGCCGTTGCCGCCCAATGCCGGAATTTCCTGGTTGATCACCTCGGCTGCGGCGCGCTTGATCGGCACCCGCACCTGGGTGACTTTCATGCAGATCTCATGCGCCGCCACGGTGCGGATATAGAACTCGCCCCAGCCGGTGGCGGAGACCGCGCAGCCGCTGTTGGCATAGGTGCCGGCGCCGATGATCGGTGAATCGCCGATGCGACCCCAGCGTTTGTCGGTCATGCCGCCGGTGGACGTCCCCGCGGCCAGGTGCCCTTGCGCATCCAGCGCCACCGCGCCCACGGTGCCGAAGTGTTTGGCCGTCTCGACGTCCCCATGCGGCTTCTTCGCCGCGTCCTCCTTCAACGCCTTCTGCAGTTGCTGCCAGCGCTCATCGGTGCGGAAATAGGCGGCATCGACCAGCGGCATGCCGATCTCTTTCGCGAACTCCTCGGCACCGTCGCCGGCCAGCATCACATGCGACGACTTTTCCATCACGGCGCGAGCCAGCAGGATCGGATTCTTCACCCGCTGCACGTCCGCCACCGCTCCCGCGCTCAGCGTGTTGCCGTCCATGATCGCCGCGTCGAGCTCGTTGCGCCCGTCATGGGTGAACACCGAACCCTTGCCTGCATTGAAGTTCGGATCGTCCTCCAGCACGACAAGCGCCGCCGCCACCGCATCCAGTGAACTCTTGCCCGCCTTGAGCTCGGCATAGCCGCTTTTCAGCGCCAGGGTGAGCGCCGCGCGAATCGCCTTCTCCCTGACGGGCGTCATCTCGCGCCTGATCACCCCGGCACCGCCGTGGATCACCAGTACGGGCGGGGTAGCGGCTTGGCTCATGCTGGCGATCCCAAGAGCGGCAACGGCGACGAGCAAACAATGCGGTTTCACACGGCGATCCCTCGATGGCTGCAGGAAAGTATAGCTAGCGGCAGCCTCCGCCCAGCACCGGACCCGTCACATCCACGGGAGGACTGACGCTGTGAGAACAGCATATTCCAGCCGATCGCCGCAGCAAGTGCCGAACTCAGGCGCGCCCGGTCTTTCCTGCGGCTTCCGCCGCACGTGCTGGACAGCCTTCCAATGGCGTCACGTCCATCACATAACGGGACCTTCCATCCAGAGTCCCGCCGTCAGCATGCAGGATTTTGCTGAACGCGCCGCTCAGGCGCTTCCTGGCAAGCAGTGCGTGACCGGCATCATAAATCGCCAGATCGACCTGCATCCGACGGTCCGGCGCCGGCTCCGCGGTCGCATCGACCATCCAGTCGTTGATCTTGAATGACGAGGTCTTGCCAGCCGTCGTGCACAACGTCAGCGTCGCCCGTCGCACGTTGGTACTGCGCCCCTCGTCGGTGGCCAGTTCGATCGCCATGTTGAGCTGGTATTCCCGCGTGGCCGGCGCGGCGACCGCAACCGGCGATGAAGCCGCGGCTGGGGCATCGCCGATATCGGCGAGTGGTATCCCGGCACAACCTGGCGTCGGCGTTATTCCGAGCTTGATTGTGTTGTCTTCGAGACGACTGTTGTCGAGACGACTGCCTTCGATCACCTGACCAAAAACGATGGCCGCTTGCAGCCCCGGCAAGGTGCGCACGACCGGCTTGCCGGACATCGTGCGCACCTTGCCGGCACCCCGGTCGAAGCGGGTACCGATCTGCGTGCGGATTTCAAGCTGCCCGTCAGCCACCGGCGATACCGAGAAACTGCCCAGCCACGAGAGCTTGTCGCCATCGGTGCCGCTCACCCGCGCAGGTTCGCCCGACTTCACGCAGCGGATAAAGTGCATCGCGTCCGGATGACCACCCATCGTCACGTCGATCTTCAGGGTGTACTGGCCGGATGTGCCCTTTCCACCTTGTGCTGGTGACGATGGAGTCGAGGCATACACTGCGCCTGCGACGAGTGTGACAGACAGGGCCATGAAGGCTGCGCCGCTGCGTTGGCGAGCGGGAGTGGGCTGCCTCAGTTTCAACATCGCAATGCGCTCCGTGATGGGATGACGCGGTGACCACAGGCAACCCACCGGCAACGCGAAAGCAGCCGACTGGGTCTTCAACATCGCATTCGCATAGCTGCGCCGCCGGGCACCGTGCTCACGCAGCACGGCGGCATCGCAGGCCAGTTCCTGATCATGACGCAGCGCGGCCAGTGCCCACCACGCCAGTGGATGGAACCAGAACATTCCCGCGACGATCTGCCCGAGCAGACACCACCAGCCATCACGGCGACACGCATGCATGGTTTCGTGGGCGAGGATCAAGGCCTGCTCGGTGGAGTCGTAACGCAACGCAAAATCCGACGGCAGCACGATTCGCGCACGCCATGCACCAACCAGCGCAGGCCCCACTTGCGGCGACGTTGCGCGCAACACTGGCCAGCGCGCGCCGACATCGCTGATCAACGTGGCACCCTGCAGGCGCCGGCGATAACGCCATTGCAGCCAGGCGGCGAGTGCCATGGAGATCGCGGCGCCAGCCAGCCAGCACATCAGCACGACGAGGCGCCAGCCGGGACTGCTTCCGGCGGCGTCAGGTACCGGCAGCGCCGCCGTGGCCGAGGTCACCGCATACACCACCGTCGGCATGGCGCCGAGTTGGGTCGCTGCAACATGTGGCAACTGGCTGGCCAGCATCGCCAGCGGCGGCAGCAACCACAGCGTGCAGGCGCGTTCGGCACCAAACAGCCGCCGGCAGGACCTGCGCAGCGCCAGCACCAACAGCACCCCTACGGTGAAAGCAAGCAGCATCAGCCAGCCATGTCCAAGCCAGTCGATGTCGAAGGGATCAGGACTGTTCATCGTCAAGATCCCTGAGCAACTTGCGCAGTTCGGCGATGTCCTTCTTCGACAGCTTGCGCTGTTCCGAGAAGTGCGCCACCAGCGGCGCCACCCGCCCGCCGAACAGGCGATCGAGCAGTCCCTTGCTCTCCTGCTGCACGTAGTCCTCGCGCGTCAGCAACGGGCTGTACAGGTAACGTCGCCCATCACGCTCGGCATGCACGGCTTTCTTCCTGAGCAGGCGGTTGAGCAGGGACTTCACCGTGCCCTCCTGCCAGTTCTGCGCCGGGCCCACCTCGGCAAGAATCTCCTCGGCCGCGCGTGGCGCCCTGTTCCACAGCACCTCCATCACCACTGCTTCCGCTTCGCTGATCGCCATGACGCACCGTTTACACATGTAAGTAAAGTGATGTTTACACGTGTAAATACTCTCGTCAAGCTCGCGTCGCGTGACTTGGCCTCGCCTGCCGATTCTGCCCTCCATGCAGCGGCAGGCTCCGGTGTCCATCGCCTGCGACCTTGGTACGAGGCGGGCCACGTTCAATCCGTCGTATCCTTGGCAGCTGACTCTCCTGCAGGAAGGCTTCCGATGGACAAGGTTTACCCAAGCGCCGCGAAGGCACTCGAAGGGCTGCTGGTCGACAACATGACGATTGCCGCCGGCGGCTTCGGCCTGTGCGGCATTCCCGAGAACCTGATCGGGGCCCTGCTGGAAGCCGGCACCCGGGGCCTGACCATCGTCGGCAACAATGCCGGCGTGGACGACTTCGGCATGGGCCCGCTGCTGAAGACCCACCAGGTCAAGCGCGTGTACGCCTCCTATGTGGGCGAGAACAAGGAGTTCGAACGCCAGGTGCTGGCCGGCGAACTGGAACTGCACCTGACCCCGCAGGGCACGCTGGCCGAGAAGCTGCGTGCCGGCGGTGCCGGCATCCCCGGCTTCTACACCCGCACCGGCTTCGGCACCAAGCTGGCCGAGGGCAAGGAGACCAAGGTCTTCAACGGCAAGGAATACGTGCTGGAAGAGGCGATCCACGCCGACCTGTCGATCGTCAAGGCGTGGAAGGGCGACGCCCACGGCAACCTGGTGTTTCACGCCACCGCGCGCAACTTCAACCCGATGATCGCCACCTGCGGCAATATCTGCGTGGCCGAAGTCGAGGAACTGGTGCCGGTCGGCTCGATCGACCCGGATGCGGTGCATGTGCCGGGCATCTACGTCGACCGCATCGTCCAGGGCGCGAGCTACGAGAAGCGGATCGAGTTCCGTACCATCGCCGGCGCCAATACCGGCAAGGAGAACCCGGTACGTACCGCGATGGCGATGCGCGCGGCGAAGGAACTGCGCGACGGCTACTACGTCAACCTGGGTATCGGCATCCCGACCCTGGTGGCGAACTACATCCCTGAGGGCATCAACGTGACCCTGCAGTCGGAGAACGGCCTGCTCGGCATCGGCCCGTTCCCGGACGACGCCCACGTCGATCCCGACCTGATCAACGCCGGCAAGCAGACCATCACCACCCTGCCCGGTTCGAGTTTCTTCTCCAGCGCCGACTCGTTCGCGATGATCCGCGGTGGCCACATCGACCTGTCGATCCTGGGCGGGCTGGAGGTGTCCTGCAACGGTGACCTGGCGAACTGGATGGTGCCCGGCAAGATGGTCAAGGGCCCGGGCGGCGCGATGGACCTGGTCAGCGGAGTCCGCCGCGTGGTGGTGCTGATGGAGCACAACGCGAAGGACGGTTCGCCGAAGATCAAGAACCAGTGCGACCTGCCGTTGACCGGCAAGCAGGTAGTCGACCTGATCATCACCGACCTGTGCGTGTTCAAGGTGCACAAGGTCGAGGGCCTGGTGCTGACCGAACTCAACGAAGGCGTCAGCGTGGATGACGTGAGGGCACGGACCGGCTGCTCGTTTGCGGTGGATCCTGCGCTGGCCGGCTGACCCGATATGGATGGGGTCGCCCCCATCGGCGCTAGCGCGCCCGGCGATCGCCCACGGTACCGATCGGCAGCGCATGCGGGAAACGGATGCGCGCGATGTTTTCCTGACCGGCAAGCGTCTGCAATTCCAGCGGCCAGCCAAACCGGTCGCTGATCTGCTGGGCGATCGCCAGTTCGAATCCGTGCCGATCGGCGCCATGCACCCGCAACGGGCGGGAGTCGTCGCCAGGCACATGCGGATCGGCATGATTGCTCACGGTGATCGCGCCGGGCATCACGCTGACCACCACGCTGCCCTGCTCGGTCTGCTGGCAGGCGTTGCGGATCAACTGCCAGCACAGCACCGAAAAGGCCTGCGCCGAGCCTTCCAGGGCGAAGCGGGCGGGCTCCTCCAGGCGCAGCTCGATCGGCCGACCGGCCAGCAGCTCGCGGACGGCCTCCAACTCCTGCTCCAGTACCTCATTGACCACGAAGCGTTCGTGATCGGTGGCGGAGTCGGCCTCGCGCGCAAGCACCAGCAGCGCCTCGACCAGCATTTCCAGCTCGCGCGTGGCGCGGCTGATCCGACGCACCGAGCGGACGCCAAAATCACTGAGGCCATCCTCCTCGGAGAGCATGTCGATCGACATCTTGATCACGGTGAGCGGACTGCGCAGCTCGTGACTGGCATCGCGGGTGAAGTTGCGCTCGCGCTGGTTGTAACCGGCGATGCGCGTGGCGAAGCCGTGAAGTCCCCGCGCCAGCGATGCCACATCGGCGTCGGTGCGGCGCGCCAGCCGGGTCGGCTGGAACGCTTCGGGATCGGGCTGCTCTTCGCTCCAGTGGTTGATCAGGTCAGCCAGCGTCCTGACCGGCCCCCATTCCCGCTGGATCGCAAGGCAGGCCAGGATGCTGGTGATCAGGATCAGCGCGATCACCGCTGTCCAGGGCGCCACGTTGTAGATGCCCATCGCACAGGTGATCACTACTGCCACGAACTGCAGGCCGAACACCCATGCGATACGCCGCTTGAAGGCACCCACGCGAAATGTGATGGCGCTCGTAGCCCTGCTGTTCATTAACCTTCGCCGTGTCGATGTCAGGCTGACTGGCTCGTCGACGCTACTTCTGATTCAAGATCCGCGAGGCGGTAACCGGCCGAATGGATGGTGTGTAGCAGAGGCCGCGCGAAGGGTTTGTCGATGACACGACGCAGGTTGTACAGGTGCGAGCGCAAGGTGTCCGAATCCGGCAGGGTGTCGCCCCAGATTTCTCGCTCGATATCGCGCCGGCTGACCACCCGCGGCGATTCGCGCATCAGGATCGCCAGCAACTTGAGCCCGATCGGCGAGACCACCAGTTCCTGGCCTTCACGGGTCAGCCGCAGCGTCGCCGTGTCCAGGGTCATGTCGCCGACGGTGAGCACTTCGGTGGAGACCTGGCGGCGATCGCGGCGGATCAGGGCGCGCAGGCGGGCCTCCAGCTCGCGTACCTCGAACGGCTTCACCAGGTAGTCGTCGGCACCCGCTTCCAGGCCGACCAGCTTGTCTTCCAGCGTGTCGCGTGCGGTGAGCATCAGCACCGGAGTGGACTTCTTCGCCTCCTTGCGCAACTTGCGGCAGACTTCCAGCCCGTCCAGGCCAGGCAGCATCAGGTCCAGCACGATCACGTCGTAGCTGTTGGATACCGCCAGATGCAGACCGCTGACGCCATCGGCGGCATAGTCGACCGAATAGCCGCGCCGTTCGAGGAACTCACCCACCATCTCGGCGATCTGGCGATTGTCCTCCACCAGCAGAATCAGTCCCGCTTGCTCGTCATGTACTGTCATGTCTATCGTCCTCACCGTCCGGGCTTCACATATGTGAAGATCTAATCGTCCAGCGGGTGAGGAGAATGTGAAATCGTCGCCCACGGGCGGGGACAGGTGGCGCCGATCGCTCAATGCAACAGCGGCTGCAGCGCTTTCCACACCGTTTCGAGCACCTTCGGTTCGGCACTGGCCACCGGATGCAGGCCGTCTTCCTGCATCTGCGCGGGATCCAGCGCGACGCCCTCGAGCAGGAACGGCACCAGCGCCGTGTGGCGGGTGCGTGCCAGATCGGTGTAGATCGCGCGAAGGCCGTCGCGGTAACGCGGGCCGTAATTCACCGGCAGCTCGATGCCAAGCAGCAACACCCGTGCGTTCGACTGCCGGGCCAGCTCGATCATGGCCGTCAGGTTGTCGCGCAGGGCCGGCAACGGCAGGCCGCGCAGGCCGTCGTTGGCGCCCAGCTCGATCACCAGCACCGCCGGATGGTATTTCTTCAGCAGCGCCGGGAGCCGGTTGCGACCACTGAGCGAAGTCTCGCCGCTGATGCTGGCATTGATCGCCGTCCACTTCGGCACCATCTTGCCCAGACGCACATCGAGCAGATGCACCCAGCCCGACTCAACCGGTATGTTGTGTGCCGCGGAGAGCGAGTCACCCAGCACCAGCACGGTTTTCGGCGCGGCCGCCTGCGCGCTGCCGAAACCGCAAAGCAGCAACCCGCACAGCAGCAACCCGCCAGGATATCGACGCATGAGTGATTCTTCCCGTCTTCTTCTTCAGGCCTGCGATGTTAGCAAGTCGGTCAGCGGCCCCGAGGGGAAACTGGAGATCCTGAGCAAGGTCAGCCTGCAGATCCAGCCGGGCGAGAGTTTCGCCATCGTGGGCGCTTCCGGCTCCGGCAAGACCACCCTGCTCGGCCTGCTGGCCGGGCTGGACGTGCCGGACAGCGGCAGCATCAAGCTGGACGGTCATGCGTTGGATCGGCTGGACGAGGAGGCACGGGCCGACCTGCGCCGGCAGCTGGTCGGCTTCGTGTTCCAGTCATTCCATCTGCTGCCCGCGCTGACCGCCGAGGAAAACGTGATGCTGCCGCTGGAGCTCGAGGGCAACAGCGCGGCACGCCAGCGTGCCCGGGAGGCGCTCGAGGCGGTGGGACTGACCCCGCGACGCCGGCATTACCCGGCCCAGCTTTCCGGCGGCGAGCAGCAGCGCGTGGCGATAGCGCGCGCCTTCGTGCATCGCCCGCGGGTCCTGTTCGCCGACGAGCCCACCGGCAATCTCGACCAGCGCACCGGCCACCACATCTGCGATCTGCTGTTCGCCCTGAATCGCGACCATCGCACCACCCTGGTACTGGTGACCCACGATGCCGCGCTGGCCGCCCGTTGCGACCGCGGGATCGAGCTGGACGAAGGCCGCGTGGTGGCCTCCCCCTCCGACGCGAGCGTCCGCGCATGAAAATGCTGCTGCTCGCCTTGCGCAGCCTGCGCCGCGAATGGCATCTGCCGGAACTGCGCACCCTGGCGGCGTCGCTGGTGCTGGCCGTGGTCGCGCTGGGCGTGGTCGCCACCCTGGCGACCCGGATCGAGCGCGGCATGCTGGCCAGTGCCGCCGAACTGATCGGTGGCGACATCGGCATCAGCTCGCCGCAGGCGCTGCCGGACGACTTTGCCGCCGCCGCCCGGCGGGATGGTCTCGAGGTTACGCGCACGGCCGGCTTTCCCAGCGTGGCGTTCGCCCGCCAGCAGACCCAGCTGCTGGACGTGGAAGCCGCCGATTCGCACTACCCCCTGCGCGGCACGCTGGAGTTGAGCGACGCGGCAGGTCGCAGCTATCACGGCCATGCCCCCGCGGCGGGTCGCGTCTATCTCGATCATCGCGCCCTGGTGGCGCTGAATCTGAAGGTCGGCCAGCCGGTGCAGCTGGGCGGCCGTGAGCTGACGATCGGCGCCGAACTGCTGCGGCAACCCGACGGAGGCGAATTGCTGGCGCTGGCGCCGCGCGCGCTGATGAGCCTGACCGATGCGGAACAGGCCGGCCTCTTGGGCGTCGGCAGCCGCGCCCGCCATCGCCTGCTGCTGGCCGGCGAACCCGGAGCCGTGCAGCATTGGCGCGACTGGGCACAGACCGTCACCCTGCCGCAGGGCGCCCAGCTGATCACGCCGGAACAGACCCAGCAGCGCATGCGTTCGGCGTTCGATCGCGCCGGGGCGTTCCTGCGCCTGACCGCCCTGCTGTCCGCGCTGCTGGCCGGCATCGCCATCGCGTTGTCGGCGCAGCGCTATGCGCGACGCAAGACCGCCGAAGTGGCGCTGCTGCGCGCGCTGGGAACATCGCGTCGGCGCGTGCTGGGACTGCTGCTCGGCACCCTGGCTGCACTCGCCCTGCCCGCGACCACACTCGGCCTGCTGCTCGCGCTGGGACTGTCGCAACTGGCCTGGCTGCTGGCCAGCCAGCTGTTCAGCAGCGTCCCCACCGTGTTGCCGCTGGCGCCATCCTTCGCCGCCGCCGCGATGGGTATCGCGGTGCTGCTCGGCTTCGCCCTGCCGCCGCTGGCCCGGCTGGCCGAGGTGCCGCCGGTCGCCGTGTTTCGCCAGAGCATGTCGCGGCGCGTGCGGCGCTTCGACGGGCTGTACCTGATCCCCGTGCTGGTGGCCCTGGGCCTGATCTGGAGCCAGAGCAGCTCGCTTACCCTGGCCGGCATTCTTGCCGCCAGCCTGCTCGGCGTGGCACTGGTGGCCGCCCTGCTGGCTGCCCTGCTGCTGTCGCTTGCCCGGCGCATCGCCCCCGGCGTGCATCCCGCGCTGCGCCTCGGTCTCGCCGCGCTGGCGCGGCGACGCACGCTGAGCCTGATCCAGGCCACCGCGCTCAGCCTGGGCTTGTGCGCGCTGCTGTTGCTGGCGATCGTGGCGCCGGCGCTGCTGCAGGGCTGGCGGCAGGAATTGCCGGCCGATACGCCGAACTGGTTCGCGCTGAACCTGCAGGACGATCAACGCGCGGGCTTCGAGCAGGCACTGCACCGCATCGGCGGCGACCAGCTCAACATGCTGCCGCTGGCAGTGGGCAAGCTCACCGCGATCAACGGTCGGCCGATCGACCAGCTCGACTTCCAGGACGCGCGCGCGAAGGAATGGGCGGATCGGCAGTTGCGGCTGTCATGGTCCAGCGATCTTCCGCCGGCGAACGAGGTGATCGCCGGCCATTGGCAAGGTGCCCACCCGGCCCGGGCCGAGGTCTCGATCGACACCATGTGGCGCGACATGTTTGCGCTGAAGCTGGGCGACACGCTGAGCTTCAACGTCGGCGAAGGCCGCATCGACGCGACCGTCAGCAGCATCCGCAAGGTCGACTGGAGCTCGTTCCGGGTGAACTTCTTCCTGCTGCTCGATCCGGCCCATGCCGGCGAACTGCCGCACACCTGGCTGGCCAGTTT
Source organism: Rhodanobacter ginsengisoli (assembly GCF_042657065.1). Classification (NCBI taxonomy): domain Bacteria; kingdom Pseudomonadati; phylum Pseudomonadota; class Gammaproteobacteria; order Lysobacterales; family Rhodanobacteraceae; genus Rhodanobacter; species Rhodanobacter ginsengisoli. Next base: position 854,726 of record NZ_JBHSNF010000002.1, read on the forward strand.
CCATCTGGCGGCGAACCATGCCGGCGGGCTGGCGCAGCTGTCGCGCGACTACAGCAACCTCAGCCTGATCGACGTCGACGCGCTGCTCGACCGGGTGCGCGAGATCGTCGATCGCGTCGGCAACGCCGTGCGCTGGATTCTCGGCTTCAGCCTGCTCGCCGGTGCGCTGGTGCTGGCTGCCGCGCTCGCCGCCAGCGCGGCCGAGCGGCGCCACGAGGCGGCCCTGCTGCGCACGCTGGGCGCGCGTCGAAATCAGCTGCGCGTGGCGGCGGCCTGCGAGTTCGCCCTGCTCGGCCTGGTCGCCGGCCTCACCGCCGCGCTTGGCGCCGGCGGCGCCGGACTGTGGCTGGGCCACGCGGTGTTCCACATCGAGGGCTTCCTGCCGCCGCTGTGGCCGCTCGGGCTCGCTGCGCTGGCGGCCGCGCTGGTGGTGATGCTGCTCGGGCTGGCCGGCACCCGCAAGGTCACCCGCACGCCACCGATGCGCCTGCTGCGGGAGAGCTGATGGGCGGAACAGAACCATCGTCGTCGAACGGCACACTCTCTCCGGTGCCTGTGGGAGCGGCTTCAGCCGCGATGCTCTTGCAGCGATCCACGCAAATCGCATCGCGGCTGAAGCCGCTCCCACAGAAGCCACTCCCGGCATGGATGCTTCCTCGTGAGCTCTGATGAGACGGCTGCAACTGGCTGGCCTGCGCGCCTGCAGGCCGAATGGCTGTTGCTGTTGTTTGGCGCCGTGGCGATCGCGCTGGCGCTGCTCGACCCGCAACCGCTGGCCAGCTACCAGCGCTGGCTGCAACTACCGACACTGAGCGGCCTGCTCGGCCTGCTGATCGCGATCCAGGGCATCCGCGACAGCGGGCTGGTGCAGCATGCCGCTGCCGTATTGGCAGCGCGCACGCATTCGGTGCGCAAGCTGGGCCTGCTGCTGGTGACCGCCACGGCGCTGCTGTCGATGGTGCTGACCAACGACGTGAGCCTGTTCCTGATCGTGCCGCTGACCGTGGCGATCGGCGGCATGTCGAATCTCCCGGTGATGCGCATGGTGGTGCTGGAGGCGCTGGCGGTGAACGCCGGCTCCACGCTCAGTCCGATCGGCAATCCGCAGAACCTGCTGCTGTGGCAGGTCGCCCGCATCCGGTTTCTCGATTTTGTCGCCGCGATGCTGCCGGCAGCGAGCGTGATGTTGCTGCTGGTGATCGCGCTGACCTGGCTGTGGTTGCCGCGGGACCGGGTCGATCTGGATGTGTCGCAGATCGACCGCCGGGGGAACTCGGTTTCGCTGGCCCTGCTGTCCGCCATCGCGCTGGCGACGATGGTGCTGATGATGGAACACGGCCATGCCGAACTCGGCGCACTGATGCTGCTGCTGCCGTTCGCCCTGATCAGCTGGCGCACGCTGGCGGATCTGGACTGGCTGCTGCTGCTCACGTTTGCCGCGATCTTTCTCGGCCTGGGCCACCTTGCCGAACTGCCGCTGGTCCGTCACGCACTGGATCGATTCGACTTCGGCCAGCCGCTGACGCTGTATGCCGGCGGCATCGTCGCCTCGCAGCTGATCAGCAATGTGCCGGCGACGGTGTTGCTGCTCGATCGCGCACCCGATCCGATCGCGCTGGCGGTCGCGGTGAACGTAGGCGGCTTCGGCCTGGCGATCGGCTCGCTGGCCAACCTGATCGCCCTGCGCCTGGCGAAGCAGCCGCAGGGTCTGCGGCTGCTGCACCTGGTGTCGATACCGTTCCTGCTGGCATGCGCACCGCTGGCCTGGCTGGCGTGGCGCTGGCTGGGCTGACCAACCGCCACGCGGCCCGGTCAATCGTCGTCGTGCGGCACGCTGACCTTGCCGCCGATGGCGGAATGGCTGACGTCGCCGCTGCCCTTGGCGCCGAGGCTGAAGTCGCCGGTCACGTCGCTCACCGTGAGGTCGCCGGAGCCGAGCGTATCGGCCTGCACACTGCCACCGACCTTGCGCAATACCACGTCGCCCGAGCCGATGCTGCCGATCCTTGCATCGCCCTTGACGCCCTCGACCTTGAAATCGCCGGAGCCGACCGAGCCCAGGTCCAGACTGCCGACATCGGTCGCGTCCACGTCGCCGGAACCCACGCTGGCGCCGAACTTGCCGGCGATCTGCCGCACATGCAAGTCGCCCGATCCGACCTGGCTTTGCAGTTGCTGCACGCCACGGACATCGGCATCGCCGGAACCCACGCTCAGGGTTACCGGCAGGCTGGCCGGCAGTTGCACGGCGACTTCGAGGTTCGCGTAGGAACTGCCGAACAGCCCGAACGAAAAATGATTGCCACCGCCGATATCGAGCAGCAACTGGTCGCCTTCGCGTCGCTGGGTGACCTGCAGGTTGTCCAGCGCCGCCTTGTCCGAGGCACAGGCACGGCCGTTGAGGCTGAGGCCCTTGCTGCTGTCGCTGCCGATCAGGTGCAGGTCCTGGCTGTGCACCTCGATCTGCACCGCCCGCACGCCAGTCAGGTCGAGCTGGAGGTTACGCGGCGCCTCGAACTTGCAGGGGGTGGCGAACGCGGCGAACGGGGCGAGCAACAGGACGGCGAGGGGAAAGCGGTACATGGATGGACTCCCGTGGTGGTTGACCGTCCTGAGATGCAGCCGAGCCGGAAAGGGTTGCAAGCTGACGCCCGGGTAACCGGCCATGTCAACGCGGATCGCGCGAAGGCGTTTTGCCGTGTACTCACCCAAGGAGAGTGATCATGCATCGCAAGACCCTGCTCGCTTCTGCACTGGCCGTCCTGATGGCCGGCTCGACTGCCCTGGTCATCGCCCAGGACGCCCCGCCGCCACCGGCCGCCACTCGCCCCATGGCCGACCATGGCATGCCCGGGCACCACGGCGATCGCCATGATCACGGCATGCGCGGCCACGGCCGCGACGACGAGCACGGCGGCGTGATCGGCGACCTGCGCGGGCTCGAGCGCCTGTACATGATGTCCGGTCGCGGCAAGGACATGGCCGCGGTATACAACGAGGTGCTGGCCAAGTCACAGGATCCGCGTGTGCGCGACTACGCCTACCGGCATCTGGCCCGGCTGCAGGCGCGCCCGGCGAATGTGGACCAGGCCATCGCCACGATGCGCAAGGGGCTCGATGAGAGCCTGGCCAACGAGGCGAAGATGCGGGCCGAACGGGAGAAGATGCGCGAGGCGTGGAAGCAGCACCGCGACAGCGTGGCGACACCTTCAGCCGGCGAGTAAGCCCGCCCTGCCTGGCCCGGGCACACAAGGCCAGCTGTTCGCGCCCCGGCCATCGCCGGGGCGCGAACTCACTTCCCGCGTTCCGTCGCCTTGGCGCGTTGCCACAGCTGTTCCTGCTCGCCCAGGCTGCGTTCACCGAACGCCCCACCTTCGGCCGCTGCGAGCCGCTCCATCTCGCGAAAACGCCGCTCGAACTTCGCATTCGCATGCCGCAACGCCCGCGAGAAATCGACGCCGGCATGACGCGCCAGATTCACCGTCACGAACAGCACGTCGCCGATCTCGTCTTCCAGCCGCGCCGGATCGGCACCGTTGGCGAACTCGGCGCGTACCTCTTCGATTTCCTCGGCCAGCTTGGCCAGCACCGGCTGCGGATCGGGCCAGCTGAATCCTGCGCTGGCAGCGCGTTGCTGCAGCTTCATGGCACGCTTCCATTCCGGCAATCCGCCCGAGACTCCAGCCAGCACGCTGTGGTCGACCGGGTCGCCCCGGCCCGCGCGTTCGACCGTCTTGATGTCCTCCCACGCCTGATTCTGTGCCGCGGCGTCGGCGTAGCGCACGTCGCCGAAGACATGCGGGTGGCGCCGCCGCATCTTCTCGCTGATCGCATGCACCACATCGGAGAATTCGAATCGCCCGGCTTCCTGCGCCATGCGCGCATGGAATACCACTTGCAGCAGCAGATCGCCCAGTTCATCGCGCAGGTCGTCGAAATCGCCGCGGTCGATCGCATCGGCGACTTCGTAGGCCTCTTCGATGGTATAGGGCGCGATCGAGGCGAAGTCCTGCTGCACGTCCCACGGGCAGCCCCGCTCCGGATCGCGCAGGCGCGCCATGATGGCCAGCAGGTCGTCGAGGGTGTGGCGGGTCATGACAGGGGACGAGCAACGAGTGCAGAGGAGTGAGAAATGAGAGTCATCGATGATTGACCCCGCCCGAACTTGCTCATGGACGCGCAACGACCGGGCAAGAGGAGCATATTCCGCTCACGTATCTTCGCCATTCCCCACCCATTTCTCACTCCTCTGCCCTTATTTCTCAACCGCCGCCTGCAGGCGCGCCGCCCAGTCGATCGTGCTGTCGCCGACCGCGACGAACTCGGGATTAAGCAGCGACTCACCACGGTTGTAACGGAACGGCCGACCGGCCATGTCCAGTACCGCACCGCCGGCCTCGTCCAGCACGCATTGGGCTGCGGCGGTATCCCACTCGCTGGTCAGACCCAGGCGTAGATAGAGGTCCGCCGCGCCGCGTGCGATGAGACAGAACTTCAATGACGAACCGAGCGGCAGGAGTTCGTAGTCGCTTCCGATCAGCTGCTGCAGAAGGGTACCCTGCGTGCCGCCATGCGAACGGCTGCCGGCCACTTGCGCCGGCGTCCCCAGCGGACGCGTGCGGATGCGCTGCCATTCGCCATCCACCGGCGTCTGCAGCCAGGCACCGTGTCCGTGCGCACCGATGTACAGCTCACCGGTGACCGGCGCCAGCACCACGCCCAGCACGGATCGGTGCTGATCGATCAGGGCGATGTTGACGGTGAACTCGCCATTGCGCTTGATGAACTCGCGGGTGCCGTCGAGCGGGTCGACCAGCCAGTAACGCGACCATTGCCGGCGCTCCGACCAGGCCAGCAACTTGGCCTCTTCCGACAGCACCGGCAGGTGCGGTTCGAGCTGTGCCAGTCCGGTCATGATGACCTGCTGGGCAGCCAGATCGGCAGCGGTCAACGGCGACTCGTCCGCCTTGGTCTGCACCGCGAAGTCGCTGTAATAGATCTCAAGGATGGCCGCACCGGCGGCACGGGCAATCTCGCCGACCTGGCGGGCAAGTTCCGGTGGCGTACTCATGAGCGCTGGAAGCGCCCGGCGAGGTATTCGCGGGCCATGAACAACGCGGCAATCGAGCGTCCCTCGGTCACGTCATCGCGACCGATCAGGGTATGCAGTTCGGACATTTTCCACGGCACCACTTCAAGCTCCTCCGGTTCGTCGCCCGCCAGGCGCTCGGGGTAAAGGTCCTGCGCCAGTACCACGTGCGCCATATGGGTCATGTACGCTGGCGACAGCGACAGGTTGTGCAATATCTTCAGCTTGCGCGCGCCATAGCCGATCTCTTCCTTCAGCTCGCGGTTGGCACCCTGTTCGGCCGTTTCGTCCTGGTCCAGCCGGCCCTTCGGCAGGCCCAGTTCGTAACGCCCCACCCCGCCACCGTATTCGCGCACCAGCAGCACGGTGTCGTCATCGATCATGGGCACCATGATCACCGCGCCCAGACCGCTGCCTTTCAGCCGTTCATAGGTGCGCCGCACGCCGTTGGAGAACTCCAGGTCGATCTGTTCGACTTTCAGGAAGCGGCTGTCGCTGACGTCCCGCGTGGCATGGATGATCGGTGGTTTGCGCATCACGGGATTCTAGCGCGTGCCGCCGCCGGGGCGCAGTCGTTGCAGCGCCTGCGCATGAATGGACGGCGTCGCGGCCAGCACGCTGCGGGTGTCCAGCGTCAATGGCACACCGTCCAGATCGGTGAACACGCCGCCGGCTTCGCGCACGATCACCGCCAGGGCGGCAATGTCGAGAATGTTCACATCCGACTCGATCACCAGATCCAGGCTGCCTCGCGCCAGCAGGTGGTAATGGCAGAAATCGCCGTAGCCACGGATCCGGTTGCTGTCGTGGATCAGCGCGCCCAGGGCATCCCAGCGTCCATCGGCGGTAAGCGTCCTCACGTTGCCGATGGAGATCGACGTCTCGCCGATCGTGTGGGTGTCGGCCACCTGGACCCGCGCACCGTCGAGCCAGGCACCGGCACCGACGCTCGCCCACATCGTCTCGCCATACACCGGCGCACTCGACACGCCGAGTACCAGCTCATCGCCATCCATCAGCGCGATCTGGGTCGAGAAGAACGGCGTACGACGCACGAAGCTCTTGGTGCCGTCGAGCGGATCGACCAGCCAAAGCAAACGTTCACGCTCGCCTTCGAGGCCGAACTCCTCACCGTAGATCGACGCCTGCGGCAATGCCGCCTGCAGGATCTGCCGGATCGCGCGCTCGGCCTCACGGTCGGCAATGGTCACCGGGGTGGCGTCGGCCTTCAACTCCACCTCGACGCCACGCCGCCAGTAGTGCTTGATCACTTCGGCAGCCGCGGCAGCGGCCTCGCGTGCGGCCGCCAGCGCCGCTGCGGCGATATCGGGATTCATTTTTGTCTTGCGTCCTTGTCTGGCGATGGCACCGGCATGCCGCCGGCCAGGCCACCGTGGTGTCGGATATGCACGCTGCCGTCGCTGGATGCCGGCCCCAGCCGGGCCAGCCAACGGCGCAGCCGCGGGTCAGTCTGTCGCGCGCGCAGCGTCGCGTCCAGTCGCCAGCCGAGCGGGCTGAGCTGCAAATGTCCATCGGCCTGCAGGGGCCCGTTGCCCTCATCGCGCAGTTGCGCGCGGATCACTCCGTCCTGCGCCTGTGCCTGCGCCTCCAGCGCGCCAAGCGCAATGTCGCCCTCCGGCGTGCGGATGACGGCGTGCCGCCAGTGCGCCTGCGCCTGCAATTGCAGGGGCCAGCCACCCTGCAACAGGGCATGCTCGACCGTCAGTTCCAGTTCGCCCCGTGGCTGACCCAGCGACCCGGCCGCGTAGGGTGCCAGCGTGGCCAGCTCGGCGTGCAGCTGCAACCCATGCGCTTCGATACGGCCATCCGGCAGTCGTTGCACGCGAGCGGAAAAACCCAGTTGTGGCCCGTCGAACGCCAGCTGCAGCCGCAGCTGGCCGAACAGGGCACGCCGCGACAACTGCCAGCGCAACTCGCCCAGCGGATGCCCGTCGATGGCCATGAGTTCGCCCGCGCGGCCGTCCCACACCGTGCCCTGCACCTGCTTCAGATGCAGTCCATGCAATCGCGATTCGATCCAGGGCATGGCCCAGCGCGCCGGCAGGAACCACAGCAGCAAGGCCGCGACCGACACCACTGCAGAGAGACCGAGCAGCCATTTTCGCGAAGACTTCAAGCGTCGATTCCCGGGAATGTCCGTACGCGGACTTGAGCGTCCATCGTGCAGCACCGATGATAGCCGGATGAGCAATCCCGAAAACAGCAATGCCGCCCTTGCCGCGCGCGACCTGAAACACCTGTGGCACCCATGCACACAGATGCACGATCATGAAAGCGTACCGATGGTGCCGATCGTGCGCGGCGACGGCGCCTGGCTCATCGATGCCGATGGCCGCCGCTACCTGGATGGCATCAGTTCGTGGTGGACCAATCTGTTCGGCCATGCCAACCCGCGCATCGCCGCCGCACTGGCCGCGCAGGCGAGCACGCTCGAGCACGTGATCTTCGCCGGCTTCACCCACGAGCCGGCGATCGAGCTGGCCGAGGAACTGGTCCGCGTCGCACCGCCGGGACTGGAGCGGGTGTTCTACGCCGACAACGGCTCGTCGGCAATCGAAGTGGCGCTGAAGATGAGCTTCCATTACTGGCTCAACCAGGGACACGGCGAGAAGACCCGCTTCATCGCACTCAGCGGCAGCTATCACGGCGAGACGCTGGGGGCACTGTCGGTGAGCGACGTGGCGCTGTACCGCAAGACCTACGCGCCGCTGCTGCTGACACCCTTCCTGGCGCCCTCACCGGACAGTTACGAAGGCGAGCCCGGCGAAAGCCCCGCGCAGGTCGCGGCACGCCGCCTGCAGGACCTGCGCGTGTTGCTGGAACGTCACGCGCATGAAACCTGCGCGGTGATCGTCGAACCGCTGGTGCAGTGCGCCGGCGGCATGCGCATGTATCACCCTGATTACCTGACCGGCCTGCGCGCCCTGTGCGACGAGTTCGCGGTGCACTTCATCGCCGACGAGATCGCGGTAGGCTTCGGGCGCACCGGCTCCTTGTTCGCCTGCGAACAGGCGCTGGTGACACCCGACTTCATGTGCCTGTCGAAGGGGCTGACGGCGGGTTTCCTGCCGCTGTCGGCGGTACTCACGACTACCCGCATCTATGAGGCGTTCTACGCGGAATACAGCGCCGGCAAGGCGTTCCTGCACTCGCACAGCTATACCGGCAACCCGCTGGCCTGTCGGGTCGCGCTGGAGACGCTGGCGATCTTCCGCGACGAACCGGTACTCGAACGCAATCGCCAACTCGCCGCACATCTGGCCAGGCGACTGGAGCCGCTGCGCGGGCATCCTCATGTGGCCGACGTGCGCCAGACCGGCATGATCGCGGCAATCGAACTGGTGGCCGACAAGGCCACGCGGCGCCCGTTTCCGTCATCCGAACGACGCGGGTTGCGCGTCTACCTGCATGGACTGCGGCAGGGCGTCCTGTTGCGCCCGCTCGGCAATGTGATCTATTTCATGCCGCCGTACGTGGTCACCGAACAGGAACTCGACCTGCTGGTCGACACCGCGATCAGCGGCATCGCGCGCGCAGTGACGGACTGAGCCTGGTCCATGCCGCGAAAGCGGTCGCGCGGCATCCGGCGGGAAAACTCAGTGTCCACCGCTGATGCTGGGATCGAGCATCTGCAGCGCGCGGGCATTGTTGATCGCACCGGTACGACGCAATTCGTCTCCGCTGTAGCTGCGGCCGTGGACGGGCAGACACTCACCCTTTTTCGGTGGAATCAGACTGCCGGTATGGCGCAGGCAATCGCGATCGCCGGGCTTGACCAGGCGGTGGTCGGCCACTGCCGGCTTCTGGCTGGCATGGCTGGCCTGATCCGTGGCCGTCGGCGGCGTATCCCGGGCGACGGCGATGGTGCCGATGCCGAGACCAGCGATCAGGGTGCACGCGACAATGGATAACCTGAACATGACGAAGACCTCGTTGAGTTGCCAAGAGCCAGTCCCATGCTGCTCCCATCGAAGGCGTCAGGCAATCCTTGCCACCCGGTCATCTCACCGGCATTCAGTTTTGCCCGGCTTCAGGGGTTCTTTCGGCTGGCGAAAGCTCCGCTATGCTTGAGGTTTATCGGTGAGCCGTTGCATGCGAACCATCCGCCTCCATGTTGCCCTGCCACTTGCCGTCGGTGCCGAATTGCCGTTGCCGGCGCAGGCGAGCGAACACGCCACGCGCGTGCTCCGCCTGGTCGCCGGCGACCCGCTGACCCTGTTCAATGGCGATGGCTGCGATTACCCGTCCAGCATCCTCGTGACCGGCAAACGCGAGGTCACGGTGAGGGTCGAATCCAGACTGCTCCTGCACAACGAGTCGCCCTTGCCGCTGACCCTGGCCCAGGGCGTGGCGCGCGGCGAAAAGATGGATCTGATCGTGCAGAAGGCGACCGAGCTGGGTGTCGTCCGCATCGTGCCGCTGCTGACCGAGCGCTCGGAAGTGAAACTGGATGCCGCCCGCGCCGAAAAGCGCCTGGCGCACTGGCGCGCCGTGGCAGCCAGTGCCTGCGAGCAGAGTGGCCGTGCGTGCGTGCCCGAGATCACTCCGGCGACGCCGTTGCCGGTCTGGCTGGGCAGCCTGGCCGAAGACGGTGCGCTGCGCCTGGCGCTGCTGCCCGAAGCCTCCCGCTCGTCCCGCGAGTTGCGATTCCCTGCCGCTGGCGGCCTGCTGGTGGTCGGCCCGGAAGGTGGCCTGGGTGAACGTGATGTGGGCGCCTTGACGGCCGCCGGCTTCGATGGCCTGCGACTGGGGCCGCGCATCCTGCGTACCGAGACGGCGGGGCTGGCCGCGCTGGCAGCTTTGCAGGCATTGCACGGCGACGGTTAGACCGGCGGCGTCCTGCCTCAATCCGCCGCGTCGGAAGACTCGGGCAACTCCGACGACGCGTCGGACTCCACGGATGCGGTCAGCTCGGTATCGTCGAGCAGATCCAGCAATTCGGCTTCGATCCATTCCAGGTCCGGGATCATCGCCACGTCATCGCGCACCAGCACGTGCGCACGCACGCCCGGCGGCAATGCGCTGCCGTCGTGGGTCGGAATGATCAATTCGGCATTCAACGTGGTCAGTCGCGGAAAACCCTGGGTCAACACCGCGATGAACGGCAGTTTCGGGTTGCCGCCGAGCGCCTTCAGCACGGCCACGCGAACGCTCAGCTCGGCGTCCCCTTCCTCGGTCCCGGTCAGGCGGGTAAACGACACCAGCGGCACACGCCAGCCACGCCAGGCAATGCGACCCACCAGCCACTCCGGCGCCCCGGCCACCGGCTCGGGTGTGCTCTGGGTGATCACCTCGGCGATGGTGGCATTGGGCAGCAGCAGACGCAGGTTGCCGACGGGCACCAGAACGCAACGGATTTCACGCGGCAGCGGATCATTCATGGAAACACCTCGAGCAGGTGCGCCACCAGTTCGGGCGGCGTACCGGAAAAACTGACCAGTCGTTCGGCAAATATTCCGCTGACCATGTCGGCAAAATGTTCTCCGGACGACGACTCTACCCATACCTCGCCGCCGCGATCATGGATCGCCTGCGCGCCGGCAACCGCATCATTGCCGCGCCCGGCGAACACGATCGCCAACGCGTCACGACCGAACGCACTCGCCGCCATCGTGAAGCTGGTGTCGATCGAGGGATCCCCCGTCGCCTCCTGCCCGATGGGCTGCAGCTCGACGATGCCATCGCGACGCAAGCGCACTTGCTGCCCTGCGGGAACGACCAGCACCTCGCCAACCCTGGCGCGACTGCCTTGCCGAGCCAGCTGAACCGGCAAGGCGCAGTGTGCGGCGAACCGCTCCACCAGCGCCACATCCGACTGCTGACCCAGATGCTGGGTGTGCAGGAAGGTCAATCTCGCGGTCGATGGCAGTGCGCCAAGGAAGGCACAGACCGATTCGACGCCATCGACCGCCGCACCGAGCAGCACGACGCGGCTCAGCGCCGAACCCAGTTCGTCGAGCACCATCTCGTGTTCATGCACATAGGGCTGTGGCGCGATCGCTTCCTCTATCGACATCAGTTCGAGGCTCATCTTCGGCTCGAACTCGGGTGCGCTCGGCTCGACATCCGGCGCAAGAAAATCGGCCGCCGTCATTTTCACGATGCCGAACGCCGTGGCGTCGGGCTCTCCGGTGGCGTTGGACGCAGCCGAAGGTGCCTCGTCATCCAGCAGCGCCCAGCCATCCGGCGCACGCACCGACGGGGGGTTCGCGGGAATGACCGGCTCGGCTGCCGCGGCGGGCGTCGTGGTGATCGACGGATCGGTCATCGTCGACAATTGCAGATGATCCAGCTGGAACGCTGGCGGTGTCGCTCCTGACGATGTCTCGCTGGATTCGTCCGGCAATGGGCGGTGCTGGCCCGTCGAATCCGATGACTGTTCCGGGTCGGGCGATGTCGCCGGCGCGCCAAAGTTGCCGTCATGCAGGGGCGGCAACTCATCTTCGTCGAGGTAACGCAGACCGGGACCGGTCGTGTCTTCATCATCCATCTGCAGTTCGCCGGAAGCCAGCAGGGCCTCCAGTTCGCTCGCCAGGTTTTCCGATTCGGCCGCCGCATCCTGTTCGTGCTGGCCGTCGGTGGCATCGGGCATCGGGAAATCCGATTCCGACCCCGCGTCCGGCTCCGGCTCTTGTACCGCTACCGGAACCGGGTCCTGCGGCATTTCCGCGAGCGCCGGTTCCACGTCGGGATCGGCGAATGCCGCAACCGGCTCATCCGCCTTGGGCGCAGCGGTCTGCACCGGTGGGGTGGAAGGCAATTCGACCACACGGGCCTCTTCGGGTCGTGGCGGATCGACATCGGCGATCGCCAGGACCTTGGCCGCCAGATGCCGCGCCCAACGCGCGCGATCCCAGCCGAGCAGCGTACGGCTGGCCTGCGCATCGTTGAAGACCAGTCGCGGGCGGTCGCCTTCGATCAACTCGTACAGGTGATCGAGTGCGTCGTCGGCACTGTCGTCCAGGTTGACCACCAGCACATCGACGCCAGCATCCTGCAGCAACTCGCGACTCAGGCTGGACACTTCGCCCTCGTGAACGATCCGTGCACCGCGCTCGCTCAACGCGTCGCGCAGGTGGCCACCCAGCTCGGTATCGTCGAAGAGCAGGGCAACCGCCGGAGCCAGATCAGTCATTGACCCGCTCCAGCGCGCGCTGCTCCAGCACCTCGCTGATCTGCACCAGAAGGTCGGCTTCCTGATACGGCTTGCCGAGATAGCGATCCACCCCGATATCGAACGCGCGCTGGCGATGCTTGTCGCCACTGCGGGAGGTGATCATGATGATCGGCACATCCCGCAGGCGCGGGTCGGCCTTCATGTGGGTCGCCAGCTCATAACCGTCCATGCGCGGCATTTCGATATCCAGCAACATGAGATCGGGAACCCGCTCATGCAGCTTCTCGATCGCATCGATACCGTCCTTCGCCGTGCTGACTTCGTATTCGTGGCGCTCCAGCACGCGACCGGTGACCTTGCGCATGGTGATCGAGTCGTCCACCACCATCACCAGCGGCCGCTCCTTCACTTCCTCGATGATCGGTGCCTGGACGGCACTGAGACCTTCGGCCAGACGCTGCTCGCGGCGGATGATGCCGTGACGAACCAGCGGCGCCAGATCCAGAATGATCAGCACCGAACCATCGCCCATGATCGTGGCGCCTAGCAGACCCGGCACCGAACTGATCTGTGGACCGACCGACTTGACCACGATCTCGCGTGAGCCGAGCACTGCGTCGATGCGGATCGCCGCACGCAGATCGCCCGCGCGGGTCAGCAGCAGCGGCTGCTGCTCGCCCTCGGCCGGCAGACCGGGTGGAAGCCCCAGCAACTCGGCCAGGTCATGAATGCCATAACCCTCGTTGCCGGACTGGAATGTCGGCTCGTCCGCCTTCAGCAGTTCGGTGAGATCATCCGGGTTGACCCTGGCCACACCCTGGACCGAGGTCATCGGAATGGCGAACGTGGCCTCGCCAATGCGGACCAGGATGGCCTGGGTGACGGCGAGCGTGAACGGCAGGCGCAGGATGAAGGTGGTGCCCTTGCCCTCGTCCGATTCGATCGACAGCGAACCACCGAGCTGCTTGATCTCATTCGCCACCACATCCATGCCGACGCCGCGACCCGCCAACTGGGTGATCTTGCTGGCGGTGGAGAAGCCGGGCTGGGTGATCAGCGAGAGCAGCTGGTTGTCGGTGGGCCGGGTGTCGGCACGCAACAGTCCGCGCTCGATGCCGCGCTTGCGGATCGCCTCGCGGTTCAGGCCACGACCGTCGTCGCTGACCCGGATCACGACCTCGGTGGCTTCGCGTGCCACCTGGATATGCACCGAGCCTTCGGCCGGCTTGCCCACCTTGCGGCGTTCGGCCGGGGTCTCGATGCCGTGAGCAATCGCGTTGCGCAGCATGTGCTCGAATGGCGCCTTGATGCGGTCGAGCAGGTTGCGATCCATTTCGCCGTGCGCACCGGCCACGTAAAGCTGGGCGTTCTTGTTCTGTTCCTGCGCTGCCTGCCGCAGGGTTCGGCGAAGATTCGGCACCATCGTGTCGAACGGCAGCATGCGCGTGCGCAGCAAACCGTCCTGCAGCTCGGTGCTGACTCGCGACTGCTGGATCAGCAACGTCTCGGCCTGGCGGGTCAACTCGTCCAGCATGTTCTGGATCGAGACCAGATCGGACACCGACTCGGCCAGCGCACGGGAATACTGCTGCAGCTGCGAGTAGCGATCGAGTTCGAGCGGATCGAACACGGTCAGGCCGGCCTCGCGATGCTCGCGCTGGAAGCGCGCGATGATCTGCGCCTCGGTCTCGATTTCGAGCATGCGCAGCTGGCTGCGCAGGCGCGCGACGGTCTGTTCCAGCTCGACCAGGTTGAAGCGGTAGCCGGCAACCTGCTGTTCCAGTCGCGAACGATAGATCGCGACTTCGCCGGCATGATTGACCAGGCTGTCGAGCAGATCGGCACGAACGCGGATCTGCTCCTGGGAGGAATGCACCTCCTCCTCCATCTCCGGCATCAACTCGGGCAGGTCGAGTTCGTTGACTACCTTCGGCGCCTGCGACCGCGAAACCTTCGGCATGGCCGTCGGCATCGGCATCTCCGCCGGCTCCGCATCGTCGGTCAGAACGGTCTCGCCAGCCATGCCCAGAAGGTGATCGATCATCCCCTTCGGATACTCGGATGCCTGTCCTTGCGAGACCTGCTGCACCAGGGCATGCAACTGATCGAAGCTCGCTTCGAGTGCCGCTATCAGGGTACCGGTCTTGCCGGCATCCCGGATCGGCTTTTCGAGCAGGGTCTCGATCGCGTGGGTCAGATCGCCCACCGCAACCAGCCCGGCGATTCGCGCACCACCCTTGAGGGTATGCAGATCGCGTTGCAACTCGGCCACATGGCTAAGCTCGGCCGGCTCGGCATGCCACTGCGCCAGCACGCCATCGGCGTGATCAAGAATCTCGCGCGCCTCGTCAATGAACACCTCCAGCAGATCGGCATCGATCTCGCCGGATCCAGCCAATGCATAGGCCGGCTTCGGCGTCGCCTCGGCCTCGGCCTCGGCATCTGCAACCTTCTCGGCGGCAGCCTGTTCGGCCTCGGCCTGCTCGATCGCGGCCTGCTCGATCGCGGCTTGCTCGGCTGCGGCTTGCTCGATTGCGGCTTGCTCGATTGCGGCTTGCTCGGCTGCGGCTTGCTCGGCTGCGGCTTGCTCGGCTGCGGCTTGCTCGGCTGCAGCTTGCTCGGCTGCGGCTTGCTCGGCTGCAGCTTGTTCTGCAGCCAACTTCTCAGCGGCGATCTTCTCGGCCGCGGCATCCCGCGCCGCCTGTTCTGCGGCTGCCTGTTCTGCAGCCGCTTGCTCGGCACCGGCGTCCCCGAGGTCAAACGCACCCAGCGCAGCGACCAGCTCGGCCGCCACCTGATCATGGTGAGCATCGTCTGGATGCACGTCGAGCGTCCGACCTGCGTCAGACGGAAACTCTTCTGCCTCGGCGCCAGCCGCCTCGAAGCCACCGGCTTCGGACGAGGCCGCCGCAGCAGCGTCATCGGCGTCGCCCTGCGCGTCCTCTGTATCCTGCAACTCCAGTTCGCCGACCTGCCGCTCATACACGACATGCGCCACCTGCGACTCGGGGTAGTGATCGCGCATCTCGATGATCTGAGCGGTGAGTGCGTCCACATTCGGCAGTTCCGGCTCGGCAACATCGAACTGGCGCATCACATGGTCGACCACATCGATCGATTCGCCGAGCAGGCCCACGCCCGCGGATGACAACGGCAGGCTGGACGCGCGCAGACGCTTGAACAAGCCTTCCAGTGGCGACAGCAGTTGCGTCAGCAACGGAATGTCGACCATCGCAATGGCACCGTGCAACGTATGCACGGCGCGCAGCAATTCCTCGCCGATCGGCAGTTCGTTGTCGCTGCGCTGGATGGCCGTGCGAATGGTCTGCAGATATTGCGCGACTTCGCTGCGCAGGATTTCCAGCAACACCGGATCCACCGGCGGCATCACCGGCATCGCGATCACGTGGTCATGCTCGACCGGCGCTTGTGCGGCTGCCGCGCTGCCGGCATCGGTCACGCCAGCTTGCGGTATCGCTTGTGCCGCGATGTTCTCGCGCGGGACGCGCCGGGTCACGACGCGGCGAACCGTTTCCATGGCGCGCGGCATCTGATCTTCCAGCCGCGCCTCGTTCCCCGCCGACAGCTGTTCGGCGGTATGCATGATCGCGCTGAGCGGCACGTTCGGCACGCCTTCGCCCTTCAAGGCGCCGAGCAATGGTGGCAACGCGTCGATGGCGTGCCGTACCAGCGCCTGCACGCTCTGATTCGGCTCGATGGTGTTGTCGAGCACGCGGTTGAGCATGTCCTCCACTTTCCATGCAAACTCGCCCAGCACACCGGCCCCCACCAGTCGACCCGAACCCTTCAAGGTGTGGAACGAGCGGCGGATGCTGACCAGTGCAGGGGTCTGCGCCGGATCGGCCAACCAGACTTTTTCCGAACTGCGCAGGTTGTCGATCTCTTCCTGCATTTCTTCCAGGAAGATCTCGCGAATATCGTCGTCGATACCCTCCGCGTTGATATTGAAGCTGGTGTTTGCCGCCAGCGCATCGGGCACCGGCACCTGCTCGAAGACTTCCTCCTCGATCTCGACCCAGTCACCGTCCGCTTGATCGGAAACCTGGCCCTCCACTGCGGCAGCCGAGGTTGCCTCGGTCTGTGCCAGACGCAGGCCGTCCAGATTGTGCACTGGCGGGGCCAACTGCTCCGCATCGCCAATGAACAGGTGTCCCAGATCGTCTCCGGGAAGCAGGCTGACGGATTCGGACAGTTCCGGATGCTGTTCCTGCGCGATGCTGAAGTCGCCAACGGCCTCCGCAGCCGTCTCGACTGCAGCCAGGACCGGCGCCGGGGTCACTTCGCGCATCGACGGCACCGGCCAGTAGCCGAGCAGACCGAGGCTGTGTTCGGCCACGTCGAGGATATGCTCGAGCCCGCCGCGATGCTCGCGTGCGGCCTCGAGGTAATACTCCAGGGCGGCCAGCGCATCGGCCAGATGATCCATCTGCGCGCCGCTGGGCACGCGTCGATCCTCCAGCAACTCATAGTCGATGAAGCGACCGACACCCTGGGCCAGTTCGGCCGGGCGCGGCGACGACAGCATGCGCATGGCGCCGGAAACTTCGTCCATCAGGGTCGGCGCGCCAGCGAGGCGGTCGTGCTCCCAACCGGATTCGACGAACGCAACGATCGCCTCCTTGACCTTGCCGGTATTCCTGATCGCTTCCTGCATCAAGGTAGTGACGACGCCCAGTGCCTCGCTTCGCGGCAAGCCCTGCATGGCATCGGCGGTTGCCGGCTGCTCCTCGGAGCCCAGGCTTTCGATGTGGTCGTCCAGCGACGCCTCGACGTACAGCAATGCGCCGGCCACATCGAGCAGGGTTTCCTCATCGACCGCACGCATGCGATTGGCGATCTCGTCCAGGACCCGACGCTGTTCATTGACCACACGGCGAGGCACTGCCAGCGCCAGCATGCCCAGCGTATCGCCTACTCGCTCGAGCACTTCACCCTGCGCGGCCAGTTGTGCGGGATCACCATCGTGCTGGCGCAGGAACAGATCAAGCGCTTCCTTGACGCGCAACAGATCGTCCTTCAGTGCACGCGATACCGAATCGAGCAGTGCGCGGTTATGCCCGGCCATCGAGCCCTGGGCATGCTCCAGTTCACCGGCCTTGGGTAGCAGGCTGTCCAGCGCGTAAGTGGCGCGCAGTTGCTCCATATGCGGGCTGTTTTGCTTGGCCTGGGCCACGATGTAGAGCAGCTTGCTCGCCACCTCGTCCGCATCGCCCGCACGCAAGCTGTTTTCACCATGCTCGATCAGCAGGCGGATATTGCGATCGACCTTGCCGATCAGCTGACGCACTTCGCCGGCAAAGCCCTTGAGTGCCCCTTGTTCCAGACCTTCCAGCACGCCGGCGGCGATCCACCACAAGCGGCGACCGTGCACGTGATGGCAACGCGCCGTGATGGCCAGCAGGGTCTTGCGCATGCCGATCAGCTGCTGCGCCGTATCCTGCCCCCGGAACCAGCCCAGCAGTTGCTGCTGAAAACGCAGGCGAAGATCCACCAGTTCGCCACGATGTGCCTCGGCGTAGGCCTCGCTCATCGCTGCAGGCGCCTGTTCGGGCAGGAACGCGTCGAGATTGGGGTGGAACATCGACGATTCGCTCAGCGGCGGCTCGCCACGACTGCCACGAAGGTCGTTGAGCAACGGCAGCAACACCACCGGCACATCGCGATGGCCGCTGGACAATCGCTCGAGGTAATCGGGCAATTGCATCAGGCCGCGCATCAAGGCGGCGTAGGCCTCTTCGCGGTGGGCGACGCGATCTTCCAGCAGCGCGATGGCGAGGGCCTCCATCTCCGCGGTCACCATCGCCGCGCCATACAGCTCGACCATCCGCAAGGTGCCGTGCACCTGATGCAGGTGATCCGAACAAGTGCGCATGAAATCGCGCTTGGCCGGATTGTCGACGTAGGACTCCAGTGCCTCGCGGGCGATCGACAACGTGTCGTCGAGCTCCGGCTTGACCCACTGCAGTGTGGTGAAATCGATGTGGTCTTGAAGTCTCATGCGCCTCTCTCAGCGGTTGCACAATGCAAACATCCTGCAACCAGCGAGACTGCCCCCCGTCAAAATGCTAATTTCAATCCGGCTAACGGGTTGACATCAACCCGGCCGATATCTCAACCCGGCAACTTGAAATGCGCCACCGAGCGTCGCAGGTCACTCGCCAGTTGCGCCAGCGTACCGATCGAGTCGGCCGTCTGGCTCGCACCCTGCGAGGTCTGCGAGGTGATTTCCTGAATTGCGTTCATCGAATGCGAGACATCCGTCGCCGCCGCGGACTGCTCGCGCGCCGCGGTGGAGATATTCTGAATCAGCGCGGACAGATCGTGCGAAACGCGCTCGATATCACCCAGAGCACTACCGGCATCCTCGGCCAGACGGGCACCGGCCACCACCTCGGCGGTGGTCTGCTCCATCGAGTTCACCGCTTCGTTGGTATCGGACTGAATCGTCTGAACCAGCGTCTCGATTCGCTTGGTCGCGCTGGTCGAACGTTCTGCCAGTCGCTGCACTTCGTCCGCCACCACCGCGAAACCGCGACCCGCCTCACCCGCCGAGGCGGCCTGGATGGCCGCGTTCAACGCCAGGATGTTGGTCTGCTCGGCAATGTCGTTGATCAGTTCCACGATCGAGCCGATCTCCTGCGAGGATTCACCCAGGCGCTTGATTCGCTTGGAAGTTTCCTGGATCTGGTCACGGATCGAGTCCATCCCGGAGATCGTCTCGCGCACCACTTCGGCGCCGCGCGAGGCGATCTTCACCGAGCGCTCTGCCACGTCGGCCGACTCGGCGGAATCCTTGGACACCACGTCCATCGAACTCACGATCTGGTTGATTGCCGATGTCGCCGAACTGATCTGCTGCGCCTGCTGCTCTGCCGCGTCAGCCAGGTGGCGGGCAGTCGTCTGCGTTTCCTGCGCCGATGACGAGACCTGTTCGGAGGTCTCGTTGATCGTCGTCACCAGGGATCGCAGCTCGTCGATGGCGTAGTTCACCGAGTCGGCGATCGCGCCGGTGATGTCCTCCGACACCGTCGTCTTGACCGTCAGGTCACCTTCGGCGAGCGACCCCATTTCGTCCAGCAGGCGCATGATCGCCTCCTGGTTGCGCTGGTTGAGCTCGGTACTGCTGGCAAAACGGCGACGCTGATCGCTGACCAGGGTAATGACCAGCAGGAGCGCAAACGCCACCGCGGCGATCGCACCGAACAGGCCCCACCACACATTCGGAAACAGCCGGCGCAGCGGCAATTTGCCGATCTGCTCGGACAGGTCGTTCGCGCGCAACAGCACGGTCTGCGAATCCAGTGACGCCTGGTTGCCTGCATGCTTCACGTCGGCGATGTTGCCAGCCGCGGCAACCAGCTTGGCGACCGGATCGGCCAGGGTTGTCCAGCTGGCGTCCATCTCGGTGAGTATCTTGCGCGCATTCGAGTCGCTGATCGGCTTCACGCCGCTGTCGGGATTGCCCTCGATCAGGCCCTTCAGCACATTGCCGTACAGTTGCGCGTCGCGTGACAGGCCATCGGCTGCCGACTGGGCGGAGTCGCCACCCTGCAGCACTTCCTGCACCCGTCGGATGATTCGGTCGGCGGACAGCATCTGGCGGGAAGTCCCCAGCATCTGCTCGGAACTGCCGTTGCGTTGCTGCAGGATGTTGACGACCTGCTCCATGCTCGAGTTGAGCAGGGGCATCTGCTGCGACAGGGTCGCGGCGCGCTGGCCGGAATCGAGCACGACCGCCTTGTTCGACAGGATCTTGCCGATGTCGGCATCAAGCTGCTTCCAGGAGGCATCCAGTGCGCTCACCGCGCGGCCGGCAGGCGTGGCGTTCTTGTCCGAGTAGGGCTGCATGCCGCTCTTGGGATCGCCCTTGTTCAGCCGCTGCACGGCGGAATCAATGGAATTGCGGGTTCCTTCGAGCTCCTTGAAGGAGTCGATGTTGCCATCCGCCGATTCCAGCGCGAACTTCGCAGTCTGCTGCGACAGCACCTGAATCTGCGTGGTCAGCGCGATCGCCTGGCGATCCTCACCGTTCTTCTGGTTGAGCAGGAAGAAGTCAAGTGCCGCAAAACCAATCGCAACCAGCAACAGGACAATGAGTGCGGTGTACCCGCGTTCCCGGCTGACGCCCCCTGTAGTGCTCATGTTCACCTCATCCGTCTAACTAATACGTTGCCGGTTCCGCGTCATCATCGAAAGCGGTTACTGGCCAGGGACTTGTCGTCCCGAGTTTCCGGCCCTGGTGGGCGCCGGCCCTTCACATACCCAACCGGACCTTGTTTCAGGCCGCGGCATGCCGGAAATCCGGTGCACGCACCAACCGGTTCATGCTGAAAACCGCCAATTGCTGTTCCCCCACCCGGTTCTCGACGAAACGGGTGAGGCGGGGGTCGTCCTCGCGTTCGGCCCCGCGTCGCTGTTCCTCATCCACGGTGCGCTGGCCGAATACCTCGTCCACCAGCAACGCCACGCTGCCGCCACCCTGGCGCACCACCAGCAGCCGGCTGCGATCGGAATGCTGCGTCCGTTCACCGAACAGGAACCGGGCGAAATCGACCACCGGCACCAGGTTGCCGCGCACATTGGCAACGCCGAGAAGCCATGGCTGGGTACCCGGCACCGGGGTCAGCACGGGTACCGCCAACAGCTCGTTGATTTCGTCGATACCGCTGACCAGCAGGCGCGAACCGACACGAAAACCGATGCCACGCCACAAGCCGGGAGCTTCCAGCTTGTCATTCGTATCGGACGCGTGCGCCAGCGACAGCCGCTCGTAGCGTGCCAGAATTTCGAACGGGGTACGGTTGACGGACTGGTTCATGTCTCGCTCGACAACAGATCATTGATGCAGGCCAGCAGCTCTTTTTCGTTGACCGGCTTGGTGATGAACGCGCGGGCGCCCTGACGAAGCCCCCAGACCCGGTCGGTTTCCATTGACTTGGTGGTGATCATCACGACCGGAACGGCTGCCGTGACGGGATCGCGAGTCAATGTCCTGGTCGCCTGGAAGCCGTTCATGCCCGGCATGATCACGTCCATGATGACCAGGTCGGGTAGATCGCTGCGAACCCGCTCGATGCCTTCCTCCGCGGAACTGACCGCGGCAACCTGATGTCCGGCCCGTTCCAGCAGCGTGGTGAACACGCGCACGTCGGTCGGCGAATCGTCGATGATGAGAATATTGGCCACAGGTCCCCCTAAGAATCTGCAGTCAGTGGCTTGCAGCTGCGCTGACATGGCGATGGATGGCACCGAGCAGTTCGTCGCGCGTGAACGGCTTGGTCAGGTATTGTTCGGCACCCACGATGCGGCCGCGCGCCTTGTCGAACAGCCCGTCTTTCGAACTGAGCATGATCACGGGCGTCGCACGGAACTGCGGGTTGTTCTTGATCAGCGCGCAGGTCTGATAGCCATCCAGCCGCGGCATCATGATGTCGACGAAGATGATTGCGGGCTTCTGGTCGGAGATCTTGGCCAATGCCTCGAATCCGTCGACCGCGGTCAGCACCTCACAACCCTCTTTTTTCAGCAGGGTCTCCGCTGTGCGGCGGATGGTCTTCGAGTCATCGATCACCATGACCTTCAGACCAGCCAAGTCAATAGCACTCACGTTCAAATTCACTTACTCCCCCTGCGGCCCGCCACGAGCTCAGGATAAGCACCAAGACATGCAACAGCCATGCCGCACGGTGCGCATGTAAAAATATCAAAAACGAGCCGCCCGATACCCGCTCTGTTGCGGCACATCCCAAGCTCTACAAGCTCTAGTTGTTTACTGCCTGCCCAGCAAAACTGTCAAGCAATAATCACCGGCACTGCCCAACGCTCGCACAACGTGACCCATATTGGCACCATCTGGTCACCGGCAACAGCCGTTTGAACACCACGGTTGCCGGCAAGGCACCTCGGCAACCGTCCGCCTTACCTTAGTATAGCCGCCTGCCGATTCACGCCTGCCGGCACTGGCGCACAAGCCCGGCTTCCAACGGAGAACCCTGATGACCCTTTCGGTCGCCGTCCTGATGGACCCCATCAGCGCAATCAAGACTGCCAAGGACAGCACCCTCGCCATGCTGCTGGAGGCCCAACGACGCGGCCACTCGCTGCACTACTTCGAACAGGGCGACCTGGCGCTGCGCGGTAGCGCACCATGGGCGCGGCTGGCTCCACTGAGCGTGCGCGACGATCCGCAGCACTGGTACACGCTCGGTCAGGCGCAATGGCGCGACCTGCGCGAACTCGATGTCGTGCTGATGCGCAAGGATCCGCCGGTCGACGCCCAGTTCATCTACGACACGATGGTGCTGGAAGCAGCCCAGCGCGGCGGCGTCTGCGTGGTCAACGACCCGCACGCCCTGCGAGACTGCAATGAAAAGCTGTTTGCGCTGGAATTCCCGGCATGCATCGCACCCACCCTGGTCGCGCGCGATCCGGCGGAATTGCGCAAGTTCACCGCCGAGCACGGGGAAGTGGTGCTGAAACCGCTGGATGGCATGGGCGGGCGCGGCATTTTCCGGGTCCGGGCCGGCGACAGCAATCTCAATTCGATGCTGGAAACCCTGCTCGGCGGCGACTCCCATGGCCTCGGCCGGCAGCTGGTCATCGCGCAGAAGTACATCCCGGAGATCAGCGCAGGCGACAAGCGCATCCTGGTGGTCGACGGCGAACCGGTGCCCTACGCCCTGGCCCGCATCCCGCAGGGCGACGAATTTCGCGGCAATCTGGCCGCCGGCGGCCGCGGCGAGGGCATACCGCTGTCCGATCGCGACCGCTGGATCGTGGACCAGGTGGCGCCGGAATTGCGCCGACGCAAGCTGCTGTTCGTCGGGCTGGACGTGATCGGCGACTACCTGACCGAGATCAACATCACATCCCCGACCTGTATCCGTGAACTGGATGCGCAGTTCGGGCTTAACATTGCCGGTCAGCTGTTCGACGTCATCGAGCGGCACATCATCGGAAATCGTACCGCGTGAGCGCCACTGCAACCGTCACCTCCTCGCCCGACCCGATCGGGGCCACCCTGCTGTTCTCGCTGCTGCTGCACGGCGTGCTGTTGCTGGGCATCACCTTCCATTTCGTGAAACCCACGCCGAGCCTGCCGACGCTCGATGTCACCCTGGTCAACGTGGCCAACCGGGAGGCGCCGGACAAGGCGGATTTCCTGGCCCAGGCCAACAATCGCGGTGGCGGCCGGAGCGATCGCGTCGCACGGCCGTCCGAGATGTTCTCCGGGGCGCTGCCCAAGCCGGACCCGGGTATCGCGGCGCAACCCGTGGAGGCCACCACGCCACCGCCGCGCCCGGCCACGCCGACCCGGATGGTCACCACCACCGGTGCCAGCAATTTCAGCGTCACCAGCGATACCGCGCAGACCGAAGTCGATCCGCAACAGCAAACCGCCAGCGCGGCCGAGCTGCGACGCCAGCAGACGATCGCCCAGCTGGCAGCCGAATTGCGCAGGAAGAAGGTGGACTACGCCAAGCGGCCGAAGGTGAAATACCTCACCGCGAACACCCGGGAATACGCCTTCGCCGCCTACATGCGCGGCTGGTCCGACCGGGTCGAACGGATCGGCAACCTCAACTATCCGGAGGAGGCGCGGCGCCGCGGCCTGCATGGCGACGTGCTGCTGACCGTGGTGCTCAACCTGGACGGCAGCATCAAGAGCATCGACGTGATCCAGAGCTCCGGCGAGAAGATCCTGGACGCCGCCGCCGAGCGCATCGTGCGGCTGGCCGCGCCGTTCCCGCCCGCACCGCGGACCGGCGAGCGCATCGACGAGCTCAACATCACCCGAACCTGGCAATTCCAGCCGAACAACGTGCTGCAGACACGCTGAAACGCAGCGCAGGTGGCTCGCTGCGCTTACAATAGGCGCATGGCCGCCATACAACCCTCCACCCTCACCGGGCACTTCCTGATCGCCATGCCGAGCCTGGCCGATCCGCCGTTCTGCCGTGGCGTGGCGTTGTTGTGCCAGCACGACGAGGATGGCGCGGTGGGCCTGCTGGTGAACCAGCTGTCCGAATATCGCTTCGGCGACGTGCTGGCACAGATGAAACTCGACTGCGCGGACAGCGAACTGGGCGACGCACCGGTGCTGATCGGCGGCCCGGTGCAGCAGGAGCGCGGTTTCGTGCTGCACCGCGAGCCCGGCGACTGGGAGTCCAGCTATCGCATCAATAACGACTGGTCGGTCACCACCTCGCGCGACATCCTGGTAGCCATGGCGGCCGGTGAGGGCCCGCGTCAGGCCGTCATGGTGCTCGGCTACGCCGGCTGGGATGCCGGCCAGCTGGAACAGGAGCTGATGGCGAATGCCTGGCTCACCGCCGAGGCCTGCAGCCGGGTGGTATTCGATACGCCGCCGGAAGATCGATGGAGTGCCGCCGCGGGCCTGGTCGGAGTCGATCCGCGCCAGCTGTCCGGCTACGCGGGCCACGCATGAGCTGCGTGTTCGGCTTTGATGTCGGCAGCCGGCTGACCGGTATCGCCATCGGAAATACCTTCACCGCCAGCGCGCGGGCCCTGACCACCGTCGCCGTGCGTGAGGACGGTCCGGACTGGCACCGGCTCGACGCGCTGCGCCAGGAATGGCTGCCCGATACGCTGGTCGTCGGCCTGCCATTGACCCTGGAAGGAGCCGAGCAGGCAGCCAGTCGCCGCGCCCGCGATTTTGCCGCGCAACTGGTGCAGCGCTACGGCCTGCCGGTTGTCTTCGTCGACGAACGGCACAGCTCGCAGGAAGCCGCCCAGCGGTTTGCCGCCGCCCGCGCCGCCGGGCTCAAGCGCCGACGCGACGCCGCGGGCATCGATGCCGAAGCCGCCGCGGTCATCCTCGAACGCTGGTTGAGCGATCCCGATTCGCCGTCCGCCAACCCCATCGGTCACTGAGCGCACCGCCCCTCCCCCTTCAGAGCTGCCGCCATGAGTCCTCGCCTGCGCCACCTGACCACCCTGGAAAACCTGCCGCGCGAGACGATCGAGCGCCTGCTCGACCGCGCCGAGTCGCTGCGGGACGCCTGCGCACACGGCACCCGCAAGCTGGACGTGCTGGCCGGACGCACCGTGCTGAACCTGTTCTTCGAGCCGTCCACCCGCACCCGCACCTCGTTCGAGCTGGCGGCGCGACGGCTCGGTGCCGACGTGATCAACTTCGACATCGGGCTGTCCTCCACCAGCAAGGGCGAGGAACTGTTCGACACCCTGCATACGCTGGAAGCGATGCATCTGGACGCGATCATCGTGCGCCACAAGGAGTCGGGTACACCGGAGGAACTGGTCCGCCATGCGATGAGCGGCGTGTCGGTGATCAACGCCGGCGACGGCAATCGCGCCCATCCCACCCAGGGCCTGCTCGACGCGTTGACGATCCGCCAGCACCGACCGGACTTCGAGAACCTCAATGTGGTGATCTGCGGCGACATCAAGCACTCGCGGGTGGCGCGCACGGACATCACCGTGCTGAGCACGCTCGGGGTGAAGGAAATTCGCCTGTGCGGCCCGGCCGAATTGATGCCGCCGGTGGACGAGGTCCCGCAGGGGCGCCGCTACGACAGTTTCGACCAGGCCATCGAGGGGGCCGACGCCGTCATCATGCTGCGCCTGCAGAAAGAACGCATGGCCTCGATCGACCTGCCGGACGAAGCCGCGTATTTCAGCCGTTACGGCCTGGATCGACGGCGGCTGGCACTCGCCGCCAAGGGCTGTCTGGTGATGCATCCGGGCCCGATCAACCGCGGTATCGAGATCGCCTCGGAGGTGGCCGACGGCGCCCAGTCGCGCATCCTCGAGCAGGTCGGCAACGGCGTATTCGTGCGCATGGCCGTACTCAACGAGGTGCTCGCCCGCTGATCCGCCGCCCGCACCCCGGCCGATCGGCGCGGACAGGGTCAAACAGGCATAATTGTCGACGCACCATTCACCACTTCACCGGGGAACTTCATGCGATCGACAACGCGCTATCTCGCGCTGGGTCTTGCCGGCGTCATGCTGGCGGCCTGCGGGCACAAGGACAGGAATGCACCGCTGGCTTTCGTCCCGGCGGACACGCCCTACGTGGTCGCCAACCTGGAGGTCATGGACGACGACACGCGCAAGGCGCTGCTGGCCCAGGCCGATGCGCAGCTGCCGTCCCAGCTGACCCAGCTGGATGCCGCGGCCGACCGCATGACCGCAAAGGACCCGGACGGCGCGCGCTTGCTGCGGGCGCTTCGCGCCGAGTTCAATGGCAAGACGGTCGAGGGCTTCGCCCAGACGGCCGGCCTGGATCTCAAGGGCTATTCCGCGTTCTACGGCCTGGGCATGTCGCCGGTCATGCGTTTTCAGCTGAGCGACCCGACGGCGTTCGAGGGCTTCGTCAGCCGGCTGGAGACCGCCTATGGCAAGAAACTCGATACGGCCAGCGTGGGCAAGCAAAGCTACCGCAGGTATGCGTTCGCCGCGTCAGGCACCCAGATGATCCTGGCCCTGGTCGACAAGCAGGCGGTGGCCGCGCTGTTGCCGGCCGATGCAACACCGGCCTTGCTACGCCAGGCGCTGGGACTGGATCGACCGAAGGACAGCCTGCAGGACAGTGGTCGTCTGGCGGCGCTGGCCAAGAGCAAGGGCTACCGAAAATGGCTGGTCGGCGAGCTGGACCTGACCCGTGCGCTGCCGCTCGCGGTGAGCGGCAAGGATCCGCTGATCGCCTCGATCCTCAAGGCACACGCGGAGGCCGAGTCGGCCAAGACCGGCGAGCCGGTGGCCAACCAGTTGCAGACCTCACCGAGCTGCGCCACCGATGCAGCCCGCATCGCGGCCCGCGTACCGGCCATCAGTTTTGGGTATACCCGGCTGGATGCCAGACATCAGGACGTACGTGTCGACGTGTCGCTGGCGAACGACATCAGCCAGGCCTTCGCCGGACTTCAGGTGGCGCTGCCCGGACTGGGCGCTGCCGGCACCGCCCCGTTCGACCTGAGCCTGGCGTTGCCGGTGGCCTCGTTGCGCACGTTCTGGCTGGCGCAGGCCGACGACGTGGCCGCCAAGCCGTTCACCTGCCCCTCGCTGACCGACCTCAACGACAGTTTCGCCAAGCTCGGCCCGGCCATGCAGAAGGCGGCCATTCCGCCGTTCGGTGACATGCTCGGACTGCGCATCGCACTGGACTCGCTGGTACCGAGCCCTTCCTCCAGTCTGCCCACGTCCAGCGGCCGCCTGATACTGGCGACCAACAACCCGGCCGGCCTGCTTGCGATGGGCCAGATGATGGTGCCCGCACTGGCCCAACTGAAAGTCGGCAGTGACGGCAAGCCGCAACCGTTGCCGAAGGACATGATCAAGATGCTGGGCCAGCCGGCATGGGTGGCAATGAACGACAAGGCGCTCGCACTGGGCGTGGGGGTCGGCGAAGACGCCAAGCTTGCCGACACCCTGAAGGACGCCGGCGGCAGTGCCGGCCAGATGACCCGCATGCACCTGAGCGGGACGATGTACCTGACCTGGCTGCAATTGATGGAACAGAAAGTCGACAGCCTGGCCTCGGCGGCGGCCGCGATGAGCGGCAGCGACGAGCCCTCGATCGACGCTGCGGACAGCACCGCCCAGGCGGCGGCCAGCGCGGCACGCTCCAAGGCCCAGTTCGCCGCCATGAAGGCGCAGGCCGCTCGGGTCGACAGCATCGATGCCGAAATGCATGTCGACAGCGGCGGCATGGTCATCAGCAGCCAGACGGTCCTGAAGTAATCGCATAGCTAAACAAACGAGCCGGGGCGCCACGGCGCCCCGGCCTTTTTATGCCCGCAGTGGCGGGACTGAACACCGTTCCAACATCGTCGCGACGTCTTCCTCGCAGTCATGATTGCCCGCTGAATCGGCACGTCGCCGAACCACATGATCTTCACGCCGTGGCTGCTGCCATGCCTTCACGGAAGCCGGCTTCACGGCGTCCGGCTGTCCCCGCGACAGACTCCCCTCCCTGCCAGGAGATTGCCATGCGCAACGATTCAATGATCCGAACCAGCCTGATTGCCACTGCCATGGTGGTGGCTTTTGCCACGGTCCCGCTCGGCCAGGCCGCGGCCCAGGACACAGGCGCCATGCAGAAGTCCTCGGACAACCGGACCGTGCCGGACAAGGCCGCCGATGCATGGATCACGACCAAGGTGAAGTCCGAATTCGGCGCCGCCAAGGGCGTTTCGGCCACCGCTATCTCGGTGAGCACCAACGACGGCGTGGTCACGCTCAGCGGTACGGTGAAGAGCGAACGCGAGAAAATGAAGGCCATTCGCATCGCCAGGAAGATCAAGGGCGTCAAGAGCGTCGACGCGGCCGGCCTGAGCGTCGCGGCCACCGCGCCAGCCGTACCGTCCCCGAGCATGAGCGGTCGCTGACCCGCACGACGGGAAGCCCGCCCCCGAAATTGAAAAAGGGGCCCGCGGGCCCCTTTTTCATGGTCGATCGTGGCGCATTCGCGTCATCGATTCAGCAGGTTGCTGCCGCTGAAGTTCTGCGAATCACTGGACTCTTCCAGCTCGACCCCGTCCAGCCCCTGCGACAGGGTATGCGCGTCGCCGCCCTGGGCCAGCTTGATGCGCAGGCGCACCTCGTTGGAACTGTCGGCATAACGCAGGGCGTCCTCGTAGCTGATTTCGCCGGCGTGATAGAGCTCGACCAGCGCCTGGTCGAAGGTCTTCATGCCGAGCAGGGTGGACTCCTTCATCAGCTCCTTGAGCTTGTGGATCTCGCCCTGGCGGATGTAATCCTGCGCCAGCGGCGTACCCAGCAGCACCTCGACCGCCACCCGGCGCGCCTTGCCGTCGGGAGTGGGGATCAGCATCTGCGCCACGATGCCCTTGAGGTTCAGCGACAGGTCCATCAACAGTTGCTGGCGACGGTCCTCAGGGAAGAAGTGCAGGATGCGGTCCATTGCCTGGTTCGCGTTGTTCGCATGCAGCGTGCACAGCACCAGGTGACCGGTCTCGGCGAAGGCGATCGCGTGATCCATGCCTTCGCGGGTACGGATTTCGCCGATCATGATCACGTCGGGCGCCTGGCGCAGGGTGTTCTTCAGCGCATTGTCCCAGCTGTCGGTGTCGATGCCGACTTCGCGCTGGGTGATGATGCAGCCCTCGTGCTTGTGCACGTATTCGATCGGATCCTCGATCGTGATGATGTGGCCAGTCGAGTTCTGGTTGCGATAGCCGACCATCGCCGCCAGCGAGGTGGACTTGCCCGAGCCGGTCGCGCCGACGAACACGATGATGCCGCGCTTGGTCATCGCCAGTTGCTTGATCACCGGCGGCAGGTTCAGCTCTTCCGGGGTGGGAATCTTCGACTCGATCCGGCGCAGCACCATGCCGACGCAATTGCGCTGGTAAAAGC
Source organism: Rhodanobacter ginsengisoli (assembly GCF_042657065.1). Lineage (NCBI taxonomy): Bacteria > Pseudomonadati > Pseudomonadota > Gammaproteobacteria > Lysobacterales > Rhodanobacteraceae > Rhodanobacter > Rhodanobacter ginsengisoli. The sequence continues at coordinate 884,338 of NZ_JBHSNF010000002.1, forward strand.
AGGACACGCGGAAACGGCCGACGCCCTGCGCGGAGATCGCGAACTGGCATTCGTGGGTCTTCTCGAACTCCTCGCGCTGACCGGGCGTCATCACGTTGAGCACCATGTCGCGCGACTGCTGCACGCTGAGCGGGCTCTGCGTGATCGGCACGATCCGGCCCTGCACTTTCATCGACGGCGCCACGCCGGCCGTGATGAACAGATCCGAGGCCTTCTTGTGCACCATCAGCTTGAGGAACGAGGTGAAATCGAAATCGCTCATGGCGGGTCTCCTCCGGGAGACGAGTACTGGAGATCAGGATAGCGCCAGCGCGAGGGAATTTGGCGATTCTCCGACCTTCCCCTGCTGCGCTGCCCGCTTCCGGCCTTACTTGAAGCTGTCCTTGTTCTTGGCATAGCTGGAGGCCTGCTGGCGGGTCACCAGGCCACGCTTGACCAGATCCTGCAGACACTGGTCCAGCGTCTGCATGCCGAACTGCGTGCCGGTCTGGATCGACGAATACATCTGCGCCACCTTGTCCTCGCGGATCAGGTTGCGGATCGCCGGGATGCCGACCATGATCTCGTGCGCCGCGATGCGGCCGCCGCCCACCTTCTTCAGCAGCGACTGCGAGACCACCGCGCGCAGCGATTCGGACAGCATCGAGCGCACCATCGGCTTTTCGCCGGCCGGGAACACGTCGATGATGCGGTCGATGGTCTTGGCCGCCGAGCTCGTGTGCACGGTGGCGAACACCAGATGGCCGGTCTCCGCCGCGGTCAGCGCCAGCCGGATGGTTTCCAGATCGCGCAGCTCGCCGACCAGGATGTAGTCGGGATCCTCTCGCAGGGCCGAGCGCAGCGCCTCGTTGAAGCCCAGCGTGTCGCGATGGATCTCGCGCTGGTTGACCAGACACTTCTGCGAGGTGTGCACAAACTCGATCGGGTCCTCGATCGTCAGCATGTGGCCGTATTCGTTCTTGTTGATGTGGTCGACCATCGCCGCCAGCGTGGTCGACTTGCCCGAGCCGGTCGGGCCGGTCACCAAGATCAGGCCCTGCGGCTGCTCGATCAGTTCCTTGAAGATACGTGGCGCACCCAGGTCCTCCAGCGTCAGCACCTCGGACGGAATGGTACGGAACACCGCACCGGCGCCGCGGTTCTGGTTGAACGCGTTGACGCGGAAGCGCGCCAGGCCGGGGATCTCGAACGAGAAATCGGTCTCGTAGAACTCTTCGTAATCGCGCCGCTGCTTGTCCGACATGATGTCGTAGATCAGCGAATGCACCTGCTTGTGCTCGAGCGCGGGAATGTTGATGCGACGCACGTCGCCGTCAACACGGATCATCGGCGGCAGTCCTGCGGAAAGGTGCAGGTCCGAGGCCTTGTTCTTCACCGAGAACGCAAGCAGTTCGGCAATGTCCATCTGTCGTTCCCCTCAACCGATCGTCTGGGATGGCATGAATTCGGATGCCACATCGGAGGTCGGGCGACGTTCGCCAGCGTGGTGCGCCGCAGCGCGTGGCGCAAGCGCCATCGACCCAACGAACGAACTACCCCAATCCCCTGTAGCCGCGTCGATACTACTCGCGCAACGGGGCGCGCGGCCAGTGTTTCCCGTCCGCATCACGCAAACTGTCGATCCGGTTTGTGCACTCGATCGGAAAATCCACGACCACCCGCCACCGGGCTGCCCGGCGACGCCATCCAGGCCGTTGTCGCCCGGCATGGAACTGCGCTGTCACGCCCGCTCCGGTAAGGTACGCGGTCTGGACAAACCAAGGAGCCCTGCATGACACGACTAGCCTTCATCGGCGGTGGCAACATGGCGCGCAGCCTGATCGGCGGCCTGCTCAAGACCGGTGTCGCCCCGGCAACCATCAGCGTGGCCGAGCCGATGGCCGAAGCCCGCCAGAGCCTGGGACGGGATTTCGGCGTGGCCTGCTATGCGGAAAACCGGCTCGCCGCGGCGGAAGCCGAAGTGATCCTGCTGGCGGTCAAGCCGCAGATCATGCCGGCGATCCACACCGAGCTGCACGACACCCTGCAACGCAACCGTCCGCTGCTGATCTCCATCGCCGCCGGCGTGCGGCTGGATCAGCTGGAGCGCTGGTTCGGCGCCGGCCTGCCGATCGTGCGCTGCATGCCGAACACCCCGGCCCTGATCGGCAGCGGCGCCACCGGCCTGTGCGCCAACAGCCGGGTCAGCCCCTCGCAGAAGGCGCAGGCGCAGCATATCCTCGACGCCGCGGGAATGACCCGCTGGATCGACGACGAAGCACTGATGGATACCGTCACCGCGATCTCCGGCTCGGCACCGGCGTATTTCTTCGCGCTGGTCGAGGCGCTGGAGGATGCCGGCGTGGCCCAGGGGTTGCCGCGCGAGACCGCCCGCGCACTGGCGGCACAGACCTGCTTCGGCGCCGGCCGCATGCTCACCGAGGGCGGTGAGGATCCGGCCGTGTTGCGCAAACGGGTTACCTCTCCCAACGGCACCACCCAGGCCGCACTGGAAAGCTTCAGTGCCGACGGGCTGCCGCGCATCGTGGCCCGCGCCGTCGCCGCCGCCACCCATCGCGGCGCGGAACTTGCCGCCGAGCTGGACGAACTATCGTGAGCTATCTGCTGAATGCGCTGGCCATGCTGATCGAACTGGCGTTCGATGCCGTGGTCACGTTGCTGTTGCTGCGCGTGCTGGCCGAAGCCTGTCGTGCGGATTTCAACAATCCGCTGAGCCAGTTCGTCTACCGCTACACCAATCCGGTGCTGGCGCCGATCCGTCGCGTGCTGCCGAACTGGCGACGGATCAACCTGGCCGCGCTGCTGCTGGCGTGGCTGGCGATGCTGTTGAAACGGCTGCTGCTGTTCGCCCTGCTCGGGGTGATGCCGCACCCGGCCGGCCTGGCGTTGCTGGCACTGGCCGAACTGCTCGACTTCGTGCTGCTGTTCTACATCGTGCTGATCTTCGGCTGGTCGCTGCTGAGCATGTTCGCGGTGGACCGGCGGCAGCCGCTGCTGCGGCTGGCCGGCAGCATCGTGGCGCCCTTGCTGCGCCCGCTCGACGGCAAGCTGGTGGCCGGCCAGATCGACTTCGCCCCGATGGCCGTGATGATCGTACTGCTGCTCGGCCGCCTGCTGATCGCCGCGCCGTTGCTCGACCTCGGTGCCCGACTGGCGATGGGCAGCTAACCCGGAAGCCTTTCTGTGGGAGCGACTTCAGTCGCGGTGCAATTGCTCCGAACCGGGAAATGGCAAAAGCATCGCGACTGAAGTCGCTCCCACAAAGTCGCTCCTACGACCGCCGCGCCCACTCGGCAACGATCCGGTGGATCGCATCCAGCCCGTCGAACAGCGCCGCCGGGCCCGGCTGCAGGATGATCGGCGACTTGATTTCGTACAGGTCACCGTTGCGCACCGCCGGGATGGTCTCCCAGCCCGGCCGCGCGGCCACTTTCTCGGGCCGGAAACGCTTGCCGCACCACGAGCCCAGGATGATGTCCGGCGCGCGGCGCACCACCTCGTCGCCGTCGGGCAGGATACGCTGCTTGGCCAGCGGCTCGCGGGCGAGCTCGGGGAAGCAGTCGTCGCCGCCGGCGATGCCGATGATCTCGGCCACCCAGCGGATGCCGGTGATGATCGGCTCGTCCCACTCCTCGAAATACACCTTCGGCCGCCGCGGCAGCAACGCCACCGCGGCGCGGATCTCGGCGATGTGCCGCTCGGCGCGGCGCGCATAGGCCTCGGCTTTCTCGTAGGCACCGACCATCGCGCCGAGCCGGCGGATATAGGCGAGAATGCCGTCGACGCTGCGATGGTTGCTGATCCACACCTCCACGCCGACCTTGATCAGCTCGCGGGCGATATCGGCCTGGATGTCGGAGAAGCCGATCGCCAGGTCGGGTTCGAGTTTCAGGATCTCGCCGACTTTCGCGCTGGTGAATGCGGAGACCTTGGGTTTCTCCTTGCGCGCCCGCGGCGGCCGCACGGTGAAACCGGAGATGCCGACGATGCGCCGGTCCTCGCCCAGCGCGTACAGCACCTCGGTCGGTTCTTCGGTGAGGCAGACGATGCGTTGCGGGTAGCTGTCGGGCGCGGGGCGATCCGGCGCGCGGTAGTCGCTCATGCGCTCAATGCCCCAGCACGGTCACCGTGACCCGGCGCTGGTGCGGGTCGAGGCGGTGTTCCCACAGGTAGATGCCCTGCCAGGTGCCCAGCAGCAACTTGCCGGCATGCACCGGCAGGCTGAGGCTGACCCCGGTGAGGATCGAACGGATGTGCGCCGGCATGTCATCCGGGCCTTCGGCGTCATGCCGGAAGATCGCATCGCCGTCCGGCACGGCGCGGGCGAACCAGCGCTCCAGATCGTCGCGCACGGTGGGATCGGCATTCTCGCCGAGCAGCAGCGAACAGCTGGTGTGCGCGGTGAACACGTTCGCGATCCCGGTCTGCACATGACTGCTGGCCACCGCATCACCCACCTGGGCGGTGATGTCGCTGAAACCACGACCGCGCGTATGCACGGCGAAACCGCCCTGCGCCACGTGCTGCGCGGGCAGCGGCCGGGTCACGGGTACAGCAGCCGGCTGGTCCAGGTCTGGCCGTGGCGGCTCCAGCGCACGCGTTCGTGCAGGCGGAACTCGGCGCCGTACCAGAACTCCAGCATGTCCGGCTCGACCACGTAGCCACCCCAATGCGGCGGCCTGCTCACCTCACGCCCCTCGAACTCGTGCTCGTAGCGCGCCATGCGCTGCTCGAACGTGTCGCGATCCGGAAGCGTCTGCGACTGCAGCGAAGCCCATGCGCCGAGCTGGCTCAGGCGCGGCCGGCTGGCGAAATAGGCGTCCGACTCATCGCCCTGCAGCTTGCGTGCAAGACCTTCCACGCGCACCTGCACGCCTTCGCGCAGCTGCTTCCAGTGGAAGCACAGGGCCACCTGCGGATGCGCCTCGAGCTGGCTGCCCTTGTCGCTCTCGTAATTGGTGTAGAAACGGAAACCGCGCTCGTCGGCGCCCTTGAGCAGCACGATGCGCGAGGCGACCCGGCCGGAACTGTCCACGGTGGCCAGATTCATCGCCGTCGCATCGCCATCACCGCTGGCCTTGGCCTCGTCCAGCAGCCGCAGAAAGGTGTCCAGGATCTCGGGTTTGAGCATGATGTTTGAAACTTTCCTTTTGCATCGTGGCCGACTCGCGCCATCATGGCGCGGATGAACATGACCGATGATAGTGCAATGGCCCCTGCATCCAGTACCACTTCGAGGCTGACGGCCCACCCATTTTCCTCCCCGACATGTGAAGGCGCCGGCGATCCGCCCGGCCGCTGGCGCTGCCTGCCCGTCGCGGAGATTCCTCCCGGAACCACGGTAACCCGGGGATGATGTCGCTCGCCGAAATGCAGAACGAGGCGCTTGCCGGCCATCTGCTCGACCACTACGCCGGGCGCATCGCCCGCTCCCGCCGCCCGTACATCCTGGGCCTGTCCGGCCTGCAGGGCAGCGGCAAGAGCACCCTGGCACGGGTGATGAAGGCGCAGGCCACGACGCGCGGCTGGCCCACCGAAGTGCTCTCGCTGGACGATTTCTACTACGCCCGCAGCGACCGTGAGGCGCTGGCACGCGATGTGCACCCGCTGCTGCGCACCCGCGGTGTGCCGGGCACCCACGAGATCGAGCTGCTGCTGTCGGTGCTGGCCGCCCTGCCGCACGCGTCGGACAAGTTGCCGGTGACCCATCCCCGCTTCAACAAGGGTCGCGACACCCGCTTTTCACCGTCGCGCTGGCCGCGCATCACGCAAGCGCCAAAGCTGGTGATCGTGGAAGGCTGGGCACTGGGCATCCGACCCCAGTCGCAGGCGGCGCTGGCCAGACCGGTCAACGCGCTGGAGCGTGAGGAAGATCCCGACGGCAGCTGGCGGCAATGGGTCAACAAGCAGCTGCGCAGCTACCAGCCGCTGTGGCGCAAGTTCGATGCGCTGATCGTGCTGCAGGCGCCGAGCTGGGAGATCGTGCGCCGCTGGCGCGGCGAGCAGGAGCAGGAGCTGCTGGCGCGGCATGCGCCGCTGGCGATGGATGCGCAGACGATGGAGCGATTCCTGCGGCACTTCGAGCGACTGAGCCGGCACGCGCTGGCCACGCTGCCTAGCGTGGCCGACACCTGCGTGGAATACGACGACGATCGCCACGTGACCGGATTGAACCACGACTGAGCCGTGCCGCCGCACGCCGGAAGCGCGCCGGATCGGATGCCGGCGCGGCATGCCACGGTTCCGGCCCGTGCCGGACTCAGTCGACGACGAAATTGATCTTCATGTTGACGCGCCACTCGGTCACGCTGCCGTCATCGGCCGTCACCACCTTGATCTCGTTGACCCAGGCGCCCTTGATCTTGTTGATCGACTCCGCCGCCTTGTGCAAACCGTGCTGCACGGCGTCCTCGATGCCCTTGGCCGATGACGCATTGATTTCGATGACCTTGGCTACTGACATGGCATGAATCTCCCTTCCAGGCGTGCAGGCGGCACGCGGCGCTCCCTGTCCCGACGCCCAGTCTGCGCGGCGGCCATCGGTGAGGACAAGTCGCACCGCGTCATGCCATCAGCTGGACGACTCCACCAGCACCGCCGTGCCGTAAGCCAGCACCTCGGTGACGCCCTGGGCCACCTCGTTGGCGTCGTAGCGCATCGCCACCACGGCATTGGCGCCCATCGCGGCGGCATGCCGCAGCATCAGTTCGAACGCCTCCTCGCGCGCCTTCTCGCAGAGTTCGGCGTAGATCGAGATGTTGCCGCCGACGATCGTCTGCAGCGCCGCCCCCAGGTTGCCCACCACGCTGCGCGAGCGCACGGTGATTCCCCGCACGATGCCCAGCGAACGGACGATCCGGTAGCCGACGATCTCGTTGCCCGTGGTCACTTGATGATGCGGAACGGTATTGGCCATGCCAGTGTCTCCTTGTCGGTTGATTCGAGGGTGGAATGATTCGAGGGTGGAATGATTCGAGGGTGGGTTGATTCGAGGCAGGATCGATCCGCTGAGGATCGGACCGTCAGCCAGATTCAGGCATCGAGCAGCGCCGCATAGCCGTCGCGCGAGTCCGGCCAGCGTGGCACGAAGCCGCTGGCCTGCAACCGCGCATTGCTGAGCCGCTTGCTGCCGATGCCCGCCGGTGCCGGACCGTCGGCCGGTGGCGCCGCGCCGATCAGTCGGGCCAGGTGGTCGTACAGCACATCCTGCGGCAACGGCGTGCTGTCGACCCCGAGATACAGCGGCAGCGGATCGGCCAGTTGCAGCAGATGCACGATCGCGCCGGCGGCATCGTCGCTATGGATGCGGTTGGCCCAGTGCGGCACGCGGCGCGGCGCGACGACCTGTCCCGCGCGCAGGCGGTCGAGCAACTGCATACGCCCCGGTCCATACAGGCCGGCCAGCCGCAGCACGATCGGGCAGGCGGCCCGGGCGGCCAGCAGCTGCTCGGCTTCCAGCAAGGCCGCGCCATTGAAACCCGGCGGTGCCGGCGGCGTGTCCTCATCGACCCAGTCGCCGGCATGCTCACCGTAGACGGCGCTGGAGGAAACCAGCAGTGCCCGGCGCAGCGAGGTGCCACCGAGCGCATCGAGCAGGTGACCCAGGCCGTCCACGAAGGTGGCGCGGTAAGCGGCCGGATCGCGCCGGTCCGGCGTCGGCAGGTAGACCAGTTGGGTGATCCCGGCCGGCAGCGCGTGCAGGCTGTGTGGCTGGGTCAGGTCCGCGCGCAGCCAGTGGATGCCGTCGTCGACCGGCGCCGGAGGATGCCGACGCAACGCCCATACCTCGTCGCCGCGGGCGCGCAGCCGCTGCGCCACACGCAGGCCGAGGTCCCCACAACCCGCCAGCAACACTCGTTCGCCCACCGTTGCTCCCCGTTTGCGCCTGTTAGCATTTACCCATGAATCCGTCGCGCAATCTTTTCATCATCGGCCCGACCGGCGCCGGCAAGACCTCGATCGGGCGCCGGCTCGCCAGCCATTATGGACTGCCGTTCGTCGATCTCGACCAGGAGATCGAACGTCACTGCGGCGTTGACGTGAACACGGTATTCGAGATCGAGGGCGAGGCCGGCTTCCGCCACCGCGAGAGCGCCCTGCTGGACGAGTTCAGCCAGCGCCCCGGCGTGTTGCTCGCCACCGGCGCCGGCGCCGTGCTGGCCGCCGCCAATCGCCGGCATCTGGCCGAACGCGGCTACGTGGTCTGGCTGCAGACCAGCATCGCGCAGCAACTGGAGCGGCTGGAGCGCGACCACCGCCGTCCGTTGCTGGCCGTGCCGAACCGACCCGAGCGGCTGCAGGCGATGGCCACCCTGCGCGAACCGATCTACCGCGAGCTTGCCGACCTCGCCGTGCCCGGCGAACATGGCAGCGTCGCCGCCGCCAGCGAGCGCTGCATCGCGCTGATCGATCGACACTGGCAACGCGTCTCCCCCGCCCCGCACCGGCACAACGCATGAGCAACTTCTCACCCCAGAACATCACCGTGGCGCTCGGCCAGCGCAGCTACCCGGTATGGATCGGTGCCGGGCTGCTCGCCGACCATGCGCGCTGGCGTGCGCTGCTGCGCGGCCGGCATGCGCTGGTGATCAGCAACACCACGGTAGCGCCACTGTACCTGCCGCGGATCGAGGCGGGGCTGGATGGCCTGCACTGGTCCTCGTTCCTGCTCGAGGATGGCGAGGCGCACAAGAGCTTCGCCAACGTCGGTCGCGCACTGGAAGCGCTGGGCCGGCTCGGCGCCACCCGCGACGCCTGCGTGATCGCGCTCGGCGGCGGCGTGGTCGGCGACCTGGCCGGCTTCAGCGCCGCCTGCTGGATGCGCGGCATCGACTTCATCCAGATGCCAACCACCCTGCTGGCGATGGTCGACTCCTCCGTCGGCGGCAAGACCGGGGTCAACCTGCCGGTCGGCAAGAACCTCGCCGGCGCCTTCCACCAGCCGCGCGCGGTGATCGCCGACATCGACACCCTGGCCAGCCTGCCCGAGCGCGAATACCGCGCCGGCCTGGCCGAAGTGGTGAAGGGCGCGGCGATCGGCGACGAGGCATTCTTCGCCTGGCTTGAACAGCACGCCGACGCGCTGGCCGCCCGCGACAGCGGCACCGTACTGGAGGCGATCGCGCGCAAGGTGCAATACAAGGCCGGCGTGGTCGCCCGCGACGAGACCGAACAGGGCGAGCGCGCCCTGCTCAACCTCGGCCACACGTTCGGGCACGCCATCGAGACGGCCGGCCACTACACCGCCGTGCTGCACGGCGAAGGCGTGGCGATCGGCATGCGGCTGGCCGCGCAATTGTCCGAGCGACTGGGCATGAGCGCGCCGGCCGACACCGCCCGGCTGCAGCGCCTGCTGGAGAAACTCGGCCTGCCCGTGGCGGTTCCGCCCGGCATGGAGCCCGCGCAACTGCTGGCGCTGATGCGGCTGGACAAGAAGAACAGTGCCGGCCAGCTGCGGCTGATCCTGTGGCGCGGCATCGGCCGGGCCGAGATCGTCGCCGGCGTGGACGAGGCCGCGGTGCTGGCCACGCTGGAGGCGGCCATCGCTGCCGCTTAGCCCATCAGTCATGCGCACAAACCCGCGGCGCGGCGTTATGGTGGGCGGTACTTTTCCGCCTGGACACACCTTCATGCAAAGCATCCGCTGGATCCTGACCGCCGCCGTCCTGTGCGGCCCGACCGCCTGGGCCGCCTCGCCCGCCGCCACGCCACCAGCGTCCGCCCGTCCGGTCGGTGTCGACCTGGCCGGCATCGACCACAGCGTGAAGCCCGGCGACGACTTCTTCCGCTACGCCAACGGCGACTGGCTGAAGACCGCGAAGATCCCCGCCGACCGCTCCAGCACCGGCACCTTCCTCAAGGTGTTCGAGCGGGCCGAGAAGAACACCGCCGAACTGATCCGCAACGCCGGCACCAGCCATCCCGCGGCCGGCTCCAATGCGCGCAAGATCGCCGACTACTACGCCGCCTGGATGGACACCGCCGCGATCGAGCGGCACGGCCTGGCCCCGCTCAAGCCGGCACTGGCGCAGATCGACGCGATCGCCTCGCGCCAGGATCTGGCCCGCGTGCTGGGCAGCCGCCTTCGCGCCGACGTCGACCCGATCAACGCCACCCACTTCCACACCGAGCACCTGTTCGGCCTGTTCGTCACCCAGGGCCTGGAAGACCCCGAACACCATGTCGCCTACCTGCTGCAGGGCGGGCTGGGCATGCCCAGTCGCGACTACTACCTGTCCAGCGATCCGCACATGGCCGCGTTCCGCGCCCAGTACCTGACCTACGTCGGCGCCTTGCTGAAACAGGCCGGCATCGCCGACGCCGAAGCACGGGCGAAAACCATCGTGGCGCTGGAAACGAAAATCGCCAGTGCGCAGGCCAGCCTGCTCGACAGCCAGGACGTGCACAAGGCCAACAACCTGTGGCGCATGGCCGACTTCAACCGGAAGGCACCGGGTCTGGACTGGACCGTCTATTTCAAGGCCGCCGGCCTCGACGACCAGCAGCAGATCGACACCTGGCAGCCTGCCGCCGTCACCGGCCTGTCCGCGTTGATCGCCAGCGAACCGCTGCAGGCGTGGAAGGACCTGCTGCTGTTCCACACCATCGACCACAGCGCCGCCCTGCTGCCCAGGGCGTATGCCGATCTCCACTTCGACTTCTACGGCCACACCCTGCAGGGCACGCCGCAGCAGCAGCCACGCTGGAAGCGCGCGGTTGCCGCCACCAACAACGAGCTCGGCGACGCAGTCGGCCAGATCTACGTCAAGCACTACTTCCCCGCCTCCTCCAAGGCCGAAGTGGAACAACTGGTGCAGAACCTGATCGCCGCATTCAACGAGCGCATCGACACGCTCAGCTGGATGACCCCGGCCACCCGCCAGAAGGCCAAGGCCAAGCTGACCACCCTGCGCGTCAGCGTGGGCTACCCGGAAACCTGGCGCGACTACGCCACGCTGGATATCCGCGCCGACGATGCGCTGGGAAATCAACTGCGCGCGGAGCAGTTCGAGTACGAACACCAGCGCGCCAAGCTCGGCCAGCCGGTCGACAAGGGCGAGTGGTGGATGACGCCGCAGACCGTCAACGCGGTCAACCTGCCGCTGCAGAACGCGCTGAACTTCCCCGCCGCGATCCTGCAGCCGCCGTTCTTCGACCCCAACGCCGACGCCGCCAGCAACTACGGCGCGATCGGCGCCATCATCGGGCATGAGATCAGCCACAGCTTCGACAACACCGGTGCCGAGTTCGACGCCCAGGGCAAGCTGGAAAACTGGTGGACCCCGGCCGACCTGGCGCACTTCAAGGCAGCCACCACGCAACTGGCGAAACAGTTCGACCAGTACGAAGCCCTGCCCGGCCTGCACGTGAGCGGCGAGCAGACCCTGGGCGAGGACATCGCCGATATCTCCGGCATCACCATCGCGTACCTGGCCTACCACAAGTCACTCGACGGCAAGCCTGCCCCGGTGATCGACGGCCTCAGCGGCGACCAGCGTTTCTTCCTCGCCTTCGGCCAGGCCTGGCGCTCCAAGATGCGCGACGCCGCCCTGCGCCAGCGCCTCGCCACCGACGTCCACGCCCCGCCGCAGTTTCGCGCCCAGACCGTGCGCAACCTCGCCGCCTGGTATCCCGCGTTCAAGGTGAAGCCGGGCGAGAAGCTGTACCTGGCGCCGAAGGATCGGGTGAAGATCTGGTAAGGATTTCAGACGCTGCAAAACCGAAGGGCCGCATGTGAATGCGGCCCTTGTGCGTGGAATTCAAATCGCGATGATCGATTTTGATCGGGAGCGGGCACTGCAATGCGCGCCCTGATCTCGGCATCCTGCAATGGTCCCTGGCATGTTTCCTGACGCTTGCAAGCCCAGGCAGACGACAGGAAGCGGGCGCGCTGCCGCTCCGCTACGGCTGCGCCGGAACAGACAAGGTTGCGCCGGGCTCGACTTTGCCCGACCCGAACAATCGACGTGCCGAGCTTGTTTCCGGCAGGATGTATACGATGCCACTGGTGTGCGTGAATGCAGGACTGACGAACCTTTTGTAGAACTTCAGAGGGACATTGATGCAACCGTACGAAATGCGGTTGTCTGCAGAGGTGGGGCTCCGAAGCCGCTCGGCACGGCGCTCCCGCGGGGTGCCCTTGACCACCGGATGCAGCGCGATGGCATCCTTGTAGTCGACCCACAGGATCTCCTTGCCGTGTGGATCGTGACCCAGCGACGCCACGAAGCGGCCTGCCGGCGTGATTCGATCCTGCGGCCGAATGGCCGACATCTTCTCGTCGCCAACCCCTTCGACCGATTGATCGCCCCGTGCCAGCCCGAGCAGGGCCGGCGCGGCGGCCTGCAAGTGACCGGCCGCATCGAAGACAAACACTGCGGCGTTGACCTTGTCTATGACCAGGTAAGGCATGCCGTCGTTGTTGCGCGACGCGATTACCCACTGTGCCAGGTCGGTGACTTCCGCTGACGGTGAATTCAGCCCGCCGTCCGAAGCCTCCTTCGCGGTACCGAGGCCGATGGAGGCCGAGTCGATCCAGGGGCTCGCCGCGACGGTCGCCGAATGGCACGCAATGACGAGCGTCAGCACCACCAGCAGGTGGCGAAAACCCGCATATGCCGGAAGTCTTGCTGCACAAGCCACAGCCATCAGCGGTTCCGCGAGAACCGTCTGTCGCACTAGTTTCGTTCCGGCTTCGGCTTGTGATACGGCGCCACGTACGGAATGACCCTCATGATCGGCGGCGGGGGCACCGGAGCCTCCACCATCGTCATGGCCAGCGGTGACCCGGGAGTCACTTCAACCAATGTGGCTGGCGCAGCAGACCACGCCGGGACAGGCGGCGGAAGCACTCCCAGAATCGGCGCTCCCTCTACCAGCCTGGGCGGAGGCGGCGGCGGCGGCGCCGGCGCTGGCGCTGGCGCTGGCGCTGGCGCTGGCGCTGGCGCTGGCGCTGGCGCTGGCGCCGGTGCCGGTGCCGGTGCCGGTGCCGGTGCCGGTGCCGGTGCCGGTGCCGCCACAGCAATCGTCCCGGTGGTATGTGCCAACACCGGTCCACAGCAATTCAACGGTAGCGCGTAGGCAGCTGCGTTGGGACCAGCCAGGGTATAACCGGAATAGCTGATGCCCTTGTTCACACCTGCGTCGGGTGAAGCGAAGTTTGCGCTGCTGCCGGTGCCGTTCACCAGCGTTACCCCCGGCGGACTGCCCTTCAATCCGGTCAGCGTGGTGGTCGTGGTGCCATCGAAAGTCTTGTCGCCACCAGCGGCGAACACCAGCATGAATTGGGTGAGGGTAGCGCCTTTGGTAAGGGTGAATCTGTTGGAGTAATCCGTCGGCGCCGTGTAGGAAACCGGGTTGTAGTAAATATTGGCCGGGGCCGCGGTGACCGTGGCCTTGGGTGCCAATGAGTCGAACACGACCGTGCCGCCGGCCGTCCCCGGTCCGGTGCCGTCGCTGTCGGCACTCAAGGTCATGCCCAACGGCAGACCCAGGCTGCGGGTGGCGTCGGCGGTACTGCGGGTCTGCGTGAGCGCAGCGAATACATTGACGTTGTTTCCTGCACATATCAGCAGATTGCCGTCCGTCACTGTCAGGGCCGCACGCTGATTGATGTCGTTGCCTGCGCTGAGCTTGATGCTGCCGTTGGTGGTACTCAGGGCACCTTTGACGTTGATATCGCGTCCGCAGCACACCGAAAAGCTGCCGTTGGTGGCGGTTACCGCCGCGTTGATATTCACGTCGCGATTGGCGTTGAGTGTGAGCGTGGTTGGCGTGCTGCTGGCGGTCCAGCTCACCGCATCATTGATGAAGATGTCGCCATTACCGGCACCGGTAGCGCCGGTGGTATCGATGGTGATGTTGGTGGTGACCAGCTCACCCGAGAGCGTCGAGCCGGCGATGTTGTCGCCCGGGGCGCTGCCCACCGTGAAATCCAGCGGATCGATCCGCCATTGTCCGGTCCGCCCCTGGACTGCAGAGGTGCTGACGCGCGCGCCGTCGCCAATGCTGACGTGGGCAGCGGAAGTCTCGACGAAGCCACCGTCACCCATGCCCGGGGCACTGGCATCCAGGGTGCCGCCGAGATTCACGCTACCGCTTTGCATGTCGCCCAGCAGCAAGATCGTGCCGCCTCGATTCACGAGCGTCTGCGCCTGAATCACGCCGGTGTTGTTGACGACGGTATTGAGCAGGGTGCCGGCCGCCTGTGCGGTCAGCAGCACGCGGCCACCATCGGCCTGAATCATGCCGCCGTTGCTCACCAGCGCGTTCACCGCCCCCTTGGATACGGATACGTTCAACAGGCCGTCGCCGGCCACGTCCAGCGTCACCGCTTCGCCACCGGCCAGCGCCACGCTGCCAAGCCGCGCCGAAATGACACCCTGGTTGCTGACGCTGCGACCCATCAGGGCGACATAGCCGCCGCTGGCCGCACCAAGGTGACCCTGGTTGACGATCGAGCCGTCCCCAGCGTTGGCAAACACATAGTGGCCGGCCATGAAGTCGGCGTCGGTGATACTCATGGTGGACGCCACCAGGCCGCCCACGTTCACCGATGCGCTGTTGCCGAACAGGATGCCATTCGGGTTCAGCAGAAAGACGTTGCCGTTCGCCTTGAGATTTCCCAGGATGATCGAGGGATCAGCACCCAGCACCCGGTTCAGTGCCACCGAAGTACGACCCGGTTGCACGAACTGCACGGTATCGCCGGCGCCGATGCTGAAACTCTGCCAGTTGATGATGACGTTCGCGCTGGACTGGGTGATCGTGGTCGTACTGCCGTTGCTGCCGATGCTGGCCTGGCCAGCGGTGACCACACCGCCCGTGGGACCGCTCGCGTGCGCCGGCATGGCCAGCGCCAGCAGCAGCGACGCCGACAGGGCCTGCAGGGTGAACGACGCCAGCCCGACTGCCCTGGCCGCAACCAACCTGCTGCGGATCCCGCTGTGGCGAATGGTTCCGGATGGCGTGTCAGTGGCATCCATGTGCTGTTTGTGAGTCAGGTGATCAGTACGATTCATGGTGAATTCTCGAATGTTTTTTCAGGACCCTGTGCCAGGGCCAAACGGGGATCAGAAGTACTTGATCACCTGGATCCAGAAGCGGCCCGACCTGTCAGGCGCGGACATGGCGCTTTCGCCACCGAGCTTGCGCGCGTAGTACGCCCTCACCGAGAAGTCGCCCGGATCATCCCAGCTGGCGCCCACGCCGACACTGCTGAGCGTTCGGCTGTTGGATCCGACATACCAGGGATCCTTGTTGATCGTGATGTGTCCGGTATCCACGAAGCCGAGCAGGTGCACCTGGCCGACTACGTGTTCGGACAACCGGGCTAGCAGCAGGCGCGCTTCCAGGCTGGCCAGGTAACCCTCGTCGCCAAAACCTTCGCCCTGCGGATAGGCACGGATGCCCTCCATCCCGCCAAGCACGAGTTTTTCCGAGGGATCCAGATTGGTTGACGCCAGTTGCCCGGTGACGCTGGCATACAGCGACACCAGGTCGGTGACGCGCTGCGCTCGTGCCGCGTTGAACCAGAGCTTGTAATACGCTCCTTCAGTACGCGGACCGGCCGCATCTGCCATGCGTGCCGCGGGCGTGCTGATGTTGAGCGAGCCCGCCGAAAGGCCCACGAAGAAGCTGCTCACGCCACCGCCGCCAAAGCCGTCCCGGTGGCTGCCGTAGAGTTGCCCCGTCACGACGTGCGCAGTGCGGTCAGTCACCGAATGGAACAGGTCGATCACGTCCTGAAAACGCTTGTCCTCATAGACGAGCCCGACCGTGAGATTGCTGTCGCGGGAACGCAGCAGCGGATAGCTGCCGTAGATACTTGCCACCTCGGCCGAACCATGCGCACCGAGCGGGGCAAACTGCTTGCCCAGCACGTAGTCGAGCTTGCTGTAGGCGACGCCCACCGTGGCACGATCAATTTGCATCTGATAGGAGGCGCGACCGTAGCGCAGCCCGCGTCCCGACGTCAGCACCCGCAGACTGGCCACATCGCCGAGTCCAAGCGGATTGTTGAGGTTCACCGTCGCGCCGACACGGTATACGCCGGTGTAGGGATTGCCGGCATTGTCCGCGTCCACACTTCCACTCACGCGCGGTGCGGGTGTCAGATTGACGATCAGATCGGAAGTTCCCGGCGACGCCCCCGGTGCCAGCGTCGAGGACACGCGTACGCCAGGCACATCCGAGAGCAGCAGCAGATGGCTTTCGAGCGGCTTGATCGTGATCGGATCACCGCTGTTCAACCCGTCCAGCTTGCTCTGCGCAAGACGGTTGGACAGGTTGGTGCTGTTACGCAGTGTCACCCTGCCGTAGCGGCCTTCACTGACCTCGATGGTCACCACATTGCCGGTGACCTTCTGCGCCGGCAAGAACGCGCGTGCCACGAAGTAACCGTGGCTGTGATAGAACTCGGTGATACGCGAAGCCATCACCTGCAGATCCGCCAACGACAGCTGCGAGCCGGCCTGGAACCCGGAGACGGCCAGCAGTTTCGACTCGGAAAAGACGTGCTCGCCAGTCACGTGAAGCGCCTTCACCAGCACCCGGACCGAGCCTGCGCCTGGCGCTGTCGGTGCGCCCGTCTCTTCGATACGGATGTCGGGCGCGGCTTGCCGCGGCGCCGGAGTTGGCGGGAGCTGCTGCAGCTGACTACCGGCACCCGGCACCTGCTGGGCCAGCGCACCATGACTCAGCGCCAGCAGCACCAGCGGCAATAACCTCTTCGTTTTCATGTCGGACTTCCTGGCGCGGACTTGGCGCACCTGCTCACGCAGGCCATGCGGCAATTACGCTGATCGGTTATTCGGGCGGCAACTTTCTTGGCCGCTGATAGATGTCGGGGATGCGGCGGCGAAATACACATTCACAGCAACGCCCGGAGATGTAACGTCGCGCTGAAGTCGCTTGCAAGAAGGTAGATCCGGAATCAAACGTTCGCGAACGCCATCGCACGCGTCGCAAACGTTATTTTCGGAGGCACACTGATATACGGCGCACGTCGAATCGAACCGCGCCCGCGCTTGAAAGGTGTATATCTGCTTGTTTGCTATCTGCAGCAGCGTGCAGCAACCGCCATGCGGACGATCTTGCGCATTTGGCTTTTCCGCATCCTCTGAAGATTTCGCAGTAGCTTGTCGCGGCCGACTGACCGCTGGAATGTTTTTTGCAGGTTATTTGCTGATCCGTGCAACCGGCGTGAAGTGTCTTTCGTTACCTGATTGGCGTTGAGCCCCAGCCATCGTCGCGTGATTTGAGACGTCCAGGAGCGGCGGATTCAACAGTGAAGTGCGACACCATCGCGTACCTGGCCTACCACAAGTCACTCGACGGCAAGCCTGCCCCGGTGATCGACGGCCTCAGCGGCGACCAGCGTTTCTTCCTCGCCTTCGGCCAGGCCTGGCGCTCCAGGATGCGCGACGCCGCCCTGCGCCAGCGCCTCGCCACCGACGTTCACGCCCCGCCGCAGTTTCGCGCCCAGACCGTGCGCAACCTCGACGCCTGGTACCCCGCGTTCAAGGTGAAGCCGGGCGAGAAGCTGTATCTGGCGCCCAAGGATCGGGTGAGGATCTGGTAAGGGTTTCAGATGTTGAAAAGCCGAAGGGCCGCATGTGAATGCGGCCCTTTTTTCTTGGAAGCAGTGGCTGCCGCAATGTCTTTCTTCGGCCAAGAGCTGCCGGTCGCGGCTTCCACACAGTTGCCGAATAGCAGTCGTTGAAGGGACGGTTAGTGGGTGCTTGCGGATGCATGCGGAAGGCTGACACAGCCCCGTGAAGTCCCTTCCACATCATGGGGTTGTGCTACCGTTCGCGGGGTCTTGAACAAAACGTATAACCGGACCCGTGGGTCCGTAGATTCAATAGATATACCAACAGGGGAAAGTCTCGGTGAACCCGGCATCGATTGTTTCTGGAGCTCTGCTGTCTCAGATATTAATGGTCACCATCTTGTTCGTTGGAGGCGGCATCCTCAGCGGCGCGTCAACGCGCAATGCGTGGTGGAAGGGTGAACGCGTGTATCGCGCCATTTGGTGGGAGCTCCTCGTTCTCCTGCTAGTCACTGCGGGCGCACTTGTCTTCACCGTAACCATGTCATCCGTTTGGTCTCCTCTCTTTCATGGTACGTCGTTCTCCGGGCTAAGCGATGAGACTGCGCTGCTCACTGTCTTCGTATTGGACATCGTCGTAGTGACACGACTTGTGTACAGCACTGGTGGAAGTATAGGTAGTCCATTTCAGCCGCTCTTCTTTTTCATTCCGACAATCGCTCTACTCCTGCGTGAGTCTGTGTTTAGAATAATCATTTACTGCCTACTAATATCTGTTTCATTCCTTCTTCTTCTATATCAGTCGGCACCACCACCATCTGAACGCCCAGGGCGCGTTAAGCAGGCGTACGGGTTCGTTACCGTTGCCTGCCTAGGCCTCACAATGTTGGTTGGGGTGCTAACTCGCACGTAAGGTCGTGGGGAGTAGCGTGAAGACCACGGGGCAGTAATCCACCGGCAGCAGCTCGGTCTGCCGGGCTTCCAGCCAGCGTCGGGCAAGACTGCCCTGGCACTTGGGGCAGTGCGGGTTGCGGCAGGAGTTGTAGGCGATCTGGGCGTGGTCTCAGGCGGGGCACTGCAGGCTATGGGCACCCAGCGCCGCATGGCGGCACTGCTCGATGGCCGACATCACCTTGAGCTGGCCCAGGCTCAGATGGCCGCGCTGTTCGCGCCGCCAGTGCGGCCCACGTGCGCGGAAAACATCCGCGACCTCCAGGGCGGGGCGTGCCACGGGCCTATCCAGGCGGCAATCCCTCCAAGGGACTGATCACCTGGCGCAGGATCTCGGTGGCGACCCGCTCGTAGAGCGCGGTCGTCTCGAGCTTCTTGTGACCCAGCAGCACCTGGATGTCCGCCTTCTGTTCCAACAGGTGGGTGGCGAAGCTGTGGCGTAGCGTGTGCATCGACACGCGCTTGACGATGCCGGCTGCCTGCGCCGCGGCATGGATGGCGCGGTTGAGCTGGCGCGGAGTCAACGGATTGATCCGGTTCATGCCGGGGAACAGCCAACCGCCATCGAGCAGCTTGCCTTGGGTGTGGCGGCGTAGCCCAGCGTGTTGGAAAGACCGTTGCTGGAGGTCCAAGCCGCCATCGCCCGGTCGCCGGGGGTATAAGCCGGGGTTGCCCGCCACGCCGAGCGAGGTGCTGCCCATAGGTTAGCTTCCTCCGTTACGGATTTCGGGGCCTCCGAGAATCCCCGGGCGATTCAAGATCGAAACTTGAGCGTGCCAATCAGCGAAACAGATGCAGTAAACCCCAGCTTACCAATAAGGCAAAATATCCCGATAACCGCCAGAAACCTGCTCCGAGTAGCGGCTCATTGGTCATTTCAGATGAAGGGCTAAAGTGGCCTGCAAAGAAATCGGGGAAGATCAGCAGGGCGGCCGCGAGCAGTGGTATGAGCGAGACGTAGAATACGCCACCGCCGCGACCTGCGTATAAGGTGATATTGGAGGATGCTGCAACATCCAAGCCAGGAGCCAAGCTTTGCATATGGAGGACCATCCACAGCCAAGCCATCAGTACAACGACACCAATCATGCGATGAACCATATAATTTTCAAATTCCATACTAATTCATTGTCATTGATCTTACTTTCAAGAAAATGTGGCACCAATACTCGAGTCGATGCGTTAATCTATAACGGATGTCAATGAAATAACATTAACTAAGATATGCAGAAGCACCGCAGGCACTAGGGAAGATGTTCTCTTTACCAGATAGCCAAGGATCAAGCCAAGCGCAATTAGATATGGAAGTCGAATAAAATCGATGTGCAATGCTGCAAACAGAAATGCTTGACTGACCAGCGCGCCCCAAGCTGAAGTCCTTTCTAACAAGGCTGTAAGGATGAGGCCACGAAAAAAAAGCTCCTCAAATACTGGTACCAAAACACCTACGCAAAACACAAAAAGAGCTGCCCCCCAAACGCCAATCTGACCAGCAGCTTGTCTTAAGCTCCATACTTCCCACTGCAATGGGTCAACATCGCCATAGCCTTGAGTTAAATTAATTCCAAAAAAGCTGAGGCAATATTTCCAAAGACTCAAGCTGACTGGACCTATTAGAAAATGCAGAACAATGTAAGCCGTGGCAACGGCAACTAAAATTGACGGAATAGAAAGATTGGGTCGCCTAACTCCAAGTGATTCCCATGTGGCATCGCGCAACCATACGATAGTGAATACTGTCAAGCCGAGGCCAATCTCCGAAATAAAGTTATCTACGTAAAAATGCCAGGACGTCCCAGTCCAATTCTCGAAAACCGCGGGATTAGGATGCGTCTGCCAACCGATGCCCCAAACCACAAATAAGATTGTTGCGGCTGCCGCCAGAAATTGGCTGCCAAACAAAGCAAGTCCGAAATGCTCCGTTGAGATAAGGAGCTCACCATTTCGTTCTATGTGCCTGCGTGACAGAATGGTCATAACAATAATAAGTACTCCATAGAACAGCAGGCGATACGGCCACGGCCGAAGGATTGGCCCTAAAAGATCCCATAGTGATAGTCCACTCATAAGTTAAATCGCGCTATGGAAAATTTGGTAAATGACGCCAACAAAAAGTGACAAACTGTCGAAGGCAGAACAACATTAAGCTGATAGGTTATGGGCATTTCTTTCCCTTCATATGCTTTTTTAGATATGCTTTCCATGCTTCGGAGAAACTTGGGTATTGTGACCAGTCCATGTCATCAAACTTCGCATAAAAATGGTTGCCGGGGTCTTGCTTAGACATTGAGTAATCGTACTGTGCCTCCGACTGCAACACAGACCCAAACGCTATAGCACCCGCCGCGAGATCCCCGCCTACATCTGAGATTGCTCCTGCCCGGTCGGGAATGACCACTGCTGATGCTTCGTTTACTGCGCCTTGAACAGCACCTTCAGCCTGTTGCTTATTAACGCTATCTTCTTGTAAACCAAAGATGTCGGATCCACTCAGTGGATTATTGAGCACATAGGCATACGTATTCGCGCCGCCGCCCAACCCCATCGGATCACTCTCGATATACCGGCCTAGTCCCGAATTGTAGTCGCGAAACCCGTTGTTCCAGTTGCCGGTCTCTGCATCATAGTACTGCCCCGGGAAGCCAATATTGAGCGTGGCGCTGGCCACCGTCACCTGCTGCGTGAACGGGTAGTTCTGCGCACGCCACACGACCGCTTGAGAGGCATCGGTCATCTCTTCTGGGCGGCCCACCTGATCATCGTGAACGGCGTCGACCGTGCCGGCACTGACCCGTCCGATCAACCGGCCGTTGAGCCAGACGTAGTCGATCCAGGTGCCATTCGGGTCTTCCGCCAGCATCGCGCCGCCCCGATCGGGAGCAAAATAGCTGGTCCCCGCCGTTCCTGTCTTGCGCAGACGCTGCCCTTCGGGGTTCACGTAGTAGCTCATCCCACCGGCGTTGCTGAGCCGGTTGAAGGGGTCGTAGCTGTACGTGGGTACCGACGACAGCGTGGTCGTATTGCCCTTGGCGTCGTAGCCGTAGGACCCATTGGCCGCACCAGACGCACTGGCGATCCGATTGCTGGTGGCGCTGATGTTGAGGATCGACGACGCGCCGTTCACCACCTGCGTGATGCGGTTGCCGTTGGCGTCGTACTGGTAGCTCTCGTTTTCGACACCGGAGTACACCGAGACCAGACGCGACATGGCGTCGTAGCCGAAGTTCTGGGTCAGGTTGGTGTTGATGCCGTTGGTAAGCTGCGTGATGCGGTCGGCATTGTCATAGGTCAAGCCCAGGCTCTCCACTCCCGTTGCGTTGATGCCGGTGAGGCGACCGTCAGTGTCGTAACTCATACTGTT
This sequence comes from Rhodanobacter ginsengisoli, assembly GCF_042657065.1. NCBI lineage: Bacteria > Pseudomonadati > Pseudomonadota > Gammaproteobacteria > Lysobacterales > Rhodanobacteraceae > Rhodanobacter > Rhodanobacter ginsengisoli. The sequence goes on from NZ_JBHSNF010000002.1 coordinate 906,201, forward strand.
GGCCAAACCGTTACTGGAGGTCCAGGAGGCCATCCCCAGGTTCATCGGCTGATAGCTGATCGACGTGGCGCCGTTCACCACCGTGCCACCGACGGTGAGCGCCACACTCGAGACGACGCCGTTGGTATAGGTGTAATTGGCCTGGTTGCCATCCGGGTAGTCCACTGTTGTGACGTGGCCGACGGTGTCATGCCCGTAACCGATGGCGTAGGTCGTTCCGCCGATCGAAAACCCACGACCGGCGACCCACCCTTCCGGGGTATAGGTGTAGGACGTCGCCCCAGTGGCATCACGGTCCGAACACAATCGGCCTACACCGTTGGTGCAGTTATCGTATGCGAAGCTTTGCGTGAGCCCACCCGCACTGACGCTAGTGACCCGATTCATGCCATCGTAGGTATAGGTGGTCTGCACACCATCGGCCCGGGTCATGCTGGCCATTCGCCCGTATCCGTCGTAGACGTAGCTAGTCGTGCCAGTATCCGGGCTGGCCTGTTGCCAGAGCTGCCCCAGCCCGTCATGGGTGTAGGTGGTGACCAGGCCGCGTGGATCAGTGACGGTGGCTGCGTGGTCGCCCGCGTCGTAGGTGTATTGCGTGACCACCGGGCTATCGGCGTGGGCCGCCTGGGCAACCATCAATCCACCTAGCAGCAGGATAGGCAGCGCCCGATGCCGGGATAGAAGGTGACGGATGGCGAAGGCAAGTTCCATGCTCGGTTTCCTCCGTGAAAGGGCACGTTTGTTTGGATCTCTGCGCAACGTCAGAGCGGCGGGCACCTCGTGGCAGGGCTGATCTCTCATCACAGCGACCCTCCCACGACAGCCGTCATCGTGCAGGTAGAACTGGACACGTTGATGCCGGCCGCGTTGTAGAACGTCACGGTAAGGTGATACGTCTGCCCCTTGACGTCGGTGCTGTTCCTGCCCATCGCGACGCTGTACTCGCTGAAAGGATTGCTGCTGAGCGCGGTCGGTGAGCTGGCATAGTTGGTTACAGCGCCCCCGCCGAGATTGGCGCCGTTGGCGAGACCGATCAAGGTCCAGGTGTATTGCACCGTGGTGGCGCCGGACGGCACGTTGCCGGTGACAACCGGCACCGCGCTTCCGCTCTGCGTAGATGTGAACACTTCCCAGCTACTACCACCGTTGATCTCGAAACCGATCTGCGCCGAGCCACCACCCGAAGTAATCATGTAGCTGGAGTAGTAGCTTTGCCCATTGATGGCGATCGGAACCGGGATGGTCACCACCGTCGTGCCGACACCGCTCCAGGGGCCGCAGCCCACCGGATCACAGGCCTGGACCCGATAGCCGTAGCTTCCATTGCTCTGCCCGCTGGCGCCCCAGCTGGTGGCCGCGCTGCTCTGCACCGTCGACCAGGCACCCCCGTTGACCTGCCTTTGCAGGGTGTAGCTGGTGGCACCTGATACGCCGCTCCAGGACACCGCATAGGCGCCGGTGCCATTGTTGGCCGGCACGCTGAGACCGGGGGCCGTCGTGGGCGCCGTCACGGTGACCGTGCCTGTACCACTCCACGGGCCGCAACCGGTGATGTTGCAGGCCTGTACGCGGTAACCGTAGGTGGCCGCGCCGCGACCACTCGTCCCCCAGCTGGCCGCCCCAGTGGCTTGCACGGTGCTCCAGCCGCCCCCGTTCACTTGTTCCTGCAAGGTGTAGCTGGTTGCCCCGCTCACGCCACCCCAGCTGACCGTATAGCCTCCGGTGTAGCTTACGCTGGGTACGCTGAGCGCCGGAGCGCTTGCCGGGATCGGCGGAATCGCGACGGTGATGGTGCCCGTCGAACTCCACACGCTGCAGCCGGAGCTGTTGCAGGCTTGCACCCGGTAGCCGTAGGTGCCGTTGCTCTTGCCCGTGGCATTCCAGCTGGTCGCGGCGGAGCTTTGCGCTGACGTCCAACCGCCGCCGTTCACCTGCTCCTGCAAGGTATAGCTGGTCGCTCCGGTGACGGCGCTCCAGCTCACCGTGTAGTGGCTGACGTTGGTGCTGACGGGCACGCTCAGGCTAGGCGCACCAGCCGGTTCGTTGACCGGGACAACAAAGTTGCCGGATTGGCCTAGCACCAGATTACCAAGACTTAACGGCGAGTCACCGTACATGTAAATGGCGGCACCCGGATACTGGCTGCGCATGGTGCTGGTCAGCGCAATGCTGAAGCGGTAAGCCGATCCAGTGCTCTGGCAAGCTGTAGCCACCGCCGGTTCGCTGGCCACATTGGCCGTCGCAGTGGTGATCCGCGTACCACCGCCCCCGGACGGTCCGCCGGCGAACACCTCCACGCCGATGGATTGAGGTAATCCGGTGGAGCACGCCCAGCCGGTGACGCTGGCGTTGCCCGACCCATCGAAGGACACACCATCGATCGTGCCGATGACGTGGGTGACGGTCACGCTACCCTCGTTGCTCAAGGGACCGCAGCCAGTAGCGTTGCAGGCCTGCACGCGATAGCTGTAGGTGCCGCCGCTGAATCCACTCGTGGTCAGGCTGGTCGCACTAGTGTTTTGCACGTTGGCCCAGCTGCCGCCATTCACCGACGCCTGCAAAAGATACGTCGTAGCACCACTCACGCCATTCCAGCTCACCGTATAGCTGCCGTTGGTACTGGTCGCCGGCACGGTCAGCGTCGGCGCCACACTGGGCATCGGCGGGCTGGCCCCGCCGGACTCGACGGTCTTGGTCACCCGGTCAAGCGCGTCGTACTGATAGCTGACCAGATGTCCGGTGGCGTTGGTGACGGAGATCACATTGCCGTTGCCGTCGTAGCCATAGGTCAACGCCTGCCCGTGGTTGCCCAGCTTCTTGTAGAGGCGGCCCAAGGCGTCGTACTGCATGGTTTGCGACAGGCCCACCACGCTCCCGCGCGTGACCACGTCACTGGTGACATCGCTATTGGGATCGTGGCCAAGAGTCTCGGTCGAGGTCCCGTCTTTGTCGTTGCGGGTAATCGACGTGACCCGCATCTCGGCATCGCGGTTCCAAGTGGTGACTTCGTTGTCGGGTATGGTCAGCGTATGGAGCAGGCCGAATCCGTCGTAGGTGTATTGCCAGTGCGCCGCCGTGCCGTTCGGATAAGTCGTCTTGGTCTGTACGCGACCACGTGCATCGTAGACGTAGTCGGTGGCGTCTCCGTTGGGGCCGACGATATGTTGCGGCTCACCGAGTCCGTTGTAGTTGCTGTAGGTCGTGGCCTGACCCAGCCCATTGGCCAGGGAGGTGATGTTGCCCATCGCGTCATAGGTATAGACAACGCTGTCGCTGTTGTTCGGAGATGGCTCCGCCACTGACATCGTGTGCACCATGCCATTCGCATACAGGGTGTAATTGTAGGTCGTCGTCAGGGTTTGGTTCGCGATGCCGTTGCCGGACAGATTGGTGACCACAATGGATGCGAGGCGATTTTGGGCGTTGTACGTATAGGTCGTCCTTGACCAGCCCTCGACCGTCACACTGAGTAGGCGATTGAGCTGGACGTTGGGGTCCCAGGTGTAATCGGTCGTGCGCGCTAGGCTGGTGCCGTAAGCCTCGGTTTCCGTCTGCAGCTGGCCGTTTGCCGCATAGGTATATGTATGCACGTTGCCGTTGTTGTCCACGGTTTGCGAGAGATTGCCGTTCGCATCGTAGGTTCGGGCGTTCACTGTTGCCCCGCAATCGGACATGGCATTGCTGCTCACCGAGCTCAACTGCCCGTTGTAAGCGCCGCCGGCACCATTGGTGCCATCGTAGGTGTTGACCCGCACCTGGCCGAGCGGATTGGTAATCGTTGCGGCAAGATTGCCCGCGCTATCGTGCGCGTAGGCCACCGAATCCAACTCTGAGCCATCGGCCAGCGACGTGCTGTTGGCCCACTCATAGTAAGGGCTGGTGGATGCAGCGACATACGAGGTGTATGAATAGGGCACTCCGTTGTAATCGGCTTCAATCATCTGTTCCGTATACGGGGGCGTTGTGTATGAGTTGTACTTGAAAGAGATGACGGTGGTAGGGGCACCTGGAAAAGTGATGGAGGCGACATCATTGATTGAGGCATTGGGGGAGTAGGCGCTGCCATAGTCAAACGTGTACGCATTTCCCGCCGGATCGGTCACCGTGAGGACTTGGCCCAATACGTTTCGGCCATTTTGCTGGCTTTGGGTAAGTGGACCTGCAGCAAAGGTCATGTACTGACCATCTGTATGAGTGACACGAACCAGCGACCCCGCTGAATACGTAAATGTCCAGCCGATGCCCGACGCGTCCGTGAGGGATTGAATCTGCCCGGTTGATGAAAAAACCTCGGTCGTAGCACTTTCATCCGTCAGCGTGTAATTACCCGTTGTGGTGTTACGCGTCAGGACGGCGACGGGGTCAATAACGTGCTGCCCGTTATTGAACTGCTCGATATAGACCGTGCCAGTTGGACCACCGCTGAATGTCAGAACTGAGCCATCCGGAAAATGAGCAATGGTCTGATCGCAGCGACCATTGTTATTGACCTGGGTTGTGCACGCCGTGTCTAGCCAATAATCAAAATTGCTTGTCCAATGCGATGGCGACGTGGAGGTGTTGTAGTAGAGGGTGTAATTCAGACCCATCTCGCCCGGCATGGCGAAGATGGGATAGGTTTCCATCTTGGTTCCGCTGCTTATCTGAATCGGTTTACCCGTTTTGTTCTGGCAGCCACTAGGATCGTTGTCCTGAGCGGGAGAACGGTTGGCCGACGCAAAGACCTCCACCGGCGGTAGGTCGATAAAGTGCGAAGGCCCTGCGTTCGGAGCCACGGTTCCAGAGCCATGAACGTCATGCGAAGCAGAATCGTAAGGTGTTCCATTCACAGTGACGGTGGGGAGGTTGTGAGGGGGAACTGGCGGTGGTGCATTTTTCTGCTTCGCCGGCTGCCCGGCACCCTGGTCTTGCGCACTCACTGCGCCCGACAGGATCGTCAACAGGAAGGCGGAAAGAAATACGGCGCACCAGCGGGACTTAGCGTGCATCATGAAAGGGTTCCCTCCCAGCAAACGGTGAATTGGAAACGGCAGACGAAAAGGCAGTCGACGCAAGGGTGTTGCGTCCACGACATTGGGAGCAGGCGGGGTGAATCAGGGCTCGTAGTGCGGGAGAGACGACGTGGGTCGGATCGCGCGCGTTTTACCTGGTGCGCGAGCTATGACAGTGCACCCATTCCCTGTCCTCCCCAACATCAGCGACTCCCCCTGTCCTTAGTCCTGCTGGCCTTCATCGGACCCAAGGCAGCGGCTATCTCTTTATACGTTCCTGCCAAGCTTAGGTCGTTGTCAACAAGCAAGAAATTACGAACAAGGAGGTGGTGGCAAATCAAATTCGGCGTGTCGGTTCGTTCGATCACTCGACTAACTGGATTCAGTTCGTCACCTCCTTTTTGCTTGTGGAGACGGCTGGATGGAGCTGATCCATGCCTTGAGTCGCGCGCTTATCGGGCATGCCAAATAAACGACATTCCAAGCCCGAATGCGCCGTCGGTTCGATATCTACACTTGAACAACCTCAATGCCGACGGGTACTTCTGTAAACGTCAAACTTCTACTGCCTCCCCGGCAGAGCCGGGGGAACTCTCTTGTTGGTTTAGCAGATTCATAGTGTGCCCTCGGCGGGCAGAGGAACACTCCCAGACACAAATTGGCCATCCCCAAAGCAGCCGTTCCCGACCGACTCAAATGGGTCGGAAGCCGCCGCCTGACACCTCGAGCCAGATCCGACCAAGTGACCGCATCGTCGGTTTTCAGGCGATCCCCAGCCCATCGATCCCGACGATGGCCGCGCCATCGAATCCCGCCAGTTCCGCAAATCGCCTTCCCCGCTCCGCATAGTCCCTGAACTGATCGAAGCTGGGTGCGCCGGGCGACAGCAGGATGACGCCGTCGGCGGGTGTCAGTGCCTTTGCCTCGGCGACGGCGGCGGCGAGGTGGTCGACCAGTGCCAGCGGGCACGGCACATCGGCGATGCGCAGCGCCTCGGCGATGCGGCTACCGTTGCTGCCCATGCAGACGATCGCGTGCGGTGGCGCTTCACGCATCGCCTCGACGAACGGCGTCCAGTCGAGGCCGCGATCGTGACCGCCGACCAGCACGGTGACGGCGCGGCCGCACAGGCTTTCCAGCGCAGCCAGGGTGGCCAGCGGCGTGGTGCTGATCGAGTCGTTGATCCAGTGCCAGCCGTCGTGCTGACCCAGCGGCTGCAGCCGATGTGGCAGCGGGTGGAAGGTTGCCAGCGCCGGTGCGGCGGCCAGCGCATCCATGCCGACCGCGGCCAGCGCGGCCAGCGCGGCGCAGGCGTTCAGTGCGTTGTGCAGGCCCGGCGCGGCCAGCGCGTCGATCGGGAATACGTCCTGAGTGCCGCGCCGGATGTAGCCGTCGGCCACGTGCCAGCCGTGCGGCTGGCCGAACAGCAGCCGGTGCGGATGCGCCTGCGTGTGCTCGAGCAGGGTCGGCTGCAGCGCGTTGACCAGCAGTTGCCGCGACACCGCGACCAGACGCAGCTTGTCGGCCACGTAGCGCTCGCGCGAGCCGTGCCAGTCGAGGTGTTCCTCGTACAGGCTGGTGAGCACGCCCAGTTCCAGTGTGCCCGCTTCGGCGGTCTGGAAGCTGGACAGCTCGATCACCCACAGCTCGGCGTGCTGCTCGCGCAGTTCCAGCAACGGCAAGCCGATATTGCCGGCCAGCGCGGTGCGCACGCCGAGGCTGCGCGCCAGGTGGGCCAGCATCGCGCTGGTGGTGCTCTTGCCCTTGGTGCCGGTGACCGCGATCACGCGGGCGTCGGGGTTTTCGGCGAACCACAGCGCGGTGCCCGAGGTGAAGTGCGTGCCCTGCGCCTGCGCGGCCAGCAACGCCGGCTTGTAGGCCGAGATGCCGGGCGACTTCAGCACCACCTCGAAGCGGCCCAGCGCGGCGGCATCCGGCTCACCGCCGATCACCTCGAGCGTCGGATCGAACGCGCGGGCCGCGTCCACTTCGGCGGCGCTGCAGAACAGGGTGAAGCGCTGCTGCGGCAAGCGCTGGCGCAAGGCGGCGAGCGTGGCGCGACCTTCGCGGCCGAAGCCCCAGATCGCGACACGACGGTCGGCCAGCGCGGCGAGCTGCATCAGCCGATCATCGCCAGCGCGGGCTGCAGGCGCGGCGGCACGCGATGTTCCGGCGACGGCTCCAGCCACGGTTCCAGCGCCAGCTGGCTGGCGTCGAGCTGGGGCAGGATCTCGCTGCGGAAGCGCGCCACCAGTGCGTCCTCCTGCCACTCCGGCCGCTGGCTCAGCGCGTACATCGCCGCGCGCGCCTCGGCGCCCTCGCCCACGCATTCGAACGGCTTGTGATCCTGGTATTCCAGCAGCGCATCGAAGCCGCCCGCCTGGCTTTCGTCATCGAGCAGGTTGCGGCCGAAGATGGACAGCAGCCGCGGCTTGGGCAGGAACGGCGCCAGCGCCAGGAACACGAAGTGGCATTTCGGGCACTGCCCGCACCAGCGGTCGGCCGGTTTGGGACCGAGCAGCTTGAAGTTGCGGTTGCAGCTGGAGAAGCCGTCGAAGTACGGCGTCAGTTTCGCGAACGCGCGGGTGATCGCCAGCTCCGAATACGGCCGCAGCAGCGAGCAGTAATCCAGGTCGCTGGCCACGTGCGTGTGCAGCCAGTTGCCCAGCAACTGCTCGAACGCGTAGCCCTTGCTCCACTGGTGGTTCACCAGCTGGCCGTCGTATTCCAGCGTGGCGGCCGAGGCCGAGCGTTCGTTGGCGAACGCGATCGAATCGTAGCCGTACAGGATCGCCGCGACCGCCAGGATCGCCGAGTTCACTGCGGTCACCGGGATATGCCCGTTCCAGGCGCCGAGCCGGTTCAGCTCGAACAGCGCCGGCGCCAGTTCGCGCTGGATGTTCAGCAGGGGCAGGCCAGTGCGTTCGGCGCAGGCCGCGATCAATGCGGAATTGCCGACCCAAACCGCGGTCGCCTCGCCACCGATCGACTTGATTGCTTCCACCGCGACCAGCGAATCCTTGCCGCCGCCGATCGGCACCAGGGTGCGTTTGGGCAGGTTGAGGTTGGGCGCCGCGCTTCGATCGTTGGCTTGCGGCGAGACCAGCCCCTCACCCCGACCCTCTCCCCCCAGGGGAGAGGGAGATGTTGTGCTTCGCGGAAACTGGATGCGTCCGCGCAGGTCGAGCCCGTTGCGGTAGGCGAATTCGGCCAGCCCGTGCAGATACAACTCGTCGAGCAGCTCGGCGCTGGCGTCGTCGAGCGGGCCCTCGGCCACGTCGATCTTCGGCGGCACGCCGGCCTTGTAATAGCTGATCCCGGCGATCAGATGCAGCATCCGGAGCGCGGCATCGAACGCCTCCCGGCGCCCGGCCGGCAGCGCCGGCGCATGCGGAAAGCGGATTCGCTCGACCAGCTCCTCGCCGTCATCGAACGCATAGCCGAGCTCGGCCACGCCATCGGCATAGCTGACACGGGTAAAGCGGAACACCTGGGTCAGGCGCGGTTGCATCGTTGTGGTCACAGGCATCGGTCTCCGCGCATTTACCCCCTCTCCCCTGCGGGGAGAGGGCTGGGGTGAGGGGTCGGGCTAGCGAGGGAAGCCAGGATCACCGTAAGCACGCCTTCAATATTCATCAATACGTCATTGTTCCAGAAACGCAGCACGAGGTATCCCCCGGCTTGCAGATGTCGCGTGCGGCGCTCGTCATAATTCACCTGATCTGCGTGCTGGCCGCCATCCAGCTCGACGATCAGCATGCTGTCGGCGCACACGAAATCGACGATGTATGGGTCGATTTCATGTTGTCTGCGGAATTTGTGTCCTGACAAATGCCGGTTGCGCAGGTGGTACCAAAGCTTGCGTTCGGCATCGGTCATGGTTTGGCGCAGTCCGCGCGCCCGATCCACGTTCTGGCGTTTCATCCTTGAAAGCGCTCCTTTTGATGTGAGCCTGAGGCGGCGTGCCCCTCACCTCAATCCTCGGCAATCGCTCCCTGCATTGCTCTACCTCCTGCATCCATGCAGTCGTCTCCCCAAAGGGGAGAGGAGGATAGGCGTCAATCGATAATGACCTCATCGGCCTCGTCGCGCAGGTTGTAGCGCGAGGACATCACCTTGCCGTAGGCGCCGACCTGGGCGATCAGCATCACGTCACCTTCCTGCGCCTCGGGCAGGCGGCGGTCGGTGCCGAGCACATCGCCGCTCTCGCAGATCGGGCCGACGATCTGGAACAGGCCGGTGGCCGGTTCGTCGAATCGGCTCAGGTTGACGATCTCGTGCCAGGCGTCGTACAGCGCCGGGCGGATCAGGCTGTTCATGCCGGTGTCCAGGCCGAGGTAACGCAGCGCACCCTTGCCCTTCTGCTGGGTCACCCGCGCCAGCAGCACGCCGGCGTCGGCGACCAGATAGCGGCCCGGCTCCATCCAAAGCTGGTAGTGCGGGTAGGCGGCCTTCACCTCGCGCAGCACGCGATCGAGCGCCACCATGTCCAGCGCGGCCTCTCCCGGATGCGACGGCACGCCGAGGCCACCGCCGATGTCGATGAAGCCGACGCTGCCGATGCGCTCGGCCAGGCTGGCCAGCTGGGCGTACACCTCGCCCCAGTGGGCCTCGTCGAGAATGCCCGAGCCCAGGTGCGCGTGCAGGCCGCGTACGCTCACGCCATGCGCATCGGCCAGGCGCAGGAACGCATCGAGCTGATCCACCGGCAGGCCGAACTTGCTGCCGCTGCCGCCGGTACGCACCTTTTCGTGATGGCCCAGGCCACGGCCCAGGTCGACCCGCAGCACGATCTCGCGATCGCGGAACAACTCGCCCCAGTGTTCCAGCGGATACAGCGAATCGAGCGACACGGTGGCGCGGGTTCCCAGCGCCCGGGCGTAGTCCTCGCGCGGGGCGAAGTTCGGCGTGAACAGCAGCGGCGCCGACTCCGGCACCGCGGCCATCACCGCCTTCAGCTCGCCCGGCGACACGCATTCGAAGCCGAAGCCTTCCGCGGCCAGCGCGGCCAGGATCGCCGGATGCGTGTTCGCCTTCACCGCGTAGTGCAGCCGGTCCACCGCCGCCAGGGTCTTCAGCGCGTGCGCCTGCTGGCGCACCGTGGGCAGGTGATAGACGTAGCGCGGCGTGGCCTCGCGGGCCAGCTCGAGCAGCGCCGGCCGCTGCGCTCCGCGCCACCAGGCGGTCGCCGCGCCGGCCGTTTCGCCGCCACCGTAGAGCGTCTGCCAGCTGGGACCGAACAGGTCGCTGTCGTCGGTGCGCAGGGCGCCGGCGGTGATCAGCAACTCGTGCAGGTGCGGCAGCAGCGCGTCGACCACCTCCTCGTCCACCACGAAAGTGAGATTGAGGTTGTTCGAGGACTGCGAAATCATGTGCACGCGCAGCTGGCCGAACTCGGCCAGCACGCCGGAAAGCGTATGCAGCATCGAACGCATGCCGCGGCCGACCAGGGTGATCGCGGCACACGGCGCGATCACCTTGACCCGGCACACCTTGGCCAGGTCGGTGGCCAGCGCGGCGATGGCGTCGGAGTCGAGCAGGTTCTCGGTGGGATCCAGCGACACCGTGACATTGGTCTCGGCCGAACCGATCAGGTCCACCGACAGGCCGTGCTGCTTGAAATGGGTGAACACATCGGCGAGGAAGCCGACCTGCTGCCACATGCCGACCGATTCCATCGAGACCAGGGTGATGCCCTTGCGCGCGCTGATCGCCTTGACGCTGGGCGCATGCGCGCGCACCTCGGGCCCGATCACCGTGCCTTCCAGCTCGGGCCGGTTGGTGTCCTTGATCAGCAACGGCACGCGCGGCTCGCGCAGCGGCTGCAGGCAGCGCGGATGCAGCACCTTGGCGCCGGTGGAGGCGATTTCCTGCGCCTCCTCGTAGTCCAGTCGTTGCAGCAGGCGCGCGCCCGGCACCTGGCGCGGGTTGGCGGTGAACATGCCGGCCACGTCGGTCCAGATTTCCACCCGCTGCGCTTTCAGCAAGGCGCCGAAGTACGCCGCCGAGGTATCCGAACCGCCGCGCCCGAGCAGCACCGTGCGGCCGGCGCGCGCGTCCGAGCCGGCCTCGCGCGCGATGAAGCCCTGGGTGATGAACACTTCGCCCTGCCCGGCCAGCCGCGCGGCCAGCTGCGGATCGGGGCGCGAGTCGACCATCGAGGACAGCAGCCGGGTGCGCTCGTTCTGGTTCGGCAAGGCCACCGCGGTGAGGCAGTCGCGGGCATCCAGCCACTCGGTGGGCAGCCCGCTGTGACTGAGGAACGCCGCTCCCAGCGCACTGGACATCAGCTCGCCATGCGCCTGCACCTGCGCCTGCCAGGCCAGCTCGCCCAGGGCGGCGGCACCGGCATCGGCGAGCCCGGCCAGATCACCGAGCCGGGCGCCCAGCGTGTCCGGCAGGGCCAGCTGCATGTGTTCGAGTAGTTCGTAGTGGCGCTGCGCGATGGCCCTGGCGGCATCGTTGCGCCGGCCCCGCTCGCCTTCGACGCACAGCTGTTTCAGCGCGTCGGTGACGCCGGTCAGCGCGGAGACCACCACCAGCACGCGGGCGCCTTCGGCATGGCGGCTGGCGACCAGCTCACGAATGTTCTGCCAACGCGGCAACGTCGCGACACTGGTGCCGCCGAACTTCATCACGATCCAGGGGGCGTTGGCGGGCAGCGGCGCAGGGGTTGGCAGGCTCACGGTTATCCGGTGTCGTCGTGTGGTCGAAAAATTCGTCGCGCCAGTGTTGCGCTGCGGCAAAACAAATGCAATGGCCGGCGTGAATTTCTCGTTTGGCCGTTTAGACTTCCAATCTTTCCGAGGCGCCTGCCTTGCCCCCTCTCCCCTCCGGGGAGAGGGCTGGGGTGAGGGGACACGCCGCCACGCAATCTCATCAGAGGAAAGCCGTTTGCCAGACCTTCCCGCGAGCACCCGCCCTCACCTCAATCCTCGGCAATCGCTCCCTGCATCGCTCTACCTCCTGCATCCATTCAGTCGTCTCCCCGGCGGGGCGAGGAGGCGAACGCGTGCGCTGCGCGCACGACTTTTCCCTATTGAACAACCACGGGGATCTTGCCGATCCGCGACTGCCACTCCCTCGGTCCGGTCTGGTGCACCGAGGTGCCGGCCGAATCCACCGCCACCGTCACCGGCATGTCCTCGACGGTGAACTCGTAGATCGCCTCCATGCCCAGGTCGGCAAAGCCGACCACGCGCGAGGCCTTGATCGCCTTGGACACCAGGTAGGCCGCGCCGCCGACCGCCATCAGATACACCGACTGGTGCTTCTTGATCGCCTCGATCGCCGCCGGGCCGCGCTCGGCCTTGCCGACCATGCCGAGCAGGCCGGTCTGCGCCAGCACCTGCTCGGTGAACTTGTCCATCCGCGTGGCCGTGGTGGGGCCGGCCGGGCCGACCACCTCGTCGCGCACCGGATCGACCGGGCCCACGTAGTAGATGAAGCGGCCCTTGAAATCCACCGGCAGCGGCTCGCCCTTGTTCAGCATCTCGACCATGCGCTTGTGCGCGGCATCGCGGCCGGTCAGCAGCTTGCCATTGAGCAGCAGGGTCTCGCCCGGTTTCCAGCTGGCCACGTCCTCGCGTGTCACGCTGTCCAGGTTCACCCGACGGCCCTTGGAACTGTCGTAGGTGAGCTGCGGCCAGTCCTTCAGCGACGGCGGGTCGAGCATCACCGGACCGGAACCGTCCAGGGTGAAATGCGCATGCCGGGTCGCCGCGCAGTTCGGAATCAACGCCACCGGCAGGTTCGCCGCGTGGGTCGGATAGTCCTTGATCTTGATGTCGAGCACGGTGGTGAGACCGCCCAGTCCCTGCGCACCGATGCCCAGCGCATTGACCTTCTCGTACAGCTCGATGCGCAGCTCTTCCGCACGACTGGACGGACCGCGCGCGATCAGCTCCTGGATGTCGATCGGCTCCATCAGCGCCTCCTTCGCCAGCAGCATCGCCTTCTCGGCAGTGCCGCCGATGCCGATGCCGAGCATGCCCGGCGGGCACCAGCCGGCGCCCATGGTCGGCACGGTCTTCAGCACCCAGTCGACGATCGAGTCGGACGGGTTGAGCATCGCGAACTTCGACTTCGCCTCCGAGCCGCCGCCCTTCGCGGCCACGATCACGTCGAGCGTGTCGCCCGGCACGATCGACACGTTGATGATCGCCGGGGTGTTGTCCTTGGTGTTGATGCGCTTGCCGGCCGGATCGGCCAGGATGCTGGCGCGCAGCTTGTTGTCCGGATCGTTGTAGGCGCGGCGCACGCCCTCGTTGATCATCTCGTCCAGCGACAGCGTGGCGTCCCACTGCACGTTCATGCCGACCTTGAGGAACACGGTGACGATGCCGGTGTCCTGGCACAGTGGCCGGTGGCCTTCGGCCGCCATCCGCGAGTTGATCAGGATCTGCGCCATCGCGTCCTTCGCGGCCGGGCTTTCCTCGCGTTCGTACGCGGCGGCCAGGCCCTTGATGTAGTCGACCGGGTGGTAATAGCTGATGTACTGCAGGGCGTCGGCTACCGACTGGATCAGATCGTCTTGCTTGATGAGGGTCATGGCGCTGGCTTCGGCTCCGGAAAAATGCCGCGGCGCCAACGGCCGCTGGCGACGCACAACCCTCTTATTGTGCCGCAAATCGACCGACAAGCCGAAGGCAGGCCTCTGACGTGCATGGTGTGATCCGCTCGCGTGCAATCGGAAGCCACCAGGCCAGGCCATTCGGGCCCAGGCCAGGCAAAGCTGCGCGCAGGTCTTCACATGCACGTCGCGCATGACTCAATCGACGTGCGTGGAATGACCGGATCCATCATCGCTTGGCAGCCAACAGATACGAGACTATGCGCGGGCCTTGCTAGGAATCTTTCCTAGCGCAAAAGCCTTCCAACCACGTCCGCTTGCGTGCAAGACTCGGTCGGGGTCATGCGCTGCCGGGGGGCAGCGCTACTGCCGTAGATAGCTACGGCTCCACTTCTGCTCTTGATGACGTGCTTCACGGCCTGACCGGAAGCGGGTTGGCCGTGCCTTGGCCATTCATCGGCACGACATTCGCTGCCCGGCAGAAATTCTGACAACTCGGAGGTTTCAATTCATGCACGCAAAGCTTCATCGCAAGGCATTGGCAGCATCACTGACGCTGCTGTTCGCCGGCTTCACCACCGTCGCCATGGCGAACGGTCAGCAAGCAGCAACCGACATGGGCCTGGCGCCGGCGGCCCAGCCGATCCACGTCACGCTGATGCTCAAGCTGCACAACCAGACGGCGCTGGAGAGGTTCATCCAGCAGACAACCACCCAGGGCAGCCCGAATTTCCAGAAGTTCCTCAGCACCGATCAGTTCGCCAGGACGTACGGCGCCACCGATGCCGAAATCGCCCACGTCCAGGCCTTCCTCAAAGCCCAGGGTCTCGACAGCAAGATCATGGCCAACCATCTGGCCATCCAGACCAGTGGCACGATGAGCCAGTTCAGCCACATGTTCCAGACGTCCATCCATGAATTTTCGTCGCCGAAAACGGGGCGGCATTTCCATCGACCGGTCGGATCGCTGCTGCTGCCGACGGCCATCGCCAACACGGTGGCGTTCGCCACGGGCTTGAGCAACGAACGCCAGTACCTTTCGCATCGCATCAGCGCACCCCGGCTTCCCGGCAACACGATGAAGCTGGCGCCGACGGTCAATGCCCTGGGCACCAGCGCCAAGGCCGATGGCAATCCCTCCGCCAGTGGCCAGCCGGGCAACTATACGGTGGGCGACGTGGCGGATTTCTACAACATCAACCCGCTGTACAAGCATGGCGTGACGGGCGAAGGCTCGACCATCGGCATCGTCACCCTCTCGAACTTCTACCCCGCCGATGCCCAGACCTACTGGGACGCGATCGGCCTGACCACGAAGCCCGACCGGATCACCCAGATTCACGTCGACGGCGGTGCGGCCATCGACGGCGGCAGCGGCGAAACCGTGCTGGACGTGGAGCAGTCCGGCGGCATCGCGCCGTCCGCCGATATCCTGGTATACGACGCGCCGAATGCGGGCAACGGGTTCACCGACGCGTTCCTGCAGGCCGTGTCGGACAATCGGGCCGACAGCATTTCCACCAGCTGGGGTCTCCCGGAAATCTTCAACTTCGCTGCCCTGAATGTCGCCGGCGCCAGCAACAACGACACCAGCGATGTCGGTGACCTGCGGGCGTTCGACCAGATCTTCATGGAAGCCGCCGCCCAGGGCCAGTCGGTGTTTGTCGCCTCGGGCGACTCCGGCGCCTACGACACCGCCCGAAGCCTCGGCGCGGGCAACGGCCCCGGCGAGTTCAGCGCCCCGTTGACGGTGGACTCACCGGCGTCCGACCCGTACGTGACGGCCGCAGGCGGCACCACCCGGCCCTTCAGCTTCAGCTTTGGCGCGGGCAATCCCACCGGATCGATCGACAAGGAAAGCGTCTGGGGCTGGGGCTATCTGCAGAGCTATTTCGATACCAACTTCGGCCCCGGCGCGGTCGACCTGTTCTCGGTCGGCGGCGGTGGCGGGGTGAGCGTCTACTGGAGGCAGCCCTGGTATCAGCGGATCACCTGGGGTACCCGGCGCAGCGAGAAAAGGCAGTCGCTGGTCTACAACGACCCGCAGGCCGGCCCCACCACCTTGCTGAAGCTGCCCGGCAATTTCCGTGGCCGGAACGTCCCGGATATCTCGCTCAATGCCGATCCGGAGACCGGCTATGCGGTGTACTCCAGCACGGATGGCGGATGGGGCAGTTCGGGCGGCACCAGCTTCGTGGCGCCGCAGCTCAACGGCATCAGCGCGCTGCTGACGCAGAGCTCCCGCCACCGCATCGGCTTCTGGAACCCGCACGTCTACCTGCTGCACGCGATCTTCGGCTCGGGCCGGTATACCTCGTTCCACGACATCCGGGCCGGTGACGACTGGTTCTACGACGGGAAACCGGGTTACGACCCGGGTGCGGGCATCGGCACGCTGAACGTCGCCAACTTCGATCTGTTCCTGCGCAGCGGCTTCTAGCCGCCCGCGTCGCTGAAGGAACCACGCGTTCCACGCAGCATGTGCACTCCAATGGCGGGCCGGGCCATCCGGCCCGCCTTCGTGTTCGGGGGACTTGCCGCCGGCCAGCCGAATCGCCATGCTCGCCTGCCCTTCCCGCAGCGACCGCAGCATGAGTGAGACCCCGCCCTCATCCACCTACCTGCGCAGCCTGCGCCCGTGGGACGCCGCCCTGATCGTGGTCGGCGGCATCATCGGCGGCGGCATCTTCCTCAATCCGGGCATCGCCGCCCAGCGCACCGAATCCGGGCTGGCGCTGCTGCTGATCTGGGTTGGCGCGGGCCTGCTCACCCTGATCGGCGCGCTGTGTTTTGCCGAGCTCGGCGCCCGCCGGCCGCACGCCGGCGGCACCTATGTCTACCTGCGCGAGGCGTTCGGGCCGCTGGCCGGCTTCCTGTTCGGCTGGACCATGCTGCTGGTGATCTATTCCGGCTCCACCGCGGCGGTGGCCACGATCTTCGCCAGCTACGCCTCGGCGCTGTTCGGCCTGCCGCCGTCGATGGCGCTGCCGTTGACCGTGGGCGCGCTGGTCTTCGTCAGCGGCATCAACCTGTTCGGCATCCGCCTGGGCGCGCAGATCCAGAACGTGTTCGCCCTGCTCAAGCTGCTGGCAGTGGCGGTGCTGGTGGTCTGCGGCCTGTTCTTCGCCGGCGCCGGCCATGCCGGCGTGCTGGCCGCCGACCCGGCGCACGCGGGGGTCGGCTTCATCGGCGCGGCGCTGCCGGTGCTGTTCGCCTATTCCGGCTTCACCTATCTCAACAACCTGGCCGGCGAAGTGCGCGAGCCGCAGCGCACCCTGCCGCGCGCGCTGACCCTGGGCATGCTGCTGGTGATCGCCGCCTACGCGCTGGTCAACGTGGCCTACCTGGCGGTGCTGGGCCATGCCGGCCTGGCGGCCAGCCACGCGCCGGCCGCCGACGTGATGCAGCAGGTGTTCGGCTCCTTCGGTGCCCGCCTGATCGCGCTCGGCGTGGCGATCTCCACCCTGGGCTTCTGCAACATCACCCTGGTCGCCGGCGCGCGCGTGCTGCAGGTGATGGGCGAGGACGGCCTGTTCTTCCGCGCCGTGGCGCGGCTGCATCCGCGCTACCGCACGCCGAATACCGCCCTGTTGTTGCTGTCCGGCTGGTCGATCGTGCTGGCGCTGTCGGGCAGCTACGGCCAGCTGCTGGACTACGCCACCTTCGGCGACTGGCTGGCCTGCGCGGTCGGCGTGGCCACGCTGTTCTGGTATCGCCGCCAGCCGAACCAGGCCACCAGCTTCCGCGTGCCTGGCTACCCGTGGCTGCCGTTGCTGTTCATCGGCATCGTGGCGTGGGTGGTGGCGATGACCATGCGCGACAATCCGCGCAACGCGGGCATGGGTCTGCTGATCATGGCCGCCGGCGTGCCGGTGTATTTCTTCTGGCGCCGGCTGTTCAGCCACGCACGCCCCTAACGCAGCGGCGGCAATGCCACAATACGCGGACAGTTTTCGAGGAATGCTTGAATGACGCCCGTGCAAGCCCAGATCCTGCCGACCAGTCCGCCCAGCGGCATCGTGCCCGAGAAGGTGCGCGACGGCATCGATCTTCAGATCAACGGCGAGCACTACCGTCATACCGGCGATCCGCAGATGCCGCTGCTGTGGTATCTGCGCGACATCCTGCGACTGACCGGCACCAAGTACGCCGGCGAGCATGGCGAGAACGGCGCCGACCTGGTGCTGGTCGATGGCAAGGCAGTGTCGGCTATCGGCCAGCCGGTCACCACGCTGGCCGGCAGCCAGGTGACCACGGTGGAAGGCCTGGCCGCCAACGACGGCACCCTGCATCCGGTGCAGCAGGCCTTCATCGACGAGGATGCGATCGGCTGCGGCTACTGCACGCCCGGTTGGCTGATCGCCGCGGTCGACCTGCTCAGGCGCAAGAGCAAACCCGGCGACGACGACATCGACCAGTTGCCGAACCTGTGCCGCTGCGGCTGCCAGACCCGCGTGCGTCGCGCGATCAAGCGCGTCGCCGCCGGCAAGGCGGGCCAGCCATGAGCCAGCCGCGCGATCGCCAGCCAACCAACCAGATCCGCCTCTCGCGCCGCCGCTTCCTGCAGGTCCTCGCCGGTACCGCCGGGGCGCTGGTGGTCGGCATCCGCATGGCCGACGCGGCCGATGCGCCGCTGCCGGCGGCCCTGCTCGGCGACCATTTCTACGACCTCGGTGCCTACGTGCGCATCGACGTCGACGGCACCGTGCTGATCGGCGCGCGCGACCCGGACACCGGCACCGGTGTGGCCACCGCGTTGCCGCGGATCATTGCCGACGAACTCGACGCGGACTGGAACCGGGTCGACGTGGTGCCGCTGGGCCTGGGCGTCAGCAACAACGACGGCCAGCCGCGCTGGACCTACGGGCGCCAGATCGGCGGCACCGGCGGCTCGATTCCCGCCGCCTGGAACGACCTGCGCCAGGTCGGCGCGACCGCGCGCTGGCTGCTGCTGCAGGCGGCGGCACGCCGGCTCGGCGTCCCGGCCAACCGGTTGCGCTGCGATTCGGGCACGGTGATCGCACCGGACGGCCGTCGCGTCACCTATGGCAGCCTGGCCGCCGATGCCAGCCAGATCGCCCTGCCCACCAAGCTGCCGCCGCTGAAGAACGCGGCGAGTTATCGCCTGATCGGCCAGCCGGTCGGCGATGTCGACGCGCGCGAAATCGTCACCGGCCAGACCCGCTACGCGATCGATCAGGACTATGCCGACGCGCTGGTCGCGGTGCTGGTGCATTGCCCCTGGCCGGACGGCACGCTGGCGCGCATCGACACCGCCGATACCCTCGCGGTCAAGGGTGTGGTCAAGGTGGTGCAGCTGAAACCCGAGCCGAACCAGCCCTGGGGCAGCACGGTGATCGCTCCGGCCGTGGCGGTGCTGGCCGAGGACACCTGGGCCGCGCTGCAGGGCCGCGAGAAACTCAAGCTTGAATGGAAGCCCGGCGCCAGCGGCAGCGAAAGCAGTTATGCGCTGGAGCAGCAGGCCAGCGCCCTGCTCGGCGGGCAGACCGACCCGACCACCCGCGTACGCAACGACGGCGACATCGAGGCCGCCGGCAAGAAGGCCGCGCGGCGGCTCGACGCCACGTATTTCCAGCCGTGGCTGGCCCACGCCACCGCCGAGCCGATGAACTGCCTGGTGCGACTCGACAAGGATCAGGCCAGTCTCGTCGTGCCGACCCAGGCACCACAGAAAGCCTGGGCCGTGGTGCAGCGCCTGACCGGCCTGGCCCCCGCCCAGATCGACATCCGCGTGCCCCGCGTCGGCGGTGGCCTGGGTCGCCGGCTCGACCACGACTACGTGGCCGAGGCCGTCATGCTGGCCAAGGCGGTCGACAAACCGGTGCGTCTGCTGTGGACGCGCGAGCAGGATTTCGGTCACGACTATTACCGTTCCGGCAGCGTGCACCAGCTCAACGCGATCATCGACCGCAAGCGCCATGTCACCGGCTGGAACCAGCGCATGGCCAGCGCCTCCGCACTGGCTCATCGCAACGTGCCCGACGACCGCCTGTGGACGTCCGAGCTGCAGGCCGACCAGTTGCCCGCCGGCCTGATCCCCAACTACCGCAGCGACTGGTACAGCCAGGCCAGTGCGATCCCGCGCGGCCCGTTCCGCGGCATGCCGCACCTGAGCAACGCGTTCGCGGTGGAAAGCTTCATCGACGAAATCGCCCATCTCCTGCACGAGGACCCGCTGAAGACCCGCCTGCGCATCCTCGGCGAGGCACGCCAGCTGCCGCTGAGCAGCGGCGGCATGCTCGACATCGGCCGCCTGCTCAACGTGCTGCAACTGGTCGCCGACCGCATCGAGTGGAAGAACTGGCTGCGCAGCGTCAACGGACTCGGCATCGCCTGCTGGCACATCGACGGCGCGTACGTGGCGCATGCCATCGAGGCCGCCATGCAGGGCGAGAAGCTGATCATCCAGCGCGTCGTCTGCGCCGTCGATGTCGGCCGGGTGATCAATCCGCTGGGCCTGCAGGGCCAGGTCGCCGGCGCGACCCTCGACGCGCTGTCCAACGCGCTGAACCCGGCCATCACCTTCAAGGACGGCCGCGTCCAGCAACACAGCTTCAAGGACTACCCGCTGGCCAGCGTGGCCCAGCTCCCCAACGCGGTGGAAGTCATCACCGTGCCGGACGATCGGCCCCCGGCGGGCGCCAGCTTCCTGGCCATGCCCACCGCCGCGCCGGCCCTGGCCAATGCGGTGTTCCGCGCCAGCGCCGTCCGCGTGCGCCGGTTGCCGCTGATGAAGGAACTGCTGCGGCTGTTGTGAGTGACGCGTGCCGGGGTCGACCGGGGCGCTGCCGCTCCGCCGCGGGCGGCGAACTCGATGCTCGTCTTGCCTCGCCCGTCGCACGTCGGCTGCAGCGACATGCCGGGCAAACGGCGCCAATGACGCCAGGACTACAACAGCTTGCGGTAGACGATGAATCCGGAGCGCTCCGCCACCTTGTCGTACAGCTGAATGGCAGTGCTGTTGGTTTCATGCGTCTGCCAGTAGACCCTGGGAGCACCCGCTGCCAGGGCCCGGTCGTACACGGCCTGGAGCAGCTTGCGACCAACACCGAGGCCGCGTGACTGTTCCGCGGTATACAAATCCTGCATGTAGCAAGTGGGCTGAATTTGTATGGTGCTGCGGTGATAGAGGTAGTGCGCAAGCCCGACCAGCTGGCCACGGCATTCCGCGACCAGCGCGTGGACGGGCTCCGACGGGTCGAAGAAGCGTTGCCAGGTGGTCTCCACGACCGCAGTCGGCAAGGCGCTGGCGCCAGACCGCCCGTAAAAGGCGTTGTATCCAGCCCAGAGTTGCAGCCACTGTGCGTGGTCGCTCTCCAGAATTTCTCGAATGGCGATGCTGCTCATGCGATGCCTGCCACTGGACTCAAGCAGGACCCGGCTTTTCACGCATCCGCGCGGACGACCGGTCAGACCTCCGAAGACCTCGGACCAACGATGCCAACAGCGCCCCGACAAGCCACGAGGCAATCGCTTTGCCACTGTTGGCCAGCAAACCAGTCGCAGCCATGACAACGACAACTGTTGCTGCGAATCCGATGAAGGCGGGCATGTCTCTTGCGGCAAGTACCCGAATTGCAACGCAGTGAATCAGGAACGCCACGAATGCCGCACCCAGACCAAAGACGACCACCCCAATCCACAACGCAGGAGGAAAGCCACGTGGCATGACGAGGGCATTCGTATGAGCGAGTACGTAAATGGATGCAGCATAAGTGAGAGCGCCCGACACGATTCCGGTAGCGAAGCTCTTGATGGGCTGCAACATGGCTACTCCTGAGGAATATCGATGGAGTTGGGCGGCGGCGCAGCCGTCCGCCTCGAATGAATGGTCAGGCCCCGCGACCAACGAACCAGCGCCCGATGACCGTACCAAGCCCCATGCCGATGATCGCAGCAGGGAGAACCCTGGGGAAGATCGAGTAACCCGCCAGCGCACCAGCGGCAAAGCCCACGAGACCGTAGATGGCTGCACGACGACGGGCCGAAAGGAGGCGGACACGGCTAGCGCTGTTTTGCGCGACAGCAGCCTGTTGAGCTTGCGGCTCCTGCAAGACCGCCTCAGCGACTGAATTGGCTTGTTCGGAATTCATGGATGCCCCATGGAGGACCTGACGATGGAATTAAGCGGTGGCATAACTGCCCGCATTGAACAACATGTCAGGGCTGTGTGCGCCCCAACGTCGACCAGTCTACACGCAGAACCTCAGCCGAAATGCTGATGCACCGATTGATACTACACATGCGGTGATCGCGCACAATGAGCGCATTACTACCTGCCGACAGGACTTTCTCCTTGAGTGATGGCAACGCATCAGTGACGGATGGCTCGCGGTTACCCGGTGGATAGTAGTAGTCGACATCGGATGTGCGGAGAATTGTGTAACTGGCGTGCGGGTAACGGTATAGGACACGAACGCCGCCGTCTGACGCGGATTGCATATTCGGCGTGTACTGCATCGTAGAGCAGGCCGACAGCGCAAGTAGAAGAAGTAGTGCAAGCCCGATTTGTCTGATCACAATGCTTCCCCTACAGATCTGACGCTGGAGTCAAGCAGTGGCGTAGCCGTCCGCCTTGAACGGGACATCAGGGTGGCGCGCTAGTGAAACACGCCGCTTGACACGCCCACCGTGGCAGCGATAACCCATGAAGCCAAGGAAAATATACATGCGAACAGAAAGCAGTGCACATGGCGATGCGCAGGATGTGAGCGATCTCGGTGCGATGACAGCGAAAGGGCGGCTCGTAGTGATGGACGCCCATGCTGTTTGATGAGGGGGTAAGCGCGCGCGAGACAGTATGCGGCCACAAACCACAGGGCCACGAAGGCGGCAGCTGACATCCAGGTGACCGTTGAAGTGGCGGTCTGCATGCTTGAGCCCTGGCGCTGGAGTTAAGCGGCGCTCGAGCCGTCCGCCTGGACGACCGGCTAGGCCGCTTCGTCCGGCGACGAAGCCAACGGGCCATTGCCGGGGATGGCGCGATGAGCGCGATAGATACCGCGAGCACCAAGTGCGAAGAATGCCATGCCAGCGATGGCAAGCGCCTCCACGAGCAGGTTTGGATTGCTGAACGTGATTGGACGCGGAAAAAATCCGATTGAGATGGCGCCGAACGTAAGCAACGCGGTACCCGCGATCAGAAGCAGAGCGGATTCGATAACCTTCATTAGCAACTCCCCCTTGCAGATGAACGAAAGATGGCAATCAGGACGATACGGTTCCGAACGGTCCAACGCCGGAATTGAGCGGCGGCGGAGCCGTCCGCCTTGAACGAGATGTCAGGCCTCACGCATCAAAAACGATCAGTGTACCCGTACTACCCGGGTCCACGGCGTGCGCAACTCCGACTGGAACCACATATATCTCGCCGGCCCGAACCTTGATTGCCTCCGAGCCAACTCTGAGGTTCAGTTGGCCGTCAACAACCAGCAATCCCTCCGGATAGTCGTGTGACTCGTCAGGATAAGGCGCGCCGTCCATGCGCATTACCTTGATGTTTGCTCCAGCAACTCGGGCAATGACAATGGACTTCCAGGTTTTCTCTTCTGCAACTTCGGATTTCAGATTGATCGGGCTCATAAGATTTGTTCGTCCAATGACCAACGCCTGAATTAAGCTTCGCCGCCAAGCGGCATCGGCTTGAATGAGTTTTTATGTGTCCAGCTCATTGGATACATGCTCTATTAATTCTCCAGTGTTCTTCGAATACTCTGCCTCCAAATCAATGCCACACTTATTCGCAAGAACGATGATTGACCAGAGGCAGTCTGACAACTCATGTCCAAGCTTCGCCCTGAAGTCGTCAATCTTCCGGACGCCTGCATTCGCCTGAATCAGTTTTGCCAAATCACCGACATCGCCAACGAAACCGAGTGCAAGCTCTTCCGTGGTCCACACACGTCCATACATCTTAATTTCAAGCTGTTCGTAAAGCTCATTGAGCCTTAGCGCAGATTCTTTTAGATCAGTGAAGTTCATGTTGACCACACATAACGCTTGAAATTAGCGGCGCGTGCAGCGCGTCAGCTGCGTTGAGATGTCAGGCGTACCTTGAACTTGTACCCGGCAGGCTCCGTTGTCCTGCAGCGCCATGTATTTGCCAACGTGGTAGCCAATCTGGATCTGCGCGAACACGACGAAAATGAGTGCCGCAAGGACACCGCCCGCCATGGACCGTGCGCGGTGTGCCCCCGGTGTACGACGAAATTGGCCATACAATGCAACGGAACCCGAAGCGGCAAACAGTGCCGAGGCAAACAAAAACGCAACATTTGTGAGGGGCCAAAGCGAAATGAATGCGGTGGCAAGCATGAACCAACTCGTCGCAAACGATTTCGTAAAGTTCGAGTCCTCTACAGCCAACATGTGAATCTCCTGGATAAATCGAAGTACGTCTGACGTTCGACATGAGCAGCGGCTTGCCGCCGGCGCAGCCGGCGGTAAGACGGAGAGTTCCTACGCAAAAGTGGACACCGGTTGGTTAGCCGCACTGGCTTCGAACTCGACGGGAGAACGATAACCCAAGGCGGAGTGTAAGCGCTTGTTGTTGTAGAAATCGATGTAGCTTTGCAC